>NZ_LZJF01000085.1 GCF_001666835.1 Mycobacterium sp. E3251 | reverse complement strand
GTTACGGCCGCAACGTTCCGCAGGAAGCGGAACACACGATGCCGCCCACGCTGTACGTGTCCGCGCAGCGACGCGGCTAGGGTGTCACGGCCGCTACCCTCGCCGGTGTGGCCGATCGACCCGCCCGAGTGAGCGACGTGCACAAGATCGCCGCGTCGCTGCGCGGACACGTACAGCGTGGGCGGCATCGTGTGTTCCGCTTCCTGCGGAACGTTGCGGCCGTAACGAGCCATCAACTCCGAAAACGTCGCCGTGGCGACGTCCCAGCCCCGGTCTCGCAGCCAGCCGTCGACGGCGGTGCGCTCTTCGGGATACCAGAGGTCGTCGTAGTCGGTGATCTCGGAGTCGACCAGCTTGGCGGCCGCGGCTCGCATGCGCTGCATGTCCTCGCGCTGGCGCCGGACGAGCTCGGGATCGGTGAATCCCGCGCCCGGCACGTTCGAAGCCAGCCAGCTGCCGTCCGCGCTGAGGGAATGGATGCGCTCGAACAACAAGTCCTGGGCCTGGGCGGGCAGGTAACGGACCAGACCCTCGGCCGACCAGGCGGCGGGCTTGGTCGGGTCAAATCCTGCCTCCTGCAACGCGTTCGGCCAATCCTGCCGCAGATCGATCGGCACGTTCACCAGGCGTGCCTTCGGTTGGGCACCGTGCTCGCGCAGCGTGTTGGATTTGAAGTCCAGCACCTTTGGCTGATCCAGTTCGTAGACGACCGTGCCGTCGGGCCACGGCAGCCGCCAGGTGCGCGCGTCCAATCCGGCGGCCAGGATCACCACCTGCCGCACGCCGGAGTCGGCCGCGCCCAGGAAGAACTCGTCGAAAAAGGCTGTCCGCGTGGCCATGAAGTCGATCATCAGCTGGATGCGCGTACTCACCTCCGGCTCCAGCTCCACCGCCTTGGCCAGGAGTGCGGGATCGGCGTAGATGCTCCACATGCCTTCGCCCGCGGCGTCGACGAACACGCGCGCGAACGGGTCTTTGATGAGCGGGTTGGCGCTCTCGGTCTCGGCGGCCCGCGCCGCCGCGACACCCAGTGCGGTGGCTCCCACGCTTTGGGTGATGTCCCAGGAATCGTTGTCGGTACGCGGCATCGCCAGTTCCCTTCACGCGCCAGTCAGTTAGTTCCGCACACTATTGTTCCAGCCTCCGCCGCCCGGGGCCCCTTCGCGAGGGTGGCCTACGCTTTTTCCCAGACGGCCCACAGGGTTGCAGAGGAGCGCTGGCATGACGGAAGTGTTTGCCCCGATCGGCACGGGCCGCACGTGGATGCGGTGAACCTGGACGCCGTCGCGGCGTGGATGTCCGAGCAGGGACTCGGCGAAGGCCCGCTGGAGGATGTTTCCGCCGTCACCGGTGGAACGCAGAACGTCATGGTCCGGTTCACCCGGGCCGGCCGGCCCTATGTCCTGCGCCGGGGGCCGCGACACCTGCGTCCGCGGAGCAACAGCGTCATCCTGCGGGAAACGAAAGTCCTTGCTGCACTGGCCGGTTCCGACGTTCCGCACCCACACCTGATCGCCGCCTGCGAAGATCCCGCCGTGCTGGGCGACGCCGTCTTCTACCTGATGGACCCAGTCGACGGGTTCAACGCCGGCGAGGGACTGCTGCCGCTGCATGCGGGCGATGCCGCCGTGCGGCACGGCATGGGCCTGTCGATGGCCGATGCGCTGGCCAAGCTGGCCGCCGTCGACCACGTCGCGGTGGGGCTCGCCGACTTCGGCAAGCCGGAAGGCTTCCTCGAACGCCAGGTGCCGCGCTGGCTCTCGGAGTTGGAGTCCTACAGCGACTATGACGGCTACCCGGGACCGGACATCCCGGGCATCGAGGAAGTGTCGGCCTGGCTGGAGCGCCATCGGCCGGCGACGTGGACGCCCGGCATCATGCACGGCGACTACCACGCCGCCAACGTGATGTTCTCCCGAACCGGGCCGGACGTGGTCGCCATCGTCGACTGGGAGATGTGCACGATCGGCGACCCGCTGCTGGATCTGGGCTGGCTGCTGGCCACTTGGCGCCAGCCCGACGGTTCCACTGTGTTCAGCCACGCCCTGGGCGGTCAGGACGGTTTGGCCAGCACCGACGAACTCTTCCAGCGCTATGCGGCCAACACCACCCGCGACTTGTCGAATATCACCTGGTACACGGTGCTGGCCTGCTTCAAGCTGGGCATCGTCATCGAGGGGACACTCGCCCGGGCCTGCGCGGGCAAGGCCGAAAAGGAGGTCGGCGACCAGCTGCACGCCGCGACGGTGCACCTGTTCGAGCGCGCGCTGGGCATGATCGAGGGCCAGCGCTGATCCACTAACATCTCCGTTCGTGCCGCCTTATCCCGAGGAACCCGACTACTACTCCGAGCCCACCCAGGCCGCGCGGTATGGCGGCGGGTATTACGACGAGCCGGCGCCCCAGCCCGAGCCGCCGACTCCGTGGTACCGCCGCCCCGCGGCGCTGGTGGCGGCCGGCGCGATCGGGGTGATCGTGCTTGCGCTCGTGGCCTTTGCGGTGGTCAAGCTGGTGGCCGGTTCGCCCGCGCATAGTCCGGCAGCGACGACTACGACCACCGCGCCGACCACAACGGTGACGACCACCACGACCACGGAGCCGCCACGGCACCACGGTGGTGGCGGCGGTGGCGGTGGCGTCCCGACCGAGACCGTCACCGAGACCGCCCCGCCCCCGAGCTCCGACACCCCCACCACAACGGAAGCGCCGAGCACCGTTACGGTCTCGCCGAGCACCGACACCAGCACCGTCACGCAAACGCAAACCGTGACCGTGCCGCCCCGTCGCGGACCGTTCGGGGGCCCGTTCGGCGGACGCTAGCGACCGCGACGCGTCACAACTTGGCGCCCAGCCCGGCGACCATGTTGATGGTGACCGCAAGGATCACCGCGCCGAAAAGGTACGACAGCAGCGCATGGCGTAAAACGGTTGCGCGCAGCCGAGAGTTGTTGATCTCCGTGTCGGAGACCTGAAAGGTCATACCGACGGTGAACGCCACATATGCGAAGTCCAGGTATCGCGGCGGATGTGGGTCGTGGAAATCGATGCCCCCGGCCTCGTCGGAGTAGTAGAGGCGCGCGTAGTGCGCGGTGAAAAGCGTATGCACGGCAAACCAGGACGCCACCACGGCCAGAATGCCCACGCCCGCTGCTGCGAGGGCTTGGGCGCCCGAATGTGTGCCCGCCGCGACTACGTATCCGACCCCGCCGAGGCTGCCCAGGCTCGCTGAGACGATGACCACGTCGGCGAGCAACCGGGTGGCGTCCTCGCGTGTCGCGTGCCGAGCGGTGCGTTGTGCGTCCATCGGTCCGATGATCAGCCAGCTCCACGCCACGTACACCGCTGCGGCCACCACCCAGCCGAGCAGGGCGAACCTCCAACCGAGCGCATCAGCGATGGCGACCGCAGCCGCGGTTCCGGCTATCAAGGCAACAAAGAGCCGCACCGCGACCGTGTCACGGAGAAAGCGCACATAGGAAGTCACAGCATCGACTTAAGCAGATGCCGCAGCTTGCGACCGGTCGAACGAGGTCCCCAACCGCGGTCGACCGAGGTCTCCGGGAGCGCGGGGAGGGATTCGAGCCCTCGACCCTCTGTTGGTGATCGCCGACCGCTCAACGTATTTCGGCGGGGTTTTCATAGCGCGCGATTTGCCTAATGCCCGCGCCTCGAGGCGCTCATACTGGTCACCGTGAAGCGCCTAACCCGTAAATCCCGCGTCGGATTCCACGGGATAGTTGCTGCTGCCGTTGTTTTCGCGAGTGCCGTCGGCTGCGCGAGCGAGCACAATCGTGGTGCGTCCACACCAGGACCGACACCGGCGTCCGTCACGCATTCAAACCTTCCGTACGACAACACTCCAGACGTTGCCCCCGCGCAGGAGCAGAGTTTTGTCAATGCCACCAACGGGTTCGGGCTGGATCTATTCCGGCGCATGTCGGCGGCCAGTGAAAAGAACCTGGTCTTCTCTCCACTGAGCCTCAGCGTTGCGTTGTCGATGGTCTATGCCGGTGCCGCCGGTGACACCGCGGCCGAAATGAAAGCCGCTTTGCGCGATCCGTTCGGCAATGACACCTACCACCGTGCCATGAATCAACTGCTGCGCGAACTGCGCTCACGCAATCGCACCGCGATCTCCGCCGACGATCCGAGGAGTATCGAGCTGGCGATGGTCGACGGGGTTTGGCTGCAGCGTGGCATGTCGGTTCGCGCGCCGTTCCTCGACATCCTCGCCACCCAATACGACGCGGGCGTGCATCTCGCCGACTTCAAGGGCAACCCCGACGGCCAACGAGTCGCCCTCAACAGCTTCGCCAGCGACGCGACCAAAGGGCAGATCAAAGACCTGATCCCGCCGGGCGTCATTGACGAGTCGACGCGTGCGGTGTTGCTGAACGCGGCCTACCTGAAGGCGAGCTGGGACAGGCCATTTCCGACAGAACTTACGGCCGACGGCAGCTTCCGCCTCACGCCTCAGGCAACGGTCACCGTGCCGATGATGCACAAGGCGAGTTCGCTGCGCCACGCGGCTGGGTCGAATTTCCAGGCGGTGGAACTTCCTTACGTGGGCGACGACCTCAAAATGCTGGTCGTGGTGCCGACCGAGGGACAGCTGCAGGCGGTCCGCAACAGCATCGACGACGCTTGGTTCCGCAACTTGTCCTTTGTGCAGGGGCCGGTCAGCCTCACTTTGCCCAAGTTTCGCATCAGCTGGGGACCCGAGGAATTCAAGGAAACCTTGGCAGCGGTGGGGATGCCCCGCGTATTCGACCAGAACCGCGCGGACTTCTCCAACATCACCACCGACGAGAAGCTGTACATCCCACGGGTGCTGCAGAAGGCCTTCGTCGGGATCGACGAGTTCGGTACGGAAGCCGCAGCCGTTTCGACGGTCATCGGTGGCGGGTTTGGTCCGGTCGAGGAAGTGACGGCCGATCACCCATTCCTGTTCGCCATTCTCGACAAGACCGGCGCCGTGGTCTTCGCGGGGCAGGTGATGGATCCGCGCTGAAGCATGGCGCTAGTCCGCAATCATGTTGGCGGGAAGGGGTTTACCCGGCGGCGTTGCAAGGCCGGAAGCTTCCCGCCGACGCGGTGCGGGGACCGCGGCGACAACCGGGGCGACAGGATTTGGCCGAGCCGTGCGGCGACCCAGCCGGGTTCCGTCAGACCTGAAGGCGCAACAGCGTTGGACCGCTTACATCAAGGTGCAAGTGGTGACGCCTGCGGTTGTGGTGCAACCGCAGCCCGACATCAGCAAGGCGCTGGAGGCGATCATCAGGGCGGCGAGGGTTC
Source organism: Mycobacterium sp. E3251 (assembly GCF_001666835.1). Classification (GTDB taxonomy): domain Bacteria; phylum Actinomycetota; class Actinomycetes; order Mycobacteriales; family Mycobacteriaceae; genus Mycobacterium. The sequence goes on along the minus strand of NZ_LZJF01000085.1, from coordinate 57,060 downwards.
TGGTGACACGGGACATGGCACTCAACTCCGATGGTGTGTGCGGAACTGAATTAATCGCCCGAGGCCCTTAACATACGCCCGCCGGCGACAGCGTGGGGCGATTCCGCGGATTGTCGATCGCGCCCATCGAGCGAGATCGACAATCGTCATACCGAGTGAGCGCGCCCGAAGGGATTCGAACCCCTAACCTTCTGATCCGTAGTCAGATGCTCTATCCGTTGAGCTACGGGCGCCCGTGTTCAGTTGTCTTGCGTCGCGTTCCTCGAAAAGACCAGCGGAGGCGAGAGGATTTGAACCTCCGGTCCCCTTTGAGGGGGACAACTCATTAGCAGTGAGCCCCATTCGGCCGCTCTGGCACGCCTCCCTTGGACTGTTTGAGGGTACCCGACCCCTTTCCGGTCTCGCGGAACCGGCCATAGCGTACACATCCGCGACATAAACTGTCGAAGTGACCGCTCGCCTGCGTCCCGAACTGGCCGGACTGCCAGTCTATGTGCCCGGCAAGAACGTGCCGGGCTCGATCAAGCTGGCCAGCAACGAGACCGTGTACGGCCCCCTGCCCAGCGTGCGGGCGGCGATCGAGCGCGCCGTCGCCGTCGTCAACCGCTATCCGGACAACGCCAGCGTGGACCTCAAGGCGGCGTTGGCCATGCACCTCGGCTCCAACGTCGCCCCGGAGCACATCGCGGTCGGCAGCGGTTCGGTCACCTTGTGCCAACAGTTGGTGCAGATCACCGCATCCGCCGGCGACGAGGTGATGATGGGCTGGCGCAGCTTCGAGTGCTACCTGCCCATCGTCCAGGTTTCCGGCGCGACCGCGGTCAAAGTGCCGCTGACCGACCACACGCACGACCTCGACGCCATGCTCGCCGCGATCACCGACCGCACCCGGCTGATCTTCGTCTGCAACCCGAACAATCCGACGTCCACGGTGGTCGACCCGGACGCCCTGGCCCGGTTCATCGAGGCCGTGCCGCCGCAGATCCTGATCGCCATCGACGAGGCCTACGTCGAATACATCCGCGACGGCATGCTGCCCAACAGCCTGGAGCTCGCACTATCCCGCAGCAACGTCGTTGTGCTGCGGACCTTTTCCAAGGCGTACGGCCTGGCGGGCTTGCGTGTCGGTTATGCGATCGGCCACCCCGACCTCATCACCGCGCTGGACAAGGTGGTCATGCCCTTCGCCGTGACGAACGTCGCCCAGGCGGCCGCCATCGCGTCGCTGGAGGCTTCCCACGAGCTGGCAGCCCGCACCGACGCTCTGGTGGCCGAGCGCACCCGGGTCAGCGCCGGGTTGCGCGACGCCGGGTTCACCCTGCCGCCCTCGCAGGCCAACTTCGTCTGGTTGCCGCTGGGTGCCCGCACCGCGGACTTCACCGAGCAGGCCGCCGACGCTCGGCTGGTGGTACGGCCGTTCGCGGGCGAGGGGGTGCGCATCACCATCGGTGCGGTGGAGGAGAATGACGCTTTGTTGCACTTCGCCCGCGACTGGATTTCCCGCACCGAAGCTTAAGGAGCACTCCATTGGACTTGGCGCGCAAGCAGTTCACCGAGTTCAAGGAGCGCGAGGGCGAGATCCCCGACACCGAGCTCGACGACTTCTGGGCCGGCCTCGAGCCCGCGACGATCGAGGGGATGCTGGGTGAGTGGAAGGGCGGCGAGTTCCGCACCGGCCACCGGATGAACGGCCAGCTGGAGAAGGCGGGCTGGTTCGGCAAGACCTTCTCCTCGGCCCGCGACGTGCAGCCGCTGGTCTGCCTCGACGCCGACGGCAACAAGTTCTCTAACAAGGAGATGGGCAAGGGCGAGGCCAGCCTGTGGCTCGAACAGTTCCGCGGGGAGGTCACCGCGACGATGGTCTACGACGGCCAGCCGGTGCACGACCACTTCAAGAAGATCGACGACGACACCGTGATGGGCATCATGAACGGCAAGGGCGTCCGGGATAACGGCCGGTACTACTACTTCTACCTCGAACGGGTGTAGCGGCTGAGCCTTCGAATGTGCGGCTGGACGCACACTCGGCCAAGCGACGAGCGTTACCGCTCGGGGTTGCGGCCGGTGAACGCGACCAATTGCTCGAGCGCGCCGGCATCTTCGGGCACGTCCACCGGGTCGTCGAACCCCGCGCCGCCGCGGAACTCCGGCCTGATGACCTTGCGCGCCAGCCCCAACACGTACTCGGACAGCGGCTCGGGCGCGTTGATCTCGTGTCCCACGGCTGCTGCGAAATCCCAAGCGTGGACCAGGAATTCGATCGACAAGACGGCGCACGCACTCTTCGCGGGCATCTCGGTCTTGCCGAACGGCACCGACCCGTCCAGGCCGTGGCGGTGCCAGGCGTCCAGCGCGGGCCGGGCCGCCGCTACCACCTGGCGTTCCACCGAATCGGCTTCGTCGCGCTCCGGGACCTCCGCGCCGACCATGCCACCCAGGGCGGTGATCGAGTTCAGCAGGTGATCGGTCAGCTGTGCCACGTCGAACTCCGCACACGGGGTCTGCCGCGACAGGTCGTCGGCCGCGATGGTGTGCAGCACCCGCTGCAAAACCCCGAGCGTGTCCTCAGCGCTGTGCAGTTCGTCGGTGGGCGGCGAATGGGGGCCGGGCCGCAAATCAGGAGCCATGTTTGCCACGCTACGGTCTCGATATGGCGCAAGCATACGAATCCGTCACGGTGGAAACGAAAGATCACGTCGCCCAGGTGACGCTGATCGGCCCGGGCAAGGGCAACGCGATGGGCCCGGCGTTCTGGTCGGAGATGCCGGAGCTGTTCGCGGCGCTGGACGCCGACCCCGAAGTGCGGGCCATCGTCATCACCGGCTCCGGGAGGAACTTCAGCTACGGCCTGGACGTGCCCGCGATGGGCGGCTCGTTCACCCCGCTGCTGTCCGGGGACGCGCTGGCCGGCCCGCGGGCGGTCTTCCACGCGGAGGTCAAGCGCATGCAGGGCGCGATCACCGCGGTCGCGGATTGCCGCACCCCGACCATCGCCTCGGTGCATGGCTGGTGCATCGGCGGCGGGGTCGACCTGATCTCCGCGGTCGACATCCGCTACGCCAGCTCCGACGCCAAATTCTCGGTGCGCGAGGTCAAGCTGGCGATCGTCGCCGACGTCGGCAGCCTGGCCCGCCTCCCGTACATCCTGAGCGACGGGCACCTGCGCGAACTCGCGCTGACCGGTAAGGACATCGACGCGGCCCGGGCCGAGACGATCGGCCTGGTCAACGACGTGTACGACGACCCAGAGGCGACCCTGGCCGCCGCGCATGCCACCGCGGCCGAGATCGCCGCCAACCCGCCGCTGGCCGTGCACGGCATCAAGGACGTCCTCGACCAGCAGCGCGTCGCCGCGGTGTCGGAGAGCCTGCGCTACGTGGCCGCTTGGAACGCCGCCTTCCTGCCGTCGAAGGACCTGACCGAGGGCATCGCGGCGACATTCGAGAAGCGGCCGCCGCGGTTCACCGGGGAGTGATCCGGCGCCACGTACCCTCGCTGAGGTGACACCAGACGGCAAGATCCGCGTCCCGGGCGACCTGGACGCCGTGACGACGATCGGCGACGAAGACCACTCGGAAATCGACAGCGCCGCGGTCGAGCGGATCTGGGGCGCCGCGCGGCACTGGTACCAGGGCGGCTTCCACCCCGCCATCCAGCTGTGCATCCGTCGGCACGGGCGCGTCGTGCTCAACCGCGCGATCGGCCACGGCTGGGGCAACGCGCCGAGCGACCCGCCCGACGCCGAGAAGATCCCCGTCACGCCGGACACTCCGTTCTGCGTGTACTCGGCGGCCAAGGGAATGGCGGCCACGGTGGTGCACATGCTCGTCGAGCGTGGCGTGTTCTCGCTCGACGACCGGGTCTGCGACTACATCCCCACGTTCACCAGTCACGGCAAGCATCGGATCACCATCCGGCACGTCATGACCCACAGCGCCGGGCTTCCCTTCCCGACCGGGCCCAAACCCGACGTCAAACGCGCGGACGACCACGAGTACGCGCAACAAAAGCTGGGTGAGCTGCGCCCCCTCTACCGGCCGGGACTGGTGCACATCTACCACGCGCTGACCTGGGGTCCGCTGGTACGCGAGATCGTTTACGCGGCCACCGGCAAGGAGATTCGCGAGATCCTCGCCACTGAGGTCCTCGACCCTCTCGGCTTCCGGTGGACCAACTTCGGTGTCGCCAAGGAGGACCTGCCCCTGGTGGCGCCGAGCCACGCGACGGGCCGCCCGTTGCCGCCGGTGGTCGCGCAGATCTTCCGCAAGGCGATCGGTGGGACCGTGCACGAGATGATCCCGATCACCAACACCCCGATGTTTCTCACCACCATCATCCCGTCGTCCAACACGGTGTCGACCGCGCACGAGATGTCACGGTTCGCCGAAATCTGGCGTCGCGGTGGGAATCTCGACGGCGTGCGGGTGATGAGCCCGGAGACGATGTACGGCGCGATCAAGGAATGCCGCCGACTGCGACCGGATTTCGCGGTCGGTTTGCAACCGGCCCGGTGGGGCACCGGATTCATCCTCGGAACGAACCGCTGGGGTCCGTTCGGGCTCAACTCGCCGCATGCGTTCGGCAACCTCGGCCTGGTCAACATCGCGATCTGGGCCGACCCGGCGCGCGGCCTGGCCGCCGGCGTGGTCAGCAGCGGAAAGCCCGGGCGCGACCCGGAAGCCAAGCGGTACACCGCCCTGATGGACACGATCACCGCCGAGATCCCCGCCGGTTGAGGGTCGCCTCCGGTGGGAACACTGCCGCCATGGCTACCTACCGAGTGCTCAACCCGAAGGGCGACGTCGTCGCGACGAAGGACATCGAAAGCGCCGACAAGGCGCACGCGTGGTTCGCCGATGAGGCGGTCGAGGGCAACGAACTGGGCTGGCGCATGGAGGTCGAAGCCGACGGCGAATGGCGGTTCTTCGACAGCAGCGAAGGCGATCGCAGCTACTAGTGTTTGCGGCCCGCCTCGTCGGGCACCCAAAGACATGGACTCTGAACGCTTCCGCAAGCTGCTAGAGGCCCCCGCGCCGTTCGCGTCGGTCTACTTCGACGACTCGCACGACACCCACGACGCCGAAGCTCAGCTCGACCTCAAATGGCGGGCGCTGAAGGAAGACCTGGAACGGCAGGGCGCGCCCGCGGCGGTGACCGAGGAAATCGGCCGTGCCGTGCAGGATTTGCGTCCGCCGATCGGCCGCAGTGGCCGCGGCGTGGTGGCGAGCGCCGAGGGCGTGCTGCTCAACGAACACCTGACCCGGCCCACCGCCGAAGCGGTCGTCCGGGTCTCCGAATTGCCGTTCGTCCTTCCGCTCGTCGAACTCGGCTTCGACTACCCCGACTATCTGCTGGTGGTGGTCGACCACACCGGCGCCGACATCACGACCCACGTCAACGGCACGCTGCGAACGGAAACAGTCGACGGCGGAGGCTATCCCGTGCATAAAGCCGCCGGGGCAGAAACTGCCGGATACGGCGACCCGCAACTGCGCACCGACGAAGCCGCCCGCAAGAACGTGCGCGCCGTCGCCGACCGGATCGGACAGCTCGTCGACGACAAGTCCATCGAGCTGGTCTTCATCGTCGGCGAGGTGCGGTCGCGCTCGGACCTGCTGGCCACCCTGCCGGATCGGCTGCACGACAAGGTAATTCAGCTACAAGTGGGCGCGCGGCACAGCGGCCACGACGACGAGGAAGTGCAGCGGGCCATCGAAGCCGCTTTCGTCGAGCGACGGTTGAAGGTGATCGACGCTGCCGCCGGTCGGTTCACCGCCGAGGTGGGCCGGCAGTCCGGGCTCGCCGCCGAGGGGCTCGACGCCGTCTGCTCCGCGCTGCGCCAGGGCGCGGTCGACACGTTGATCGTCGGCGATCTCGGCGACGCCACCGTGGTCGCCGACGAGGCGCTGACGACGATCGCCCCGAATGAGAACGTGCTGTCGGAGCAGGGCGCCGCGCCCGCCAAGACGCTGCGGGCCGACGAGGCGCTGCCCCTGTTCGCGGTTTCCATCGGGGCGTCGCTGGTGCGCACCGACGAGCGGATCGCACCGGCCGACGGTGTCGGTGCGCTGCTTCGCTACGCCCTAACGCTGCACCAGCCCGCCGGCTGACACGCGGTGGCGGAGGGATTTGAACCCCCGGACGGTGTTAGCCGTCTCTCGCTTTCAAGGCGAGTGCATTAGGCCGCTCTGCCACGCCACCACGAGTAAGGGTAACGGGGGTCGGTAGCGTGGCCACCATGCGCGCCATAGTCGCCGAATCCCCCGATCAGCTGTCCTGGCAAGACGTCCCAGACGCGTCCGCCGGGCCCGGCGAGGTGCTGATCAAGGTCACCGCGGCCGGCGTGAACCGCGCCGACCTGCTGCAGGCCGCCGGCAAATACCCGCCGCCACCGGGCGCCAGCGAAATCATCGGCATGGAGGTGTCGGGCGTCGTCGCGGAAACCGGCGACGGCGTCTCGGATTGGCCCGTCGGCCAAGAGGTTTGCGCGCTGCTGGCCGGCGGCGGATACGCCGAATACGTCGCCGTCCCCGCCGGCCAGGTGATGCCGATTCCCTCTGGAGTCGACCTCGTCGACGCGGCCGGGCTGCCGGAAGTGGCCTGCACGGTGTGGTCGAACCTGGTGCTGACCGCCCACCTCGGCAAGGGGCAGCTGCTGCTGGTGCACGGCGGCGCCAGCGGGATCGGGAGCCACGCGATCCAGGTCGCGCGGGCGCTGGGCGTCCGGGTGGCCGTCACGGCCGGCTCGGTGGAGAAGCTGGAGTTCTGCCGCGAGCTGGGCGCCGAGATCACCATCAACTACCGCGACGAGGACTTCGTCGAGCGGCTGCGCGAATGCGGTGGGGCTGACGTGATCCTGGACATCATGGGCGCCGCCTACCTGGACCGCAATATCGACGCTCTGGCGACCGACGGGCAGCTGGTCATCATCGGCATGCAGGGCGGCATCAAGGGCGAGCTCAACATCGCCAAGCTGCTCGGCAAGCGCGCGCGGGTCATCGGCACCACGCTGCGCGCCCGGCCGGTGACCGGCCCGAACAGCAAGACGGAGATCGTGCAGGCGGTGATCGGGTCGGTGTGGCCGATGATCGCCGAGGGCCGCGTCCGGCCGATCATCGGCGCCCGCATGCCCATCCAGCAGGCCGCGGAGGCACATCAACAGCTGACGTCGAGCAAGGTGACCGGCAAGATCGTGCTGACGGTCTAGCGGCCCCTGAAAGCTCAGCCCAGGGAGGCCAGCGCGCGGACCAACTGGTCCACCTCGGCCGTCGTCGAATAGTGCGCGAGCCCGACGGTGACCGCGCCGCCGATGTCGTTGACGCCCAGCACGTCGAGCGCGCGGGAATTCTCGTTGGTGACGGCCAGGATTCCGTTGTCCGCCAGCCGCTGCACCACCCGTTCGGCGGGCACGCCGTTCAAGGCGAAGCTGACCACGGGGATCCGCACCTCCGGACGGCCGATCACCATGACCAACGGCAACGACCGCAGCGACACCATGAGGTAATCGAAGATCCGGTTCAGGTAGAGGCTGGCCGATTGCATCGACACCGACAGGCGTTCGCGGCGGCTACCGCGGGCGGACTCGTCGAGTGCGGCCAGGTACTCGATGCTGGCGACCACCCCGGCGAGCAGACCGAACTGGTGCGCGCCGATCTCGAGCCGCGCCGCGCCGGTCGCCTTGGGGTCCGTCGAGATGGAGCTGAACGAGTTGAGCAGCGCCGGATCGCGGAACACCACCGCGCCGATCGGCGGACCGCCCCACGCCAGGGCGTTCACCGCCACCACGTCGGCGTCGCTCTCCTTGACGTCGAGCAACCGGTACGGCGCCGCGGCGGAATGATCGACCACGACCAGCCCGCCCACGTCGTGCACCAGCTTGGTCATGGCTCGCAGGTCGGTGACCGTGCCCAGCGTCGCGGACGCGGATGCGACGGCCACCAGCCTGGTCGACTTCCCGATCAGACCCTCCCACTGCCAGGTCGGCAGCTCGCCGGTCTCGATGTCGATCTCGGCCCACTTCACCTTGGCGCCGTAGCGGTGCGCAGCCCGCAGCCACGGGGCGATGTTCGCCTCGTCGTCGAGGCGGCTGACGACCACCTCGTAGCCCAGCCCGGCGCGCGACGACGACGCCTCGGCCAGCGCCGACAGCAGGATGGCGCGGTCGGCCCCGAGCACCACGCCCGCCGGGTCGACGTTGAAGAGGTCGGCCACCGCCGCCCGCGCCGCCTCCAGGATGGCGGCGCTGCGCTGCGCGGACGGGTGGGCGCCCGCCGTGGTGGCGCTGGACCTGCGGAAGGCGGTCGAAACGGTGGTCGCGACGGAATCGGGGATGAGCATCCCGGCCGGCGCGTCGAAGTGCACCCACCCGTCACCCAGCGACGGATGCAGTCCGCGCACCCGGGCGACGTCGTAAGCCATGCCAGCCACCTTAGAGCTTGCGCATTTCCGCGAAACTGTGACCGTAGCGGGTGCCATACAGCTTCAAGCCGGCCGGTGGCTTCCCGAGGCAGGACACCCGGCCAGCCATACTAGTCGAGTGGGCCTCTGGTTCGGAACGCTGATCGCATTGTTTTTGCTGATAGCGCCCGGGGCGATCGTCGCGCGAATCAGTCAGCTCAGTTGGCCTGTCGCCGTCGCGGTGGGCCCGGCCCTGACCTACGGCGCGATCGCGTTGGCGATCATCCCGTTCGGCGCGGTCGGAATCCCGTGGAACGGCTGGACGGCGCTGGCGACGCTGGTCGGGGTGTGCCTGCTGATGACGGTCCTGCAGTTGCTGGTCGGCCGCTACCGCGACGTCGAGGCGGAGGCCCGCGGGATCGGCCGGTGGCCGGCGGTGACGGTGGCGGCCGGGGTGCTGCTCGGGTCGCTGCTGATCATGTGGGCGGCCTATCGCGGTCTGGGTGCGCATTGGCAGACCATCCCCAGCACCTGGGACGCGGTCTGGCACGCCAACGAGGTGCGGTTCATCCTCGACACCGGGCAGGCGTCGTCGACGCACATGGGCGAGCTGCGCAACGTCGAAACGCACCAGACGCTGTACTACCCGTCGGTGTTCCACGCCCTGACCGCGGTTTTCTGTCAGCTCACCGGGGCGGCGCCCACCACCGGCTACACGGTGAGCTCGGTGGCGGCCTCGGTCTGGCTGTTTCCCACCAGCGCGGCGATGCTGACCTGGCGGTTGATGCGCGGGACCTGGTGTGAATGGCGCACCGCCGCCGCGGCCGCCACCGCCGCCGCGCTGTCGGCGTCGTTCACCGCCCTCCCCTACGTCGAGTTCGGCGTCGCCGCGATGCCCAACCTGGCGGCCTACGGGGTCGCCATCCCGACGTTCGTGCTGATCGCCTCGACGCTGCGGCACCGCGACCGCATCCCGGTGGCGGTGCTGGCCTTCGTGGGGGTGATGTCGGTCCACCTGACCGGCGGGTTCATCGTCGTGCTGTTCGTGGTGGCCTGGTGGTTGCTGGACGTGCTGCGGCGCCCGGTGCGCGGCCGGGTCGCCGACGCCGTGACGGTCGCCGGCGTGACGACGGCCACCGGGCTGATCCTGTTGCCGCAGTTCATCAGCGTGCGGCAGCAGGAAGACATCATCGCCGGGCACTCGTTCCTGACCCACCTCAGCAAGAAGCGGGGCCTGTTCGACGCCGTCTTCCAGCACTCGCGTCATCTCAACGACTTCCCCTACCAGTACGGGCTCATGTCGCTGGCGATCCTCGGCGGGATCCTCTTCGCCTACAAGAAGATCTGGTGGCCGCTGGCCGTCTGGCTGTTGTTGGTGGTGGTGGACGTCGACGCGGGAACACCGCTGGGCGGCCCACTCGGCGCGCTGGCCGGGGCGTTCGGGGAGTTTTTCTACAAGGACCCGCGCCGGATCTCGGCGGCCATCACTCTGCTGCTGCAACCTATGGTCGGCGTCGCGTTGTTCGTGATCGTCACCGGGGTGGTCGCCGGCGCCAAACGAGTCGCCGACCGGTCCCGACCGTCACCCGCGCCGGCGTGGACCGCGGCCACGGCCGTGCTGTTGCTGGCGACGACCGTCTTCACCGCCCGCCACTACTTCTATCGGCACCTGGTTCTGTTCGGCGACAAGTACGACTCGGTGATGATCGACCAACGCGACCTGATGGCGATGGCCTACCTGGCCACGCTTCCGGGCGCGCACACCACCGTGATCGGCAACGCCAACACCGACGGAACCGCCTGGATGTACGCCGTCGCCGACCTGCACCCGCTGTGGACCCACTACGACTACCCGCAGCAAATGGGCCCCGGACCCAACCGCTACATCTTCTGGACCGGAGCCCGCAAGGGCGAGTCCGATCCGCGGGTGGTCGAGGCGATTAAGGCGCTCAATATCCGGTACATCTACACCAGCACGCCGACGGTCCGGGGCTTCGCCGTACCCGACGGACTAGTGTCACTGGATAAATCGAAGTCGTGGGCGCTGATCTACGACAATGGTGGAGCCCGAATCTACGAATGGCGCGGAAGCGGCGCGGCGCCGCACTCTTAGTCCGCAAAGGATGGTGATGGATTGACTACCCGCAACGACGACGATGACATCGAGATCATCGGCGGCGTCGACCCGCGGACCACGGCGGTGGCGGAGGACGACTCCGACGAGCGCTCCCTGACCGATCTGGTTGAGCAGCCCGCCAAGGTGATGCGCATCGGGACGATGATCAAGCAACTCCTTGAGGAGGTGCGTGCCGCACCGCTCGACGAGGCCAGCCGCAACCGCCTGCGCGAGATCCACGCGACCAGCATTCGCGAGCTCGAAGAGGGCCTGGCACCGGAACTGCGCGACGAGCTCGACCGCCTCACCCTGCCGTTCAACGAGGACTCGGCGCCGTCGGACGCGGAATTGCGCATCGCCCAGGCCCAGCTGGTCGGCTGGCTGGAGGGGCTGTTCCACGGCATCCAGACGGCGCTGTTCGCCCAGCAGATGGCCGCCCGCGCGCAGCTGGAGAACATGCGCCAGGGCGCGCTGCCCCCCGGCGTAGGCAAGCCGGGCGCGTCCGGGCACGGTCAGTACCTGTAAGCGAAGCACGGTGGCGGGTCCTCACATCGAGACGCACAACGCGTGGGTGGAATTCCCCATTTTCGACGCGAAGTCGCGCTCCCTGAAGAAAGCCTTCCTGGGCAAGGCGGGCGGCACGATCGGCCGCAACAGCTCCAACGTGGTCGTCGTCGAGGCGTTGCGCGACATCACCATGTCGCTCGAGCTGGGCGACCGGGTGGGTCTGGTCGGTCACAACGGGGCCGGCAAATCGACTCTGCTGCGCCTGCTTTCGGGCATCTACGAACCAACCCGCGGCTGGGCGACGGTCACCGGCCGGGTCGCACCGGTCTTCGATCTGGGTGTCGGCATGGACCCGGAGATCTCCGGTTACGAGAACATCATCATCCGCGGGCTGTTCCTCGGGCAGACCCGCAAGCAGATGCTGGCCAAGGTCGACGAGATCGCCGAGTTCACCGAGCTGGGTGACTACCTGTCGATGCCGCTGCGGACCTACTCCACCGGGATGCGGGTCCGCCTCGCGATGGGCGTCGTCACCAGCATCGACCCCGAGATACTGCTGCTCGACGAAGGGATCGGCGCGGTCGACGCCGACTTCCTGAAGAAGGCACAGTCGCGGCTGCAGGGCCTGGTCGAGCGGTCCGGAATCCTGGTGTTCGCCAGCCATTCCAACGAGTTCCTGGCCCGGTTGTGCAAGACCGCGATGTGGATCGACCACGGAGTCATTCGCCAGGCCGGTGACATTGAAGACGTGGTGCGCGCCTACGAGGGCGAGGACGCGGCCCGGCACGTGCGCGAAGTACTGGATGAGACCCGCCTGCAGGGCCGCACCGACGAACCGCTGTCGCAGAGCGCATCCGGGGATGAGTGAATCCATCATCGCCGTCGTGGTCACGCACCGGCGCGCCGACGAACTCGCCAAGTCGCTGGACACGCTCAGCGCGCAGACCCGGCTGCCGGATCATCTGATCGTCGTCGACAACGACGGTGGCGCCGACGCCCGCATCCGCGAACTGGTTGCGGCCCAGCCGATCTCGACGACGTACCTGCCCTCCCGCCGAAATCTCGGCGGTGCGGGGGGTTTCGCGCTCGGCATGCTGCACGCGCTGGCGCAGGGCGCCGATTGGGTGTGGCTCGCCGACGACGACGGTCGGCCGCAGGACTCCCGCGTGCTGGCCACGCTGCTGGCCTGCGCCGAAAAGCACGGCCTGGCCGAAGTCTCGCCGATGGTGTGCAACTCCGACGACCCGGAACGGCTGGCGTTCCCGTTGCGCCGTGGCCTGGTATGGCGCAGGCGCGCAAGCGAATTGCGCACCGAACCGGGACAGGACCTGTTGCCCGGGATCGCGTCGCTGTTCAACGGCGCGCTGTTCCGGGCGTCCACCCTGGATGCGGTCGGCGTCCCGGACATGCGGCTGTTCATCCGCGGCGACGAGGTGGAGTTGCATCGCAGGCTGGTTCGGTCCGGCCTACCATTCGGCACCTGCCTGGACGCGATCTACTTGCATCCCTGCGGATCCGACGAGTTCCGCCCGATTCTGGGCGGCCGCATGCACACCCAGTACCCCGACAATCCGACTAAGCGGTTCTACACCTATCGCAACCGCGGCTACCTGCTGTCCCAACCGGGCCTGCGCAAGCTGCTGCCCCAGGAATGGGTTCGGTTCGGCTGGTACTTCCTGATCACCCGCCGCGACCCCAAGGGGCTGTCCGAGTGGATTCGGTTGCGCCGCTTGGGGCGTCGGGAGCAGTTCGGCAAACCGGGAGACTCCACTTGACATTCATCGACGCCGCCGCGCAGTCGCGGACCTTCACCCGCGCCCGGGCCGACCTGGTGGCCGGCTTCCGTCGGCACGAGTTGTGGCTGCACCTGGGCTGGCAGGACATCAAGCAGCGCTACCGCCGCTCGGTGCTGGGGCCGTTCTGGATCACCATCGCGACCGGCACCACCGCCGTCGCCATGGGTGGCCTGTACTCCAAGCTGTTTCACCTCGAGCTCTCCGTGCACCTGCCGTACGTCACGCTCGGGCTGATCATCTGGAACCTCATCAACGCGGCCATCCTCGAGGGCGCCGACGTCTTCGTCGCCAACGAGGGACTGATCAAGCAGTTGCCGACGCCGCTGAGCGTGCACGTCTACCGGCTGGTGTGGCGGCAGATGATCTTGTTCGCGCACAACATCGTCATCTACGCCGTCATCGCGATCATCTATCCCAAGGCGTGGTCGTGGGCGGATCTGTCGGTGATCCCGGCGCTGGGTCTGATCGTCCTCAATTGCATTTGGGTGTCACTGTGTTTCGGCATCCTGGCGACCCGCTACCGCGACATCGGCCCGCTGCTGTTCTCCGTCGTGCAGTTGCTGTTCTTCATGACCCCGATCATCTGGAACGACGACACGTTGCGGCAGCAGGGCGCCGGGCGCTGGTCGAAGATCGTCGAGCTCAATCCGCTGCTGCACTATCTCGACATCGTTCGCGCCCCCCTGCTTGGCGCCCATCAGGAGCTGCGGCACTGGGCCGTGGTGGGGGTGCTAACGGTCGTCGGCTGGGTGCTGGCGGCGTTCGCGATGCGGCAGTACCGCGCCCGGGTGCCGTACTGGGTCTAGCCCGGCGACGATGCGCCGCGCACGCGGCGCGAGGAGCCGGGCAATCGATGTAGCGCTCACATGAGCGGGGGCAGCGGATTCAGCCAGTCCACCGAACCGTCGCCCTGCCCCTTGTATTGCGGGCAGTAGGCGGACACGGAAGCGCCGACGAAGAACCCGGCTTGCCGCGCCGAGAGGTTGGCGTCTTTCATCACCTTCATCGCCAGGACGCTCGATTTCTGGTTTCGGTCGCGTCCGGCGCAGACCGCGCGGGCCATCGAGATCGCGGCGTCGTCGTTCAGCACGATCCCGTTGTCCGCCAGGGCCCCCAGGAACGCGTCGTCGGGTGGATCCGCCGACGCCGGGGCCGCGGAAAGCAGCGCGGCGACGGCCAGCACGGCCGCCACCGCCGTCGACGACCACCGTCCGGGACCACCCTTCATACCTACCAAGATAGGCACCGACCGCGATCGAGGGACGGCTCCAAGAATTCGTTGAGGATCCCGCAAGGCGTGCGCCGGAGGCTGGGACCCATGCGCAACACCCTCTTCGTCGACGGCGACCGCGTCGCCACCGTGCACCGCGCCGACGCGCCACTGGGCCGCACGGCCAGGTTCCACCAGCGCAGGCTGTTCGACAACCTGCCATGCTGCCATCGCTCGTGGGCCAATCAAGGCAAACGCTTCTTCCTGCACGGCTACGAGCGGGCCTTCGACATCGAGTTCGCCTGTGCCGAAACCGAAACCGGCACCGACGCGGTGATCGACGAGGGCACCCTCGACGAGGTCAGGACGGCACTGCGCGACCAGTTCGACCACACCACCCTGATCGCGGTCGACGACCCACAGCGCGATCTGTTCGAGCTGCTGGCCGACCGCGGCGTCATCGACCTACGGATCATGGACGACACCGGGATGGCGGGCACGGCCGCCTGGACGTTCGAAACGGTCGAGGGCATAGTCGGGCTGGCCACCGGCGGCCGGGTCTGGGTGTCCCGGATCAAGGCCCGGGAGAGCCGTAACCACGTCGTCACCCTCACGGCGGGGCCCGTTTAGACGAAACACGACGCCCGCTTTGCCGATGCGAGAGTATGCGTTCGTGAGCGACGCCGCGGCAATCGGCTGTGTTGGGACGTTGACCGTGGCAACCCGCGGGGACCGTGGGGCCGGCGAGGTGCTGGTCACCGTGCGGGGTGCGAAGGAAGCGTTTTTGGCGTGGTCCGACCATCCCCTGCCCAAGGGCGCCGAGGTGCTGGTGGTCGAAGTCAGGGACGCCCGGACGGTGGTGGTCGAGCCCTGGCAGGGCCTCGCCTGACCCAAGACGGCCCGGATCGCCGGGATACAACAGCGAAACCCGAAAAAGGAGTTCCCGATGCTCGGTTACAAGGTGCCCGCCCCCGACGAGGCGATGCTCATCTCCGGTGCCCGAACCAGAAGCAACGCCCCGTTCCGTGTGGTGACCGGTCACGGTGCGTTCATCCTGCCGGTCTTCCGCAAGGCTCGGTTCCTCACGCTGGCCATGTGCGAGGCGGAGGTCGCCGAGAAGTGCGTGACCCAACAGGGCATCACCCTCAACGTCCGGGCGGTGATCGCTTTCAAGGTCGGCAACGACACCGAGAGCATCATCAGCGCGGCACAGCGATTCCTGTCCGAGCAGGACCAGATGTCCGTGCTGACCGGCCGGATCTTCGCCGGTCACCTGCGCTCGATCATCGGCTCGATGACGGTCGAGGAGATCATCCGGGAGCGCCAGAAACTGGCGACCGAAGTCCTCGACGGGTCCAAGGAAGAGATGGCCCGCATCGGGCTGACCGTCGACGCCCTGCAGATCCAGTCCATCGACGACGACGGCCTGGGTTACATCGACGCCATGTCGGCACCGCACAACGCCGCGATCCAGCAGCAGGCGCAGATCGCGCAGGCGCAGGCCAACCAGGCGGCCGCCGAAGCCGAGCAGGAATCCCAGCGCAAGCAGGCCGAATTCGCCCGCCAAACCGCGATCGTCAAGGCGCAGTACAAGGCCGAGGTGGACAAGGCCCAGGCCGAAGCCGCGCAGGCCGGGCCGCTGGCCGAGGCCGAGGCCCAGCGCGAGGTGCTGCAGATGCGCACCGAACTGGCCGAACGCGCGGCCGAGCTGCGCCAGCAGGAACTGGTCGCCGAAGTGGTCAAACCCGCCGAGGCCGAGGCCGAACGCGTGCGCATCCTGGCCGTCGCCGATGCGGAGAAGATGAAGATCCAGGCGGAGGCGGCGGCGTCGCACAACCGGGTCGCGCTGGACAAGGCGCTCATCGACCAGCTGCCCGAGATCGTGGAGAAGGCGGCCCGGGGGCTCGCCAACGCCAACGTGACCGTGCTCAACGGCGCCGAAGGGCTCACCGAGGTGGCCAGCGGCCTGGTCGCCCAGGGCAGGGCGATCTTCGACGCCCTGCGGGGCACCGTCGAGTACTACGACGACGAGGACGGCGCACCGCCGCTCACCACGAACTCCGAATCCGGCTCGACCAGTCGCTGAGTGGGACCCGCCGCTTACTCGATAATGGTGGCGGCCGCCTCGTCGTGGTGCGACACTGGAACGCCACTTGAGCAAACGGGGCGAAAGGTCCATCGACGTGAGCAAAAAGGTCCAATCAGCAGCGGACGCGGCGCGGGCGAACCTGGCCGCTGAGCTGGAGCGGCTGCGGCAGCGGCGGGACCGCCTGGAGGTGGAGGTCCGGAACGACCGCGGCATGGTGGGCGATCACGGCGACGCGGCCGAGGCGATTCAGCGCGCCGAGGAGCTGGTTGGGCTCAGCGACCGGATCAACGAGCTGGACCGGCGCATGCGGACCGGGCCGTCGCAGCCCGACGCGTCGGAAACGCTGCCGGGTGGCACCGAGGTGACCCTTCGGTTCTCCGACGGGGAAGTGGTCACGATGCACGTGATCTCCATCGTCGAAGAGACGCCGGTCGGCCGGGAAGGCGAGACGCTGACGGCGCGCAGCCCCCTGGCCCAGGCCTTGGCCGGACACAAGGCCGGCGACACGGTGACCTACTCGACCCCGCAGGGCGAGGATCAGGTCGAGCTCATATCGGTCAAGCTGCCCCGGTAACGCGTCCCGGGAGGCCCCGCCGGTCCCGTTAAACTCCCCCCAATGGTTGCCCCGCTGCCCGACGCCGCGCCGCCGAGCCCGCAGTTGAGTCTGACGACACAGGTGACGCGGTTCGTCGTCACCGGCGGCCTGGCGGGGATCGTCGACTTCGGCCTGTACCTGGCGCTGTACAAAGCCGTCGGCGTCCAGGTTGACCTGGCCAAGGCCAGCAGCTTCGTCGTGGGCACCATCACCGCCTATCTGATCAACCGCCGGTGGACGTTCCAGGCCGCCCCGAGCACCGCGCGGTTCGTCGCGGTCATGGTTCTCTACGGCATCACCTTCGCCGTGCAGGTCGGCCTGAACCATCTGTGCCTGGCGCTTTTGCACTACCGCGGGTGGGCGATACCCGTCGCGTTCGTGATAGCGCAGGGCACCGCGACGGTGATCAACTTCGTCGTGCAGCGGGCGGTAATCTTCCGCATCCGCTGAGCCGACGCTCGCAAGCGGTACCCTCTGTGACGATGTTGAGCACCGATATTCCCACCACCACTACCCGGCTGACCGGCTTCGGCCGCACCGCGCCGTCGGTGGCCGAGGTGCTCTCGACCCGCGACCCCGAGGTGATCGCGAAGGCCGTCGCCCGGGTGGCCGAATCCGGCGGCCCGCACGGTCGCGGCGTCATCGCGCGCGGGCTGGGCCGGTCCTACGGCGACAACGCGCAAAACGGCGGCGGCCTGGTGATCGACATGACCGGGCTCAACCGCATCCACTCGATCAGCGCCGACACCCGGCTGGTCGACGTCGACGCCGGCGTCAGCCTGGACCAGCTGATGAAGGCGGCGCTCCCGTTCGGGCTGTGGGTCCCGGTGCTGCCGGGCACCCGCCAGGTCACGGTCGGCGGCGCGATCGCCTGCGACATCCACGGCAAGAACCACCACAGCGCGGGCAGCTTCGGCAACCACGTGCGCTCGATGGACCTGCTGATGGCCGACGGCAGCGTCCGCACCCTCACCCCCGACGGGGATGACGCCGAGCTGTTCTGGGTCACCGTCGGCGGCAACGGCCTGACCGGGATCGTGCTGCGCGCGACCATCGAGATGACGCCCACCGAGACGGCCTATTTCGTCGCCGACGGGGTGGCCACCAAAGACCTCGACGAAACGGTCGCCGTGCACCTCGACGGCAGCGAGGCCAACTACACCTACTCGAGCGCCTGGTTCGACCTGATCAGTCCGCCCCCCAAGCTCGGCCGGGCCGCCGTCAGCCGCGGCAGCCTGGCGAAGCTCGACCAACTGCCCAAGAAGCTGGCCAAGGATCCGCTGAAATTCGATGCGCCACAACTGTTGACGGTGCCGAACGTATTTCCCGTCAGCGCGATGAACAAGCTGTCCTTCATGGCGATCGGCGAGGTGTACTACCGGTTGGGCGGTAACTACACCGGCAAGATCATGAACCTGTCGCAGTTCTACCACATGCTCGACCTGGTCAGTGGCTGGAACAACGCTTACGGCCCAATGGGTTTCGCGCAACACCAGTTCCTGGTGCCGCCGGACGCGATGGACGAGTTCAAGGCCATCATCCGCTGGATCCAGACCCGCGGCCACTACTCGGCGCTGAACGTTTTCAAACTGTTCGGGCCGGGCAACCGCGCGCCGTTGAGTTTCCCGATGGCCGGCTGGAACGTCGCGATGGATTTCCCCAACAAGCCGGGCATCAACGAGTTCCTCAACGAACTCGACCGGCGGGTCCTGGAGTTCGGCGGCCGGGTGTACACCGCCAAGGATTCCCGCGCGAGTGCCGAGACCTTCCACGCCATGTACCCGCGCATCGACGAGTGGATCGCGGTGCGCCGCAAGGTTGATCCCGCCGGGGTGTTCGCCTCGGACATGGCCCGACGTTTGGAGCTGTTGTAATGGTGCGCCAATGGTTTTAGATGCCGTGGGAAATCCGCAGACCATCCTGCTACTCGGCGGTACCTCCGAGATCGGGCTGGCCATCTGTGAGCGCTACCTGCAGAACGCGCACGCCCGCATCGTGCTGGCCGCCATGCCGAACGACCCGGGCCGCGACGCCGCGGTCGCCCAGATGAAGGCGGCGGGCGCGCGCTCGGTCGAGCTGATCGATTTCGAGGCCACCGACCCCGACAGCCACCCGAAAACGATCGACGCTGCCTTCGCCCACGGTGACGTCGACGTGGCCATCGTCGCCTTCGGCATCCTCGGCGATGCCGAGGAGCTGTGGCAGGACCAGCGCAAGGCCGTCTTGGCCGCCGAAATCAATTACACCGCAGCGGTTTCGGTGGGTGTGCTGCTCGGCGAGAAGATGCGCGCCCAGGGCTTCGGCCAGATCATCGCGATGAGCTCGGCCGCCGGGGAGCGGGTACGGCGATCCAACTTCGTCTACGGCTCCACCAAGGCGGGGCTGGACGGCTTCTACCTGGGCCTGGGAGAGGCGTTGCGCGAGTACGGTGTTCGCGTCCTGGTGATCCGCCCGGGTCAGGTGCGCACCCGGATGAGCGCGCACGTCAAGGAAGCTCCGTTGACCGTGGACAAGGAGTACGTCGCCAACCTCGCCGTGACCGCCGCCGCAAAGGGTAAGGAATTGGTTTGGGCGCCAGCAGCATTCCGCTACGTGATGATGGTGTTGCGACACATCCCGCGGAGCGTCTTCCGCAAGCTGCCAATCTGATCATGCGCAACGCGCTGGCCGTCCTGGGCCAGATGGCGGTCGCGGTGGCGGTGGCCGTCGTGGTCGCGGTGATCTCGCTGGTCGCCATCTCCCGCGTGCAGTGGCCGGCCTTCCCGTCGTCCAACCAGTTGCACGCGCTGACCACCGTGGGGCAGGTCGGCTGCCTGGCCGGTCTGGTCGCCGTGGGCTGGGCCTGGGGACGCTCCGGCCGGTTTCGCTGGCTCGCGCAGCTGGGCGGGCTGGCGTTTGTGTCCGCGTTCACCGTCGTGACGCTGGGCATGCCGCTGGGCGCGACCAAGCTGTACCTGTTCGGCATCTCCGTCGACCAGCAGTTCCGCACCGAATACCTGACCCGGCTCGCCGACAGCCCCGCCCTGCGCGACATGACCTACATCGGGCTGCCGCCGTTCTACCCGCCCGGCTGGTTCTGGCTCGGCGGGCGCGCCGCGGCGCTGAGCGGCACACCGGCCTGGGAGGTCTACAAGCCGTGGGCCGTCACCTCCATCACG
Source organism: Mycobacterium sp. E3251 (assembly GCF_001666835.1). Taxonomy (GTDB): domain Bacteria; phylum Actinomycetota; class Actinomycetes; order Mycobacteriales; family Mycobacteriaceae; genus Mycobacterium. Next base: position 37,192 of record NZ_LZJF01000085.1, on the reverse strand, counting down.
ATCGCGGTGGCCGTCGCCCTGGTGCTGTGGTGGCGGATGGTGCGCTTCGAGTACGCGCTGATCGTCACCACCGCGACGGCGGCGGCGACGCTCGCCTACGGCTCGCCCGAGCCCTACGCGGCCATGATCACCGTGCTGCTGCCGCCGGTGCTGGTGCTGACCTGGTCGGGTCTGCGCGGCGGCGAGCGCAACGGCGGCTGGGCCGCGATCGTCGGCGCCGGACTATTCGTCGGCTGGATGGCCACCTGGTACCTGCTGCTGTTCGCGTTCGGCGCGTTCACCGTCCTGCTGATGGCCGTGTGGCTGGCCGGCCTGCGCTGGCGGCGGGGCGGCGCCAGGGCCGCGCTCGACCCGCTGCGCCGGCTGGCCGTCGTCGCGGTCATCGCCGCGGCCATCGCGAGCACCACCTGGCTGCCGTTCCTGTTGCGAGCGGTGCGAAGCCCGGTCAGCAACTCCGGCAGCGCCCAGCACTACCTGCCCGCCGACGGCGCCGTGCTGACCTTCCCGATGCTGCAGTTCTCCCTGCTGGGCGCGGTCTGCCTGCTGGGCGCCCTCTGGTTGGTGGTGCGGGCCGGGTCGTCCGTGCGGGCCGGGGCCCTGGCCATCGGGGTGCTGGCCGTCTACCTGTGGTCGCTGCTGTCGATGCTGACCACGCTGGCGCGCACCACGCTGCTGTCCTTCCGGCTGCAACCGACGTTGACCGTGCTGCTGGTGGCCGCCGGGGCATTCGGCTTCGTCGAGGCCGTCCGGGCGCTGTCAGCGCGCGGCCGGGCCGTCCTTCCCGTCGCCGGCGCCGTCGGCCTGGCCGCCGCGATCGCGTTCAGCCAGGACATCCCCGACGTGTTGCGCCCGGATCTCACCATCGCCTACACCGACACCGACGGCAACGGCCAGCGCGGAGACCGCCGCCCACCGAGTTCGGAGAAGTTCTACCCCGACATCGACCACGCCATCGCCACGGTGACCGGCAGGCCCCGCGATCAGACCGTCGTGATGACCGCCGACTACAGCTTCCTGTCCTTCTATCCCTATTGGGGATTCCAGGGATTGACGTCGCACTACGCCAACCCGCTGGCGCAGTTCGACCTGCGGGCCGCCCAGATCAACAAGTGGTCGAAACTCAAGTCCGCCGACGACCTCATCCACGCGCTCGACACCTGCCCCTGGCCACCGCCCACGGTGTTTCTCATGCGGCGCGGCGCGAACGGCAACTACACGCTGCGGCTTGCCGAGGACGTGTATCCCAACCAGCCCAACGTCCGTCGCTACACCGTCGACCTGCGGGCCGCCCTCTTCGACAGCCCGCAGTTCGTCGTCCACAGCGCCGGCCCGTTCGTGGTGGCCATCCGCAAGCCCCCGGCAGGCCGCTGATGAGCACCGACACCGTGCCTCAAAAGGGGCAGCCGGGCGTCGAAGAACTAGCATCTACCACCGTGACCGACACGGGAGCGAACCACCGGATCACTCGGTTGGTTGCCACCGTCGCCGGGCTGCTCGGGGCGCTGCTGGCCATCGCCACCCCGCTGCTGCCGGTCAACCAGACCACCGCCCAGCTCAACTGGCCGCAGAACGGCAACTTCGAGAGCGTCGACGCGCCGCTGATCGGGTACGTCGCCACCGACCTCAACGTCACCGTGCCCTGCCAGGCCGCCGCGGGCCTCGCCGGCCCGGCGAACGCGGCGAAGACGGTGCTGTTGTCGACGGTGCCCAAGCAGGCTCCCAAGGCCGTCGACCGCGGGCTGCTCATCCAACGCGCCAACGACTACCTGGTGGTGGTGGTGCGCAACGTGGCGGTGGTGACCGCCCCGCTGAGCCAGGTGCTCAGCCCCGCCTGCCAGCGGTTGACCTTCACCGCGCACGCCGACCGCGTCACCGCCGAGTTCGTCGGGCTGACCCAGGGCCCCAACGCCGAGCATCCCGGCTCGCCGCTGCGCGGGGAGAAGAGCGGCTATGACTTCCGGCCCCAAATCGTCGGTGTCTTCACCGATCTGGCGGGGCCGGCGCCGCCGGGCCTGACCTTCTCGGCGACCGTTGACACCCGCTACAGCAGCAGCCCCACCCAACTGAAGATGGCGGCGATGGTCCTCGGGGTCGTGCTGACCGCCGCCGCCCTGGTCGCGCTGCACCTGCTCGACACCGCGGACGGCACCCGACATCGCCGCTTCCTGCCGTCGCGCTGGTGGTCGGTCGGCGGCCTGGACGCCCTGGTGATCGCCGTGCTGGTGTGGTGGCAGTTCGTCGGGGCCAACACGTCCGACGACGGCTACATCCTGACCATGGCCCGGGTCTCCGAGCACGCCGGTTACATGGCCAACTACTACCGCTGGTTCGGCACGCCGGAGGCCCCCTTCGGTTGGTACTACGACCTGCTGGCGCTGTGGGCGCACGTCAGCACCGCCAGCATCTGGATGCGGTTGCCCACCCTGGCCATGGCGCTGACGTGCTGGTGGGTGATCAGCCGGGAAGTCATGCCCCGCCTGGGTCACGCCGTGAAGCTGAACCGTGGCGCGGCGTGGACGGCGGCCGGCATGTTCCTGGCCGTGTGGCTGCCGCTCAACAACGGCCTGCGGCCCGAGCCGATCATCGCGCTGGGCATCCTGCTGACCTGGTGCTCGGTGGAACGCGCGGTGGCCACCAGCCGCCTGCTGCCGGTGGCGGTCGCCTGCATCATCGGTGCGCTGACGCTGTTTTCCGGGCCGACGGGTATCGCCTCGATCGGTGCGCTGCTCGTCGCGATCGGACCGCTGCGGACCATCCTGCACCGCCGGTCCAAGCGGTTCGGCGCGCTGCCTTTGGTGGCGCCCCTGTTCGCCGCGGTCACCGTCACCGCCATCCTCATATTCCGCGACCAGACGCTGGCCGGCGAGGTTCAGGCCAGCATGCTCAAGCGCGCCGTCGGGCCCAGCCTGAGTTGGTTCGACGAACACATCCGCTACGAGCGGCTGTTCATGGCCAGTCCCGACGGGTCGGTCGCCCGCCGCTTCGCCGTGCTGGCGCTGGTCCTGGCGCTCGGGATCACGGTCGCAATGTCGTTGCGCAAGGGCCGGATTCCGGGCACGGCCGCCGGGCCGAGCCGCCGCATCGTCGGGATCACCATCATCTCGTTCCTCGCGATGATGTTCACTCCCACCAAGTGGACCCACCACTTCGGGGTGTTCGCCGGGCTGGCCGGACCGCTAGGCGCGCTGGCCGCGATAGCCGTGACGTCCGTGGCGATGCGATCCCGGCGCAACCGCACCATGTTCGCCGCCGTCGTGCTGTTCCTGGTGGCCTTGTCGTTCGCCAGCGTCAACGGCTGGTGGTATGTGTCCAATTTCGGTGTGCCATGGTCGAATTCGTTCCCGGCGTGGCACTATGCCTTCGCCACCGCGCTGCTCGGGCTGACCGTCGTGGTGCTCCTGCTGGCCGCGTGGTTCCATTTCGTCGATCCCGAAAACGGCGCACCGAAAACCCGCCTCGGCGCGCGGGCCGCCGGAATCGTCCAGTCCCCCTTGGCGATTGCGACATGGCTGCTGGTGGTGTTCGAGGTGGCATCGCTGACCCTGGCGATGACCGACCAGTACCCCGCGTGGACGGTGGGCCGCTCCAACCTCGAGGCGCTGACCGGCAAGTCGTGCGGACTGGCCGAGGACGTGCTGGTGGAACAGGACCCCAACGCCGGCACGCTGTCGCCGGTGAGCGCCACGGTGGGCGACGCACTTGGCGCGGGCCTCTCGGAAGCCTTCACGCCCAACGGGATTCCCGCGGACGTCCGCGCCGACCCCGTGATGGAGCGGCCGGGTGACCGCAGCTTCATCAACGACGACAAGCTGGTTACCGGCGCCGAAGCCGGCACCGAGGGCGGCACCACTCCGGCGCCGGGAATCAACGGTTCGGTTGCCCAGCTGCCCTACAACCTCGATCCGTCGCGCACGCCCGTCCTGGGCAGCTGGCGACCCGGCATCCAGGTGCCCGCCCACCTGCGATCGGGCTGGTACCGACTGCCCGCCCGCGACCAGGCGCGGCCGCTGCTGGTGGTGAGCGCGGCCGGCCGCTTCGACCCCCGCGAGGTCCAGGTGCAATGGGCCACCGATGACGAAGCCGCCCACGGACACCCCGGCGGATCGTTCCAGCTCGCCGATGTGGGCGCCTCCCCGGCCTGGCGTAACTTGCGGTTGCCGTTGTCGGCCATCCCCACCGGCGCCACCCAGATCCGGTTGGTCGCCGACGACGAGGACCTGGCGCCGCAGCACTGGATCGCGCTCACACCGCCGCGGATCCCGCAGCTGCGCACGCTGCAGGACGTGGTGGGATCGCGGGACCCGGTGTTCCTGGACTGGCTGGTCGGGCTGGCGTTCCCCTGCCAGCGGCCGTTCGGCCATCAAAACGGTGTCGACGAGACGCCGAAATGGCGCATCCTGCCGGACCGTTTCGGCGCGGAGGCCAACTCGCCGGTGATGGACAACAACGGTGGCGGACCGCTCGGCGTCACCGAGCTGCTGGTAAAGGCGGCCACCATGGCCACCTATCTGAAGGACGACTGGTCGCGCGACTGGGGCTCGCTGCAACGGCTGACGCCCTATTACGCCGATGCGCAGCCCGCCCGCCTGCAGCTCGGCACGGCAACCCGCAGCGGCCTGTGGAATCCCGCGCCCCTGCGCAAGACCTAGCCGTCACAACCCGGGCAGGCAGTTGATGAACGGGATGCACGGCGGCGACGGCGGCCGCGGCGGTGGAAAACCTTCGATGATGGTCGAATTGGTCACCGGGCTGTTCTGATCGAAATACCAAGGGTGGCAGACGTTTCTGTCCCAGTCCGGCATATTCTTCAGCTCCGGTGAGCCTGGGCACCATTGGTAGGTGCAGCTGTTGGTGGGGCTCGGCCCGCGGCTTGGGTCCTGGCACACCATCGGGGCGGGCTGAGCATGGCCGGTTCCCGCGGCCAGGCCCGACCCGACGACGACGAAGCCGCCCGAAAGCAATGCACCAGCGAGTACCCGCTTTGTGACGCGGAGGATGTTCATCCCGCCAGTGCAGAAGGTCGGGCCCGCTACCGATCCCAAGGTCGCGCGCGTCCGATCGATGGCCCGTTGCCCCGATCCCCGGCGTCGCAGGCATTGCCGCGCCGCTGTCGGTAAGCGTAGGCTTACGGTTCGTGGCGGCTTACCAAGCCGATGGGGATGCCTGGGACGCCCTGGCGGACCGGACGCGCAGGGCCATCTTGGAGCGGCTCGCGCACGGCCCGGCCGCCGTCGGAGAACTGGCGCGGCATCTGCCCGTCAGCAGGCCGGCCGTTTCGCAACACCTCAAGGTGCTCAAATGCGCGGGGCTGGTGCGCGACCGCGCGGCGGGCACCCGGCGCGTCTATCAACTCGACCCGACGGGCCTCGAGGCGTTGCGCGCCGATCTCGACCGGTTCTGGTCGCAGGCGCTGGCCGGCTACGCCCAGAAGATCGATGAGAGTAAAGGAGAACCCCTGTGACGCAACGGATTCCGAATGTCACACACCACGTCGTGGTCAACGCGCCGATCGAGCGGGCGTTCGCCGTCTTCACCGAGCAGTTCGGCGACTTCAAACCTCGGGAGCACAATCTGCTGGCGGTCGCGATCGCCGAGACGGTCTTCGAGCGCCGGGTGGGCGGGCACATCTACGACCGCGGCGTCGACGGCAGCGTATGCCGCTGGGCGCGGATCTTGGCCTACGAGCCACCCCGCCGCCTCGTGTTCACCTGGGATATCGGCCCAACCTGGCAACTGGAACCCGACCAATCGAAAACCAGTGAAGTCGAAGTGCGCTTCACCGCCGAATCCGATGACCGCACCCGGGTCGACCTCGAGCATCGCCACCTGGACCGCCACGGACCCGGGTGGGAATCCGTCGCCGAGGGTGTCGACGGTGACGCGGGCTGGCCGCTGTACCTGGACCGGTATGGCCGGCTGCTGCTCGCCGGGGCCCGGCAATGACTGCCACCCTGATGAGCATGGCCCACGACGAGCGTGCCGACCTGGCGGATTTCCTGGCCACCCTGACGCCGCAGCAGTGGGACGCCCCCAGCCTGTGCTCGAAGTGGACCGTGAAAGACGTTGTCGCGCATGTGATCAGCTACGAAGAGCTCGGCACACTGGGGCTGCTGAAGCGCTTCGCCAAGGGCTGGGTCGTCCGGGCCAACCAGGTGGGCGTCGACGAACTCGCCGACCTGACCGCCGGGCAGCTGCTCGACTTACTGCGTGCCCATCTCGAACCACGCGGGCTGACAGCAGGTTTCGGCGGGATGATCGCGCTCGTCGACTGCACCATCCATCACCAAGACATCCGTCGCGCGCTGGGCCTGCCGCGCAGCGTGCCGGCCGATCGGCTCGAACGGGTCCTCGGCCTGGTGCCGGGCAACCCCAGGCTCGGCGCCGGCCGCCGGATCAGGGGCCTGCGCCTGCGCGCCACCGATGTCGACTGGGAACACGGCCACGGGCCGGAAGTCACCGGACCGGGTGAGGCGCTGCTGATGGCGATGTCCGGCCGCCGCGCGGCGCTCGCCGACCTCGCCGGCCCGGGTCTCGACACGCTCGCCGCGCGGCTGGCCCGCTGACGCCGGGCGGCCCCGCGCGGCCCCGCGTCCTCAGCGGACAAAGCAGCTTCGCTTACGATCGAGCCTCGTGCCCCACGACGATGATCAGCGTTCGCAGCGGATCCCTCGCTTGGTGGCAGTCGTCGCCGGCCTCGTGGGTCTGCTGTTGTGCGTGCTGGTCCCGTTGCTCCCGGTGAAACAGACCACCGCGACCGTGCTGTGGCCGCAGGGCACCGCGGACGGTCACATCACCCAGATCACCGCTCCCCTGGTGTCCGGGGCGCCGCGCGCGCTGGACATCTCCATCCCGTGCGCGGCGATCGCCACCCTGCCCCCCGGCGGCGGACTGGTGGTCTCCACCCTGCCCGCCGGCGGCATGGACGCCGGCAAGAACGGGCTGTTCGTGCGCGCGGACAAGGACCTGGTGGTCGTCGCGTTCCGCGACACCGTGGCCGTGGCGGCACCGCGCCCGGCGGTCGCCGGCGGGGCCTGCAGCGTGCTGCACGCCTGGGCCGACGCGGGCGCGGCCGGTGCGGAGTTCGTCGGCATGCCAGGCGCCTCCGGGGTACTGCCCTCGGAGAAGAAGCCGCAGGTCGGCGGGATCTTCACCGACCTGAAGGTGCCCGCACAGCCCGGGCTGTCGGCCCGCGTCGACATCGACACCCGGTTCATCACGGCCCCAACGGCCCTCAAGCAGCTCGCCATGGGCGTGGGCGCGCTGGCCGTCCTGACGGCCGTCATCGCGCTGGCCGCGCTCGACCGGCGCAGCCGGGGTGGCGGCACCCTGATCAATTGGCAGTCCCCGATCGCCTGGCTCTCCCGGTACCGTCCCCGTGCGCGCTGGAATTCGTGGCGGCGCGTCGGCATCGCCACCTGGATCGCCGACGCCGGAGTGATCGCGACGCTGCTGCTCTGGCACGTCATCGGCGCCACCTCGTCCGACGACGGCTACAACCTGACCATCGCCCGCGTCGCCCCGAAGGCCGGCTACATCGTCGACTACTACCGCTACTTCGGCACGACGGACGCGCCGTTCGACTGGTACCTGGGGCTGCTGTCCAGGCTGGCATCGGTGAGCACCGCAGGCGTGTGGATGCGGCTGCCGGCCACGCTGGCCGGCATCGCCTGCTGGCTGGTGATCAGCCACTTGATCCTGCGCAGGCTGGGGCCCGCCAGGGGCGGACTGGCGGCGAACCGGGTGGCCGTCTTCACCGCGGGCGCGGTGTTTCTGGCCGCCTGGCTGCCGTTCAACAACGGTCTGCGGCCCGAGCCGCTGATCGCCCTCGGCGTGCTGGTCACCTGGATCCTGGTCGAACGCGCGATCGCGCTGCAACGCCTGGCCCCGGCCGCCGTCGCCATCTTCGTCGCGATGCTCACCGCGACGCTGGCGCCGCAGGGCCTGATCGCCGTCGCGGCGCTGCTGACCGGGGCGCGGGCCGTCGCCCAGACGATCCGGCGGCGCCGGGTGACCGACGGGCTGCTCGCCCCGCTGGCGGTGCTGGCGGCGTCGCTGTCGCTGATCACCGTCGTGGTGTTCCGCAGCCAAACGCTGGCGACCGTCGCCGAGTCGGCGCGCATCAAATACAAGGTCGGGCCGACGATCGCGTGGTACCAGGACTGGCTTCGCTACTACTTCCTCACGGTGGAGTCCAACCCCGACGGGTCGATGGCGAGGCGATTCGCGGTGCTGGTGCTGCTGCTGTGCCTGTTCGGCATGCTGGTCATCCTGCTGCGCCGGGGCGGGGTGCCCGGGGTCGCCAGCGGGCCGGCCTGGCGGTTGATCGGCACCACGGCCGTCGGCCTGTTGCTCTTGACGTTCACCCCGACGAAGTGGGCCGTCCAGTTCGGCGCGTTCGCCGGACTGGCCGGGGCGCTGGGTGCGGTAACCGCGTTCGCGCTGGCGCGGATCGGCCTGCACAACCGCCGCAACCTGACGCTGTACGTCACGGCCCTGCTGTTCGTGGTGGCGGTGGCGACCTCCGGCATCAACGGCTGGTTCTACGTCGGCAACTACGGGGTGCCGTGGTACGACATCCAGCCGGTGGTCGCCAGCCACCCCGTGACGTCGATGTTCCTGACGTTGTCGATCCTCACCGGGCTGCTGGCCGCCTGGCAGCACTTCCGGATGGACTACGCCGGACACACCGAGGTCAAGGACAACCGGCGCAACCGGGTGCTGGCGTCGACCCCGCTGCTGGTGGTCGCGACCATCATGGTGGTCGGCGAAGTCGCCTCGCTGACCAAGGGCGCGGTGTTCCGCTACCCGCTCTACACCACCGGGAAGGCCAATCTGGCCGCCATCAGTTCGGGCCTGTCGCCCGCCAGCTGCGCGATGGCCGACGACGTGCTGACCGAGCCCGACCCCAACGCCGGCATGCTGCAGCCGGCGCCCGGGCAGACGTTCGGCCCGGACGGCCCGCTCGGCGGCGCCAACCCGGTCGGCTTCAAACCCGACGGCGTCGGCGATGACCTGAGGTCCTATCCGGTGGTCACCAAACCGGGGGTGGTGAATTCCGACGCGTCACCGAACAAGCCGAACGCCGCCATGAGTGACTCCGCGGGCACCGCTGGCGGGAAGGGCCCCGCCGGCGTCAACGGCTCGCACGCGGCGCTGCCGTTCGGCCTCGACCCGGCCCGCACGCCGGTGATGGGCAGCTACGGCGAGAACTCGCTGGCTGCCACCGCCACCTCGGCCTGGTACCAGCTGCCGCCCCGCACGCCGGACCGCCCGATCGTCGTGGTGTCGGCGTCCGGCGCCATCTGGTCGTACAAGGAGGACGGCACCTTCACCTACGGACAGTCGCTCAAGTTGCAGTGGGGCATCGCCCGCCCCGACGGCAGCACCCAGCCGCTCGGGGAGGTGCAGCCGATCGACATCGGGCCCGAGCCGGCGTGGCGCAATCTGCGGTTCCCGCTGACCTGGGCGCCGCCCGAGGCGAATGTGGCGCGCATCGTCGCCTACGACCCGAACCTGAGTTCGGATCAGTGGTTCGCGTTCACGCCGCCGCGGGTCCCGGTGCTGCAAACCCTGCAGCAATTGATGGGATCGCAGACACCGGTGCTGATGGACATCGCGACCGCCGCGAATTTCCCGTGCCAGCGGCCGTTCTCCGAACACCTTGGCGTTGCCGAACTTCCGCAGTACCGAATCCTGCCCGATCACAAACAAACCGCGTCGTCGTCGAACGGGTGGCAGTCCGGTGAGGCCGGCGGACCGTTCCTGTTCCTGCAGACCATGCTGCGCACCTCGACGGTCGCGACGTATCTGCGGGGCGACTGGTACCGCGACTGGGGATCCGTGGAGCAGTACTTCCGGTTGGTGCCGGCTGATCAGGCGCCGGACGCCGTAATCGAACAGGGTGTGATGACAGTGCGCGGCTGGAGCCGGCAGGGACCGATTCGGGCACTCCCATGAGCGTGCAGACCGTCAAGGACGTGCGGGTGACGCGCTGGGTGGCGACCATCGCCGGCCTGGTCGGATTCGTGTTGTCGGTGGCCACCCCGCTGCTGCCCGTCGTGCAGACCACCGCGACCCTGAACTGGCCACAGAGCGGTCAACTGAATAGCGTTACCGCCCCGCTGATTTCGCTCACCCCGGTCGACGTGACGGCGACCGTGCCCTGCTCCGCGGTGCGCGCCCTGCCGCCGGAGGGCGGGGTGGTGCTGAGCACGGCACCCAAAAAGGGCAAGGACGCCGCGCTGAACGCGTTGTTCGTTGTGGTCAACGGCAAGCGCGTGGACGTCACCGACCGCAACGTGGTGATCGCCAGCGCGGCGCGCGACCAGGTGGCCTCCCCGCAATGTCAACGCATCGAGATCACCTCGACGAAGGCCGGCGCCTTCGCCACCTTCGTCGGGCTGAATGATCCGGCGGGCAAACCCATCAGCGGCGGCTTCCCCGACCCGAACCTGCGGCCACAGATCGTGGGGGTGTTCACCGACCTGACCGGTCCCGCCCCGCCTGGGTTGAAACTGTCGGCCACCATCGACACCCGGTTCTCCACCACCCCAACGACTTTGAAACTGGTCGCAATGGTGGTGGCGATCGTGTCCACCATCGTTGCGCTGGTTGCGCTGTGGCGCCTCGACCAGCTGGACGGCCACCGGATGCGCCGGCTCATCCCCGCGAACTGGCGCACCTTCACCCTGGCCGATGTCGTGGTGATCTTCGGTTTCGTGCTCTGGCACGTGATCGGGGCCAACTCTTCCGACGACGGCTACATCCTGGGCATGGCCCGGGTCGCGGACCACGCGGGCTACATGTCGAACTACTTCCGCTGGTTCGGCAGCCCCGAGGACCCCTTCGGCTGGTACTACAACCTGCTGGCGCTGATGACACACGTCAGCGACGCCAGCCTGTGGATGCGGTTGCCGGACCTGATCGCGGGAATTGTTTGCTGGCTGCTGCTTTCGCGTGAGGTGCTGCCCCGGCTGGGGCCCGCGGTGGCCGGCAGCAAGGCGGCGAATTGGGCGGCGGGCTTGGTCCTGCTGACCGCGTGGATGCCGTTCGACAACGGTCTGCGACCCGAGCCGATCATCGCCGTCGGGTCGCTGATCACCTATGTGCTGATCGAGCGCTCCATGCGCTACAGCCGGCTGACGCCCGCGGCGCTGGCGGTCGTCACCGCGGCATTCACCCTCGGCGTCCAGCCCACCGGACTGATCGCGGTGGCGGCGCTGGTCGCCGGTGGCCGTCCGATCCTGCGGATTCTGGTCCGCCGCCATCGCCTGGTCGGCACCTGGCCGCTGGTGGCACCCATGCTGGCCGCCGGCACGGTCATCCTGACCGTGGTGTTCGCCGATCAGACGCTGTCAACGGTGTTGGAAGCCACCAGGATTCGCACCGACATCGGGCCCAGCCAGGCCTGGTACACCGAGAACCTGCGGTACTACTACCTAATTCTGCCCACCGTCGACGGATCGCTCTCGCGCCGCTTCGGTTTCCTGATCACCGCGCTGTGCCTGTTCACGGCGGTGTTCATCATGTTGCGGCGCAAGCGAGTTCCCGGTGTGGCGCGCGGGCCGGCGTGGCGGCTGATGGGCGTCATCTTCGGCACCATGTTCTTCCTGATGTTCACGCCAACCAAGTGGGTGCACCACTTCGGGCTGTTCGCCGCTGTGGGCGCCGCGATGGCCGCCCTGACGACGGTGCTGGTGTCGCATGAGGTGCTGCGCTGGTCGCGCAACCGGATGGCGTTCCTGGCGGCGGTGCTTTTCATCTTGGCGCTGTGCTTCGCCACCACCAACGGCTGGTGGTACGTCTCCAGCTACGGCGTGCCGTTCAACAGCAGCATGCCGAAAATCGGCGGAATCACGATCAGCACAATCTTTTTCGCATTGTTCGCGATCGCCGCCCTGTGGGCGATGTACCTGCACTTCGCATCCAGGAGCCGCGGCGAGGGACGGCTGGCGCGGCTGGTGACGGCAGCGCCCATTCCCGTCGCAGCGGGATTCATGGCGGTGGTGTTCATCGCGTCGATGACGGCCGGGATCGTGCGTCAGTACCCCACCTACTCCAACGCCTGGGACAACCTGAGGGAATTCAGCGGCGGTTGCGGGCTGGCCGACGACGTGCTCGTCGAGCCGGACAGCAATGCCGGCTTCATGGCGCCGCTGCCCGACAATTACGGCCCGCTGGGGCCGCTGGGTGGCGTCAACCCAACCGGATTCACCCCCAACGGCGTACCGGATCGCACGCTGGCCGAGTCGGTCAAGGAGACGTCGGTGCCACAGCCCGGCACCGACTACGACTGGGATGCGCCGCTCAAGCTGACGACGCCGGGTATCAATGGATCGACGGTGCCGCTGCCGTACGGCCTCAACCCCGATCAGGTACCGCTGGCGGGCAGCTACACCAGCGGCGCGCAACAGCAGAGCAAGCTGACCTCGGCCTGGTATCAACTGCCCAAGCCCGACGCCGGACACCCGCTGGTAGTGGTGACCGCCGCCGGCACGATCGCCGGCAACAGCATCCTGCACCACCACACCAACGGGCAGACCGTGGAATTGGAATTCGGCAAGCCCGGTCCCGGCGGCGCCGTGCTTCCGGCCGGGCGCCTGGTGCCTTACGACCTGTACGGGGAACAACCTAAGGTTTGGCGGAACCTGCGCTTCGCCCGCTCCCAGATGCCCGCCGACGCCGTCGCGGTGCGGGTGGTCGCCGAGGACCTCTCCCTCACGCCGGACGACTGGATCGCTCTGACCCCGCCGCGGGTGCCGGAGCTGCGCTCGTTGCAGGAGTACGTCGGCTCGACGCAGCCGGTGCTGATGGACTGGGCGGTCGGGCTGGCCTTCCCGTGTCAGCACCCGATGCTGCACGCCAACGGCGTCACCGAGATCCCCAAGTTCCGGATCACTCCGGATTACAACGCCAAGAAACAGGACACCGACACCTGGCAGGACGGGGTCAACGGCGGCCTGCTGGGCATCACCGACCTGCTCCTGCGTGCTCACGTGATGTCGACCTACCTGTCCCACGACTGGGGCCGCGACTGGGGATCGCTGCGCAAGTTCGACACCGTCGCCGATGCCCAGCCCGCGCTGCTCGACCTCGGCACCGCGACCCGCACCGGGTGGTGGTCCCCGGGACCGATCCGCATTAAGCCTTAGCCGCTTTATATAGGTCTCGCAGTAATTGGTCAGCCGCCAAATAGCCGCATTAAATTGACGGTCGAGTAATTGTCCCCGATAGGTTTATTTCCGCCAATTTCGGGTCAATACTTATTCCGCTGTGATCCCCTTCACACGGACCCAATAGGCGGCCCCCATGCACGCGCTGACACGACTCGGAACATGTGCGGCGACGATCACCGTGGTGATCACCCCCGCGGCGGCGTTCGAAATTGCCAAAGCGGCCGCCGAGGGCGGCACCACGGTAGCCCTGGACAATTACTATCGGCGCTGCGATTTCAGCCGCGTCAGCGTCGCCCCCAAGGTGCCCCGGCCCGGGCTGGGCACCGGTTCGGCCCTGATCCATACCTCCGGGTCAAAAGCGGTCGCCGAGGTGCACCTGTACGACGAGCCCGAGCCGGGCACCCACTTCGACGTCGGGCTCATCCAGATGCCGCGGCCGTCGTCGAGTCCCTGCGGGCCGGGTGATCCGGGCACCGCCTTCTCCGGCATGGACATCGACCCGGCGGGCAACGGAACGGCGACCGTGCAAGACACCATTCGCCCCGGCACCACTGGTGTGTGGGTGATTATCGAGCGGGCCAACCCGAACTCGCAGAATCCGGCGGAGTTTTACACGTCCGAGTTCGTGGCACCGGTATAAGCCCCACGCCCTGCCAGGCAGTGCCATAAGTCCCTATCTCGACGCCGCGGTCAAGTGCTCCGATAAAGGAGATCGCCGAATGACCGGCGCCGCATGAGAGGTACGGCAATGAACGCTCCACAACAGTCGCACACGACACGCTTCTTCTCCCGCGTGCTCGGTCCCTTCCTCGTCATTGTCGATGTGACGGCGGTGGCGCGCGTGTCCGACATGCAGTCGCTGCTGTCGCAGTTCGAGGCGAACTCGATGTGGACCTTCGTCACCGGCGCCTTCATCTTGTTGCTCGGCCTGACCATTGTCGCCGCTCACCAGAGCTGGCGCGGCGCCGCGGCGATCATCGTTTCCCTGCTCGGCTGGCTGATCGTGCTGCGGGGCCTGCTGCTGGTGGCCTTCCCCAAGTTCTTCGCCTCGCTCGCCAACGACATGATCGGCGCGCAGGCCTGGTGGATCACCGCGTGCGTCGTCTTCGCCCTCGTCGGTGTGTACCTGACCTACGTCGGCTGGGCACCGGCACCGACGCGGCCGACGTCGCAGGCGGCCGCGGCCAACCCGGATCTGCCGCGAGCCGCGTGAGCAGCACCGGGTCCACGCCGAACCGGCCGACGCAGCGCGAAGGCTCGGAGGAACTCACCGGCGACATCGGCACTGCGCTGCCGGCCGAGTTCGACGCGCCTGCGACCGCAGCCGCCGCGGCGCTCGAGGACACACCGACACTGAGCCCGGGCTCGGCGCTGCTCGTCGTCACGCGCGGCCCCAACGCCGGCTCGCGGTTTGCCTTGACCCAACCCGTCATGTCGGCGGGCCGGCATCCGGAAAGCGACATCTACCTCGACGACATCACCGTCAGCCGTCGGCACGCCGAATTGCGCAGCGAGGGTGGCCAATTCCGCATCGTCGACGTGGGCAGTATGAACCGCACCTATCTCAACCGGGAGCCCGTCGACTCGGCGGTGCTGGCCAACGGCGACGAGATCCAGATCGGCAGGGTTCGCCTGGTTTTCCTCACGGGCGCGTAGCGTCTCTTCCATGAGCGACTACGCCGTAGAGGCGGTGGACAGGCTGCCCTTCTCCACGGAGGAGAAGTCGCAGCGTTACCAAACCGAAAACTACCGCGGGGCCGTGGGTCTCAACTGGTATCGCACCGATCCCACCCTGCAGTTCACCATGGCGTACTACCTGCAACCGGACGAACTCGCGGTCGTAGAGCCGCATCTGGTGCGGATGGGCGAGTTGATGGCCGGCCCGGTCGCGCGATGGGCGGAGGAGACCGACCGCAACCCGCCCCGGCTGGAGCGTTATGACCGCTGGGGACACGACGTGAGCCAGGTCGTCATGCCGGCCTCGTTCACCCAGTCCAAGCGCGCGGTCCTGGATGCCCAGCAGGCCCTGCGCGACGACGCGCGCGCCGCCAAAGTGAGCTCGGGCCTAAGCCTGTTCGCGTCCAACTATCTACTCAACCAGGCCGATATCGGGATGGGCTGCGCGCTGGGCACCGGCGGCGGCATGGTCCAGTCGCTGGTGGCCGCCTACGCGCCGGCCGACGTGCGAGAGCACGTGCTGGCCAAGTTCGCCTCGGGCGAGTGGGCGGGCGAGACGGCGCAACTGCTGACCGAACGCACCGGCGGCTCGGACCTGGGCGCGCTCGAGACGACTGCTCGACGCGTAGGCGGCGAAAATGAAGGTGCGTGGATTCTCAACGGCTTTAAGTGGTTTGCGTCAAACTGTGGCGGCGAGGCGTTCGTCGTGATGGCCAAGCCGGAGGGCGCACCCGACTCGTCGCGGGGCATCGCCAACTTCCTGGTGCTGCGTACCCGCCGCGACGGTTCGCGCAACGGGGTGCGGGTGCGCCGCCTGAAGGACAAGCTCGGCACCCGATCGGTGGCCTCCGGCGAGGTGGAATTCGTTGACGCCGAGGCGTTTCTGCTATCCGAGGAGCCGAGCGGCTCAGGACGACACGCGGGACCGTCGGACGGCAAGGGGCTGGGCCGCATGATGGAGCTGACCAACGCCGCGCGCCTGGGCATCGCCCTGTTCGGGCTCGGCAACGCGCGCCGCGCCCTGGTCGAGTCGCTGTGTTACGCCCGGCGGCGGCACGCGTTCGGCGGGACACTCATCGACAAGCCGCTGATGCGGCGCAAGCTCGCCGAGCTGGTCGTCGACGTCGAAGCCGCGCAGGCGATGGTTTTCGACGGCACCGGCGCCACCAACCATCGTCAGCCCCGCAGCATGCGGCAACGCATCGCCGTGCCGGTCACCAAGCTCAAGGTGTGCCGGCTCGGGATCACCGCCGCGTCCGACGCGATCGAAATCCATGGCGGCAACGGCTATATCGAGACCTGGCCGGTGGCCCGGTTGCTGCGCGACGCGCAGGTGAACACCATCTGGGAAGGGCCCGACAACATCCTCTGCCTGGACGTGCGGCGTGGCATCGAGCAGACCCGCGCCCATGAGCCGTTGTTGGCGCGGCTACGCGATGCCGTGTCGGTTTCCGATGACGACGACACCACCCGGCTGGTCGCCGGGCGCATCGAGGATTTGGACGCGGCGATCACCGCATGGTCCAAGCTGGACCGCGACATCGCCGAGGCGCGCCTGTTCCCGCTGGCCCAATTCATGGGTGACGTGTACGCGGCGGCGCTGCTCACCGAGCAGGCCGCCTGGGAGCGTGCCACCCGCGGCGGGGAGCGCAAGGCGCTGGTCGCCCGGCTCTACGCGCAGCGGTATCTCGCCGACCGCGGGGCGCTGCGGGGCATCGACGCCGACTGCGACGAGGCGCTGGAGCGCTTCGACGAACTCATCGACGGCGCGTTCACGAGCTAGAAGTCACGCCGTCGCACGCCGGGCACACCACCCAATCCGCAGATTCGATATCGCCTGCGATATCGCTTTTCGCGGTCGGCGCATAGTCGGACCCGCGGTGCGGGTGTGACCAATGTGATTGTGCCGCAGCAGAGTTAAACCGGGATCAGCCCGTGCTTGCGCGCGGTGCGGAACCATAATTGCTTGTCCCGCAACAACTTCAGCGACTTACGCAGCAGCAGCCGGGTCTGGTGCGGGTCGATGACCGCGTCGATGAAGCCGCGTTCGGCGGCGGTCCACGGAATCGCCATGTTCAGGTTGTAGCCCTCGATGAAGTCCTTCTTGATCTGCTGCGCCTCGGGCGTCGTCGGATCCGGGAACCGCTTCATCAGCAACTGCGCGGCCCCCTCCGCGCCGATCACCGCGATGCGCGCGGTGGGCCAGGCGAAGTTGAAGTCCGACGTCAGCTGCCGGGATCCCATCACGGCGTAGGCGCCGCCGTAGGACTTGCGCACGGTGATCGTCACCTTCGGCACGTCGGCCTCGACCACCGAGTAGAGGAACCGGCCGCCGCGCTTGATGATGCCCCTCTTCTCCTCCTCGGCGCCCGGCAGGAAGCCCGGGGTGTCCACCACGAACACCAGCGGGATGTTGAACGCGTCGCAGAACCGGATGAACCGCGCGGCCTTGTCGGAGGCCTCGTTGTCGATCGACCCGGCCAGGTGCATGGGCTGGTTGGCGATGACGCCGACGGGGCGCCCGTCGACCCGGGCGTACCCGGTGATGATGGCCGGCCCGTGTTGCGCGGCGACCTCGAGGAAGTCGCCGTCGTCGAAGATGCGCAGCAGGATTTCGTGCATGTCGTAGGCCGCATTGTCGGAGTCCGGCACGATCGCGTCGAGCTCCAGGTCGGTCGGCGTGACCTCCGGCTCCAGCCCGGGGTTGATGATCGGCGGACTGTCGAAGCAGTTGGACGGCAGAAACGACAAGAACTCACGCACGTACTGGAACGCTTCGGCCTCGGAATCCACCACCTGGTGGATGTTGCCGTAGCCGGCCTGCGCGTCGGAGCCGCCGAGCTCGTCGAGGGTGACGTCCTCGCCGGTGACCTCCCTGATGACGTCGGGACCGGTGACGAAGAAGTAACCCTGGTCGCGCACCGAGACGAGCAGATCGTCTTGGATGGGCGAATACACCGCTCCCCCAGCGCATTTGCCGAAGATGAGGGAGATCTGCGGCACCAGGCCGGACAGCGCCTCGTGGCGGCGGCCCAACTCGGCGTACCACGCCAGCGAGGTCACCGCGTCCTGAATCCGGGCGCCACCCGAGTCCTGGATGCCGATGATCGGGCACCCCACCATGGCGCACCACTCCATCAGCCGCGCGACCTTGCGGCCGAACATCTCGCCCACCGTGCCCTGGAACACCGTCTGGTCGTGGGAGAACACCCCGACCGGCCGGCCGTCGATCATGGCGTGCCCGGTGACGCAGCCGTCACCGTAGAGCGCGTTCGGGTCGTTCGGCGTCTTGGCCAGCGCCCCGACCTCGAGGAAGGTGCCCGGGTCGACCAGCGCGTGAATGCGGGCGCGGGCACTGGGGATGCCCTTCTTGTCGCGCTTGGCGACCGCCTTCTCACCGCCCGGCTCCTTGGCCAATTCCAGGCGAACGTGCAACTCGGCCAGCTTCTCGGCCGTCGAATGCTGAACGGGAGCGGGCAGCATTTCCGTCACTACTTGCCTACTTTCGCCTCGATCACGTTGAGTGCCTCGGTCATGTGTGCGCCGACCTTGGCGATGATCGGCTCGTCGATGGCCTGGATGTGCTCGCCACCGATCGGCACGACCTCGAGGTCGGACACGTACTCGCCCCAGCCGCCGTCCGGCTGACGAACGGCGTACCGCGGCTCGAACATGATCGCGTCGTCATGGTAGCGATCGGCCATGTAGAGGGTGACATGCCCGTCGTACGGCTGGATCTGTGCGGTGTCGATGGCCCGGTTGTCCAGGTACGACGTGCGCTGGTGCTCGATGATCCCGGCCGGGATCTGGACACCGCTCTGGCTGACCGCCTCGAGCACGAACCGGATCTGGCCCTCGTCGTCGAGCTCCTCGAGCTGCTCGTACGGGATCTCCGGGATGGTGACGTTGAACGTCTTCTCGGCGAACCGGGCGTAGCGGTCCCAGCGCTTACGGATCTCCTCCTTGGTCTGCGGGACCTCTTCGCCCGCGCGGACCGCGTCGATCAGCCCGACCCACCGGACGTCCTTGCCGAGCCGCTTGAGCCCGATCGCGCACGCGTAGGCCAGGACGCCGCCCAGCGACCAGCCGGCCAGGATGTACGGCCCGTCGCCCTGCATCTCGATCAGCTTCGGAATGTATTGCGCCGCACGCTCTTCGATCGACCCCTCGACCCGCTCGAAGCCATACATCGGGGTGTCCGAGGGCAACCGGTTCAGGAGCGGTTCGTAGACGACCGTCGAGCCGCCGGCCGGGTGGAACACGAACACCGGCGGTTTCGTGCTGCCCTCAGGCCGCGGCCGCAGGGTGCGGACGAACCCGTCGATCACGCCGGCCTCCAGGTACTCGCGCACCTTCTCGGCCAGCGCCTCGATGTTCTCCGACGTCACCACGTCCTCGACGCTGATCGGCCCCTCGGCGCGCTCCGACAGGCGCTGCGCCATCTTGGCGGCCTGCTCGTCGTCCAGCTTGGGCAGCGGATTGAAGATGCCGCCCGGGGACTTGCCGGTGACGATCGCCCACGTGGCGAACGTGACCCGCTCGGCCGCGTCGCGCGGCGGCACGTCGGAGTTGAGCGCCGCGGCGACCGCCTGCTGGTTCAGCGCCTCGGCGGCCCCGGCCAGGTTCGGTTTGGGCTGCGCGGCGCCATTGCCGTTGGGTCCCGACGGGTCGGTGGGGGGCGGCGGGATCGGCATGTCGGATGCCGACGGTGGCGCTGGTTGCGTTTCCGGCTCCGCCTGCGGGTCGGGCGCCGGGGCTGTCACCGTGCTCGGCGACGCGCCGCTCATCATTTCCGCCTGCAGCCGGGCGATCTCCTCGGCCGACTGCGTCTTCTGGTACTCGTGCAGCTGCTCGACCTCGTCGCGGTGCTCGACCGCGTACTTGATCAGCTCCTCGATGTTGTAGAGGTTGGCGTCGCGCACCGCGGCCAGCTGGATCGGCGGCAGGTCGAAGTCGTATTCGACCCGGTTCTTGATTCGCACCGCCATCAGCGAGTCCAGGCCGAGCTCGATCAGCGGGACCTCCCACGGCAGGTCCTCGGGTTCGTAGCCCATGGCCGCGCCGACGATCATGCCCAGGCGCTCCGCGACGGTCTCGCCCGTGTCAGGTGACCACTTGCCCACGCTGCCCGAGAAGTACCGGTTGGTCAGGCTGTCCGTCAGGGTTTCCGCATCCGCCTCGTCGACGGGGGCCTCCGGCACGGCCGCCGCCCCGTTGGACGGGGCCGTGATCGCGGCTGCGGCACCGACCGCGGTCGGCAGGGCGACACCCCCTTCCCCGGCCCGCGTCACCAGCGCGTCGTAGACCAGCGTGAAGGACTCATCGATGCGGGCGTGCACCTGCACCGAGGCCCCGCCCGGGTGCCGGCTCAGCGTCGTCACCAGCCGGGCGTTCTCGCCGGGAACCGCGCGCTGCTCGGCGGCGGCCAGCTGCGCATCCGGCAGCACCGCCGCCGCGGCGGCTTTCACCAACGCCGCCAGGTCCGCCTGGCCGCGGGGTTTGTACTCCCACACGTGGCGACCGTCCGGCAGCGCGACGTGGTTGCCCGGCATCATCACCGACGCGTCGCCGGAGAAGTGCACGTCCAGCCAGTGTTCCTTGCGCTTGAACCGGGTCGGCGGGATGTTCGCGTAGTCGGCCGGCCCGGCGGCGCGGGTGAACAGCGTCCAGATGTTCAGGTCGTGGCCGTAGACGTAGAGCTGCGCCATGGTCGAGATCATCGATTCGACCTCGTCCTGCTTGCGGGCCAGCGTCGGGATCAGCTGGGCGTCGTGCAGCCCGGCCGCGGCCGTGGTCAGCCCGACCTGCATGAGCGCAACCGGATTGGGCGCGAGCTCCAGGAAGGTGGTGTGCCCGCTGTCGACGGCGTTGCGGACGCCGTGGGTGAAGTAGACGCTGTGGCGCAGGCCCTTCTTCCAGTAGTCGACGTCGTGGATCGGCTCGCCGCCGGGCTTGATGTAGGTGCCCTCGTGCACGGTCGAGTAGATGCCGACGGTCGGGCTGGTCGGCTTGATGCCTTGCAGCTCCGCGGCGAGCTCGCCGAGCAGCGGGTCCATCTGCTGCGTGTGGCTGGCGCCCTTGGTCTGGAACTTGCGGGCGAACTTGCCCTCGGATTCCGCGCGGGCGATGATCGCGTCCACCTGCTCGGGCGGACCGCCGATGACGGTCTGCGTGGGGGCGGCGTAGACGCACACCTCCAGGTCCGGGAAATCGGAGAACACCGTCTTGATCTCGTCGGCGGAGTACTCCACCAGCGCCATCAGCCGGATGTACTCGCCGAAAAGCATCGCCTCGCCCTCACCCATCAGGTGCGAGCGGGAGCAGATCGTCCGGGTGGCGTCGCGCAGCGACAAACCGCCGGCGAAGTACGCCGAGGCGGCCTCGCCCAGCGACTGGCCCACCACCGCGGCGGGCCTGGCGCCGTGATGCTTGAGCAGCTCACCGAGCGCGATCTGGATCGCGAAGATGGTGACCTGGGTGGTCTCGATGCCGTAGTCCTGCGAGTCGTCGAGGATCAGCTCGAGCACCGAGTAGCCCAGCTCGTCCTGGATCAGCGCGTCGACCTTCTCAATCCACTCGGCGAAGACCTCGTTGCGCAGGTACAGGCTCTTGCCCATCTTGCGGTGCTGCGCGCCGAACCCGGCCAGCACCCACACCGGGCCGTTGGTCACCGGCCCGTCGACGCTGAACACGCCCGGCCGCTGCTTGCCCTCGGCGACGGCGCGCAGGCCCTTGATGGCCTCCTCGTGGTCGTGCGCCAGCACCACCGCGCGGGAGCGGCCGTGGTTGCGCCGCGACAGCGCCCGCCCGATCGATTCCAGCGACGACGCCTGGCCCTCCGGGCTTTCCATCCAGTCCGCCAGCTCGGCGGCCGCCGCCTTCTTGCGCGAGGTCAGAAACGCCGACACGGCGAGCGGGATCAGCGGCTTGGTCGGCTCCTCCGCCTCCTGCGCGGCGAGCTCTTCCAGCGCGATCTCTTTGAGCCGCAGCGCCTCGTCGGTGACGCCCGGCAGCTCGTATTCGTCCTCCTCGGGGGCCTCGGCATCCGGGATGATGTTGCCGAAGTCGTCGAACCGCAGCGCGTGGCTTTCCATCGTGGGGGCCTCGGCTGCGTCAGCGGCGGCCTTCACCTCGGGCTCGGGTTCCGGCTCACGCGCCTCTTTTTCCACGACGTCACGGGGCAAGACCTCGCGCACCACCAGGTGCGCGTTGGCGCCACCGAAGCCGAAGCTGGACACCCCGGCCAGCGCGTAACCGCCGTAGCGCGGCCAGTCGGTGGCCTGGTCGATGACCTTCAGGCGCATCGCGTCGAAGTCGATGTAGGGGCTGGGCCCGGCGAAGTTGATCGACGGCGGCAGCTTGTCGTGCTGTAAGGCCAGCACCACCTTGGCCATGCTGGCGGCGCCGGCCGCCGACTCCAGGTGGCCCACATTGGTTTTCACCGCACCCAGCAGCGCCGGGCGGTCGGCCGGACGTCCCCGGCCGACGACGCGGCCCAGGGCCTCGGCTTCGATGGGGTCGCCCAGGACGGTCCCGGTGCCGTGCGCCTCGATGTAGTCGACGGTGCGCGGGTCGATGCCGGCGTCCTTGTAGGCCCGGCGCAGCACGTCGGCCTGCGCGTCCTGGTTGGGCGCGATCAGGCCGTTGGACCGGCCGTCGTGGTTGACCGCGCTGCCCGCGATCACGGCCAGAATCTGGTCGCCGTCGCGGCGGGCGTCGTCAACCCGCTTGAGCACCAGCATCCCGCCGCCCTCGGAGCGGGTGTAACCGTCGGCGTCGGAGGAGAACGACTTGATCCGGCCGTCGGGCGACAAGACCTGGCCGATCTCGTCGAAACCGAGCGTCACCACGGGAGTGATCAGCGCGTTGACACCCCCGGCGACCGCGACGTCGGCCTCGCCGTTGCGCAGGCTCTGCACGGCCTGGTGGATGGCCACCAGCGAGCTCGAGCACGCGGTGTCGACGGCGACCGACGGACCCCGAAAGTCATAGAAATAGGAGACCCGGTTGGCGATGATCGACGTCGCCGTTCCGGTGATGGCGTACGGGTGCGCGACGGTCGGGTCGGACACCGCCAGGAAGCTGTAGTCGTTGTTGGAGACGCCGACGTACACGCCGACGGACTGTCCGCGCAGGCTCGACGCCGGGATGTGCGCCTGCTCGAGCGCCTCCCAGGTCAGCTCCAGCGCCATCCGCTGCTGCGGGTCGATGTTGTCGGCTTCGGTCTTGGCCACCGCGAAGAACTCGGAGTCGAAACCCTTGATGTCCTTCAGGTAGCCGCCGCGGGTGCGGGCCTTCGCCATCCGCTCGGCCAGCCGCGGCTCCTCCAGGAACTCCGCCCAGCGACCCTCCGGTAGGTCGGTGATCGCGTCGCGGCCCTCCATCAGCGCTTGCCACGTCTCGTCGGGGCTGTTCATGTCGCCGGGCAACCGGGTCGACAAGCCCACGATCGCGATGTCGACGCGCTCGGCCGGGCCGTTGCGCGTCCAGTCCGAAACGTCGTCGCCCGATGTGTCGATCTCGGGCTCGCCCTCGATGATCCGCGTGGCGAGCGACTCGATGGTCGGATGCTGGAACGCCACCGCGACCGACAGGGTGACACCGGTCATGTCCTCGATGTCGGCGGCCATCGCCACGGCGTCGCGCGACGACAGGCCGAGCTCGACCATCGGCACCGACTCGTCGATGTCGTCCGGTGACTTCCCGACGGCCCGGCCCACCCAGTTGCGCAGCCATTCGCGCATCTCGGGGACCGTTAAGTCCGTCTTCTTGGCGGGCGGATTCTCCTGCTGGTCCTGGGGGTCGTCTAGTTCAGCCATGGTTCCTGGGTTCAGTCGTTAGCGCCGGCGAAGGCGGTCGGCGAACCGACACCGCTACGCAGGCTGCCGTCGAGGTAGGCGGCGCGGCACGCGCGGCGCCCGATCTTCCCGCTGGAGGTACGCGGAATGGTTCCGGCCTGCACCAGCAGCAGGTCG
Organism: Mycobacterium sp. E3251; assembly: GCF_001666835.1. Classification (GTDB taxonomy): domain Bacteria; phylum Actinomycetota; class Actinomycetes; order Mycobacteriales; family Mycobacteriaceae; genus Mycobacterium. Next base: position 13,365 of record NZ_LZJF01000085.1, on the reverse strand, counting down.
CGGATGGTCACCCCGTGACGGACGGCGATGGCCGCCCGGATCTCGTCCGCGATCGGCTGGTACTCGAGCTTGTGCGTGCCGGGGGCACGCTCGGCCACGATCACCAACTGCTCGGAGCTGTCGTCGGGGTCGTGCTTCAGGCCGGTGTGCGGGTTGTCGAACACCTCCTGCGGCAGCTGGTTGGCCGGCACGGAGAACGCGGCCACGTAGCCGGTGCGCAGGGCGCGGCTTGCCTCCTGGGCCGAGTACTCGAGGTCCTGCGGGTAGTGGTTGCGGCCGTCGATGATGACGAGGTCCTTGATCCGGCCCGCGATGTAGAGGTGACCGTCGTGGTAGGTGCCGTAGTCGCCGGTGCGCACCCACATGCCGTCGTCCGGGGCGCCCTCGGCGTGCGACTGGCTGATGCGCGACTTGAGGAGGTTGCGGAAGGTCTCGGTGGTCTCGTCTTCCTTGCCCCAGTAGCCGGTGCCCATGTTGTTGCCGTGCAACCAGATCTCGCCGATCTGCCCGTCGGGCAGCTCGCTGGCGGTGTCGGGGTCCACGATGACGGCCCACTCGTCGACGCCGATGATGCCGGCGGAAACCTGCGCGACGGCCTTGGGCGAATCGGGGGCCACCTCGACGAAGCGCTGCTTGTTCAGCTCGTCGCGGTCGACGTGGATGACCCTGGGCGCCTCGTCCATGGGCGTGGTGGACACGAACAGCGTGGCCTCGGCCAGGCCGTAGGACGGCTTGATCGCCGTCTCGCGCAGGCCGTAGGGCGCGAACGCCTCGTAGAACTTGCGCATCGACGCTGGGGACACCGGCTCGCTGCCGTTGAGGATCGCCTTGACGTTGCTCAGGTCCAGCGGTGGCTCGCCGTCCTTGGGGACGCCGCGCACCGCGGCGTGCTCGAACGCGAAGTTCGGCGCGACGGTGACGACCTCGCAGTTCGGCGCGTCTTCGGGCTTGCGTGCCATCTCCCGGATCCAGCGGCCGGGCCGGCGCACGAACGCCGCCGGAGTCATGAACGTGAAGTTGTAACCGAGCACCGGCGACAGCAGCGCCGTGATCAGGCCCATGTCGTGGAAGAACGGCAGCCAGGACAGACCGCGGTCGCCCTCCTTGCCCTCGAGGCCGTTGAGCACCTGCAGCACGTTGGTGGGCAGGTTCAGGTGGGTGATCTGCACGCCGGTCGGGGTACGGGTGGAGCCGGAGGTGTACTGCAGGTAGGCGATGGTGTTCTCGTCGGCCTCGGGCTCGACCCAGGTGGACGCCACCTCGTTGGGCACCGCGTCGACGGCGATCACGCGGGGCCGTTCCTTGGCCGAGCGCGCGCGGATGAACTTGCGGACGCCTTCCGCGGCCTCCGTGGTGGTCAGGATGGTCGACGGCGTGCAGTCGTCGAGCACCGCGTGCAGCCGGCCCACGTGACCCGGCTCGCCCGGGTCGAACAGCGGCACCGCGATCCGGCCGGCGTACAGCGCGCCGAAGAAGGCGATCAGGTAGTCCAGGTTCTGGGGGCACAGGATGGCGATGCGGTCACCGGGCTGGGTGACCTGCTGCAACCGGGCGCCCACCGCCCTGTTGCGGGCGCTGAAGTCGCGCCAGACGATGTCGCGGTACACCCCGTCGCGCTCGGTGGAGTAGTCGATGAAACGGTAGGAAAGCTTGTCGCCGCGGACCCTCGCCCACTTCTCAACGTGCTTGACCAGGTTGGTGTTCTCCGGGAACCTGATCTTTCCATTCACGATGAACGGGTTGTGGTACGGCATTCCGCTCTCCTGTCACACCTGTTTTAGGTCGGCGTGCGCCGACGTTTTGTCCTCTGGTCGGCGACGCCGACGGTTTCCATCTCTACGCGGACCAGCCCTCGCGCGGCGCCACGGGCGCCGGCCTCCTGCTCATCACAGGCCGGCGTCTAGCAGGACCGGGTCCGCAACAAAGTCTTATAGCTCTTAAATTCCTCTTAATGTTAAGGGGCTGCCCGCAGCACACCAAATCACAAGGTACCGCTGATATGAACCCGTGACGGGCTCCTGGCTGCTGTGTCCCGCCGCCGGTCATCCATGTTTGGGGTGGGGCGCATTATTGATCAGTCCTTGAACCCAATTCAAGGTCCAATCCGTCGCCGCCTGTCCGTCGGCATTCCAGAACTCCGTCGTCGCGTACAAGGCGTGGATTGGCTGTCCGGCATTCCCCGCCAGCGTGTTGAGCGTGTTGGGCAGGTTGGCCACGCTGAACGCCTCCTGCGGCGCGGCGCAGATGAGGTCGCCCGGCGCGCAGATCTCGTTGGTCTTGTCGTTGAGCGCACCGAAGCCTCCGGGCCGCGCCCCGGTCATCGTCAACCCCAGCCCGGACAGCACCGGCACCTCGTGCAGCGTGACCTCGGCGCCCTGCCCCGGCGGGTTGGGCCCGACATCGTTGCCCACCCCGGGCTGGCGGCGACCGTCGGCGATCAAGGTCACACCGAGCACCAGGTCGTCGTCGACGGGTCCGCGACCGTTGCCGATGTCGCTGGCGATGTCACCGGCGATCACCGCGCCTTGGGAAAAGCCCATCAAGACGTAACTGGTCAGCGGGCACTTGGCGTTCATGTCCGTCATCGCCTGGACCGTCGCACGGGTGCCCTCGGCGCGGCTTTCGTTGTACGACATCTGCGTGTCACCGCTGAGCGGGTTGTGGAACTGCGCGGTGTAGGGAGTGGTGTACTCCTGCACCCTGGACGCGGGGAACTGCTGGCTGATCGCCGCGGTCACCTTGTGCAGCAACGCGTTGGGAAATTGCATCGGGTTGGCCGGATCGTCCTGCGGGGCGGACTCCCAGGTGCCGGGGACGTTGACCAACTGGACGTCGGGACACGACGCGTCCTGCGAAGCGGGCCGGGGCTTGTGCGGGTGGGTGGTGGTGGACGGCGCCGGCAGCACGCCGGGCGGCACCGCACTGGGCGGCGATTCGCGGTGGCGCAGCAAGACCACCACGGCCACGATCACCAACAGCACCACGACCGCCATCGCACACGCGGCGGCCCAGGCGAGGACTCGGTGGCGCTTACGCTGGGCGTTGGTAGCCATGTTCTCCTGCTAGCAGAGTGGGTGGATCGCGACGCGGTCCTCCCGACCCCTGCCGCACACCACTACACGGTACCGGCTCGCCCGACGACGTCCGTCGGACAGCGACCACAGGCGAATGGCGCCGACCCGCTAGCGAATGGCGCCGACCCGCTTCACCCGGCTGCGCCGCGCTCGCGATCGCCGCTAGCGAATGGCGCCGACGATGTCACCCGACATGGCGCCCAGCTGCCCCGACCACGAGCCCCAGCCGTTGTCGCCGCCGCCCGGGAAGTCGAAGTGACCGTTGTGCCCGCCGTTGCTGCGGTACTGCTGATAGAACTCCCGGGAGCTGCCCATCGCCGCGCCCGCCTGGCCGATCATGGCGGCGTCGTCGCCGCCCATATTGGTCGGGCTGTAGACCCAGACGCGAGTGTTGTTCTGCGCCAGCAGCGAGGCGTGGACGTAGGGGTCGTGCCACTTCCACCGGCCCAGCTGCGGGGCGCCCCACATCCCGTTGCCGTCCACACCGCCGAATTGCTGCAGGCCGGCCAGGATCGCGCCGTTGTAGTTGGTGCTGGACGGATACAGGAATCCGGACAGCGAACCCGCGAAGCCGAAGCGGTCGGGGTGGAAGGCGGCCAGCGCCATCGCGCCATAGCCACCCTGCGAGGCGCCGACGGCGGCGTGGCCACCGGGCGCCAGGCCCTTGTTGGCGGACAGCCAGTTGGGCAGCTCGCTGGACAGGAAGGTGTCCCACTGCTTGCTGCCGTCCTGCTCCCAGTTGGTGTACATGCTCCACGCACCGCCCGCAGGCGCCACTACCGAGATGCCTTTGCCGCCCAGCGTGTTCATCGCGTTGCCCGCGGTGACCCAGTTGCTGACGTCCGGGGCCGCGTTGAATGCGTCCAGCAGATAGACCGCGTGCGGACCGCCGGCCAGGAAGGCCACCGGGATGTCGCGGCCCATCGCCGCCGACGGCACCATCAAACTCTCGTAACCGGCCGCCCGCGCGCGGCCGGCCGGTCCGCCCGTCACCGTCACACCGATCAAGCCGACCGCCAGCGCGACCACGGAGATCATCCGAAGAAGCGCTGGCATACCCCGCACGACCCTCATGTCCACCCTCCATCGTCTAGTCGCTGTGGAGCACATTAGCCAGCGCCGTAGCTCCCCCGCCCGCGGGGTAGTGAAACAAATCACACACCAAAACAACCAGCGGCGGAAACCCGAAGGTTTCCGCCGCCAGTCGCGTCGTTCTTGGGCTTAGGTGCCCTGGCCGTTGCCGGCAGCAGCGGCGGGAGCCGGAGCGGCCGTGGCCGGACCGGCGCCAGGCGTGGCGCCCAGGGTCGCCTGCAGGTCAGGCTTCATCGCCTGCAGCTGCGCACCCCAGTACGGCCAGTCGTGCGTGCCGTTGGCGTCGAAGTTCCACACCGCGTTGTTGCCGCCGGCGGCTTTGTACGCGTCCTGGAACTTCAGGTTGCTGGTCCGCACGAAGCCCTCCAGGAACTTGGCGGGCAGGTTGTCGCCACCGAGGTCGGACGGCTTGCCGTTACCGCAGTACACCCAGATCCGGGTGTTGTTGGCGACCAGCTTGCTGACCTGCAGCGACGGGTCGTTGCGCGCCCACGCCGGGTCCTCCTTCGGGCCCCACATGTCGGCGGCCTTGTAGCCACCCGCGTCACCCATGGCCAGGCCGATCAACGACGGCCCCATGCCCTGGGACGGGTCCAGCAGCGCCGACAGCGAGCCGGCGTAAGTGAACTGGTTCGGGTGGTATGCGGCCAGGATCAGGGCCGACGATCCGGCCATCGACAGACCCACGGCGGCGTTGTTGGTCGACTTGACCTGCTTTTGCGCGGCGAGGTACGCCGGCAGCTCGCTGGTCAGGAAGGTCTCCCACTTGTAGGTGGTGCAGCCGGCCTTACCGCAGGCGGGCTTGTACCAGTCGGAGTAGAAGCTGGACTGGCCGCCGACCGGCATGACCACGGCAATGCCCGACTGGTTGTACCACTCGAACGCCGGGGTGTTGATGTCCCAGCCGTTGAAGTCGTCCTGGGCGCGCATACCGTCGAGCAGGTAGAGCGCGGGTGCGTTGGCCCCACCGCTTTGGAACTGGACCTTGATATCGCGGCCCATTCCTGCGGAAGGAACCTGCAGGTACTCCACCGGCAGACCGGGGCGCGAGAACGCGCCGGCGGTCGCCGAGCCCCCCACGGCGCCAATCAGGCCCGAGAGCAGGGCCGCACCGGCGGCCGCCACCACGAGCCGGCGCGGCATACCTGCCACGGCGCCGCGAAACCTGTCGACAAGCGTCATCCTTGCTTCCTCATCCTTTCGGCGCGCCCATCACCCGGACGCGTCCATGATTTGGGTCGTACTGCATACGATCTCCGCGCAGCAGTGCTCGTGTAGTCAACCACACCTACAGCCGTCGAGTCGCATCGAGGCCGCCCCGCAAAGCGTCATTCGGCGGTCGTTACCCGGGGTTTTCCAGGCGAAACATCGACGCCTTATGCGGCGTTTGCGCATGTGCTTGGGCACGAGTGCCAGCTGGTGAAGGCCCAAATGTGATGTTGCTGGCAATCTTTCATGGGCGTGAATCGTGATCGTTTTGAGATCGGTTGAAAATAGTTCTGCGCGCGGCTTACTCGCGAGGCGGAGGCGGGACCTCTTCGGGCACTGGGAGACCGCACCTGGCGAGCTCATAACGCGGAACGCGGTCGATCCGGTATTTGGTGAATTCATAGGAATGCAGCAGGTTGGAGAGGAATCGGTGCGGGGTCATCGGTGCGCGCACCGAACTCAGCACCGCCTTCGTCTCGGGGCATTGCAGGGCCGTCACCGCCTCCGCGACCCACTGCTGGTCCAGATAACCCGGGATGCCGGGATACACCTTCACCCACGGTCCGTCGGCGATCACCCAATCCGGGAAGAGGTTCTTGTCGTGCCCGATGCGGCCGTGCTTCAACCGTTCCGTGTGTTGCGCAAGCGGATTCGCCAATCCGATCTGGTCGATCACCCTGACATCAAGCCCGACGTTCATGCCCACCATGCCGAGGTTGGTGAAAAACACTGTGTGCTGCGGCTTTTGGGGCGGCTTGTCGGGGCCCTGCTGCGCCTGCGGCACCAAGTCCCACTGGATGTAGTTGCCCGACGGCAGCAGTAACGCGCCGTCCGGGGTGTTGTCGAGCGCCGTCAGGATGGCCGCCATCCTCGGATACCCCAGGTAGTCGGCGGCGGTCAGGGGATGCGCGTGACCGGTGGCCTGCGCGTAGAAGCGCCGCTCGTCGACGATGCCGGTGTAGGTGACGTGGGTGGCGTCGTCACCCATTCCCGGTGAATTCGCCGCCCACAGCGACCAACCCGCCACACCCAGCCACAGCGCACTCGCCGCGCCGAGCACCCAATAGCCCGTCTCCCGCGAGTAATCCTGGCCGTCCGGTATGGCCACCGGGATCACGGCCACTGGGGCCAGCAGGCAGAACAGTGGCGCGAGCAGCACCCGCCCGTGCATGAAGTCGCCGCCCTGCCGGATCCAGTAGAGCGCCTGCAGCAGGCCGCTCACCAGAACGAAGGCCACGACGGCCGGGGGGCTTTGGACCGCCCGGGCGAGCCGCCCGTAGTTGGGCGACAGCGCGGGGCGCAGGAATGAGGGCCGGCGGCGGGCGGCGAGCAGCAGCACCCCGAGCGGCACGAGGAGTACCACCGGCACCCAGACCGCGTAGGGCGCATCGAAATTCGAGAGGTAGATCATGCCCTGGGACCACTTGTCGCCGGCCGCGTCCTTGGCCAGGGCGGTGCCGGGCACCAGCAGGCCGTAGTAGCCCATCCGGAAGATTTCATAGCCCACCGGCAGCAGGCCGCCCGCCACCACGACCAGCACCCGGCGGCGCCACGTCCGCGCCGCGATCAACATCATGATCAGCGCCAGCCCGCCCATCAGCGCCAGATCGGGCCGGACCAAGACGCTGAAACCGGCCACGAACGCCAGCGCACCGATGAAGAGCCTGCGATCCGGGCGGTTGCGCACCGGTTGGGCCCAGCAGACCATCATCCACCAGAGCAACCCGAGGTAAGCCAGGGTCAGCCCGCTCTCCAGCCCCGAGGTGGCGAAGTCACGCGCGGGCGGCAGCGCGACGTAGACCAACGCCCCGGCGGGCAGCATCACGGCCCTGCGGCCCCGCAGGCTGGGCGCATACAACCGGGCGGCCCCCAGCATGAGCAGCGCCACACCCGCAACCGAAAGCGTCAGGGCCAGCGCCAGCGCGACGTATTCCATGCGCATCGGCCCGCCCACCCAGCTGCCGACATACATCAGATAGGTCCAGGCCGTCGAGGTGTTGGCCTCCACCCGCTCGCCCTGGTTGAAGACCGGGCCGTTGCCGGCCAGCAGGTTGCGAACCGTGCGCAGCACGATCAGCCCGTCGTCGGCGATCCAGCGCCGCTGCCAGGCGCCCCAGGCGAACAGGATGGCGACAACCACCACGCTGATCCAGAGGCTGACCCGGACCAGGGCGGTGTAGGGGAATACCGGCCAGCCCAACCGCCTGATGACCGGCCGTCCGCGCATCATGCGCGCCTTGAGGGCCTGCAGTTCGGAGCTAGCCGAAGGCAACGGCGGCTCCAACTGTCGCGATCCACGTCAGCGCCAGCAGTTGCAACACCCGATCCCGCAGCGCGATGTCCTCGGGCTCGCCAGCCAGCCCGCCGTCCACGTCCACCGCGTACCGCAGGATGGCGATGGTGAACGGGACCATCGACACCACGAACCAGCCGGCCGCGCCGTGCTCCCGGTCGAACGCCCACAGCCCGTAGCAAACCACCAGCGCCGTGGCCGACAACGTCCAGACGAACCGCAGATAGGTGCTGGTGTAGTTCTCCAGCGCCTTGCGGATCTTGGCCCCGGTGCGCTCGGCCAGTTGCAGCTCGGCGTACCGCTTGCCGGCCACCATGAACAGCGACCCGAAGGCCATCACCAGCAAGAACCACTGGGTCAGGCGGATGTCGGTGGCCGCGCCCCCGGCGATGGCCCGCAGCAGATACGCCGACGACACGATGCAGATGTCCATCACCGCTTGGTGTTTGAGGCCATAGCAGTAGCTCAGTTGCATGGCGAGGTAGACGGCCATCACCAACGCCAGATTGGGGGTGATCCACCAGCCGATGACCAGCGAGGCGACGCCCAGTACCACCGCCAGGGCATACGCCAGCCATTCCGGCACGACGCCCGCGGCGATCGGGCGGAACCGCTTGGTGGGGTGCTCGCGGTCGGCCTCGACGTCGCGCACGTCATTGATCAGGTAGATCGCCGACGCGGCGAGGCAGAACGCCACGAACGCGCCCAAGGCGGGGTATGCCTTGTCCAGCACGTCGTGGTAGTGGTAGCGCACCGGGCCGCCCAACGCGGCCAGCGGCGCGGCCAGCACCAGAACGTTCTTCACCCACTGGCGCGGGCGGATCGCCTTGACGACCCCGATCACCACGTTGCCCGACGGGCCCGTCACCACGTCCTCACTCATTCGGCCAGACCTTCCGCGCCCGGCCCTCGAGCCGGACGGTGATTCGAGCGACGATGGCTCCGAGGGCGATGCCGCAGGCCACGTCGCTGGGATAGTGCACCCCCAGCAGCATGCGTGACAACGCCATCGGGGGAACCAAGACGGCGGGCAGCGGCAGGCCGGTGATCCGGCCCATCAGGATGGCCGCGGCCGTCGTCGAGGTGGCGTGTGCTGACGGGAAACTCAGCCGGCTGGGCGTGCCGACGTTCACCACGACCGCCGGATCGTTGGGCCGCTGACGCCGCACCACGCGCTTGACCAACACGGCGGCGGCGTGTGCGGCGAACGCGCCGGCCCCGGCCACCAGCCACTCCCGGCGCCGCTTCGGCATCAGCAGCGCGCCGACGGCCGCGACGGCCAGCCAACCGATGCTGTGCTCGCCGAAGTGCGACAGACCGCGCGCCGCCGTCAGCACGCCGGGCTGGTCGGCCAGGGCCGACTGCACAGCCACCAGCGCGGCCACCTCACCCGTAGGGGGTGGCGATTCAGGCATGCTCTCGCTCGGCAGGTAGCAGCGCCGTCTCCCACTTCTGCTTGCTGGACAGCACGGGCAACGCGTCCCGGTACGTTTTGCGCATCTCGTCGAACCGGCTCACCAGCCGGCGCTGCCGCCGCAGCGAGGCGAACAGCAGCTGGAACATCTTGCGGCGGTCGCGCTGCCGGTACACCACGCCGCACCCGTCGGCCGTCGTCACGGTAACGCCGTCGACGGTGCACAGCCGGAACCAGCGCGCGTCCTGGGTCGGCACGTTGAATTGCGGGCGGCGGTGGGCTTCGGCATCGGCCTTGGTGGCGTTGTGCGCGATGCCGCGGGCCAGCCGATAACCGATCGACACCGGGTTGACCGGCGGCTTCATCGCCCTGGTCTTGTTCGACGGCGGCGGCAGTTCGCTCGCCGCCGGGAGCACCACCGCGTCCGGATATTCCTTGCGCAGCCGATGTACCTCGGGCAGAGCGGATTCCAGGATCGAGAAGATGTGCTCGGGGCCGGCCAGGAAGTCGTCGATGGCCCGGTTCTGGATCGCCACGGTCGAATACTCAAGGCAGGCAAGGTGTTTCAGCGTTGCCTTCAGGTGGCTGCGAACCAGTCCGGTGATGTCACCGTCCCAGTGCATCGCGGCGACGACCAGTCGGTTGCGCAGATGGAAGTACGCCTGCCAGTCGATGGCGTCGTCCTTGTCGCTCCAGGCCATGTGCCAGATCGCCGCGCCGGGCAGCGTGACGGTCGGATACCCGTGCTCTCCCGCACGCAGGCCGTATTCCGCGTCGTCCCACTTGATGAACAGCGGCAGCGGCTGGCCCAGCTCCTCGGCGACCTGCCGCGGGATCATGCACGTCCACCAACCGTTGAAGTCGACGTCGATGCGCCGGTGCAGCAGCGCGCTCCGGGCGTTCTTGTCGTTCAACGGGAATTGGGCGAAGTCGTGGTCGTACTCCGCGTGCGGTGCGGCCGTCCACATGAAGTTCGACTGGTTGACGACCTCGCCCATGATGTGCAGGTGCGACGGCTCCTGCAGGTTGAGCATCTGGCCGCCGATGAGCATCGGCGTCTTGGCGAAGCGGTGCAACGCCAGCACCCGCAGGATCGTGTCCGGCTCGATGCGGATGTCGTCGTCCATGAACAGAATCTGTTGGCAGTCCGTGTTTTTCAGCGCCTCGTACATCACGCGGCTGTAACCGCCAGAACCGCCGAGATTGGGTTGGTCGTGGATGGACAGCCGGTTGCCCAGGCCGGCGGAGGCGGCCGGGAAGTCCGGGTGATCGCGCACCTTGCGGGTGCCCTGGTCGGGGACGATCACCGCCCCAATCACCTCGTCCACCAACGGATCCGCGGTCAGGTCGGCCAGCGCGTTGACGCAGTCGGCGGGCCGATTGAACGTGGGGATGCCGACGGCGATGTTGGCCGTGCCCGGGGCGGGCTCGGTCGCATACCAGCCACCGCTCACCAGGTTGACCGCGGTGTCCGTGGTGATGTCGAACCAGATCCAGCCGCCGTCCTCGAACGGCTTGAGCGGCACCTCGATCTCCACGATTGCGGGCTGGTCGTCGGTGCCGACGAATTGGCGGCCGTCCACGGAGATCCGCACCCCGGTGGCCTTCGTCCGGTACAGGTCGACGCGTCCGGTTCCGGTCAGCTCGACCCGCAGCACCACCGACGTGCAGATCGACCAGCGGCGCCAGTAGCTCGCGGGGAACGCATTGAAGTAGGTGGCGAACGACACCTCGGACTCTTTGCCGATCTCCAGCGAAGTGCGGCTGGTCGCGTGCGCGCGCCGCGCATTGGTGGTCGATTCCTCCAAGTACAGCTTGCGCACGTCGAGGGGCTCCCCCGGACGCGGCAGGATGATCCTGGAAAGCAGGCTTACAGCAGTCATCAGGCGCCGCTCCTCCCCGTCGCCGGCGCGCCCCCCGCGCCTTCCTCCACTAAAGCTTTGCCGTCGCGCAGGTGCGGCGCGACGGTGTTGTCGTACATGTTCAGTGCGCTGGCAATCGCCATGTGCATGTCCAGGTATTGATAGGTGCCCAACCGGCCACCGAAAAGCACCTTGTTGGAGGCGGTTTCGGCCTTCGCCCGCGCTCGGTACGCGGCGAGCAGGGTGCGGTCGGCCTCGGTGTTGATCGGATAGTAGGGCTCGTCGTCGTCCTCGGCGAACCGCGAGAACTCCCGCATGATCACCGTCTTGTCGGTGGGGTAGTCGCGCTCGGGGTGGAAGTGGCGGAACTCGTGGATGCGGGTGTAGGGCGGGTCCGGGTCGTTGTAGTTCATCACCGGGGTGCCCTGGAAATCACCGATCGGCAGCACCTCGACCTCGAAATCCAGTGTGCGCCAACCGAGCCGGCCCTCGGCGTAGTCGAAGTAGCGGTCCAGCGGGCCGGTGTACACGACGGGCGCATCCGGGCTTTCCGCCCGCAGCTGGTCGCGGACCTCGAACCAGTCGGTGTCCAGCCGGACCTCGATGCGGTCGTCGGCGGCCATGTTCTGCAGCCACGCCGTGTACCCGTCTACCGGCAGACCCTCGTAGGTGTCGCTGAAGTATCGGTTGTCGAAGGTGTAGCGCACCGGCAGCCGGGTGATGTTGGACGCGGGCAGTTCCTTGGGGTCGGTCTGCCACTGCTTGGCGGTGTAGTTCTTGAGGAATGCCTCGTAGAGCGGCCGGCCGACCAGTGAGATCGCCTTCTCCTCGAAGTTCTGCGCGTCCTCGGTTTTGATCTCGGCGGCCTGCTCGGCGATCAGCTTGCGCGCTTCGTCCGGGGTGAAGTATCTGCCGAAGAACTGCGACACCAGGCCCAGCCCCATCGGGAACTGGTAGGCCTGCCCGTCGTGCATGGCGAATACCCGGTGCCGGTAGTCGGTGAAGTCGGTGAACTGCCGCACGTAGTCCCAGACCCTCTTATTAGAGGTGTGGAACAGGTGGGCGCCGTATTTGTGGACCTCGATGCCCGTCTGCGGCTCGGCCTCGGAATAGGCGTTGCCGCCGATGTGCGGGCGGCGTTCAACCACGAGCACGCGCTTCCCGAGTTGGGTAGCCACGCGCTCGGCAATGGTCAGGCCGAAGAATCCAGAGCCGACGACGAGGAGATCGAAACGAGCGGTCATCGGTTGCTTAGGGTATCCGACCGCGTCGGCCTAACCCATCTGGCGAGGCCAGGGAGTCCGCCTTCGGCCAAATGACGGCGCCCGCGGGACGCCTCCAAGGAGGATCACAGCCCGAGTCGCAATTACCTCACGATTCAATATCACCACTCTAGTCACAGCAATCTCACTCGTACCATCGACTCTGTGTGGTTCTCGCCGGCTAGAACGGCAGGCCGCACCGAAACAACACAGTTGAGATTGAGTTGTCCAGATTGAGGAGACTTCCGTGCCGAACCGACGCCGACGCAAGCTTTCGACAGCCATGAGCGCGGTCGCCGCCCTGGCAGTGGCGAGTCCTTGCGCATACTTCCTTGTCTACGAATCGACGGCCGGCAGCAAGCAGCCCGAGCACCACGACTTCAAGCAGGCTGCCGTGATGACCGACCTGCCCGGCGAGCTGATGGGAGCGCTGTCGCAGGGGCTGTCGCAATTCGGGATCAACCTGCCCCCGGTGCCCGCTCTGAACGGCGGCACCGCCGCCAGCACTCCTGGCCTGGCCAGCCCCGGCCTGGGGACCCCAGGGCTGGGGACGCCTGGCCTGACCAGTCCGGGCTTGACCAGTCCGGGCTTGACCAGTCCGGGCTTGACGAGCCCGGGACTCACCAGTCCCGGTTTGACGAGCCCGGGTCTGGCGAGCCCCGGCCTGACGCCCACGACGCCGGGACTCACCGCGCCCGGCGCGCTGCCGACCACCCCGGGCGCCGGAGTGGCGACCCCGGGCGCGGGGCTCAACCCGGCGCTTTCCAACCCCGGGCTGACCAGCCCGGCCGGAGTCGCGCCCGGACTGGGCACCCCGACGGCCGCGGGTGAAGTGCCGATCACCGCTCCGGCCAGTTTGGACCCGGGCGCCGACGGCACCTACCCGATCCTCGGCGACCCGTCGTCCTTCGGCAACGGATCACCGCTCGGTGGCGGTGGCACCGGCCTCGGCGGCGGTGGCGGCAGCAGCAGTGGCGGCGGCGGCCTGGTCAACGACGTGATGCATGCCCTGCGTGATCGCCGGCATTACCAGGCCTTTGAGCAGGTCGATGGCCTGGCCTGCACCGAGCTGGTTGGCCGCCTGCATCACGTCGTTGACCAGGCCGCCGCCGCCACTGCTGCTGCCGCCACCGCCGCCGAGGCCGGTGCCACCGCCACC
>NZ_LZJF01000084.1 GCF_001666835.1 Mycobacterium sp. E3251 | reverse complement strand
CCGCTTCACCGACACCGACCGGTCCGCCGGTGGCGGTGTAGCCGTAGTAGCAGTGGGTGGTCATCACGACCACCGCAACCAGGATCACCTCCGCGAATGACCAGCCCACGTCGTTGAGGCGCAGGAACGTGTGGAAGTAGTGGTTGTAGGTGCCGATTGACTGCCCGTAGAGCAAAACCGTGGTGACCTGCTGGGACAGGAAAGCCATGGTCATCGCCAGCCCGTAGAGCGGGATGATGACGATCAGGCCCGCCACTACGCGGGTGGAGGCCAGATAGGCGACCGACCGGATGCTCATCACCTCCAGGGCGTCGATCTCCTCGCTGATGCGCATGGCGCCCAGTTCGGCGGTGGCGCCGGCGCCGACCGTGGCGGCCAGCGCCTGGCCTGCGGCGACCGGCGCGACAAATCGCACATTGACCAGTGCGGCCAAAAAGCCGGTGAAGGCCTCGACACCGATATTGCCCAGCGTCGCGTAGCCCTGGATGGCGACCAGTGAGCCCGCGGACAGGGTGATGAAGCCGACGATGGCCGCGGTGCCACCGACCACGGCCATCGCGCCGGTGCCCATCCCCATCTGGGCAACCATGCGCAGCAGCTCTCTGCGGTAGCGATGCATAGCGAAGGGGATCTGCCCGACCGCGGCCATCGCGAACCAGACCATCTGCCCGATCTCGAGCAGTGGCCGAGACGGGACATCCCCGTATCGAACGACCAGAGCGGACGTCCGCGGGAACCGGACGCGTAGTGCTGCAACCGTGGCCATCTCAGCGGCCTGTCCCGAACCGGACGCCGATGGTCGTCAGTGCCGCGTTGACCGCGAAAAGCGCGATGAAGCACAGCACCACCGTCTCGTTGACGGCAGTGCCCAGGCCCTTGGATCCGCCGCGCACGATCAGCCCGCGATAACACCCGACAAGCCCGGCGATCAGCCCGAACGTCGCGGCCTTGACAAACGCGATCACCACCTCGGGGAGACCGGTGAGCGCCGTCAAGGTGGAGAGGTAGGCACCGCTCGAGACGTTCTGCAGGTAGACGCTGAACAGGTAGCCGCCGCCCAGGCCGACGGCGACCACGAGGCCGTTGAGCAACACCGCGACGATTGTCGAGGCGACGACGCGGGGGACCACCAGCCGGTGGATCGGGTCGATGCCGAGCACCTCGAGGGCATCGATCTCCTCGCGGATCGTGCGCGCGCCGAGGTCGGCGCAGATCGCGGTGCCGCCCGCGCCGGCGACGACCAGGACCGTCACGATCGGGCCGAGCTGGGTGACCGCGCCGATCGCGGCACCGGCGCCGGAGACGTCGGCGGCGCCGATCTCGGCGAGCAGAAGGTTGAGCGTGAAGATGAGCAGCACGGTTTCCGGGATGGACACCGCGATGGTGGGCAGCAGCGATACCCGCATGAGAAACCAGCCATTCCAGATGAACTCGCGCCACTCGAACGGCTGCCGCAGGGCTTTTCCGGTCAGCACGCACATGCGGAAGAACCCGCCGGCCACTTCCGTGCCCGGGCGAATCCTGCTGCCCACCCTGCTGGCGACCGAGTGCGACGTGGTCACCGGCGCCGCCCCAGATGTGACCGGGCAACAAGTCGCGACATCCGAACTGCGTCAAGCGATCGACACATGGTGGTCGGCCGGGGATGGTGACGGCGATTCGCAGGCCGGATCGTCGAGCTGCTGACCGGCGAAAAGCGGTTCACTGCAAAATATTTCGAACGGAATCGGTTGGACGAGCAATTCTGACAGCGCTGCCGTAAGTCTTGGTGCAACGCCGTTCGGTGCCATTCTCGGCACGGCTCGTCACTTGATTCCGGACGCCAGTCTTCCAGGTGATCCTCCCGATCGACACTCTGAGACCCCACCCTTCGGCTCCATGCCACCCTCGGTTGCGCCACGCACCACTATGGCACTAGACCGTACGGTCGGTCAATAGTTTCGGTGGCCGGCGAAGGCCGCGCTAGGGAAACATCCGTCACGCCATCGCTCGCTGCTTGGATTATCTCGGGTTTTAACAGGCTATTTGAGCGTTTACCTGGGAACTGGCGCTCATTCCCTGCGGCAGTGGCCCAAATGGGTTCTAGGTATGAAACCGACCGGCCGTACAGTAGTGGTCTTCGTGGATCGAGCGATCGACAATCGCCGGCGAAGGCCGGCTGGGCACATCAAGCGTGAAGGGGTGCACCAATCCCCGCGCCGCGCAGGGTATTCGCGGTTATACGGTCAGTCCGTCGGACCTTTGACCGAGGCAAGGCATTCGCGCACGACCGTGATGACGTCCGCGGACGGATTCGCCCACTTGCTGAGCCCCAGGCGGTCGAGTAGGAGACCGCCGAGGAACACATCGACAAAAGCGGCCCCGACGTGTTCGGGTGTCTGAGAATCTGCGGGATCGAACCACACCCACATCCATTGCAGCGACCCCCAAAGCTGCAGGGCCGCCAGTTCGACGTCGACGCTTCGGAATACACCGCTCTCTATTCCGCTACGGATCTCGTCAATCGCCAGGGTCTGCAACCGACGGCGCAACTTGCGAGCGTGCCGCATCGCCGGGTCATCGGACAGCTGAACGACCTCGCGCTGGCTTGCCACCGTCGCGTCGCGGGCGACCACTTGTAGCAGTGCGGAGGCGTAAATGATTGCGGCGATGCGCTCTTGGGGTGTGGCAAGTCGAGCCCATGCCATCTGTAGCGCGTCGAGTTGGTGGGCTAGGTGCGTTTCTTCAAGCTCGCGCAACATCTGCGCTTTGGTTCCGAAGTGGTAAACGATGGTCCCCTTCGACATGCCAAGCTCGTCGGCGATGTCGCCCATATTCGTTCTGTCGTAGCCGCGTTCGGCGACATAGCGCACAAACGCGTCGAAGATCTCGCCACGCCTACCAGGTCGGGGCATCGTCCACCCTTCGGCTCAAACTAACCGTACGAACGGTCCATCATAAGCGTCTGGATGTCAAGCTGCGCCACCGGACGCAGACATGCTTCGGCGCGGCCGGCAGCCGTCGCGCCGGTTGGCGCCGCTGGCGATCAGGTTGACAAGTCCTGCAACCTGTTATGAGAAATGGCCCGGCAGAGACCTGCTCCGAGCTCGGTCTGTCGGTTCGGCGGGCTTACAGTGCCCTGGGGCCATCGAACCTATCCGGCGCGGTTACTACATACGTGTTGGCTTTTGCGGCCGGTTTGATCTCACCGGTGGTGTACACAGTCATCAGCTCTCTGCCGTCGCTGTCGACGACACACACATAGGTGTCCGTCTCTGCGTCGTAGTCGAATCTATCCCAGGCCAATAGGAATGCTAAGCAGTTGCCGTCGCGGTCGGCGACGACGAGCTTGTGCACTCCGGACTCCCTCAATAGCTCGGCATCTTGTGCGCGCTGCTGAGGGACCTGGCTGGTGTGGAGAGTGGCGTGTGACATCTGTGTACTCCCTTGGCGCGGGTGTCTCCTTCTAGCCTAGGCTCAACTGCTCAACTAATCCGAGGCTTGCGGGAAACGTTTCTCCCCGGAATACGACGCCGACCAGGGCACTACGGCCCCTCTCGAGGGGCCGTAAGTCGCTTACCCGCAGAGACCCCGATTCGAGGGCATGTCGGGCGGCCACGGTGACGCGTCTCCGCAGGACCCCGGCTTCACTTTGTCGCAACCAGGGTCCGCTATCTTCGGCGGGACTTTCGCGCCAGGGAGGGTGGGGATGACGCAGGAAACCGAGTCAGACGTCAATGGGTCCGCGGCCGCGGTGGACCTGGACACCGTGGCGGCCGCGAAGGAGACGCTCGAGGACTACACCCTGCGGTTCGCGCCACGCAGTTATCGGCGGTGGTCGACGGCGGTAGTTGGCATCTCGGCTCTCGGCGGCATCGCGTACTTGGCCGACTTTGCGATCGGCGCCAACGTCGGCATCTCATACGGCACCGGCAACGCGTTGTGCGGCATTGGGATTTTCGCCGTGGTGATCTTCGCGACCGGATTGCCGCTGGCCTATTACGCGGCGCGCTACAACCTCGACCTGGACCTGATCACTCGGGGCAGCGGTTTCGGCTACTACGGCTCGGTGGTCACCAACGTGATCTTCGCGACCTTCACCTTCATCTTCTTCGCGCTCGAGGGTTCCATCATGGCGCAGGGCCTCAAGCTGGGTTTGCATATCCCGCTCTGGGTCGGCTATGCCTGTTCGACGCTTATCATCTTTCCGTTGGTCATCTACGGCATGAAAGTCCTTTCACAGCTCCAACTTTGGACCACGCCGCTGTGGTTGATCCTGATGGTGGTTCCGTTCGTCTACCTCGTGGTGCGCCATCCGGACTCAATTCACCAGTTCTTCGGTTACGGCGGCCGCGGCGGTGACGGCGCGGTCAACGTCGGCTCGAGTCTGTTGGCGGCGGGGGTGTGCCTCTCCCTGATCGCCCAGATCGCCGAGCAGATCGACTACCTGCGTTTCATGCCGCCACGGACCCCGGCGAATTCGCGCAGCTGGTGGACCTGGATGTTGCTCGCGGGCCCCGGCTGGGTCGTGTTCGGAGCGATCAAACAAATCATCGGCCTGTTCCTGGCGATCTATCTGATCTCCCGTGTTGCGGGGTCCACGTCGGTGGCCAACCAGCCGGTGCATCAATTCCTGTTGATCTACCGCAACTTCATGCCGGGCTGGCTCGCCCTGACGCTTGCGGTGGTCCTGGTGGTGCTCAGTCAGATCAAGATCAATGTGACGAACGCATACTCGGGCTCGCTGGCGTGGACCAACTCGTTCACCCGCGTCACCAAGCATTACCCCGGGCGCGTGGTCTTCCTGGCCGTCAACCTCGTCATCGCGCTCATCATGATGGAAGCCGACATGTTCGCAGTGCTGAACACGATCTTGGGGTTCTACGCGAACTGCGGTATGGCGTGGGTGTTGGCCGTGGCGTCGGACATCGTCTTCAACAAGTACCTGCTCAAGTTGTCACCGAAGGCGCCGGAGTTCCGCCGCGGCATGCTGTACGCCATCAACCCCGTGGGCTTCGGGTCGATGCTGTTGGCCGCGGGACTGTCGATCATCGCCTTCTTCGGTGGCCTCGGCCCGGCGCTGCGGCCGTACTCGCCGTTGGTGGCGATCGTCATCGCGTTGGTCATGCCGCCGATCCTGGCGATCGCGACGAAGGGCAAGTACTACCTGCGCCGCACCCACGACGGCATCGACTTGCCCATGTACGACGAATACGGCAACCCGTCGGCCGTGCAATTGAAATGCCATGTCTGCCATCACGTTTACGAGCGTCCGGACGTAGTGTCGTGCGAGACGCACGACGCGCATGTCTGCTCGCTGTGCTTGTCCACCGACAAACTGGCCGACCACGTGCTGCCGGCCGCCGCTAAGCGCTCGGGCGCCGCTGCGGCCTCCGGCCGATAACGCGGGACGGGGTTCTGGGGCGCGCCGCTACCAACACCACCCCGGCGGCGAACAAGGCGGCGGTCGGCCACGAGTAACGCCCGTCCGGCGCGAAGCCGCCCTGCGCCAATAAGTGCAATCCAACGGCGGCCAGGAGGGCGCCGATCAGCATGGTCGCCTCGGCCAAGCGATCGGGGAGCGGGAGGCCGAAGGTGGGCAGCGGAACCGCGAAGAACCGCCGCTGCCACCAGAGCAGCAGCAACTCGACCGCTGTCACCACGCTGAGGATCGTGATCCACTCCAGCCGGACCAGCCACCACGCCACCGAACCCTCGTGGGGTTGCGGTATCAACCCGGCCGGATAAGCGACGATCGCGACGATGACGACCGGAATCATGTGCCACAGGTAGAGGGCCATCACGTTGGCATTGGCGGTGGACAGCACGCGCTGCACCGGGCGGTGATGCAGGACCCGGTCGAGTGTCGCCGCGAGCGCCATGGCCAGCCCCGCTTGCGTGCAGGCGAACGCCATCATCGCCACCGTCGGGGGTGAGGTGTTCTCGATCGCCTCGCCCGGAACGCCGATCATGCTGACCGGATACGGTCCCACCCGGATAAGCAGCGCCAGAATGACGGCCGAAGCGGCGGCCAGTAGCACCGGTCTGCGGCCGGCCAACAGCCCACCGTGCCAAGCGATCCCAAGCTGGTAGAGCAGGCCCCAGCACAGTAGGTAGTTCAGCGAGCCGACATAGGGGACATGGCCCGCCAGCGAGACGGCATCGACCAACACGACGCCCGCGGCCAGGACCGCCGGCGCCTTGAGGCCCCAACGCCGATGCGCGGCAACGGCAATCGGTGTCAGAGACACCACCAGCACGTAAACGGCGAGAAACCACAGGTGCATGGCAACGGCCCAACCCGCGTATTCCATCACCGTGCCCGGCACGTGCCGAGCCTGCAGTACCACCACGACCACCGACACCAGCGCGACATAGACCGCCGTAGGTCCCAGTACCCGAGCCAGTCGGTGCCGAATCCAGTCCTGGCGCGAGAAACTGTCGGCGTCGCGGCGGCGCGACCATGACACCGCACCGGCGTAACCGGCGACGAAGAAGAACACCGGCACCGCCTGGAAGATCCAGGTCAGCCATTGCGTCCACGGCATGTCGAGCAGCGGGTTCTCGCGACCGAATTGCCCGTCGTGGTAGGTCACCGAACCGGCAAGCCAGTGGCCCAGCACGATGAGAACCACACCCGACGCGCGGTAGCAGTCCACCGCCAGATTGCGGGCCGGTCGCGCGGTTTCTACGTCGTCCATCGGATCGCGGCAAAATCGATGCGGTGCACTCGCGCAACGGTACCCGCCCCATGGCGTGAAGTCCCCGCGCGCACAATGACTCCATGAAGCAAGCTCGGCTCGCCAATCTGGAGGTCGGCCGCCTGGGCCTGGGCGCGATGGGCATGTCCGTGGCCTACGCGGGCGCCGGCAGCGACGACGCGGAGTCGATCCGCACCGTTCATCGCGCCATCGACCTGGGCGTCACGCTGATCGACACCGCCGAGGTGTACGGCCCGTACGTCAACGAAGAACTGCTCGCGCGTGCCCTGCAGGGCCGGCGCGATCAGGTCGTGCTGGCCACCAAGTTCGGCCTCATATCCCACACCGGGCGCAGCGGCCCGGACAGTAGCCCGGCCAACATCCGCATCGCGGTGGACGGTTCGCTGCAAAGGCTGGGCACCGACCACATCGATCTCTTCTATCAGCACCGCCTCGACCGCGAGACTCCGATCGAAGACACGGTCGGTGCCCTGGCGGAGTTGGTCGATGCCGGAAAGATCGGGCACATCGGCCTCTCGGAGGTCGGCGTGAACACGATCCGGCGCGCTCACGCGGTGCATCCCATCACCGCCGTGCAATCGGAGTATTCGCTTTGGACCCGCGACCAGGAAGAGGCGATATTACCGCTGCTGCGCGAACTGGGGATCGGGTTCGTCGCCTACTCACCGTTGGGCCGCGGCTTCCTCACCGGTGCCATTCGGTCCACCGAGGGGCTGCCCGACGGCGACTACCGCAAGACCAATCCGCGGTTCTTCGACGAGAACTTCCAGCACAACCTGAAGAGCGCGGACGAACTGCGGAGCATCAGCGCCGACGTCGGCGCCACTCCCGCTCAGGTTGCCCTTGCCTGGCTGTTGGCGAAAGGCCCCGACATCGTCCCGATTCCGGGAACGAAGCGCGTGTCGCGACTCGAGGAGAACCTCGGTGCAGACGCGGTCGAACTGACGCCCGACCAGCTGTCCCGGCTCGACCGACTCACCCCGGCCCAGGGTGGTCACCACGCCGAAGCGCAGATGGGATGGATCGACCGCTGACGGGCGCGGGCGTGCGAGTCATGTTGTGGCGCAGCAACTCCCGGAACTAGTCCGCGGTGGCGAGCGCCGCCGTGCCGTAGTGCTTTTCAATCAGCGTCCACGGGTCGGCGTACGGGCCGCGTCCCTCGAGCCGGCGCTGCACCATCAGGACCGCACGCAAGACCGGGCGCAAGATCGGGCTCAGCAGTCGCACCACGGTCCGCGTGCGGCCCTGTGTCTCGGCGATCCATTCCAGGGTTTGGGACCAGTCGTGCTCCTGAAAGTCGAGCAACGCCTGCGCTTCGGTGGTGTCGTACCAGCCGGTGAAGCTCCAGCCGCGGTCGTCGGCAGGATCGCCGGGCAGGCTGGCCGACGGCCCGAGCCCACCCAGGCCGACGGCTTCCATCAGGCCGTCCTCGAGCTCGCGCTGCGTGAGCACGTACGACTCGTTGCCGCCGATCAGTATCACCTTGCCCGCGATGGTCGCTTCCCGATCGACACCGTTGGCGAAAGCCAGCGCCACGTCTCGGGCATCCACCGCGTGCATGCGGTTGTCGCCTGGCATCGACCGCATCAGGAGCAGGGAGTCGCCGTTGACCGTCGTGTGCGTGTCCGGCGAGATGACCCCGCCCAGGCGAAAGAGCGCGTACGGCAGGCCGCTGGCGCGGATCGCCGCCTCGGCGAGCACTTTGTCCTGACCGTATTGATCGATCGGGTTCACCGGCGTGTCCGGGGTGATCCGCTCCGGCTGGCGGTAGGGGTTGCGCGATCCGTACACCGCGGCGCTGGAGGCCATCAGGAAGAGGGGCGGGCGGGGGAGTGCGGCGCAGGCGGCCAAGAGATTCTCGGTGCCACCGACGTTCACCTTGCGGGCCAGCGCCGGCCTGCGATACGAGAGCGGGGACACGATCGCGGCGAGGTGAACGACCGCCTCGGGCCGATGGGACACGACGAGATCACGCACCGCCTCTGCGTCCAGCAGGTCGGTGTAGGCCGGAATCAGCGTGCCGGGGTACCTGCCGGCGGCCAGCTCGCGCTCGACGGCGACGGTGTTGTCGTTGCGCAGGTCCATCGCGACGACGGTGCGTCCCCGCTCGAGCAGGATCCGCGTGCAACGCTTGCCGACTTGTCCGAACGCACCGGTGACCAAAACGGTAGAGGCGGTCATGGCGTTATCACTGTCCCATCAGTCGGTCGGCGGCTCTGCCGATCGCGCGGCGGATTCGGTCGGAGACGTAGAGCGAAAACACGGGGGTGACGATATCCTCTCGCAGCCGAGTCAGCTTGGAGCTCTTGATGAACCACTGTCCGCCGATCTTCTCGTAGGTCTCGTGGTAGTGCCCGTAGCCAAACAACGTCACCCCGGGTCCGAACCGGACGACGTCCTGCAGGGCCCACACTCCACGCGCGGTCGTCGCCGACGTGAGTGCGATTTCGGGGGCATGCACCTGGTGCGCGGTGGCCTGCGCCGGCCGCCCGAGCGCCTTGCGTGTGAACGCCACGAATTCGTCCGCGCCCTCGACCACCTTGCCGCCGGCTTCGGCCGTGTCGCTGACGAAGTCGTCGGTGAAGACGGTGCGCCAAGCCGCCCAGTCCTTGGTGTCGAGGTTCCGGCAATAGCGGGCCTTGAGCTGCTTGATGGATTCGATGGCCAGCAGGGTGGCGGTGTCCGCCTCGGCCACCACGTCCTCCGCGCGCTCGGTCATTGCGGCTCGATTCTGTCCCTCTGTGTCCCGGCGTGACGTTTCACTGGCGAAGTGTAAACCTCTCAACCTTTGAAGTAGACGACCTGATGGGTGGTGGCCAGCAGGGCGCCGTCTCGCGTCCACACCTGTGCGCTCTGGTCGAAGTACCCGCGGGTGAAGCGGTTGGCGTGCGCGGTGCACAGGACGAAGTCACTTCCAGAGCGGGCGAGTTGGTGCTGATCGGCGTGGAAGTACGTCGTCAGCGAGATCGTCCCCGACGGGACGAAGCCGCCGCGCCGCAGGAACACCCGCGGGTAGAAGATGTCGCACAGCGCGGCCAGTGCCGGATAGTCGACGGGGCGCCGCGCGGCGTCGCGCACCCACACGGTGGTCGTCGACGAGGGGCTCGGCTGCCCGCCTTTGCCGGGCATGGGGCCTTCGGCGAACCGCATGTCATAGAGGCTCGTCCAGCGAACGAGGCCCGGATCGGTGGCGGGCAGCCGCTCAGGGTCGGGCGCGCTCGGTGGGCGGCTTTCGGTGTCGGCCCAACTGTCGCGGCGGATAGCGAACAACGCGGTCGCCGTGGTCTTGACGTCACCGTCTTGGCTGAGTTCGGCGATCCAGTGCTGGTTGGAGCGATTGGTGCGCGCGGTCCGCAGCGAGACGTCGAAGTCGCCGTCGGCGATGGGGGCGGCGTAATTGACGGTGAGCGCCAGCGGCTCGCCGATGCGATCGGGGTTTGACTCGATGGCGTGCAGAATCACGGCGGCGGAGATCCCGCCAAAGGGGCCGACCATGTTGGCCCATTCCGGATGGGTGCGCCCGCGCCTGGTGTGGGTGTCGACGGTCTCCAGCCGGACGGCATCGTCGAAGGGATGGGTATCGGTCATGCTGAGTACTGCAGACTACGGGCCTCCGCCCCCGGCGTCGGGCACGGGGCGGTCGAGCGACAACATCGGAAGGGCGAGCCACAATGGCCAACTCCCAGGACAAATCTCCCGCAGAGCTGATCGACGCCAGGATCAAGGAACTAGGGGATTGGCGCGGCGAGATGCTGGCCCGCATCAGGCAACTCATCAAGGACGCCGACCCAGACGTGGTCGAGGAGTGGAAGTGGCGGGGTGTTCCGGTCTGGTATCACGACGGAATGATCTGTACGGGCGAGACCTACAAGAAGGTCGTGAAGATGACCTTCGCCAAGGGCGCCTCGCTCAAGGATCCCTCGGGTCTGTTCAACTCCAGTCTCGACGGCAACACCCGGCGGGCGATTGACTTCACTGAGGGCGACACCGTCGATGAAGAGGCATTGAAGGCGCTGATTCGCTCCGCGGTGGAGCTGAACCGGTCGTAGGGCGCAAACCTGTACAGCCGCGGAAGCGGTGCTGTACAGTCGCCCAGCACAAGGTCGAGGCTCGAGTGGGAGGCCATCCGGTGACGTCCGAGTCGGTCGAAGACTTTCGGCGCCGGGCCAAGGCCTGGCTGGCCGACAACCTCCCGCGGCTGGATTCCGGCGACGCGATGGTCCTGCAGCGCGACGAACTGTCCTCCTGGCAGCGCGCCCGCGAACTGCAGAAGAAGCTGTACGACGGGGGATTCGCCGGCATCTGCTTCCCGCGCGAGTACGGCGGGCTCGGCCTGGGCTACGAGTACAAGAAGGCGTTCGACGCCGAGGCCCTCGCCTACGAGACGCCGCTCATGCTCAACGTTCCGTCCTTCGCCATCTGCTGCGCGACGATCCTCGACACGGGCAGCGAGGAGCAGAAGCGCACGCACATCGCGGCTGCGCTGCGCGGCGACGAAGTGCTGGTGCAGCTGCTGTCGGAACCCAGCGGGGGATCGGACCTTGCGGGCGTCCTCACTCGCGCCGAACGCCGGGATGGGCGATGGATCCTCAACGGCGCTAAGACGTGGAGCACGTGGGCGTTCGCCGCCGACTACGGCCTGTGCCTGGCCCGCACCGACTGGAGCGTCCCCAAGCACGAAGGCCTGACGATGTTTCTGGTGCCGCTTCGGCACCCCGGGGTCACGATCAACCGCATCAAGCAGGTTAACGGCTCCGTCGAGTTCTGCGAGGAATTCTTCGACGACGTCGACGTCGGCGACGACGCCGTAGTGGGGGAGCCGGGGAAGGGATGGGAGGTGGCCTCGCGCCAGCTGTACCACGAACGTCGGAGCATGGGCGACGGTTCGGAGTACACCAGCGGGCCGGGAATAGCTGAAGCTGAGGACATTTCGGTGGACCTGCTGTCCCTGGTGGACAAGACGAGCCAATTCGGCAGCGAACGAGTTCGCGAGATGGTGGGTAGGGCCCTGGTCCATCGCGCCGTGCACCGACACCTCAGCGAGCATGTCTTCCACGCCGTGACGAAGGGATCCCTGCCACCCGCCGCGGGATCGATCATCCGGCTGTCCATGGCCGAAGTGCACGACGTCGAAAACGACACCGCATTGGCTGTCGCCGGCCCGGCGGCCGTGGTCGACGACGAGGCGGGGCTGCTCGACATCGGCACCCGCTACCTGGGCCGTCAGATCGCCAGCATCGGCGGCGGGACCACGGAGATGGCGCGCAACGTGATCGGCGAGCGGGTGCTGAACTTCCCGCGCGAGTACGCCGCCGACCGCGGCGTGCCGTTCAACCAGGTGCGGCACGGAAAAGCCTGAAGGAGGCCGGAATTGGGCGATCGACTTCGTGACATCCGGGAGTTGGCGGGAGACTCGGACGCCTACCGCGACGAGCTGTACCGGCGCTGGACCGGCCTGCTCAGCTACCGCTACATCGGTCGCAAGCACTCCTCGATGGACCTTGGGGAGGTCGACAACACCGTCATTATCCGCCGCGACATGCGCAACGAGGCCGGGGGAATCATGGTGGCGCCGTTGGCCATTTCCTCCCCGGAGGGATGCCAGACCGACATGGTCGCGGTGCCCAACCCGGTCATCGCGTCGGTGCAGATCGTCGACCCCGGCTACGACGTCAGCCGGGTCGAGATCGTCGAGTCAGGCATCGTGCACCAGGGCCGCACCATGGGCTATGGGCGATGCAAGATCGTCGACGCCGACAACCCGGATCGGGTGATCGCCTTCAACGAGGGGCAGGGGGCGATCATCGGCATCCCGCCGGAAGGTCTGGACAGGATGGATGTTTCGGGTACGGAGCTGGTGGTCGAGGATTCGCCGGACCTGCCGCCGCTGTGGCAGGCGTTCGGCGCGAGCAGGCGCGGTGACGGCCACTGGGTGCTGCCCGAGCTCAGTACCGAACTGGCTTCCCCGGACGCCGCGCTGCACATCGGCCCGCAGCACGTCGTCCTCGAAACCGCGGCGATGGATCTTGCCGCCGGCGTCGCCGGAACGCGAAGGCTCCAGGTGGTCAGCTGGCACGTCATGTTCATGTCGCGCGGCAAGGTGGGTCCGTTCCGCGTCGAGGGCACCGCGCACGCGGGCGGGCCGGGACGCGTCGGCGTGCGGATGCTGCTGCACGACGAGGGCAACGCGGATAAGGCCGTCACCTCCGCCACTGCGGTCTTCGACGTCGTGGAGTAATTCCGGCTCTGGCCATACACCACCTGCGGTACGTATGGTGCTTAGCACTACGGACACGACAGGAGAATGGCAGTGGCAGAACGGTTAGCCGGGAAGGTCGCGCTCATCAGCGGGGGTGCGCGGGGAATGGGCGCCTCGCACGTGCGGACGCTGGTGTCCGAGGGGGCCAAGGTGGTCTTCGGTGACATCCTCGATGAGGAGGGCAAGGCCGTCGCCGCCGAGGTCGGTGACCCGGCCCGCTACCTGCACCTCGACGTGACGAAGCCCGAGGATTGGGACGCCGCGGTAGCCACCGCCCTCAGCGAGTTCGGCGGCATCGACATCCTCGTCAACAACGCGGGCATCATCAACATCGGCACCTTCGAGGACTACGCGCTCTCGGAGTGGCAGCGCATCCTCGACATCAACCTGACAGGCGTGTTCCTGGGCATCCGCGCCGTAGTGAAGCCGATGAAAGAAGCCGGACGGGGATCGATCATCAACATCTCCTCTATCGAGGGGATCGCCGGCACCATCGCCTGCCACGGGTACACCGCCACCAAATTCGCCGTCCGGGGGCTGACCAAGTCGGCGGCTTTGGAGTTGGGGCCCAGCGGAATTCGGGTGAACTCGATCCACCCCGGGCTCATCAAAACCCCGATGACCGAGTGGGTCCCCGAAGACATCTTCCAGACCGCGCTGGGCCGCATTGCCCAGCCCAAGGAAGTCTCCAACCTCGTCGTCTACCTGGCCAGCGACGAATCGAGCTATTCGACCGGCTCGGAGTTCGTCGTCGACGGCGGCACCACCGCCGGCCTGGGCCACAAGGACTTCTCCGCGGTCGACACCGCCGGGCAGCCGGACTGGGTTACCTAGCCGGAGCGAGGGATTCGGTCTCCTCGGGCGCCTTCTCGTCACTCGGCTTGGGCCATGGCGACGGAACCGGGCGTTGCCGCACACGTTGGGGCCACCAGAACCATTTGCCCAGCAGCGCGGCGATTGACGGCGTCATCAACGACCGGACGATCAGGGTGTCGAACAACAGACCCAGTCCGATGGTGGTACCGACCTGACCGATGACCGTCAGCTCGCTGACCGCCATCGTCATCATCGTGAAGGCGAACACCAGGCCCGCCGAGGTGACGACCGAGCCGGTACCGCCCATCGATCGGATGATCCCGGTGTTCAGACCGGCGTGGATCTCCTCCTTGAACCGCGCCACCAACAACAAGTTGTAGTCCGCGCCCACCGCAAGCAGGATGATGACCGACATCGCGAGCACCATCCAGTGCAGCTCGATGCCGATGAGGTGCTGCCAGATCAACACCGACAGGCCGAACGACGCGCCCAACGACAGCAGGACGGTGCCCACGATGACGGCCGACGCCACCACGCCGCGGGTGATGAGCAGCATGATGATGAAAATCAAGCACAGCGAAGAGATCCCGGCGATCAACAAGTCATAGGTGTTGCCGTCACTGAGGTCTTTGTAGATCGACGCCGTGCCCGCCAGATAGATCTTCGAGCCCTCCAGCGGCGTGCCCTTGAGCGCCTCATAGGCGGCCTTCTTGATGGCGCCGATGTGCGAAATGCCTTCGGCGGACATCGGATCGCCGTCATGGCTGATGATGAAGCGCACCGCATGGCCGTCGGGGGAGATGAAGTTCTTCATCCCCTTCTTGAACTCGGCGTTGTTGAAGGTCTCCGGCGGCAAGTAGAACGAGTCGTCGTTCTTGGAGGCATCGAACGCCTTGCCCATCGCATTCGAGTTCTTCTGCGCCTCGTTCTGCTGATCCTGGAGGCCCTTCTGGGTCGCATACATGGTCAGCATCGTCGTTTTCATGGCCTTCATGTTCTCGATCATCGACGGCATCAGCGCCACCATCTGAGGCATCAGTGTGTCGAGATGATCCATGATCGGCAGCAGGCTCTCGATGTCGTCGGTCATGATGTCGATGCCGTCGAGGCCGTCGAAGACGGATCTCAGCGACCAGCACACCGGGATGTCATAGCAGTGCCGTTCCCAATAGAGATAGCTGCGGATGGGCCGGAAGAAGTCCTCGAAATCAGCCATGTGCTGGCGTAATTCGTTGATGTCGATGGTCATGTCGTGCATCTTCTTGACCATCTGGTGCATGTCGTTGGCCATCTGCGCGGTGATGCTCGACATCTTTTCCATGCTGTCGATGGTCGTCTGCATCATGTCGGCCTGATGCAGCATGTCGGCCATCTGGTCTTCCTGATACTTCTGGTTCATCTGCCGGGTGACGCCCTGCATGCTGATCTGGAACGGGATCGAGGTGTGCTCGATCGGCGTGCCCTGGGGCCGCGTGATGGCTTGCACGCGGCCGATTCCCGGCACCCGGAAGACCGTTTTGGCGATCTTGTCGATGACCAAGAAATCCGCGGAGTTGCGCAGATCGTGGTCACTTTCGATCATCAGCACTTCAGGATTCATCCGCGCCTGCGAGAAGTGCCGGTCCGCCGCCGCGTAACCCTCGTTCGCGGGGAGATCGGCGGGCAGGTAGTTGCGGTCGTTGTAGTTGGTGCGGTACCCCGGCAAGGTCAGCAACCCGACGAGGGCGATCCCGATCGTCAGGACCAGGATTGGCCCGGGCCAGCGGACCACGAGCGCGCCGATCTTGCGCCAACCGCGAATCCGTTGAGTGCGCTTGGGTTCGAGCGTCTTGCGGAAACGCGTCGCCACCGAAATCACCGCCGGACCGAGCGTCAACGCGGCCGCCACGACCACAACCATGCCGATGGCCAACGGGATGCCCAGCGTCTGGAAATAGGGAAGGTTGGTGAAGTGCAGGCAGAAGGTCGCGCCGGCGATGGTCAGGCCCGACCCGAGCACCACATGTGCGGTGCCCTTGTACATGGTGTAGTACGCGTCCTCGCGTGATTCACCCACGGCGCGGGCTTCCTGATATCGGCCGATCAAGAAGATCGCATAGTCGGTGGCGGCCGCGATCGCCAACGTGACCAACAGGTTGGTGGCGAACGTCGAAAGCCCAATGATCTTGTAATAGCCCAGGAATGCGACCATCCCGCGGGCGGCCGAGAGTTCGAAGACCACCATCAACAACGTGAGTAGCACGGTGACGACCGACCGGTAGACCAGCAGCAGCATTCCGATGATGACCGTGAACGTTGCCGCGGTGATGAGCTGCAGGCTGCGGTCGCCGGCGGTGTGCTGGTCGGCCGACAGCGCGGCGGGCCCGGTGACGTAGGCCTTCACCCCTTTCGGCGGGGACAAGCTCTTGACGATGTTTTGCACCGACTCGACGGATTCGTTGGCCAGGGCTTCGCCCTGGTTACCGGCCAGATACACCTGGACGTAGGCGGCCTTGCCGTCGTTGCTCTGCGCGCCCGCCCCGGTCAGTGGATCGCTCCACATATCCTGCACGTGCTCAACGTGTTTGGTGTCGGCGTCGAGCTTCTTGACCATCTGGTCGTAGTAGGCGTGGGCGTCGGCGCCGAGGGGATTTTGGCCCTCGAGCACGATCATGACCGAGCTGTTCGACTTGTACTCGTTGAAGATCGCGCCCATCCGCTTGGTCGCGACAACCGACTGCGCATCGTCGGGGGTCATCTCCACCGAGCGCATCTTCCCGACCTCGTCCAACTGGGGGACGACGACGTTGAGCACCGCGATGAGCGCGATCCAGCCGAGGATGATGGGGACGGCGAACGTCCGGATGATCCGCGGAATCTTTTCCCGCACCGGTTCTTGGGCCACGGGGATGGTGTCGGTGCGGGCGTCGTCAACGTGTGCGCTCATGCGGATTTCACCAAGCAGAAGGTCAGGGCGTGCACGCGGTCGGTCATGTTCTCGGCCTTGACTTCGTCGTCGATGGTGATGCGACAACCGAGGGAATCACCGTCGCTTTGCGCCGATAGGTTCGGGAAGACGGAGGGGGCGGTCGTGCTGAGCACTAGCGTCCAGGGCAAGGTCGCATTGTCGACCCGCTTCGGATCAGAGGACAGGTCCAGGTAATTCACGTTGGCGGTGCGGGCCGAGCCGAAGACCTCGTACTTGACGACCTTTGGCTTGAAGGGCTTGGAGTCATCCAGCCGCGGGCTCGTCATGACGCCCGTGTCGTGGGCTCCAAAGAACGACTTGACCCGGGCCACGGCGAAGCCGCCAACCACCAGGACCGCGACGATCAGCAGCGGCAACCACGCGTTGCGTACAACCTTCGATATCTGCACCTGGGAGAGTCCCTCCTCATCATCCGATCATGATGTGGTCAGTTTGTGCGCAACGACTTACGGTGCACCGCAACGGTTTCGACGGTCACCAGGTTCGACGGTCTCAGGGCAACGGCAACCCGAGAACACCGGTCGCCGCCCCCAGTGGCGACGCGCGCCTCGTGACGCGAAGGCGTTCTCGAGTACCGCAAAGAGAGCATAGTACATACTGTGCATATGTTGCACACCATGCAACAATTGCTCTCAGTGTTTCAAATCACTCGTTGAAGATGCTGTTGACCAGCGCGGCGGCACGCTCGACGTGCGGCATCGGCGTGTCGTCGTCACCGCCCTCCTCGCCCTTCGACCAGCGCTCGATGCCCGAGCGCACCGCGGTCAGGGCCAGCGCGGCGATCAACGCGACGATCTCGTCGTCCGGGCGCATGCCCTGGCGGCGGGCGACCACATCGGTCAGGTGATTCTGGAACCGCTCGAGATCGGCGAGGAATGCGGCCAACACTGCCGGCGAGGTCTTAGCGAGTTCCAGCATGTGGGCCGCGTGTTCGCGCCGCGGAGGCACGTCGCGAAGGTGGTGCGCGGCCAGGGCGATCAGTTCGGCCAGGACGACCGAATAGGGGGCCGGGCCTGCAGCGACGAAATCCGCCACTAGTTCGGGGGGGATGTCTGAGGGGCCGTAGGCGATCGCGGACTCTTTGTTGGGGAAGTAGTTGAAGAAGGTGCGGGTCGATATTCCGGCTTCGGCGCAGATCTCGTCGATGGTGACCTTGTCGTATCCGCGTTCCACCGTCAGGCGCACCGCGGCGTCGCGGATGTCCGCGCTGGTTTGGCGGCGTCGGCGCTCACGCAGGCCCATCTGGTTGGTGACCACGGCCTCCATAGTTGCACATTCTGCACACTTTGCAGTCAAAACGGGCGGCGAATTTCGGGTCCCGCGCCCCCGGGCGCGTGGCGGGCGTCGTTCCCTCCTGGGCTGGCCTGACGTGCGGGGCGAACCGTGGGCCCGTCGCCTTCTGTTGAAACACGTTGCCGCACAAGGGGGATATATCAGTCGATGCAGGGGAGCTGTCGACGACCGCGGCTAGGCGCGAGGCGTGACGAGCGCGCCGCGAAGGTGATCGCACTGACTGGCGAAGAAGTTCACCGACACCGGCGCCTTGTCCGCGATCTGGTCGAACGCGTGAAAGGCGCCGGGGGCAATCTCTTCGTGCACGGGAACACCCGCCTCGCGCAGGCGCCGGGCGTATTGCAGGCATTCCGCATAGAAGAGGTCCAATGTCCCGACCCCGATCCACGCCGGCGGCAGGCCGGACAAATCGTCTCGACGAGCCGGGACGGCCTGTCTGGGGTCGGCGCCGTTGAGGTACCAGCGCCACGCCATTTGGTTGTCGGTCGCCGTCCACATGATGCGCCGCTGGCCGGCCTCGTTGACGCCGGTGCGATCATCCAGCATGGGATACACCAGCATCTGGTAGGCGAGTTTGACGTCGTTGCGGTCGTGGGCCCGTTGCGCCAGCGCCGCCGCGAAGTGCCCGCCGGCACTGGCCCCTCCAACAGCGATCCGATCCGGATCCACCCACGGTTGGCGCGCGAGCCACAGCAGCGCCGCGTAGCAGTCTTCAATCGGGATCGGGTAGGGGTGCTCGGGTGCCAAGCGGTGCTCCACGGCCGCGATCGCTACGCCCGTCCGGCGCGACAGCTTGCGCAGGTATTTGTCGTCCTGGGCGGCGTGGCCCATGATGGTGCCGCCGCCATGGACCCAGAGCAGTGCCGGCGCCCGGTGGGGAGCGTTGATCGGGCGATGCAGGCGTACGGTGACGTGCTCGTCGACCGTGGCGACCGGTATGTCCCGCAGCCGCCCCGTGCTACTGAAGAGGTTCATGATCGTCCGCTGGACCTTGAGACCGCGGTGCAAGGCGTATCCGCGAGGCAGGAATCGGGCCACCTTGCGCAGGCCGGGATCCACCACCTGTCGTGAAGTAAAGGTCTTGTCGGGGAGGCTATCTGCCATCGAGACCCTCTATCCCTTGCGCCGGCGAACACGCTGACCATACAGGACCGGGAATCTGTCGCGAGGCGGCTTCAAGCCCTGGCCAGGGCCGCTTCGCGGCGCCCGATTGGTCGGGCCGGGTACAGGGTATCCGCTGTCGTGGCCTCAGCCCTTACCAAAATCATCAGCGTCCTGGATCCGCGCACCGGTGACACCGTCACGCAGGTGCCGATCACCGAGCCTGCCGACTGCGATGAGGCGGTCAGGCGCGCCGCGGCGGCGGCCGGCGGGTGGGCGCGCACGCCGCCGGCTGAACGGGCCGCCGCGATAGCGGCCGCCGCCGATGACGTCCGCGCCGCCGCCGACGAACTCGCCGAACTGAACGAGCGGGAAACCGGCAAGCTGCGCGGCGACGCGCGCGGCGGCGTGGACGCCGGAATCGACACGCTGCTGCAGTACGCCCAGCTTGGGCCGCTCCACCGTGGCCACGCCCTGCAAGGCGGATGGTCCGCAACGGACCTGATGGTTCCCCAACCGCGTGGCGTGGTCGCGGTGATCACGCCGTGGAACGATCCCGTCGCCGTGGCCGCCGGGCTGCTTGGCGCGGCCGTCGTGGCTGGAAACACCGTGGTACACAAGCCCAGCGAGCGCTCACCGCAAACAGGCCGGCGCTTCGCCGAACTGCTGGCTGCCCGGCTGCCCGATGGCGTACTCGAGATTGTGGACGGCGACGGGACCGTCGGGGAACGCTTGGCGGCTGCGGAGTTGGTCGACGTCGTCGCGCACGTGGGCAGCAGTGCGACCGGCCGGGAGATCGCGCGCGCCTGCGCCGAACGGGGCGCCAAGGCGCTGCTGGAGAATGGCGGAAACGACGCGTTGATCGTCGACGCCGACGTGGACCCGGCGTGGGCGGCCGGCCAGGCCGCGCTGGGCGCCTTCGCGAACGCCGGACAGATCTGCGTCTCGGTCGAGCGGGTCTACGTCGTGCAATCGATCGCCGATGCTTTTCTCAACGCACTGATCGACGAGGCGATCTCGTGGGCGGACCGCATCGGGCCGCTGGTCGACGAGCGTCATCGTGAACACGTCCACGCGCATGTCGAAGACGCCACCCGCGCCGGGGCCCACGTCCTGGTCGGTGGCGAGCCGCAGCCCGGGCCAGGCTCGTTCTACCCGCCGACGGTCTTGAGTGACTGCACAGCCGAAATGCTGGTCATGCGCGAAGAAACGTTCGGTCCGATCGCACCGGTGCGGGTGGTGCCGGACTTCGCAGCGGCGCTGGCCGCAGCCGCCAATGATCGCTACGGCCTGGCCGCCACGGTGCTCACCGGGAGCATGGCGCATGCCCAGGAGGCGTGGCGCAGCCTTCCGGTGGGCACGGTGAAGATCAACTCCGTCTTCGGCGGTGCGCCCGGCGGAGCCTCCGAGCCGCGCCGGGTCAGCGGCACGGGCTTCGGCTTCGGGCCCGAACTGCTCGACGAGATGACCGCCATGAAGGTGGTGCACTGGTCGGCGCCCGGGGACTGATCGGGCGCATCCGGTTGCGCGACAACATATTCCGTACCAGTGACGAAAGTATGGGTCGCGGGGCGCGGCACGGGCTATCCGGCGCCGAAGCCCAGGCGACAGACCGTGCATGCTGCGCCGGTTAGCATCGGATGTCCGGATGTCGATGTGGAGGGTGAGGCTTGGCTGCTGCGATACCCGTCATCGCGCTCACTGGTCATCTCGGAGCCGGCAAGACGACGTTGCTCAACCACCTGCTACGCCATCCTGGCACTCGAATCGGTGTGGTGGTCAACGACTTCGGTGATATCAACATCGATGCAGGTCTGGTGGCCGGCCAGGTCGACGAGCCCGCCTCGATCGCCGGAGGATGCATCTGTTGTCTGCCCGACGGTGGTGGGCTCGACGACGCGCTCGTCAAGCTCGCCGACCCGGCTCGGCGCCTCGATGCCATCCTCGTCGAGGCCAGCGGTCTGGCCGACCCGGTAGCAATCGCGCGGCTCATCGGCTTCAGCGAGATCCGCGGGGTCCGAGTGGGCGGGCTTGTCGACGTCGTCGACGCAGTAAACCACTTCAACACCATCGACTGCGGCAGTCTGCCGCCGGTGCGCTACGGTGCGGCGTCGCTGATTGTCGTCAACAAGCTTGACCTCGTGCCGGAGACGGAGCGGTCGGCGGTGGTGCAACGCATCACTCAACGGGCGGCGCAACGTAACCCGCGCATACATGTCGTAGGCACGACGGGTGGCCGAATAGATCCTCAGCTACTCTTCGACGCGTCCGCCACAGCCGGGCCGGTTGGGCAGCTCTCGTTTTTGGATCTGGTCCGCGAGCACGAGCACGACCATGTCCATGCCGATGCCGTCACCGTCAGTCGCACTGGTTGCGTCGACCCTGACGCCCTGCTCGACCTTCTCGAAGACCCACCGGCGCAGGTGTTCAGGCTGAAAGGCGTTGTGGCAGTGCGGCACCGCACGACCATCCACGACTATGTCGTCAACCTGGTGGGTAGCGGAATCCACCTCGGGGAGGCGCCTCGCGGAGCCGCGGCCAATTGTCTGGTGGCGATCGGGATGGATCTCGACATCGACGCCGTCCGGGCCCGACTCGACAGCGCACTACAGCCTATGTCGGGGTGCGCGTCGGCGCAGGCGCTGCGGCGGCTTGCGCGGTACCGGCACGCGAGTGCGTGAGAAACGATCCGGCGGGACACGGGGCCGAGCAATCATTCGATGATGCGCCGTCAATCATCCTGCGCCGCAAAGTGATTCGTCACAGTGACGTATTGTCGGCGATGGGCGGGGAAGACGGAAGGGGATCCGCGGGACGGTTTGGGCGTGCGACGGCCGGACAACCCTGTCGTTCCCTTTGTCGGCCCTCGGTCATCGATCGGGGTCGGCTTTGTAGGCACCGAGTGTGACGAACATCAACCGGCGAGGGTGACGTAGGTCATAGCCCGAGCACGGTCAACCGGGTCATTCTGGCCGTTCGTTTGCGTATCTAATGGCTGGGAGCGCGATGGCCGACCTCGACTTTGCTTATGACCTGACGTTCGACGAGGCGCGTAGGCGCAGCGCAATGTTCGAAGCGATGGGTGACGATTGGGACCCCATTGCCGTGCTTAGCGAGGAACGGCGGGCCTACGAAATGCTGTACTCGAACCTCGACGAGGAGCAGCAACGGGTATACGACGAGTTGGTCCGCGCCGGCGTGCTGCCCGAACGGACGACTGCTCGTGCTACCGATTGATCCGACCGCCGACCGTGCCCGCCGCGCATGGTTGTCTTGCCCGCACTGCGATCACCGCGCGAAATGCGGTGATTGCCGAAGCAGTCGCAATTGCGATACGCACTGGCAATATCTCCTCAGCAACAAGGGCACCCTGGTGCACCTGCAGTGCTCGGACTGCGGCCATCTCTGGTCGACCGACACGCATCGCCGCACACGACCCAAGCGGTGGTGAACTCGCCGGTCAGCGCGATGTCCCAATAGCCCTGCGCCGCACAGTGATTCGTCACAGTGACGTATTGCCGGCGATGGGCGGGGAGGTGGGGATGGGATGGGCCATCGTCGGCGGGCTCAACGAGGTTGGAATCGTTCCTGACGGCTCGCACTGCAGCGCGCGCGCCGGAC
>NZ_LZJF01000083.1 GCF_001666835.1 Mycobacterium sp. E3251 | reverse complement strand
GGGTCGCAAATCTTTTTCCGCGGTTATACCCGCGGCCACACCGCTGATGCGTCGACGCCGTCGGGGGCGTCGCCCACGTTCTCTACCAGGCGCGATAGCCGGCGACGGCCGCTGATCCGCAGCGCCGGCCGGCCGCCGCGGGTGCCGATCAATGTGGGCGACGCCCCCGACGGCGTCGACGCATCAGCGGTGTGGCCGCGGGTATAACCGCGGAAAAAGATTTGCGATTCCGGCGGCCGGTTTGCGCAGTCGCGCCTCAGGGTGCGAAATTGTCAGGTGCCCGAGGGCGAAGGAACGCTGGCGTATCTGAATTTCCGCGGAATTTTTGACGCCGGCCTGTCATTCTTCTGCGGGGTGGCCTCGCAGGGGGGCCGCGATCAAGGATGGAGCGTAAGCGTAGTTGGCCGACCCGAATCTCAAGGACCGCGAGAGCGGCCGGGCTGGGAGCCGTAGGCGACTCGTCATCGTCGAGTCGCCGACCAAAGCGCGCAAATTGGCCGGTTACCTGGGCTCCAACTACATCGTCGAATCCTCGCGCGGGCACATCCGCGACCTGCCCCGCGCCGCGGCCGACGTGCCGGCGAAATACAAGTCGGAGCCGTGGGCCCGCCTTGGTGTCAACGTGGACCACGACTTCGAGCCGCTCTACATCATCAGCCCCGAGAAGAAGAGCACCGTCAGCGAGCTGAAGGGCCTGCTGAAGGGCGTCGACGAGCTTTACCTGGCCACGGATGGTGACCGCGAGGGCGAAGCCATCGCCTGGCATCTGCTGGAAACCCTGAAGCCGAACATCCCGGTCAAGCGGATGGTGTTCCACGAGATCACCGAGCCGGCCATCCTGGAGGCCGCCGAGAACCCCCGTGACCTGGACATCGACCTGGTCGACGCGCAGGAAACCCGCCGCATCCTGGACCGGCTGTACGGCTACGAGGTCAGCCCGGTGCTGTGGAAGAAGGTCGCACCCAAGCTGTCGGCGGGGCGGGTGCAGTCGGTGGCCACGCGCATCATCGTGCAGCGGGAACGCGACCGGATGGCGTTCCGCAGCGCCTCCTACTGGGACATCCTGGCCCGCCTGGACGCCAGCGTGTCCGACCCGCAGGCCGCACCACCGACCTTCACCGCCCGGCTGACCAGCGTCGACGGCCTGCGCGTTGCCACCGGCCGCGATTTCGACTCGCTGGGCCAGCTGCGCAAGGCCGACGAGGTCACCGTGCTGGACGAGGCGCGGGCGACCGAGCTGGCCAGCGGGCTGCAGGGCGCCCAGCTGTCGGTCGCCTCGGTGGAGGAGAAGCCCTACACCCGCCGGCCCTATGCGCCGTTCATGACGTCGACTCTGCAGCAGGAGGCCGGCCGCAAGCTGCGGTTCTCCTCGGAGCGCACCATGAGCATCGCCCAGCGGCTCTACGAGAACGGCTACATCACCTATATGCGTACCGACTCGACGACGCTGTCGCAGTCGGCCATCAACGCCGCGCGCACGCAGGCGCGCCAGCTCTATGGCGAGGAGTACGTCTCGCCGTCGCCGCGCCAGTACACCCGCAAGGTGAAGAACGCGCAGGAGGCGCACGAGGCCATCCGGCCCGCCGGCGAGACCTTCGCCACACCGGACGCGGTGCGCCGCGAGCTCGACGGGGACGAATTCCGGCTCTACGAGCTGATCTGGCAGCGCACCGTGGCCTCGCAGATGGCCGACGCGCGGGGCACGACGCTGAGCCTGCGGATCAATGGGCAATCCGGAGAAAGGCAAGTGGTGTTCTCCGCGAGCGGGCGCACCATCACGTTCG
This sequence comes from Mycobacterium sp. E3251, assembly GCF_001666835.1. Classification (GTDB taxonomy): domain Bacteria; phylum Actinomycetota; class Actinomycetes; order Mycobacteriales; family Mycobacteriaceae; genus Mycobacterium. The sequence goes on along the minus strand of NZ_LZJF01000083.1, from coordinate 32,749 downwards.
CCGGCTTCTTGAAGGCCTACGTGGAGACCGTCGACGAATTGGCCGGCGGCGAGGCCGACGACGCCGAGAGCCGGCTCCCGCAGTTGACGCAGGGCCAGCGGCTGGACGCCATCGAGCTGACGCCCGACGGGCACGCCACCAACCCGCCGGCGCGCTATACCGAGGCGTCGCTGGTGAAGGCGCTCGAGGAGCTGGGCATCGGCCGCCCGTCGACGTACTCGTCGATCATCAAGACCATCCAGGACCGCGGCTATGTGCACAAGAAGGGCAGCGCGCTGGTGCCCTCGTGGGTGGCGTTCGCCGTAATCGGTTTGCTGGAGCGGCATTTCGGTCGGCTGGTCGATTACGGCTTCACCGCCGCGATGGAAGACGAGCTCGACGCGATCGCCTCGGGGCAGGAGCGGCGCACCGACTGGCTCAACCGCTTCTACTTCGGGGGCGACCACGGGGTGGCCGATTCGGTCGCGCGTTCCGGCGGCCTGAAGAAGCTCGTCGGCGTCAACCTGGAAGGCATCGACGCCCGAGAAGTCAACTCCATCAAGTTATTCGACGACGAGCAGGGTCGCCCCGTGTACGTCCGGGTGGGCAAGAACGGGCCTTATCTGGAACGCATGGTGACCAACGACGAGGGTGAGCTCGGGCCGCAGCGCGCCAACCTCAACGACTCGCTGACGCCGGACGAGCTGACGCTGGAGGTGGCCGAGCAGCTGTTCGCCACACCGCAGGAGGGACGCACGTTGGGCGTCGACCCGGAGACGGGTCACGAGATCGTCGCCAAGGACGGCCGGTACGGCCCCTACGTCACCGAGATCCTGCCGCCGCCACCGGAAGACGACGAAGGCGGCGCCCCCGCCAAGAAGGGGAAGAAGCCCACCGGGCCCAAGCCGCGCACCGGCTCGCTGCTGCGCAGCATGGACCTGCAGACCGTCACCCTCGAGGACGCGCTGAAGCTGCTGTCGCTGCCCCGGGTGGTGGGCGTGGACCCGCAGACCGGTGAGGAGATCACCGCGCAGAACGGCCGCTACGGCCCATATCTCAAGCGCGGCACCGACTCTCGTTCACTGGCCACCGAGGACCAGATCTTCGAGATCACGCTCGACGAGGCGCTGAAGATCTACGCCGAGCCCAAACGCCGCGGCAGGCAGGCCGCGGCCGCGCCGCCGTTGCGGGAGCTGGGCGCCGACCCGGCGACCGGCAAGCCGATGGTGATCAAGGACGGCCGATTCGGTCCCTACGTCACCGACGGCGAGACGAACGCGAGCCTGCGCAAGGGCGACGACGTCCTGTCGATCACCGACGAACGCGCCGCCGAACTGCTGGCCGACCGGCGGGCGCGGGGTCCGGTCAAGCGACCCGCGAAGAAGGCCGCCCGCAAGAAGGCCCCGGCCAAGAAGGCCGCCAAGCGCAGCAGCTAGCCCGGTCTAGTAGCCCGGGCCGATCGACTCGCTGTGCACGTCCTCGCGGACGGGTCGCACTGGCTGGGAGTCCGTGGTTCCGGCCAGCTTGACCGGCCGGGCCAGCTGAGTGGGGGCGGTGCGGCCCCGCAGCTCGACGACCTCGCCCACGTCCCAGCACAACGCCTCCGCATCCAGCGCGCCGCTGACGGCGATCGCCGACGCCAGCACGTGGCCGGACTCGAGTTTGGCCAGCTCGGTCAGCCGGGCGGCCTCATTCACCGGGTCGCCGATCACGGTGTACTCGAAGCGGGCCTGCGCGCCGATGTGCCCGGCGATCGCCCTGCCCGCCGAGACACCGATCCCGAACTCCGCCGCCCCGATCACCGGGAGCAGCTCGTCGTGCAACTCGCGCGCCGCGGCGAGCGCTCCGCCCGACGCGTCGGGGTGTTCGATCGGCGCGCCGAAGATGGCCAGGGCGGCGTCGCCCTGGAACTTGTTGACGAAACCGCCGTGCCGGCCCACGGTTTCGACCACTACGCGGAAGAACTCGTTGAGCAGGTGGACCACCTCGGCGGGCGGGCGGGTCGCGGCGAGCTTGGTCGAGCCGACCAGGTCGACGAACAGCACCGCGACGTGGCGCTCCTGACCGCCGAGCTCGGTGCCGCGCTCCAGGGCGCGGCGGGCGACGTCTTCACCGACGTAGCGGCCGAACAGGTCGCGCAGCCGCTGCCGCTCGGACAGGTCACGCACCATGTCGTTGAAGCCGGCCTGCAGCAGGCCCAGCTCACTGGCGTCGTAGATCTGCATGTGCGCGTTGTAGTTTCCGCGCTGCACCTCCGACAGCGCCCAGCGCAGCTGGCGCAGCGGGTCGGCGATCGACATGGCGACCAGCAGGGTGCTGACGAAGCCGATGCCCAACGCGGCCAGCGCCAGCAACAGGATGGGGGTGAACAGCTTCTCGGGCGTGGCGTGCAGCAGGGACGCCTTGTCCGCCATCACCGCCAGCACAATGGCCAGCACCGGGACGGCGGTGGACAGCATCCATGTGAGGATCTGCCGCAGGATGACGCCGGGCGCCTGGACGTTCTCGGGGACGCCGCTGCGCAGGGCGGCCACGGCCACCGGCCGCAGCACCCGCTCGGACTGCAGGTAGCCGATGATCGCGGTCGCGGCGGCGCCGAGCCCGGTGGCCACGGCGACGACGGGCGCGGCGAACCGGGCCACCGACCAGCTGGCGATGATGAACACCACGCCGCCGATGCACCAGGCCGCCATGCTGATGAGCGTGCGATAGAAGGGCATCCGCAGGGCGCGGCTACGCGCCAGCTCGGTGGCGGCGGGGTCGGCCTCGGCGAGCAGGTTGTCGCGGCGCTGCCAGCGGAAGACCGGCATCAGCAGCTTCAGGTTGACCATCCAGCCGGCCAGGAACAACACCACCAGCGCGGTCGCGAAGACCGCCAGATTCAGGACGGGCAGATCCTGCAACTGGATGCGATCCTCGGGGGGCAGGGCGTAGCGCAGGAAGCCCAGCACGAAGAGGGCGCCGATGATGTCGGCCTGCAGCATGCTCAGCGAGAACAACGGCCACGGGGTACGCACCACCCACCGGACGAATGCGCTGATCCGCCCGGGCAGTGCTGCCGCTGTTGCCACGAACCCACCGTATCGGTCAGCAGGGACTTGTCGGAAACTTACAACGATCTCGGCGGGCCCCCATCCGGGCCGAAAAGAGCCCAAATGTAACGGGATTGTCCCAATACGGTGGCCGATCGGTATCTGTCGGCGGTGGTGGCTACTGTTACCGGTGATGTCCGGGGTGTTTACGCGGCTGGTAGGCCAGGACGTGGTGACGGCCGAGCTGCTCGCCGCCGCCAGGGCTGCCCGCGGTGATCTGGTTCACAGCGATGCGGGCGCCGGGACTATGACACATGCATGGCTGATTACGGGCCCTCCCGGGTCGGGGCGCTCGGTCGCGGCGCTGTGCTTCGCCGCCGCGCTGCAGTGCACCTCCGATGGGGAACCGGGGTGCGGCCAATGCCGGGCGTGCACGACGACCATGGCCGGCACCCACTCCGACGTGCGCCGGGTGATCCCCGAAGGGCTGTCCATCGGGGTGGACGAGATGCGCGCCATCGTGCAGATCGCGTCGCGGCGTCCGGCCACCGGGCACCGGCAGATCGTGGTGATCGAGGACGCCGACCGGCTCACCGAGGGTGCCGCCAACGCGCTGCTCAAGGTCGTCGAGGAGCCGCCGCCCTCGACCGTGTTCCTGCTGTGCGCGCCGTCGGTGGACCCCGAGGACATCGCCATCACGCTGCGTTCCCGCTGCCGGCACGTCGCGCTGGTCACCCCGCCGACCGAGGCGATCGCGCGCGTGTTGATCGACAGCGACGGCCTGACCCGGGACACCGCGAACTGGGCGGCGTCGGTCAGCGGCGGCCACGTGGGCCGGGCACGACGGTTGGCCACCGATTCCGAGGCCCGGGAACGCCGCGAGCGGGCGCTGGCGTTGGTGCGTGACGCCGCGACGCCGTCGCGGGCCTACGCCGCCGCCGAGGAGCTGGTGGCCGCCGCCGAAGCCGAGGCCGTCGTGCTCACGGCGGATCGCGCCGAGGCCGAGACCGAGGAGCTGCGGACCGCGCTCGGCGCCGGCGGCACGGGCAAGGGCACCGCCGGGGCGATGCGGGGCGCCACGGGCGCGATGAAAGACCTCGAACGGCGGCAGAAATCGCGTCAGACCCGGGCCTCGCGCGACGCGCTGGATCGGGCGCTGATCGACTTGGCGAACTATTTCCGGGACGCGCTCATGGTCTCGGCGGGCGCGGGTTCGGTGCGGCCCAACCATCCGGACATGGCCGAGCGGGTGGCGGCGCTGGCCGCCCACGCCCCGCCGCAGCGGTTGCTGCGCTGCATCGAGGCGGTGCTGGAGTGCCGCGAGGCGTTGGCCATCAACGTCAAGCCCAAGTTCGCCGTCGATGCCATGGTGGCCACCTTTGGCCAGGAACTGCGCGATTGATTTCGTCGCGCCCGCCCGCCTGCCGTAGACTCGTGCCGCCCGGCGAGAGGGTGTGCCGCCTTAGCTCAGTCGGTAGAGCGATTCACTCGTAATGAATAGGTCGGGGGTTCGATTCCCCCAGGCGGCTCCACGATTCTTCACCGGGCGCGCGGCTAGGCCGGCGCCAGAAACCCCACCGGACCCGAGGCGAGGCATAACGCCAGCGCGGTGGTGTTGGCGCGCACGGTGATCGCGTCCCCGGCGCCGGGCAGCCGGGCGAACACCCGGTTGAGTCCGGGATGCACGGGGACCTTGACGTCGGGTCCCTGCGTCATCGCCAGCGTCATCGTTCCCTCGCTGTTGGCCAGGTAATTCAGCTCGACGCTCCAATCGGCGGGCAGCAGCGGGCCGTCCAGGACCAGGCGCGCCGGCTTGTCCGGCTGCGCGAAGTAACCGCAGTGCGGCATGGGTCCTGGCACGATGGTCCGCACCCAGGTCACCCGCGCCCTGACCAGTCGGCCCGAGCTGTCCAGCATCCGCAATTGCGTTGTGGCCGAGGCGAATTCGGGCCGGTCGTGCAGCAGGGCGAACAGGTGGCTGGCGAGGTTCTCCGGCGCCGCCACCCGCTGCAGCACCAACGGATCGACCTCCTGGTCCAGCAGCGGCGCCGTGGAGGCCGCGTGCGCGGCGGCGAGATCCGCCCGGGCGTTCTGTAGGTAGCGCTGGGCCGGGTTGTCGCGCCAGCTGGTCAGAAACGTCGCCGTCGAATACAGGCTGCTGGCCACGAACAACGCCGCCAAGACCAGCGTCACCGCGGTACGTCTGGGCGAGGCGTCCAGCCAGCGCGGCGCGGCGGGCCGGTTCGGCGCGCAGAACGCCACGGCGGCCAGCAGCGCCAACACGAAGACGAGATCCGGGAAATAGCGCAGGGTTTGGGCGAGTTCCAGCGCGGTCAGCTTCGACGACCGCATCAGGTAGATCGGCACCTGGCAGGCGACGGCGTAGCCGGCCGCGGTCAGCCACACCGGCCCGATGCGCTGCTTGCGCACGAGCGAGACCGCGACGGCGCCGCCCAGCACCAGCCAGCCGAGCGCCATCACCAGCGGCGGGGGCGTGGCCCACGGCGAGGCCGGCGCCCACCGGTCCCAGTGCCACGGCCCGCCGGCCAGCCCGGGAACGATGCCGTGCGTGATCGATCGCCCCAGCAGGTCCGCTGTCATCGCAAGGTCGGAGCTCCACCGCCCCTGGTTGACCACGGCCAGGTAGAGCGCGATCCAGCCCGCGGTGAGCGCCAGCGTCGCGACCCATAGCCGCAGCCCGGCCCGCCACACCGTCAGCAGCGCCGCCCGGTCGCCGCCGACGTGGCGCAGCAGCGATACCACCGCGAACGCGACGAACGGGATGACCGCCGCCTTCTCGAAGAACAGCAGCCCACCGAAGTAGGCCAGCGTCCCGGTTACCGCGTAGCGCTGGTTGCCCGTCCGCACCAGCAGGACGGCGTCGGCGCACACCCACGCCAGAGCCGCCAGCATCGGCAGTGAGTTGAGCGCCGCCGCCCACCACGCGAACCCCGGCACCGCCAGCGGGGTGAACAGCGCGAAGGTCAGCGGGACCAGCAGCACCGGCCGCCGGCCGAGGATGACATACAGGGCGCGCAGCAGCGCCAGCGAGGCCAGCAGCTGCAGCACCAGCAGGCTGATCGCGGGACCGGTCCAGTCCAGCGGGGCCAGCCGGATGATGGCGCCGCCGAGCAGGAAAGCGCCCGGCATGACGTGGCCGTCGTGGTCGTCGAACAGGTACGCCGGCGACAGCAGGTTGTGGGTGCCTGCTTTCCCGATGAGGATCAGGTCGTCCCAGTAGAAGTAACCGCCGAACGCGAGGACCGCGCGTATCGCCAGCGCAACGGCGATCAGCGCGACGGCCACGGCCACTATGTATGGTGGGCCGGTGCGCGCACTGGTTACCGGGGCAGCCGGATTCATCGGGTCGACGCTAGTCGACCGTCTACTGGCCGACGGCCACACCGTGGTGGGGCTGGACAACTTCGCCACCGGCCGCGCGACCAACATCGAGCACCTCGCCGAGAACCCCGCGCACGTCTTCGTCGAGGCGGACATCGTCACCGCCGACCTGCAGGCCATCCTCGACGAACACCGGCCCGAGGTGGTCTTCCACCTCGCGGCCCAGATCGACGTGCGGCACTCGGTCACCGACCCGGAGTTCGACGCCTCGGTCAACGTGATCGGCACGGTGCGCCTCGCCGAGGCGGCGCGGCGGACGGGGGTGCGCAAGGTCGTGCATACCTCGTCGGGCGGATCCATTTACGGCACCCCGCCCGTGTATCCGACCCCCGAGACCGTGCCGACCGACCCGGCCTCGCCGTACGCTGCCGGAAAGGTGGCCGGCGAGATCTACCTGAACACCTTCCGGCACCTTTACGACCTGGACTGCTCGCACATCGCCCCGGCCAACGTCTACGGACCGCGGCAGGACCCGCACGGCGAAGCCGGTGTCGTGGCGATCTTCGCCCAGGCGCTGCTGTCGGGTAAACCCACCAAGGTGTTTGGCGACGGGAGCAAGACCCGTGACTACGTGTTCGTCGACGACGTGGTGGACGCCTTCGTCAAGGCCGCCGGGGAGGCGGGCGGCGGGCAGCGGTTCAACATCGGCACCGGAGTGGAAACCTCTGACCGGCAACTGCATTCGGCGGTGGCCGCGGCGGTCGGGGGGCCCGACGACCCGGAGTTTCATCCGGACCGGCTGGGCGATCTGAGGCGGTCGTGCCTCGACATCGGTTTGGCCGAACGGGTTTTGGGGTGGCGTCCGCGGGTTCGGCTCGACGACGGTGTGCGCCGCACGGTCGAGTACTTCCGCAGCGCCCAGACGGTCTAGCTGTGTTCGGGCGCCTGCGCGCCCTCGAGCGCCAGGGCGCGGGCGAGCCGGGCATAGCGCAGTTCCAGGTCCTTGAACCGCATGTACGTGCTGAGCGTGGTGAAGCAGAAGGCCATCACGAGCGCGTAGAGCATCAGGTCGGTGCCGCGGCGCACCCCGAACCACTGTGCCACGACCGTGGTGTCGTCGGGCCGCAGCACGGCATAGACGCCGGCCAGCACGAAGACGATGTAGCCGACCTTGACCCAGGCCCGCGACCGCGCGTTCCGGCGCGACCGCAGCAGATAGACCAGCAGCGCGATGATCGATCCGATCAGCAGCACCTGGATCCAGTTCATCTGGGAATCCTCCCTCGCAGGAACCCGTCGAAGATGATGTTGACGCCGTTGAGAAGCGGCTGCCCCTTCGACTTGGAGTAATCGGTGTAGAGCACCTCGACCGGTTGTTCGACCACGCGCCAATGGTTTTCGGCGATCAGCATGATGAACTCGTTGGCGTGGCTCATGCCGCTCATGGTGATGTCCAGCCCGTCGGCGACCTTCTTGTTGAAGACCCGCAGCCCATTGTTGGTGTCGGTCAAGCCAAGTCGGCGACCACGACGGCTCAGGCGCGCGGCGGTCTGCAGCACCAGCCGCTTCACGAACGGCGGCCGGGTGCCGCCGGGGGCGGCGAACCGCGTCCCGATGACCACGTCGACGTCCTCCGCGCAGAGCCGGTCCACCATCGCGGCCAGGTCCTTGACCCGATGCTGCCCGTCGCCGTCGAACGTGGCGAACACCTGCGCCCCAGGCTGTTTGCGGGCGTACTCGACGCCGGTCTGGATGGCCGCGCCCTGGCCCAGATTGATCGGATGCCGCACCAGATGAGCGCCGGCCCGCCTGGCGATCTCGCCGGTGCCGTCGGTGCTGCCGTCGTCTACGCAGACGACGTTGTCGAAGATCGAGCGCACATCGGCGACCACGTCGCCGATGACGGTGGCTTCGTTGAAGGCGGGGATGACGATCCAGGCGCCCGAGTATTTGGAGTCAGTAACCATCTAGCCCACAAGGTTAGCCAGGATCAGCCGGCCAAGCGCTCGGCGCGCGAGAGCGCCACCAGATGAACGCCGATTCCCACCAGGGGACCGCACAATAAGCCGACCACGGTCCGGGTCTGCAACGGCAGCGGCAGCAGCAGCAGCAATCCCGAGGCCACCGTCGCGCCGACCCAGCCCAGCGAGTACGCCCGGTGCAGCGCCGCCGCTACCGCGCCGGCCCCGGTGAGCGTCAGCATGGCGATCGCCACCGCCGCCGCGGTCAGCCAGGCCAGCAACGCGCCGCTGGCCTGGTACTGCGGCCCGAAGGCGACCCGCAGCAGCCACGGGCCCACCACCCCGGCGGCGACCACGCCGACCGCACCGATTCCGCCGATGATCCCCGCGGGCGCGATCAGGGCACGGATCCGGTCGCTGCGCGCGTCGACGAAATGCGCGATCAGATTCCCCTGCATGGCCGTCAGCGGCACGAGCAGCGGCGCCCGGGTCAATGTCACGGCGAGGATGATCACGCCGCCCTCGGCCCCCAGCTCGTTGCTGGTCAGCTTCAGCAACACCGGAAAACCCATCACCAGAATCGCGCTCGCGCCCGCGGCGGTGATCGAATGGGCGGTCCCGCGCAGGAAGGTCCGGGCGCCACCGGGCGTCAGCATCCGGGCGGCGGCCCGCGCCGAAGGTGAGGCCACCAGCATGATCAGCCAGGCGACCGCGCCCGCGACGGTGGCCCACAGGAAGCCGACCAGGCGCCAACCGAGCAGGACGGTCGCCGCGGCGACGGTCACCCGGATGACGGCGTCGGTCACCATCAGCGCCCCGTATCCGGTCCACCGATCGGTGCCCGCCAGCATGCCCAGCAGGGTGGCGTGCACGCAGAACCCGGCCAGCCCGACGCTGAGCAGCGCCACCGACAGCCAGCGCTGCTCGACGAACACCCGCCCGCTCCACAGCGGCGCGCTACCGCCGATCACCACGGCCGCGCCCACGCCGACCAGTGCCGCGACTCGCAGCGGATGGGTCCGCGGTTCGTCCCCGCCCGGCAAGGCCGCCGGCAGGTGGCGGCTCGAGCGGACCTCCCGGGTCGTCTCTTGAAGCAACCCGTTCGCGGCGCCGGTGACCAATCCGAATGCCCCCCAGAACACCCCGAAGACCGAAAAGCCGCCCGGCGCCAGGTCACGGGCGGCCAGGTAGATCACGGCGTAACCGCACAGGGCGGTCAGCGCCGTCGCGGCGCCGACCCGGGCCACGCTGCCGCGCGTGATCGGACCCGCGCCGGTGGAGGCTTGGGTACCGCCGACTTCGGGCATGGCCACAATTTGAAAATAGTAAGTCGCCGTGGATGCTGGTCGGCGGCGGCGACCGGGCTTCGCTATCGTGGGCGGCTGTCGGAAAGGACACCTTGGCCGCGTTGCGCATCTTCGGGATCTCGCTGTTGGTCACCGTGGCGGCCCTCATGGCGGGTTATGCCCACGGCGGCCTGAAGGACCTCTTCTTACTGCTGGTGCTGGCCACCCTCGAGGTGTCGCTATCGTTCGACAACGCGATCATCAACGCCGCGATCCTGAAGCAGATGAGCCCCTTCTGGCGGCGGATGTTCCTGACCGTCGGGATTCTCATCGCCGTGTTCGGGATGCGGCTGGTCTTCCCGCTGCTGATCGTTTGGGCGACCGCGGGCCTCGATCCGGTCCGGGCGATGGAGCTGGCCCTGCACCCCCCGCAGCACGGGGCGCTGGAATTCCCCGACGGCTCGCCCAGCTACGAAAAGCTGATCTCCGCCGCGCACCCACAGATCGCGGCGTTCGGCGGGACGTTCCTGCTGATGCTGTTCTTGGACTTCATCGTTTACGACCGAGACATCAAATGGCTCAAGTGGATTGAAGCTCCGTTCGCCCGCATCGGGCGGCTTGGGCAGGTATCGGTGGCGGTGGCCGTCGTGGCGCTGGTGCTCGTCGGGACGCGATTGACGCACTCCAGCGACGAGGGCCAGACGGTGCTCACCGCGGGACTGCTGGGCCTGGTGACCTATTTGGTGGTCAACGGTCTCAGCCGGGCGTTCCGCCCGCCGGACCTCGAGGCGGTGTCGGCCGGCACGGCGGTCGGCAAGGCCGGCTTCACGTTGTTTTTGTATCTCGAGGTCCTCGACGCCGCCTTCTCGTTCGACGGGGTAACCGGCGCCTTCGCGATCACCTCGGACCCGATCGTCATCGCGCTGGGCCTCGGACTGGTGGGGTCGATGTTCGTCCGGTCCATCACCATCTTCCTGGTGAAGCAGGATGCGCTGGACCGCTACGTGTACCTGGAGCACGGCGCGCACTGGGCGATCGGGGTGCTTGCCGTGATCATGCTGCTCTCGGTCAACCCGCACTACCAGGTCCCCGAGCCGATCACCGCGTCGGTGGGGGTGGTGTTCATCGGCGCGGCGCTGAGCTGGAGCGTGCTGCGCAATCGGCGCAACGCCAGGGCCGCCGAGGCCGCTTCGCCGGCTTAGGCCTCGATCTGGCCCGCGATGCGTCGTTCGATGCCGGCCCTCGCGGGGGCCGGCAGCACGATCAGGCCATCGAGTTCCTTGCTCGCCCGCGCGTAGGCATTCTGTCGTTCATCGCGGGTGGCCGCCTCGTCCTGCGCCAGGTGCAGCAAGCTTTGGGCCCGCGCCATCCGTTGCTGTTCGTCCGCCGAGAAGTCGCTGCGCCGCCGGCGAATCGCCTCGGCCTCGGCGATCTCGAAGGCGCTGATGTACTCGTGGACGGCATCGCGATATTCCACCAACGCGTCCCGGTTGCCGACCAGGCTCTCGGGTGGTTCGGGCCGCAGCAAATCCGCATGCCGCTTCGCCCGATGGAACGCGATGGTCAGCGGGGCTCGCATATCGGTCATCATCGGGAAGTCCAGTAATCGCGCGATATCGACTTCATAGTCGAACCACCGGATGTCGGTACGGTCATGCGCCTCAACCAGTTTGGCGATCTCTCGCCGATCGCTTTCCGCGTTGGTCCGCGCCCGGCCCGATGCCTCGGCCACCGCGATCTTGGCCTGCTGCTTCAGCCGATACCGTTCCAGCCGGCGCTCGGCCCGACGCTCGTTCGCCGCGGCGATGGCGCGAAGGCCACCGCCGATCGCACCGCCCAGCGGAAAAACCAGCCACCAGAAATTGGCGGCGAAATGCAACACCGGGGTCACATCGCCAGGATGCCACCGGACCTCGGCGTGCGGTTACGCCACGAGCGTTACCGCACGTCAGCGGGCGTCAGTGTCCGTTGGACTTGAACCGCTCGACCGAACGCTGGACCTCGGCTTCGGCTTCCGCGCGGCCGACCCAGTCGGCGGTCTTGACGAACTTCCCCGGCTCGAGCGCCTTGTACTGCTCGAAGAAGTGCTTGATCACGTCCAGTTCGAATTCGGGCACGTCGCCGATGTCCTGGATGTGGTCCCAGCGATGGTCGCCGGCCGGTACGCACAGCACCTTGTCGTCGCCCCCGGCCTCGTCGACCATCCGGAACATGCCCACGGGGCGCGCCTCGACTATCACGCCGGGGAACACCGACTGCGGCAGCAGCACCATGGCGTCCAGCGGGTCGCCATCCTCACCCAGTGTGTCCTCGATGAAGCCGTAGTCGGTGGGGTAGGCCAGCGAGGTGTAGAGGTAGCGGTCCAGACGCACCCGGCCCGTCTCGTGATCGACCTCGTACTTGTTGCGCTGGCCCTTCGGAATCTCGATGGTCACGTCGAATTGCACTGTGTGCTCCTTAGATCTGGGCTTTTCGCGGTGGTCCGTTCGCGTCGGGGATCACCCTAGTCGAGGCATTTGCGTCGGATTCGGCAGAATGGGTCCAGACAGTCAGGAGAGCGATGGGTCCCACTCGCTGGCAAAAATCCACCCACGTGTTCGTCGGGTTGGCCGTGCTGGCGTTTGTCGCCGCCGTGGTGGCGGCGGCAACGTTTTTCACTTCGGCGGGGCACGGCGGCAACAGCTCGCACGCCCCGATACCGCCCCCGCATGCGCCGACGGTCAAGCCGGGGATGATCCCGGTCAGTGACACCGCCGAGACGCCGAGCCCGGCCGGGGTGGCCGCCGCGCTGGCGCCGATAGCGGCCGATCCGAACCTGGGCAGGTTGGGCGCCCGGGTCACCGACGCCCTGACCGGGAAAGAGCTCTGGCAGGTGGCCGGCGACATGCCGCTGGTGCCGGCGTCGACCAACAAGGTGCTCACCGCGGCCGCGGCGCTGCTGACGCTGGACCACCAGGCGCGGATCAGCACGCGGGTGGTGGCCGGCAGCCAGAACGCCCAGGGCCCCGTGGTGCTCGTCGGTGCGGGCGACCCGGTGCTGTCGGCGGCGCCGCCCGGCGTGGACACCTGGTACCGCGGATCCGCCCGGCTCAGTGACCTGGTCGAGCAGATCCGCCGCAGCGGCGTGACGCCGACCGCGGTGCAGGTGGACACCTCGGCGTTCACCGGACCGACGATGGCGCAGGGCTGGGATGCCGCCGACGTCGACAACGGCGACATCGCGCCGATCGAATCGGTGATGATCGACGCCGGGCGTATCCAGCCCAGCACCGTCAACTCCCGGCGGTCGCGGACCCCGGCGCTCGACGCCGGGCGAGAGCTGGCCAAGGCGCTGGGCCTCGATCCCGGTGCCGTGACCATCGCTACGGCGCCGTCGGGGGCACGGCAGCTGGCGGTCGTGCAGTCGGCGCCCCTGGTGCAGCGGCTGTCCGAGATGATGGACCACTCCGACAACGTGATGGCCGAGTGCATCGCCCGCGAGGTGGCGGCCGCGATCAACCGTCCGCGCAGCTTCGCCGGTGCGGCCGACGCGGTGACCAACCGGTTGAGCACCGCCCACGTCGACACCGGGGGCGTCACGCTGATGGATTCCAGCGGGCTTTCCGTCGACGACCGGCTGACCGCCAAGACCCTCGACGGCGTGCTGCAGGCCGCCGCCGGGCCCGACCAGCCGACGCTGCGGGCGCTGTTGGATCTGCTCCCGATCGCGGCCGGGAGCGGGACGCTGGCCGACCGCTTCACCGACGCGGCCTCCAATCAGGGGCCGGCCGGCTGGTTGCGCGCCAAGACGGGATCGCTGACCGCCATCAACGCCCTGGCCGGGGTGCTGACCGACCGCAGCGGACGGGTGCTCACGTTCGCCTTCATCTCCAACGGCGCCGGCCCGAACGGGCGCAACGCGATGGACGCCCTGGCCAGCCGGCTCTGGTCGTGTGGTTGCTCATGAGCGCGCCCTCCGAGCTGACCCTCGGTACCGCCGTCGACTGGCGCTTCGCCGCCACGGTCGGTCAGCGGCTGGCCCGGCCCGGTCCGCCGTCCAGTGAGTACACCCGGCGCCAGGTGATCGACGAGCTCACCAGTTCGGCCGCCAAGGCCGAACCGCCGGTGCGTGAGGTCACGGGCCTGGTCACCAACGGTGTCGTGCCCGCCGCCCGCATCGTCGACCGCCCCGAATGGATCGGCGCGGCGGCCGAGTCGATGCGGGTGATGATGAACGGGGCCGAGAAGCCGCGTGGCTTTCTGACCGGCCGCGTCACCGGCGCGCAGACGGGGGCCGTGCTGGCTTTCGTGTCGTCCGGCATCCTCGGTCAGTACGACCCGTTCGCGGCCGCGAAAGAGGGCTGCCTGCTGCTGGTGTATCCGAACGTCATCGCCGTAGAGCGGCAGTTACGGGTCGATCCCTCCGACTTCCGGTTGTGGGTCTGCCTGCACGAGGTGACCCACCGGGTGCAGTTCACCGCGAACCCCTGGCTGTCCGAGCACATGTCCCGGGCCCTGGCGCTATTGACCCGGGACGCGGGTGACGACATCGCGCAGGTCGCGAGCCGGCTGGCGGAGTACGTCCGCACCCGCGGCAACGGGGCGGCGGACGGCAGCTCGTCGGGCATCGTAGGTCTGGTGCGTGCGATGCAGTCGGAGCCGCAGCGGCAGGCCCTCGATCAGCTGCTGGTGCTCGGCACCCTGCTGGAGGGTCACGCCGACCACGTGATGGACGCCGTGGGGCCCATGGTGGTGCCGTCGGTGACCACCATCCGCCGTCGATTCGACGAGCGCCGAAACCGCAAGCAGCCGCCCCTGCAGCGCCTGCTGCGCGCGCTGCTGGGGCTCGACGAGAAGCTCAACCAGTACACGCGGGGCAAGGCGTTCGTCGACCATGTGGTGGGGAGGGTCGGCATGGAGCGGTTCAACGCAATCTGGTCGGGTCCCGAGACACTGCCCCTGCCCGCCGAAATCGAGGAACCCCAGCGATGGATCGACAGGGTGCTGTAGGGCAGCTGCGCGCTGCCGTCGAGGCGTTCATCCAGACCCATGTCGCCGCGGCCGAACAATGGTGCGTGGCGCTGTCCGGCGGCCCGGATTCCCTCGCGCTCACGGCGGTGGCGGCCCAGCTGCTGCCCACCACCGCCGTGATCGTCGATCACGGCCTGCAAGACGACTCCGCCGCGGTCGCCGAAACCGCCCGGGGCCAAGCCGTCACCTTGGGATGTGTTGCGGCACAGGTCGTTCGCGTGCGCGTGGGGAACGAAGGCGGCCCCGAGGCCGCCGCGCGTGCCGCCCGCTATGCGGCGTTGAGCGCGTACCACGGCGGACCGGTGTTGTTGGGCCACACGCTCGACGACCAGGCGGAGACGGTGCTGTTGGGGCTGGGCCGCGGGTCGGGCGTGCGGTCGATCGCCGGGATGCGCCCCTACGACCCACCGTGGGGTCGGCCGTTGCTGGGTGTGCGGCGCGCCACGACCCACGCCGCGTGCCGCGAACTGGGCCTGACGGCGTGGCAGGATCCGCACAACGCCGATCCCCGCTTCACCCGGACCCGGCTGCGCCTCGAGGTGCTGCCGCTGCTCGAGGATGTGCTCGGCGGCGGGGTGGCCGAGGCCCTGGCGCGCACGGCGACGGCGTTGCGCGAGGACACCGAGCTGATCGACTCGCTCGCGGCCCAGGCGCTGCCCGAGGCGAAGGTGGGCGCGGGGTTGCACACGCAGGCCCTGGCCGCGCTGCCCGTCCCGGTTCGGCGCCGGGTGATCCGCGGCTGGCTCCTGGCGGGCGGCGCAACGGGCCTGACCGACAAGCAGATCCGCGCCGTCGACGCCCTCGTCACCGCCTGGCGCGGGCAGGGCGGGGTGGCGGTCGGGTCCGCACTGCGCGACGAGCGGCTGATCGCGGGGCGGCGCGACGGGGTGCTCACCCTGTGGCGCGAACCGGTTCGATAGGCGCAATACCGGGGTCGCCGTTGGTTATTCGGCCGTTGGCGTGGCACTCTGTGGGCGTGGCCCAGATCTCCTCGGCGATCACCCCCGCCCAGCCCGTGGAGCTGTACCCGGGGGACATCAAGTCAGTGCTGCTTACCGCCGAGCAGATCCAGGCGCGAATCGCCGAACTCGGCGAGGAGATCGGCGGGCAATACCGCGACGCCATGACCGAGACCGGCCAGGATCTGCTGCTGATCACCGTGCTCAAAGGCGCCGTGATCTTCGTCACCGATCTGGCCCGGGCGATCCCGGTGCCGACCCAGTTCGAGTTCATGGCCGTCAGCTCCTACGGGACCTCCACGTCGTCTTCGGGTGTGGTGCGGATCCTCAAGGACTTGGACCGCGACATCCAGGGCCGCGACGTGCTGATCGTCGAGGATGTGGTCGATTCGGGCCTGACGCTGTCGTGGCTGCTGCGCAACCTCACCAGTCGCCATCCGCGTTCCCTGCGGGTGTGCACGCTGCTGCGCAAGCCCGATGCCAAGGGCGCCAACGTCGACATCGCGTACGTGGGCTTCGACATCCCGAACGACTTCGTCGTGGGCTACGGCCTGGACTACGACGAGCGCTACCGCGACCTGTCGTACATCGGCACCCTGGACCCGAGGGTCTACCAGCAGTAGTCGCTAGTCGCCGCCATCGCGCTAGTCCAATTCCCAAACGGCGGTCACCGAAAAGCTCACCGTCTGCTGCCCGGGTTCCAGCGGGACCATGCTCGGCATGGCCTTCGGTGGCGCGGGTGGTCCCCCGGGCGTTGGTCCCGTCGCCTCCGAGATGGACAGCACCCTGCCCAGCCGGAGCCCGGACAGCTGGGCGTACTGCTCGGCGCGGTTCTTCGCGTCGTTGAACGCCCGCGCGCGGGCATCCTTGACAAGCTGCGAGTCGTCGGCGATGGAGTAGCTGACCGACTTGATGCGGGTGGCGTCGCCGCCGGTGCCGACGATCAGGGCCAGTATCCGCGACGCGGCGTCGGGCGGGTGGATCTTGACCGTGATGGCGTTGGTCGCGCGGTAGCCCGTGATGGTCTGTGTGGCGTTGGGCCCGGGATTGCTGAACTGCGGCTGCAGCGTGACCTCGGTGGTGCTGATGTCTTTATGGTCGACGCCGGCGCCGACCAGCGCGTTGATCACCGCTTGCTGGCGGTCGTTGGTCTGGTTCATCGCGGCGGTCACGTCGGGTGCCGTGAACTCGATGCCGACGTCGGCGGTCAGGGTGTCCGGGACGCCCTGCACTTCCCCCGACCCGACGACGGTGACCTGACGGGGATTGACCCCGGGCGCGGGCGTGGAAGGCGGGGAATCGCAGGCCGACACCATCGCGGCCGCCGATCCGGCGACGGCCAAGGCGATCAGCATGCGGGCAAACCTGGGGGCTTTATTTGCGACCGGCATGCCTGGCACCCTAGCCGCTAAGGCGACCCCGTTGCTACGGGCCGCCCGCTTCGGTCGGCCTGCCGACACGAATCATGCTGCGTTGCAACAGAGTCGAACGTTTACTGGTGTGTAGCAACCGGCCGTAACCTCTCGAGGTCG
Source organism: Mycobacterium sp. E3251 (assembly GCF_001666835.1). Taxonomy (GTDB): domain Bacteria; phylum Actinomycetota; class Actinomycetes; order Mycobacteriales; family Mycobacteriaceae; genus Mycobacterium. The sequence goes on along the minus strand of NZ_LZJF01000083.1, from coordinate 15,648 downwards.
CACATATAGGTTCATATATGACTCCAATCATATTAGTTGGCAATATCTTTCATGCCGAACCCAAATGTTCCAGCACTCCTTGCCAGCAAAGTGAACAGTTATCGACGCGGTAATGAATTGGCGAGCCTGAGGCTGTCTTCTCCGGACGCCACTGACCTAACGTGGCCAGGCGCCCGGCGCGGTGCACGCAGGCGGGCTGAAAGCTGTTGATTTGAAGGCGATTAGAGGAGGGGAAATGTCTTATCTGACGGCGCAACCGGAAATACTGGAGACGGTGGCCGGGGAACTGCACAGCATCAACTCATCCGTGCGGGAGGGAAGCTCGGCCGTGGCTGGCCCGACGACGGGGGTGCTTCCCGCCGCCGCTGATGCGGTGTCGATGCTGACCGCCGCGCAGTTCTCCTGGCACGCGAAGCTCTTCCAAGAGATCAGCGCTGAGGCCGCCGTGGTCCGCGAGCAGTTGGCGACGACGCTCGGCATCAGCGCCGGTTCGTACGCCGCCACGGAGGCGGCCAATAAGGCCGCGGTCGGTTAGGCGAGGGCACATGCTGGATTTCGCGCAGTTGCCGCCGGAGGTCAACTCCGCGCTGATGTATGCGGGCCCTGGCTCGGGACCGCTGCTCGCCGCCGCGGCGGCTTGGGACGGGCTGGCCGCCGAGCTGCATTCCGCAGCATCCTCTTATGGGTCGGCGATTGCGGCCCTTACCGACGGGCCATGGCAGGGGCCGGCCGCGTCGTCCATGTTGACCGCGGCCCTGCCGCAAGTGGGGTGGCTGCGGGGCACCGCGGGGCGGGCCGAACATGCCGCCGTCCAGGCGGTGGCGGCGGCGGGAGCCTACGAGTCGGCGTTCGCCGAAACGGTGCCCCCGCCGGTGATCGCGGCCAACCGGGCGTTGTTGATGGAGTTGCTGGCGACGAACTTCCTCGGGCAGAACACCGCGGCGATCGCGGCCACCGAGTCGCAATACGGCGAGATGTGGGCACAAGACGCTGCCGCGATGTACGGATACGCCGGCACGTCGGCCGCGGCGTCGACGTTGCCGCCGTTCGAGCCGGCGGCGCCCGCTACCAACCCGGCGGGGGTCGCCGGCCAGGCCGCTGCGGTCTCCCAAGCGGCCGGCGCCAGCGGGAGCAACAGCGCGCAGGGGCTCGACGCCGTGCCCCAAACGTTGTCGTCGCTGGCCGGGGCGACGGGCAATCCCAATCCCGCGTTTTCCCTCGGTGGAATCGCCCTCAACCCCGAGGGCGACGGGCTTGTCGTCAGCGGTCCGTTGGGTGACCTGCTGGAGGGGCTGACCGGATCGCAAACCCTGGACGCCAGTACGCCCTTTGACGCGTTCATCCGGTTGATTTCACCGACCCGGCTATTCACCACCTCGTTCAAAGACATCCAAAGTATCGCCCAGGGCATGATGCCCGCCGCGAAGTCCGCGGCGGAGGGGGCCGCCAAAGCCGCGGAAGCCGCTCTGCCCGCGGCCATTTCCGGTGCCGGTCCAGGCCTGGGCTCCGTTGGCGGAGCCGTCGGCAAGGCCGCATCGATCGGTGGTTTGTCGGTGCCGGCGGTATGGACCAGCGCGGCCCCGGCGGCGCCACCGGTCACCTTGGCGCTCAACGGTCTCACCGCTGCGTCGGCTATGGAACCGGCCACGAACGCGGTTGGCGGAGTGCCGATGATGCCTGTCGGCGGGACGGGGCGGAATGCGGCAGCCCATTTCGTCGCGCCGCGATACGGTTTCAAGCCCACCGTCATTGCCCAACCCCCCGCGGGAGGCTGATCCGAGCCGCACCCGCCCAGCGCGTCAGAAGGGTGGATCGTCCGGCACGGGTTTCACGGCCGGTCCGTCGGGAGTCCAGTCCGGCGGTAGTTCTTCGGGCTCTTTGGGGTCATTCACCCAGGTGCAGAAGGGGCTGGTGCTCGGTGTGCCTTTGAACGCGAACAGCATGTCGCGCATGTGGTTACGGAATTTGCGCGCCGCGATTTCCTGCCGGCGGGCCTCCTCGAGCGCCCGCCTGGCTTCGTTGATGGGCCGCTGCACGCGGTTGTGGTTGCGCACCCGAGTGATTCGCGCGCTTCTTTGCCGCGATCTGCTTCTTGTGCTGGGCATCGGCGGCGCGCAGGCGGGGGCGCGGGTTTGGGGGAAGAGGTCGGCGCCGGCGGGCGATGTGCGATAGGTCCGCCCGGTGGGAGACAGCCAGACGACGGTGCCGTCGGCCAGTTGCTTATCGCGCCACCCGCCGAAGGTTTTGAGTCGATGATGTTGTCGGCAAAGGCATTTGAGGTTGTCCGCGACGGTTAGCCCACCCGCAACCGGATTGCGGTGGTTGAACGGAATGGTGTGGTCGAGGTCGCAGACAACGGCCGGCCGGCTGCACCCGGGGAAGCGGCAGGTGAGATCGCGGCACCGGACGGCCCGCTCCAGGGCGGCGGATGGTTGGTAGCGCAGCGCTTCGACCGGACTTGTCACCGGATCGGCCACGAGCAAGGATGCGGCAGCGGCCAGTTGGCGCACCTGCTCGGCGTCGATCACGCCGTGGCCCTCCAGGTAGCCGGGCTCGGTGCCATCGGCATGGACGGTCCGGTCGCTGGCCACTACGTTGATGACCACCTGCGCTCCGGTCCCAAAATGGTCACCCACCCGGTAGGGGCACTCCGGTTGCCCGCAGGTGCACGTCAGCTCGCGGCCCTCGGCCAGCGCGGCCAGCGCGTCGGCCCGGCGCTGATCCAGTGTCCGCGGGTCCGCCGGGCACACCCGCTTGGCGAGTTGCGAGAGCCGTCGGTCAAAGGCGGTTGCCGCCGTGGCGGCGACCGACCCGTAGATGTCGGCCATCCCATCCTCTTTGGTGCTGATCGCGATGTGGCGGTCGCTTTCGGCCGCAAGGCGGCGCTCACGGGCGCCGTCGGGGTCGGTGGCCCGCACGGCGGCGTCGACGGCGTTGATGATGCGCTGCTTCGACCAGCCGTGCCAGTTGCCGATGCGTTCGGCCAGCGACTGGTCGATCTTCGTGATCAGTTTCTCGTCGGTGACCAGATCGCTGCGGCTGATGATCAAGCGCACGGTGCGCCAGTCGGTTCGGCCCTCCGCGAGCAGGGCCGCAACTTTCGGCAGCCTGGCGTCCAGCGCCTCGGCGTACGACACCAGATAGCTCGCCGCTACGGGCGAGAGGTTCATCGCGGCGGCGACCTCGGCAGCGGTCTGCTCGAAGCCGTCGATTGCCGCGTATTCCTGGGACCGCTCGGGCCGCTCGGCGGCGGCCACCCGATGCCGCAGCAATGCCGCTACCGCGGCCAGCCGGCGGGCCACCAACATGGATTCCTGCCGGTGCGACGACTCGATCAGCTCTACCATGGCGGCGGGATCCGGCGGTATCTCGAACATGTGTTCGATTGTATGCCCGGGTACTGACAAGCAGCGACTCAGTCGCCCGAGCCCTCCGCCGTGGGGTTCGGCATCAACACTCGCTGCCGGGTCGTGGCGCGGAACGGGTCCAGCGGCTGCCCGTCACCCAACGCCGCATGCACATCTTCGGGCGTGATCAGGCCCAGTTCGACTTGTAGCCACGTTGCGCTGAGTCCGAACGAGTGCGCGGCGCGCCTGGCCTCCTCGGCGTCGGGGAAATCGTCCGCGTTCGCGCGGCCGGCGCCCCCGTACCAGCGTCCTTTGGTGACGCCACAGGCGTCGCGCAACTGCTCGACGGTGATGTCGCGGTTCAGCGTCGCCTCGAGCAGGCGCTTCAGTCCCCAGCCTGCGGCGTTAGTGCGTGGCATCCGTCCAGAGTAACGCGGTGCCGAAAGACGGGCAAAGTATCCAGATACGCGAGTTCAAAGATCAAAAATAGAAATCAAGACCTACGACTAGACAGAGATTCATAATTTATGACATAGTCTCACGAAGCACGACGAGACACCCCAGATCCAGGCATTCCATGAGGAGAAGACACATGTCGTTCGTGACCACACAGCCGGACCTGCTGCTGGCCGCGGCGGGCCAGCTGCAGGCGATAGGTTCGGCCGTCGCCGCGGCCAACTCGACGGCCGCGTTTTCGATCACGGGAGTCGTCCCGGCGGCCGCCGACGAGGTCTCGGCGGTGACGGCGGCCAGCTTCGCCGGCTACGGCCAGCAGTATCAGGCGATCAGCGCCCAGGCCAGCATGATCCACGAGCAGTTCGTCAGCGCTCTGGGAGTAAGCGCCGATTCGTATGCGGGGGCCGAAGCCGCCAATCGGACACAGATGGCGGGCGGGCACTTGGCGCCCCCGCGTATGGCCCCTGTTGCGCCCGCCCGCCCGGCACCCGCCGCGCCCGCTCACGTTTCGCCCCCTGCGCCGCGCCGCGTGACCCCGACCGCACCCGGCCGGTCGACGCCCGGTGCCCCGTTCGGCTCGGGCCCCGCCGCGCCCGGACCCCAGGCGGCGGCGACGCCCGTCGGCGCGGGCTGGCAAGGGGGCGGCGGCTATGGCGGTGGCGACTACGGCGGCCACATGGCACCGCGGTATGGGGGCTACGCCAATGCCAACTACGGCCGCCACATGACACTGCGGCACGGCGGCTACGCCAACGCCAATTACGGCGCCCACCCGGCGGCTCCCGTCGAGCACGTCGCCCACCCGGCGCACATGGCGCCGGCCCAGCATGTCGAACGCGTGGCGCCCGCCCACCCGGCGCCCGCGGAGCACGTCGCGCGGGCCGATTTGGGTGCGGGCCAGCATGTTTCGCCTTCTCAGTTGGCGCCGACGGCGCCGATCCACCGGCAATCGCTCGCCGCCGCGATACCCGCGGAACACGTCGCCCCCGCGCACGTGCCCGCCGGCATGCCCAACGAACACTTCGTGCAGGCGCACCCGGCCCTCAAAGCTGCTGGCGGCCCGAAGCCCATGCCGGCGCTGGCATAGCGAAACGACATAGAGAAAAGGAAGGTAGTCATGGATTTCGGTGCGATGCCCCCGGAGGTCAATTCGGGCCTGATGTACGCGGGCCCGGGCCCGGTGTCGATGCTGGCGGCGGCGACGGCGTGGGAGGGACTCGCCGCGGAGTTGCGTTCAGCCGCGACGAGCTACGGAACGGTGATCCTCGAGCTCACCGATGCCGCCTGGCAGGGCCCTTCGTCGGAAGCGATGGCGGCCGCCGCAGCCCCATACGTGGCCTGGATGCACGCCACGGCGGCGCAGGCCGAGCAGGCGGGGATGCAGGCGACCGCAGCGGCCGTCGCGCATGAGGTGGCGTTTGCGGCCACCGTGCCCCCGCCGGCGATCGCAGCCAACCGCGCCTTGCTGATGCAGCTCATCGCGACCAACTTCCTGGGCATCAACACACCGGCTATCGCGGCCACCGAAGCGCAGTACGGCGAGATGTGGGCCCAGGACGCGATGGCCATGTACGCCTACGCCGGCTCCTCTGCGGCGGCGGCCATGCTGGCGCCCATGATGGTCGCCCCGCCCACCACCAATCCCGGCGGAGTCGCGGCCAGCACCATGGCGGCGGGTGAGGCCAACATGCAAGCGACCATGGGGCTGCCGTCAACGCTCAATTCGTCCGCGTCGTCGCTGGCCAGCAGCTTCCCATCGGCGGTCAGCAGTTTTTCCGACCTGCTCGGCATGCCGTTCGGGCAGGCTGGCGGCGCCGCCATGTCGGGAGTGGCCGGGATGGCCGCGCCCACTGCGGGATTCGCGAGCGCCATGCCCGCATCCGGGGCATTTTCCCCGGCTGGGATGCCCGCACGCTTCATCCCCGCCGAACCCTTGATGACTGCACCGGAGCGGATGGCGCCGGCGCGGCTGATGCCGGCGGCGGCAATGGGGCAGGCCGCTCCGGTCGGAGGTCTTTCGGTGCCGCCGAGCTGGACCGCGGCGACCCCCGAGGCCGCCGCACCGACCGGTGCTCCCTTGGCGGGCGCCGGCGCGGCGGCTCGGATGCTGAGACCCCCGCATAGCTCCGCGGCCCAAACGGGTGGCATGGAGATGCGGGGATTCGGCGCCACCATGCCGGCTCCCGCCAGCGTATTGCCGCGCGTGGTCGGATGACGGGAAGGAGAAAATCTGAACGCTTCGGTAGCCGAACTTCCAACGTGACAACAACTTTCGAAGGAGACATGTAATGACAACACGATTCATGACCGACCCGCACGAAATGCGGGCGATGGCGGGCCGCTTCGAGGTGCACGCCCAGACGGTTGAGGACGAGGCTCGCAAGATGTGGGCATCCTCGATGAACATCGCCGGCTCCGGCTGGAGCGGTCAGGCGCAGGCCACCTCGTACGACACCATGGGCCAGGTCGATCAGGCATTCCGCAACATCGTCAACATGCTGCACGGCGTCCGCGACGGGCTGGTTCGCGACGCGAACAACTACGAGCAACAAGAGCAGGCGTCACAACAGATCCTGGGCAGCTAGCCCACCAACAACACAGGAGACGATCAACGATGACCATCAACTACCAGTTCGGCGATGTCGACGCCCACGGTGCCTTGATCCGCGCCCAGGCCGCGTCTCTGGAGGCCGAGCACCAGGCCATCATCCGCGATGTGCTTGCGGCCGGGGACTTCTGGGGCGGCGCCGGTTCGGTGGCCTGCCAGGAGTTCATCACCCAGTTGGGCCGCAACTTCCAGGTGATCTACGAGCAGGCCAACGCGCACGGGCAGAAGGTGCAGAGCGCCGGCAGCAACATGGCCAGCACCGACAGCGCCGTCGGCTCCAGCTGGGCCTGACGACCTAAGGAGTGACGAGGACTTTGCAGTGTCGCTCGGGGTCGGCGAGGTCGTCAAAGGCCGCGCCGACCCCGTCGAGGCCGACCTCGCCGGTGATCAGCGGGGTCGCGTCGATGTCGCCCTCGGCCAGCGCACGCAGCGAGTCGGTGAACTCCTCCGGGGTGTAGGCGAGTACGAACTGAACACTGATCTCTTTGGCAATCGCGAAGAATGGATGCACGGTGTCGGGCTGCATGCACACACCGGCCACTACCAACCGGGCGCCGGGCCGGGCCCGAAGCAACACGTCGTCGATGATCCCCGGCACTCCGACCGCCTCGAACACGACCGCGGGTTTGACCGAGTCGAACGGCGAACCCTGTGCGGCATCGAGCACCCGATGGGCGCCCATGGCGGTGGCGAGTTCGCGCCGCTTCGGCGAAAAATCCGCCGCGACAATGTCTTCGACGCCACGCGCACGAAGCGCCGCGATGATCGCGATGCCGATCGGACCGCAGCCGATGACCAGCGCCGTCTCGCCGGGCGCAATGTTGGACTTGTTGACGGCGTGCAACCCCACCGCCATAGGTTCAGTCAGGGCCGCGTGTTTGAAGTCCAAGCCGTTCGGGATGGGCAGCAGGAGCGGCGCCGAGAGCAGCATTCGTTCGGCGTAGCCGCCGATTGTGCTGTTGCTGTACACGATTGGCTCCACGCCCTTGGCGGACAGCAAGACCGGAAGCGAGGTGACCAGCGTTCCCGGCGGGTGGGTTTCGGTGTCGGGTCCGGCCTCGAGCACCTCGGCGCTGAACTCGTGTCCCATGAAGACGTCGTGGTCCAGGTCGACGTGCATGCCGCCCGCACCGGCGGCCACTCGGTTGCTCATTTCCAGCACCTGCGCGCCGTGAGCGGCGAAATGCAGGTCGGACCCGCAGATCCCGCACGCCCGCACGCCGACGAGCACCTGCCCTGCCTCGGGCACGGGCTCCGGGACGTCGTCCCGGTAGACCATCCGTCCGTCTCGCAGTACCGCGGCGCGCATCAGCTTTGCCCGCCCTTCTGCTCCTCAACATGCTCGGTGATGGCTTTGACCACGGCCTCACCCGCTCGGCCGATCAACTGGTCGCGGTTGCCCTTTGCCCAGTCGTGCGACGAACGCGCCGCCTCGAGCTGGCCCTTGAAATGGGGAATCACCTTGCGCGCCATCAGGTCGTAGCAGTGGTACGTCGCCTCGGGTGATGCCCAGTCGTGGCCCAGCATCAGCAGCGTGCCGAACCCGCCTGAGCGGTCGAGCAGGTCTTCGATGTGGGCGATCGCGTCGTCGGGGGTGCCTATGCAGCAATTACCCTTGGCCGCGTAGTCCTCGACGAACTCATGCGGCGTCTGGGCGCCCTCCACGGCGTTGGCCAACGGGACGAAACCCGCGGCGCCGAAGTAGTTGGCGAAATCCTGCAACCCGTACGTGCAATCGTCGATGGCCTGCTCGCGGCTGTCCGCGATGTGCATGATGCTCAGAACACGCCAGTCGGACCGATTGGGCTCGTCCCGGCCGACTTTGGCGGCCTGCTCGCGCACCACGTCCCAGGTGGTTTCCAGAGCGGCGTAGCCGCCGGGCACGGACATCGACAGCGACAACAATGACGTGCCCAGCGTACCCGCAAGCCGCGGCCCGGACGGCGAAATCATTGCCGCCGTGGATATTTCGGGGTAGGGCCAGGTGTAGGGCCGAATATGCAACTGCGCGTCACGCAGGGTGAACCAGTCGGCATGGCGGTCTATCCGCTCGGAGGGCCCGGCGCGGAACAGCGCGAGGATCGCTTCCAGCGACTCCTGCATCATGTGTCGTTGATCGACCGGGTCGATGCCCATCATGTAGGCGTCCGAGGGCAGCGCGCCCGGGCCGGTGCCGAACATGACCCGGCCGCGGGTGAGGTGGTCGAGCAACACCCAGCGGTCGGCCACCATCAGCGGATGGTGGTAGGGCAGCGAAACCACTCCGGTGCCCAACCGGATGTGCTTCGTCCGCTCGGCCGCGGCCGCGATGAAAACTTCGGGGCAGGAAATCAGTTCGTAGCCACCGGAGTGGTGCTCGCCGAACCACGCTTCGTCGAAGCCGAGGCGATCCAGCGCGACCACGCGTTCCATGTCGTATTCCAAGGCCACCGTTGGCGATTGGCCGATCGGGTGAAACGGTGTGATGAAGACACCGAAGCGCAGGGGGGCGCTCATCGCAGCTCCAATTCGTTGAGGAAGTCCAGTAGGGCCGCGTTCACCTCGTTCGGGCGCTCCTGCTGCAGCCAGTGCCCCGCGCCGTCGATCATGACCTGACGGTAGGGGCCGGTGATCAACTGCGACGCGCGGTCGGCGCGGGTGAACGTCAACACCGGATCGGCCGTCCCACCGATAAAGAGCGCCGGCACAGTGATTTTCGCGTCGGCGAGTTCAGGGGTGGTCTCCCAGTTGCGGTCGAAGTTGCGATACCAGTTCAGGCCGCCGGTGAATCCGGTGCGGGAAAACTCGCTGATGTATTGGTCGAGCTCGTCCTGGCTGAGCCAGTCCGGCAACCGATCCGGTTCGGGAAGGCGTTCGATGAATCCCTCGGGACCGGGCGCCACCATGCGTGCCGCGGAGAGCGGGTCGCCCGACGTGCGCAGGCCGCCCAGCATCCGGCGGATCGTGCGGGCGGGATCACCGTTGAGCTCCGCGTCGGCGACGCCGGGCTCCTGGAAGTACAGGATGTAAAAGAACTTGTCGCCGAGCATCTTGCGCCACGCCTTCGTCGGCGCGACGTGCGAGCGGGGCACCGCCGGGACGCTGAGCCCGGCGACGGCCGCGACCCGATCCGGGTGCAGCAGCGGCGCATTCCACACCACGGCGGCGCCCCAGTCGTGTCCGATCCAGACGGCGCGTTCGGCGCCGACATCGTCGAGCAGGCCGACCAGGTCGGCCGTCAGCTGGTGAATGTCGTAAGCCTCGATGGCGTCCGGGCGAGAGGAGCCGCCGTAGCCGCGCTGGTCCGGTGCCAGCACGTGGTAGCCGGCCTCGGCGAGGACCGGTATCTGGTGGCGCCACGAATAGGCCAGCTCGGGAAAGCCGTGGGCCAAGATCACCACTGGCGCGCCGCGTTCTCCCGCCTCGACAACCCGCAGCCGCACACCGTTGGTCTCGACTAACCGTTCGGTTGATTTGAGCACCCTGTCACCAAAGCACACCGCCCGCGGGCTGAGAAGTATTCGCGTTTGATCGCGATTTGCATTCCAATGGCTTTGGTCCCTGGTAGATATCGCCGTGAGTGCTCGCACGACCGAAAGCAGGTGAACCCGGAGATGAAGCGGCTCGACCACGTCGTCCTATGGACGGGAGATCCGCGTGCGTCGATGGATTTCTACACCAGGGTGGTTGGTTTGGGGCCGGTGCGGTTTGCCGAGTTCGAGGCCGGCGATGCGCCGTTCCCCAGCGTGCGGGTGTGTGAGGACTCGATCATCGACCTGATGCCGCATGCCGCCGCCGATGCCACCGAGTCGATGACACGGACGCGGGGCAGCGCCGGGCACCCGGTGAATCACGTTTGCCTCGCATTGTCGAAGGCCGAGTACGAGGCGCTGGATCAGCGCCTGCAAGCCGAGGGAGTGGACACGAGCGCGCGGTTGAGTCGCAGCTACGGCGCCCGCGGCTGGGCGCCGCAGGGGTACTACTTCACCGATCCGGACGGCAACGTGGTGGAGGCCCGCTATTACGAATGATGGGAGACCCGACAGGTCCGCCCACCGAACGTCACGCTGGCGCGACGCTCGGCGTGCCCGGAGGGAACCCCCGGTCGTTATATCCACAGAATGGTGGCAACCCCCAGCACCGGCTCGGCCGGGCTGACGATGACCACTACGACAACGGTGGCGACCCGCTGCGCTCCGGCTCTGCCGGAGCTGGCGATCGCCACTAGCGGTAACCTGGACTTTTCTAGCTGCGTGTATATCGGGGAAGGACCTGGCCGGCGAGGCCGATGATTGATGAACCGGAAAAACGTTATTCGCACCATCACGGCGATTGCCGTCGTAGTGCTGCTCGGTTGGTCGTTCTTCTACTTCAGCGACGACACTCGCGGCTATAAGCCCGTTGACACGTCGGTGGCGGTGGCGCAGATCAACGGCGACAACGTCAAGAGCGCGCAGATCGACGATCGCGAGCAGCAGCTGCGGCTGACCCTGAAAAAGGGCAACGGCGACACCGACAACTCGGACAAGGTCATCACCAAGTACCCGAGCGGGTACGCCGTCGATTTGTTCAACGCGCTGAGCGCTAAAAACGCCAAGGTCAGCACCGTCGTCAACCAGGGCAGCATCCTGGGCGAGCTGCTGGTCTACGTCCTGCCGTTGCTGTTGCTGGTCGGCCTGTTCGTGATGTTCTCCCGCATGCAGGGCGGCGCCCGAATGGGCTTCGGCTTCGGCAAATCCCGCGCAAAGCTGCTCAACAAGGACATGCCCAAGACCACGTTCGCCGACGTTGCGGGCGTCGACGAGGCCGTCGAAGAGCTCTACGAGATCAAGGACTTCCTGCAGAACCCCGGCCGCTATCAGGCGCTGGGCGCCAAGATCCCCAAGGGCGTGCTGCTCTACGGCCCGCCCGGGACCGGAAAGACGCTGCTGGCCCGTGCCGTGGCCGGGGAAGCCGGAGTTCCGTTCTTCACCATCTCCGGCTCGGACTTCGTCGAGATGTTCGTCGGCGTCGGCGCGTCACGGGTGCGCGACCTGTTCGAGCAGGCCAAGCAGAACAACCCGTGCATCATCTTCGTCGACGAGATCGACGCGGTGGGACGCCAGCGCGGCGCCGGCCTCGGCGGCGGCCACGACGAGCGCGAGCAAACGCTGAACCAGTTGCTGGTCGAAATGGACGGGTTCGACCCGCGCGCCGGGGTCATCCTGATCGCGGCCACCAACCGCCCCGATATCCTCGACCCCGCGCTGTTGCGGCCCGGCCGCTTCGACCGGCAGATCCCGGTGTCCAACCCGGACCTGGCGGGCCGCCGCGCGGTGCTGGAGGTGCATTCCAAGGGCAAGCCGATCGGTCCGGACGCCGACCTGGCCGGCCTGGCCAAGCGCACCGTCGGCATGACCGGTGCCGACCTGGCCAACGTCATCAACGAGGCGGCGCTGCTGACCGCCCGGGAGAACGGCACCGTCATCACCGGCGCCGCCCTGGAAGAGGCGGTGGACCGGGTGATCGGCGGGCCGCGCCGCAAGGGCCGCATCATCAGCGAGCAGGAAAAGAAGATCACCGCCTACCACGAGGGTGGGCACACCCTGGCCGCCTGGGCGATGCCGGACATCGAACCGATCTACAAGGTGACGATCCTGGCGCGCGGGCGTACCGGTGGGCACGCGGTGGCGGTGCCCGAGGAAGACAAGGGCCTGCGGACACGCTCGGAGATGATCGCGCAGCTGGTGTTCGCGATGGGCGGGCGTGCGGCCGAGGAGTTGGTGTTCCGGGAGCCGACGACCGGCGCGGTGTCCGACATCGAGCAGGCCACCAAGGTGGCCCGCGCGATGGTCACCGAGTTCGGCATGAGTTCCAAGCTGGGCGCGGTCAAGTACGGCACCGAGCACGGCGACCCGTTCCTGGGCCGGACGATGGGGACGCAGGCCGACTACTCGCACGAGGTCGCCCGCGACATCGACGACGAAATCCGCAAGCTCATCGAGGCGGCCCACACCGAGGCGTGGGAGATCCTCACCGAATACCGCGACGTGCTCGACACGTTGGCCGGGCAGTTGCTGGAGAAGGAGACCCTGCACCGGGCCGAGCTGGAGGGCATCTTCGCCGACGTCGAAAAGCGGCCCCGGCTCACCATGTTCGACGACTTCGGTGGCCGCATCCCGTCCGACAAGCCGCCGATCAAGACGCCCGGCGAATTGGCGATCGAGCGCGGCGAGCCGTGGCCACCACCGGTTCCCGAACCGGCCTTCAAGGCGGCCATCGCGCGGGCCAGCCAAGCCGCCGCGGAAGCCGACCGAAACAACAACGGCGGCAACGGTTCTCAAGGGGCGGCGGCGCGTCCGGGCGTGCCGCACGGCCCCACCCAGCCGGACTACGGTGCGCCGGCGGGTTGGCATGCGCCCGGCTGGCCGCCGCATGGTCAGCAACCGAATCACTGGTATCCGCCGCCCCAAGCCCCGCAGCAGCCGTACTGGCCGCAGCCGGCGGGGAACCACCCGGGCCACCCGGGTCACCAAAATCAGCAGGGTCAGGCGCAGCCGCCCTACCCGCCGTATCCGCCTTACCCGCCGCCCGGGCTGCCCGACCCGAACGGCGGAAAGTCTCCCGAACAGCAGGACGACGACGTGAGCCGGTCCAACCCACCGGCTCACGGCTGACGAACGGAGGATTCGATGGCCGTGACGGATTTGGGGCCGGACACCGCCGCTACCGCCATCCGGGTGTTCGACCAGGCGCGTGCCGAAGCCGCGGTTCGCGAATTGCTGTACGCGGTCGGCGAGGATCCGGACCGCCACGGCCTGCGGGAAACGCCGGCTCGTGTCGCCCGCGCTTACCAGGAGATGTTCGCCGGCCTTTACACCGACCCCGACAGCGTGCTCAACACGATGTTCGACGAGGAACACGACGAGCTGGTGTTGGTCAAGGAAATCCCGCTGTACTCCACCTGCGAGCACCACCTGGTGTCTTTCCATGGTGTGGCCCATGTCGGCTACATCCCCGGCGCCGACGGACGGGTCACCGGCCTGTCGAAGATCGCGCGGCTGGTCGACCTTTACGCCAAGCGGCCGCAGGTGCAGGAACGGCTGACCAGCCAGATCGCCGACGCCCTGATGAAGAAACTCAATCCGCGGGGCGTGATCGTCGTGATCGAGGCCGAGCACCTGTGCATGGCCATGCGCGGGGTTCGCAAGCCCGGTGCGACCACGACGACCTCGGCGGTGCGTGGACTTTTCAAGACCAATGCCGCTTCCCGATCCGAAGCCCTCGATCTCATCCTGCGTAAGTGAGTCGGTGCCTGTGCGGGTTATGGGAGTCCTGAACGTCACCGACGACTCGTTCTCCGATGGCGGCCGCTATCTCGACACCGGCAACGCGGTGGCGCACGGACTGGCACTCGCCGCCGACGGCGCGGACATCGTGGATGTCGGGGGGGAGTCGACTCGGCCCGGTGCCACCCGGATCGACTCCCGGGTCGAGATCTCTCGGGTGATCCCTGTCGTCAAAGAGCTTGTGGCAGAGGGAATCACGGTGAGCATCGACACCATGCACGCGGACGTCGCGCGAGCGGCGCTGCAGAACGGTGCGCGGATCGTCAACGATGTGTCGGGGGGACGCGCCGATCCCGCGATGGCGCCACTGCTGGCCGACGCCGGGGTGCCCTGGGTGCTGATGCATTGGCGGTCCGTGTCGGCCGAGCGCCCGCATGCGGCCCCGCACTACGACGACGTGGTCGCCGAAGTGCGCGGCGAGCTACTCGCCAGCGTCGACGCCGCGGTGGCCGCGGGCGTCGACGCCGCCAACCTCGTGATCGACCCGGGACTCGGGTTCGCCAAGACGGGTCAACACAATTGGGCGCTGCTGCGTGCGTTGCCGCAGCTGGTCGCCACCGGAATCCCGGTGCTCCTGGGCGCATCGCGCAAACGGTTCCTCGGTACGTTGTTAGCCGGGCCGGATGGCTCGCCGCGCCCCCCCGCGGGTCGTGAGACGGCGACGGCGGTGATCTCCGCGCTGGCAGCCCTGTGCGGGGCGTGGGGTGTTCGCGTGCACGACGTGCGGGCCACGGCCGACGCCCTCAAGGTGGTGGGGGCCTGGACGCAGGGAACGCAGCAGACGGCTGGAGACGATGGCTGATCGAATCGAATTGCGGGGGTTGACGATTCGTGGACGACACGGAGTTTTCGATCACGAGCGGGCGGACGGGCAAGACTTTGTTCTCGATATGACGGTGTGGATCGACCTCGCCGGGGCCGCGGCCAGCGACGAGCTGGCCGACACCTACGACTACGCCGCCCTGGCCGAACTGGCGGCCGACGTGGTGGCCGGGCCGCCGCGCAACTTGATAGAAGCGGTCGGGGGCGAGATCGCCGACCGGGTGATGGAAGACGACAGAGTGCACGCCGTCGAGGTGGTGGTGCACAAGCCGCAGGCCCCGATCCCGCAGCAGTTCGCCGACGTCGCGGTGGTGGTGCGGCGGTCGCGGCGCGGCGGTCGCGGTTCGGTGGTCCCGGCGGAGCGGCGCCTATGACCCGCGACGACGACGATGACGCCGGCGTAGCCGGGGTCATGGGGGTACCGCCCGCTTGCGGGGGAGAGCGGCGCCGATGACTTGGGTGGTGCTGTCCATCGGCTCCAACCTGGGCGACCGGTTGGCGCGTCTGCAGTCGGTCGTCGACGGGCTGGGCGAGAAGGTGCTGGCGGTATCCCCGGTGTACGAGACCGATCCGTGGGGCCGGGTCGATCAGGCACCGTTTCTCAACGCGGTGCTGATCGCCAACGATCCGGCGTGCGACGGGCAGTGCTGGCTGCGCCGGGCCCAGGAATTCGAGCGGGCGGCGGGACGCGTGCGCGGCGAGCGCTGGGGCCCGCGCACCCTCGACGTCGACCTGATCGCCTGTTACGGCGAGACAGAGGTGGTCTCCCGCGAGAACAACCTGACGCTGCCGCACCCGCTGGCCCATTTGCGGGCCTTCGTCATGATCCCGTGGCTTGCCATCGACCCCGATGCCCAGCTGACCGTCGGCGAGGGACCGCGACCGGTCGCGAGCCTGCTCGCCGAACTGGAACCGGCCGACCGGGAAAGCGTCCGGTTGACCAGCCTCACGCTCGAGCGGGCGGGCAGTCCCCCGGCGGATCCGGAACCGGACACCTGATGGGCCCGACCCGCAAACGTGACCTCACGGCCGCGGTGGTCGGCGCTGCGGTGGTCGGTTATCTGCTGGTGACCGCCCTGTACCGGTGGTTTCCGCCCATCACGGTCTG
>NZ_LZJF01000082.1 GCF_001666835.1 Mycobacterium sp. E3251 | reverse complement strand
CTGGCGGGCTTTGTCGCCGACAGCGGACTGCGTCCGCGCTACCCGGCCGTAGAGGTTTACCGGGTGGAGGTCGCCGGCGCGACGTCGGGCATCGCGGTGGAGTCCGACGACGAGCTCGACACGGTGATCCGGCCGCCGCTCCAGGCGCCGACGACCAAGTCGGCCCCGGGGACGGGATAGTCGGGCACCCGGTTGTAGGTATGCCGTGCGTCGCCCGCGGCCCGGATGGCCGACGAATGTTGGTCCACCCGGCCGTAATCGGTCTCGCGGGCCACCGGGGTGTCGGTGATGGTCACCGAGGGCACCGGCAATCCGGCGCCGCGCGCGTCGGCGGTCATCAGCGCGGGGCCCAGCGGCGGCAGGCCCTGCAGCCGGCGCCGCTCGTCGAGGCGCAGCAGCGCCTCCGGTCCGCCGTCCACCCGGGGCAACCGGTCGACGTCCGCGAAGTACGGGGCGCCCGGATCACCGGCGACCTCCACCCGGTAAACCTCTACGGCCGGGTAGCGCGGACGCAGTCCGCTGTCGGCGACAAAGCCCGCCAG
>NZ_LZJF01000081.1 GCF_001666835.1 Mycobacterium sp. E3251 | reverse complement strand
AGCCGCGACCGGAGGCCGGCCGTCGTCAGCACGGCGATCGGCGCGGCGTCGGCGAGAATGAACTCGATCCGCGCCGCGGGCAGCCCCGGATCGAGCGGCAGGTACGCCGCCCCGGTCTTGAGGACCGCCAACATCGCCACGATCGCCTCGGCCGAGCGGTCCATGAGCAGCCCGACGCATTCACCCCGGCCGGCCCCGAGGCCGACCAGCGAGCGCGCCAACCGGTTTGCGGCGCGGTCGAGTTCGCGGTAGCTCAGCGAGCGCTCGCCGCAGCTGACGGCGGCCGCCTCGGGCGCGCGGGCCACCTGGGCGTCGAACAATTCCAGGATCGACGGCGAGGTCACCGGCCGGTTCGATGCCGCGCGATTACCCCACTCGTCGAGGCGGACGCGCTCGTCGTCATCGAGCATGTTGATCGATGACAACGGCCGGGCGGGGTCGGAGGTGATGGCCACCAATACCCGGTGCAGGCGATTGATCAGCGTTTCGACGGTGCCGGCGTCGAACACGTCGGTGCGGAATTCGACCTGCCCGCCGATCCCGGCGGGTTCACCGGTGTCGGCCCAGTGCTCGGCCAGCGAGAAGGTCAGGTCCATGCGGGCGGTGTGGCTGTCCACCGGAAGGGGTGTGACGTGCAGGTCCCCCAGGCTCACCGCGGCGGAATCGTTGTTCTGCCACGCCAGCATGACTTGGACCAGCGGGTGGTGGCTCAGGCTGCGGGCGGGGCGGAGCCGCTCCACCAGGACCTCGAAGGGAACGTCCTGGTGTTCGTAGGCGGCCAGGCTGCGCCCCCGGACCTGCGCCAGCACCTGCGCGACCGTCGGGTCACCACCGAGATCCGTCCGCAGCACCAGGGTGTTGACGAAGAAGCCCACCACGTCGTCGAGCACCGGGTCGCGCCGCCCGGCGATCGGGAAGCCGACCGCCACCTCGCTGCTGCCGCTCAGCGCCGACAACAGCACCGCCAGCGCGGCCTGCACCACCATGAAACTGGTCGCGTTGTGCGACCGCGCCACCTCGCGCACCCGCCGCTGCAACTCGGCCGGCCACTGCACACGCACCGTGGCCCCGCGGTGATCGGCCACCAGCGGGTAGGGCCGATCGGTGGGCAACACCAGCCGCTCGGACATCCCGGCCAGGTTGTTTTCCCAGAACCGCACCTGCCCGGCGATGGGGCTGTCCGG
Organism: Mycobacterium sp. E3251; assembly: GCF_001666835.1. GTDB lineage: Bacteria > Actinomycetota > Actinomycetes > Mycobacteriales > Mycobacteriaceae > Mycobacterium. The sequence continues at coordinate 12,456 of NZ_LZJF01000081.1, read as the reverse complement.
GTCGTCCAGGTCACCGAACTGGGCGCGCTGCCACAGCGTGTAGTCGGCGTACTGCACCGCCAGCGGCGCCCATCCCGGCGCCCGGCCCGCGCACCTGCTGGCGTAGGCGACGCCGAGATCACGGACCAACGGCGTGAGCGACAAGCCGTCGGCGGCGATATGGTGCAGCACGGACACCAATACGTGTTCGTCCTCGGCCGTCCGGAAAAGCCAAGCGCGCAAAGGAATCTCGCTGCCGAGGTCGAACGCGTAATGCGCCACCGTCTCGACGGCTTCTTCCAGCCGGTCCGGCGACCAGGCGGTCGCGTCGACCACATCCCAACCGACATCGGCGTCCTCGGGCGCGACCACAACCTGTTGCGGGGTCCCTTCGGCCGCGATGAAAACCGTGCGCAGGCTCTCGTGGCGGGCGACCACATCGCGCAACGCGGCACCGAACGCGTCGGCGTCCAGGCGACCCTGCAATCGCAGCGCCGCCGCCATGTTGTACACCGCCGAGGGCCCCTGCAACTGGTCGAGGAACCACAACCGGGATTGGGCGAAGGACAACGGGATCACCGGGGGCCGCTCGATCGCCACCAGGGGCGTGCGCCCCGACCCATCCGCACCGAGACGCGGCGCCAACTGGTGAATCGTGGGTGCCTCGAACAGGGACCGCACCCCAAGGTGGGCGTTCAGGACGGCGTTGACGGCGGCGATCAGGCGCATCGCGGCGAGCGAATCCCCGCCCAGATCGAAGAACGAGTCGTCGACGCCCACGCGGTCGACGCCGAGAACCTGGGTGTAGATGCCCGCCAGGATCTCTTCCGTGGGGCTGGCCGGAGCACGGTACGCAGCGTCGCGGTAGTCGGGCGCAGGCAGGGCGCGGGCGTCGAGCTTGCCGTTGACCGTCAACGGGATTGCGTCCACGGCGACGATTGCGGCGGGCACCATGTAGGCGGGCAACCGCTCGCCGAGCACGGCGCGAAGGTGGGCCGGCTCGGCGGTCCCGGTCACGTAGCCGACCAGCCGCTTGTCCCCCGGGCGGTCCTCACGGGCGATCACTGCCGCCTGCTCCACCCCATCCAGACCCGTTAGGGCCGCGCGGATTTCGCCGAGCTCGATGCGGTAGCCGCGTACCTTGACCTGATCGTCCGCACGTCCGAGGTAGCGCAGTTGCCCGTCGGCGCCCCAGCGCACCAGATCCCCGGTGCGATACATCCGCTGTCCAGGCGCTCCGGACGGGCACGCCACGAACCGCGACGCCGTCAGGCCCGACCGGCCCACATACCCACCCGCCAAACCCCGGCCCGCCACGTACAACTCGCCCACCACCCCGGTCGGCACCGGCCGCAACCAACCGTCCAGCACGAAGAAGGCGAGATGCGCCAGGGGACTTCCGATGGGGCTGCCGGCGCTGTCGGCGTCGCAAGCGACGATCTCCCGGAACGACGCGTGCACCGTGGTCTCGGTGGTGCCGTACATGTTGATCAGCCGCGGCTGTCCCGGATGGCCGTCCAGCCAGTTACCCAGCCGCCGAGGTTCGAGCGCCTCGCCACCGAACACCAGGGTCTGCAGCTTGAGTTGTTGGGCGAGGTCGGGTGAGAGCGCATCGGCGGTTTGCAGCGCGTCGAATGCGGACGGCGTCTGGCTCAGCACGCTGACCTGTTCACGAACCAGCAAGGAATACAGGTCTTCTGGTGATCGGACCACCGAGTCGGATACGACCACCAGACGGCCGCCGCGCAACAGGGCGCCGAAGATCTCGAACACCGAGAAGTCGAAGGCCAACGAGTGGCACTGCGTCCACACCTGCCCGAGTTCCAGCTCGCCATCCAACGACTCCAACATCTCGGTGACGTTGCGGTGAGTTACCGCCACCCCCTTGGGGATTCCCGTCGTGCCGGACGTATAGATGACGTAGGCGATGTCCTCCGGGACCGGTGCCCGCAACGGCGCATCGGGCAACGCATCCACCCTCGGGTCGTCGATCTCGATCAGCGGCAGGCCACACCCATCGAGCCGCGACCGCAGCCCGCTCGTCGTGAGCACGGCCACCGGCGCGGCGTCGGTGAGCATGAAGCCGATCCGCGCCGCCGGCAGCCCCGGATCGATCGGCACATACGCCGCACCGGATTTCAGCACGGCCAGCATCGCCGCGATCGCACCGGCCGACCGGGGAATCAGCAGCGCCACCCGCTCCCCCTGACCCGCGCCATGCTCGGCCAGCAGATGAGCCAATCGATTTGCGGCCTGGTCGAATTGGCGGTAGGTCCACGAGCGATTTCCGCAACTGATCGCGACCGCGTCCGGGGTGCGGTGCACCTGGGCGGCGAACAGCTGGGGAATCGACAGTCGGGTCGGCGCGGGTTGATTGAGCACGGCGTGGTTGCCGATGAGCTCGAGGCGGGCGTGTTCCGCCTCGTCGAGCACGTCGATCGACGACAGCCGGCGGGCGGGGTCGGCGGTGATGGCCGCCACCACCCGCTCGAGCCGCGCGACAAGCGTTGCCACAGTGGCGGTGTCGAACACATCGGTGCGGAACTCGACGGCCCCGCCGATCCCGGCCGACCGGCCGTCGTCGGTCCAGCGTTCGGCCACCGAGAACAACAGGTCCGTGCGGGCGGTGCGGGTGTCCACCGGCAGCGCGGTGATCTGCAAATCGCCAAGGTTGAGGTCGGCGGTGTCGTTGTTCTGCCAGGCCAACATCACCTGGACGAGCGGATGATGCGCCATGCTGCGGGTGGGATTCAGCCGTTCCACGAGCACCTCGAAGGGCACGTCCTGGTGTTCATAGGCGGCCAGGCTGCGCCGCCGCACCTGGGCCAACAGCTCGGCGACGGTGGGATCCCCGGCCAGATCGACCCGCAGCACCAAGGTATTGACGAAGAAGCCCACGACATCGTCGAGCACGGGGTCGCGCCGCCCGGCAATCGGAAAGCCCACGGCCACATCGGAGCTCGCGCTGACCTTGGCGAGCAGCACCGCCAAGGCCGCCTGCATCACCATGAAACTGGTCGCGTTGTGCGACCGCGCCACCTCGCGTAGCCGGTCCTGCAGCTCGGCGGGCCACTCGACTTCCACACTTGCCCCGCGGTAATCGGCCACCGGCGGATAGGGCCGGTCGGTGGGCAACTCGAGTCGCTCGGGCATCCCGGCCAGCGCGTCCTGCCAGTACCGCAACTGGCCGGCGATCGGGCTGGCCGGATCGTCGAGATCACCGAGCTGGGCTCGCTGCCACAGCGTGTAGTCGGCGTACTGCACGGCCAGCGGCGCCCACCCCGGCGCCCGGCCCGCGCACCGGCTGGCGTAGGCGACGCCGAGGTCGCGGACCAGCGGGGTGAGCGACCAGCCGTCGGCGGCGATGTGGTGGACCACGGCCACCAGCAGGTGCTCGCCCTCACCGACCCGGAAAAGTTTTGCCCGCAAAGGCATTTCGGCGGTCAGGTCGAACGGATGCGCCGCGGCCGCATCGACGGCCTCGTCCAGCCGCCCCGCGGACCATGCGGTGGCGTCCACCACGTCCCATCCGGTCTCGGCGGCCTCGCTCGGCACCACCACCTGCTGCGGTGTCCCCCCGGTCGCGACGAACACGGTGCGCAGGCTTTCGTGCCGGTCCAGCACGTCGGCCAGCGCGGCCCGCAACGCGTCGGCATCCAGGTGTCCGCGCAGGCGCAGCGCCGCGGCCATGTTGTAGACCGGCGAGGGGCCGTGCAGCTGATCGATGAACCACAGCCGGGACTGCGCGAACGACAAGGGCAGCACCGCAGGCCGCGCGCCGGCCACCACCCGCGCCGGTCCACCGCGGCCCGCGGCGAGGAGCGGCGCCAGCCGGCGAATGGTGGGCGCCTCGAACACCGCGCGCACCGACAGCTGGGCGTCCAACCCCGCGTTGACGGCGGCGACCAGGCGCATGGCCGTCAACGAGTCGCCACCCAGGTCGAAGAACGATTCCTCGACACCGACGCGGGCCAATCCCAGCACCCTGGCGTAGATTTCGGCGAGGATTCCCTCGACCGCGGACGCAGGGGCGCGGTAGGAATCGGGGTCGTGGTATTCCGGCGCCGGTAGGGCCCGGGTGTCGAGCTTGCCGTTGACCGTCAACGGGATTGCGTCCAATGCGACGACGGCGGCGGGCACCATGTGGGCTGGCAACCGCTCGGCGAGCGCGGCGCGGATCCCCGCCGGGTCGGCGGTGCCGGTGACGTAGCCCACCAGCCGGCCGTCGCGGGCGATCACCGCCGCCTGCTCGACTCCGTCCAAAGTGGTCAGCGCCGCGCGGATTTCACCGGGTTCGATGCGATAGCCCCGAATCTTGACCTGGTCATCGGCGCGCCGCACATACCGCAGCTGCCCATCGGAGCCCCACCGCACCAGGTCGCCGGTGCGATACATGCGCGCCCCGGCTGAGCCGAACGGGCAGGCGACGAAGCGCGACGCCGTCAGCCCCGATCGGCCCAGATACCCGCACGCCACGCCGCGGCCGGCGACGTACAACTCACCGACCGTCCCGACCGGCACCGGGCGTAACCTCTTGTCCAACACCATTACCGCGGCGCCGGACACCGGGAAGCCGATCGGCGGGACCGCGGGCCCCCCGGTCAGCGGCGCGCTGATCGTCGCGTCCACCGTGGTTTCGGTCGGGCCGTAGGCGTTGACCATTACCCGGCCCGGCGCCCACCGATCCACCAGCTCGGCCGGGCAGGGCTCGCCGCCGATCACCAGGGCCACCCCATCCAGCCCCTCCGGCGACAACGCGCTCGCCTCGGACGGGGTCTGGCTCAGCACGCTGACCTGTTCGCGAATCAGTAACGCGCGCAACTCTTCCGGTGCGTGGACCACCGACTCGGGCACCACGACCAGCCGCCCCCCGTCGAGCAGCGCACCGAAGATCTCCTGGACCGAGACGTCGAAGCCCAGCGAGTGAGAGTGCGACCAGACACCGGCCGCCGGCAGGGGCGCGTGCAGCGACGCCATCAGCTGGGTCACGTTGTGGTGGGTGACCGCCACGCCCTTGGGAATGCCGGTGGTGCCGGACGTGTAGATCAGGTATGCGATGTCCTCCGGGGCGGGGGTGGGCAACGCGGCGGCGGGCCGTATGTGCGCCGACGGATCGTTGACATCGACGACCGGCACATGGGACCCATACAGGCGCGACCGTAGGGCCGCGGTGGTGACGGCGACGACCGGCGCGGCATCGGCCATCATGAACCCGACCCGAGCGGCCGGCAGGCCGGGGTCGATCGGCAGGTAGGCGGCCCCCGTCTTGAGCACCGCCAGGATCGCGACGATCGCGTCGGCGGACCGCGAAAACAGCAGCGCCACAAAAGCGCCGGGCCCGGCGCCGTGGCACACTAGCCGGTGCGCGAGGCGATCCGCGGCCTCGTCCAGCTCCCGATACGTCATGGAGCCGCCGTCGAAGCTCAGCGCCACCGCCTCCGGTGTGCGGGCCACGTGCGCGGCGAACACCTCCGGAATCGAGCTCCCCGGCGCCGGCTCGCTCAGCACCGCGTGGTTCCCCAACTCGGCCAGGTGGGCGTGCTCCGACTCGTGCAGGGTATCGATCGTCGCCAACGGGCGGGTGGGGTCGCCCGTCATGGCCACCAGCAGGCGACGGAACCGCTCGGCCATCGCCTCGATGCCGGCCGCGTCGAACACGTCGGTGTCGAATTCGACGCGCAGCCCAAGGACTTCGCCCGGCACGGCTTGCACCGAGAGCGGATAGTGGTTGAACTCGCGGCTGGTGAAGTCGCTGACGGTGAGCTCGTGGACGCCCGCCAACGCGGTGGTGTCGACCGGATAGTTTTCGTAAACGAACAAGGTGTCGAACAACTGGTCGTGCCCGGTGGCGCGGTGAATTTCGGACAGCGCAAGGTGCTGGTGTTCGAGGGTGTGATTGTGGGCGCGGCGCAGCTGGTCGAGCAGGCCGGCGACGGTGGTCGCCCCGGTGATGATGGCCCGCACCGGAACCGTGTTGATCAGCAGGCCCACCATTGCGTCGGCGCCGGGCACCTCGGCCGGCCGGCCCGAGACCACGGCGCCGAAGACCACGTCGTCCTGGCCGGTCAGCCACGCCAACAGCTGCGCCCACGCGGCCTGCAGGACGGTGCTGACGGTGGTGTGCGACGAGCGCGCCAGCCCGCTCAGGGCCCGCGTGGTGTCCGCCGGCACCTGGAAGGTGGCCACGCCGCGCCGGCCTGTCCGACCGGGTGGGCGCACCAACGTCGGGGTGTCGAATCCGTCGAGCACCTGGCGCCACGCGGCTCTTGCGGCCGCCACGTCCCGGTCCGCGAGCCAACTGAGGTAGCTGCGATACGGCGTCGCCGGCGGCAACCGCTCCCGGTAGTAGCCGGCGAAGATCTCTTGAAGCAGGATCGGCAGTGACCAGCCGTCCATCACGATGTGGTGGGTGGTCAGCACGAAGCGGTGCCGGTCGGTTGCGGTGCGGATCAAGGCGGCGCGGAAGGCCGGGCGTCGGGCGGCCAGGTCGCAGACCGCGGCACGTTCGGCGGCGCACAGCCGCCCGATCCGCTCGCCCGGGTCGGGGTCGTCGTCGTCGAGTTGGAGGTAGCGCCACGCCGACGCCGGGTCGGCCGGGATGAGCTGCACGGGTTCGTCGAAGTCTTCGCAGAACCGGGCCACCAGGTTGGGGTGCCGGTTCAGCACGGTGTGCACGGCCTCGCGCAGGCGCTGCGGGTCGAGCGGGCCGCACACGGTGATGTCGAGCTGCACCGCGTACACGTCGTCGCCGGGGTCCCGCCCGGCACTGGCGTGGAAGAGCAGCCCCTGCTGCAGCGGCGTGAGCGGCAACACGTCGGCGATCTGGTGTTGCCGGCACAGCTCATCGATCTGCTGCTGGCTCAGCCGTGCCGGCGCGATGTCCGACGGGGTCAACCCGCCCCCACCGTTTCGCACGTGCTCGCAGATGCCGGCCAGGGCGTCGCACCACAATTGGCTGAGTCGGCGGACCTGACGCCGTTCGAGGGCCGAGGGTGCCCATGTCCAGTTGGCCTGCAGGCGAGGGCCATTCGCCGTTTCCATCGTGCCGGCGTTGAGTTCCAGCGTGTGTCCCAGCGGCATCGGCAATGCAGCGGTCGCAGCGGTCAGCTGCAGGCCCTCTTGGTCGAGTCGCCACAATTCCTCTGACAACTCGGCTGCCCCGCCGAGGCGTCCCAGATAGTTGAATCCGATCACGGGGTCCGGGTCATCCAGTCCCACTTCGGAATTCAGGTAGCGCAGCAGCCCGTAGGTCAGCCCGTCCGGCAGTGCGCGCAGCTGTTCTTTGGCGTCCTTGATGAGCGCGCCGAGCTCGGCGTCGCCGGCTTCGACCTTGGCCCAGCGCGGTTTGCCGAGGCTCAACGCGACCGGATATTTGGCGGTGAACCATCCGACGGTGCGCGACACATCGACACGCGGGCCCACATCCTCGTGGCGGCCGTGGCCCTCCACATCGATCGAAAGCGGCGCGCCGGTGCCCAGGAATTCGTTGATCGCCAACCCGAGGGCGACCACCAAAATGTCCTGGACACCGGCGTGAAGCGCCGCCGGCACTGCCCCCAGCAACATGCGAGTGGTTTCGGTGTCCAGTGACACCGACATGTGTTCGGCCGTCTGGTAGGTGTCCGCATCGGGACGCACCGCCGGGAACGCGGCGGGGATCGCCGTTACCCGGCGCCAGGCGTCCGCCGATGCGACGACCTCGGCGCGCCGGGCGTGCTCCGCCAGCAGTGCCGACCAGCGGGCGAACGACGTCCCACCCCCGGTCAGCGCCACCGGCCGCCCGCTGTGCAGCTGGGCCCACGCGATGTTCAAGTCCTCCAACAGGATTCGCCACGACACTCCGTCGACGGCGAGGTGGTGGACGACCAGCGCCAACCGGCCGTTGGACGCCGCCCATACCGCCCCCAGCATCACGCCGGCGGCCGGGTTCAACCGCGACCGCGCCGCCACCAACGCCGCTTCGGACAACACGTCGACGGTGTGCACGCACCCGCGCGCGTCGACCGTTCCCGGCGCGGGCACCTGCAGCGACCAGCCGCCGGCGCCGTCGTCGTCGACGCGCAGCCGCAGCATCGGGTGCCGATCGATCATGGCCTGCACCAACGTCACGACGTCGTCCTGGGTGACGCCCGCGGGGGCTTGGACCACCATGGTCTGGTTGAACTGGTCGACCGGCCCGTCGACCCGGTGCAGCCAGTGCATGATCGGGGTGGCAATGACTTCGCCGATGCCCTCGTCGGCCACGTCGTCGTCGGTGAGCACTCCGGCCACCCGGGCCAGCCTGGCCACGGTCTGCTCGACGAAGATGTCGCGCGGGCGGAACACGACGCCCGCCGCCCGCGCCCGGGCCACCACCTGCATCGACAAGATGCTGTCGCCACCCAGGTCGAAGAAGGAGTCGTCGACGCCGACGCGGTCCACGCCGAGCACCTGGGCGTAGATGCCGGCGAGAATATCTTCGACCGCGTCGCCCGGCGCGCGATAATTCTCGGCGCTTTGGTAGTCGGGCGGTGGCAGGGCGCGGGTGTCGAGTTTGCCGTTGACGGTCAGCGGCAGCTCGTCCAGTGCGACGACCGCGGCCGGGACCATGTACGCGGGGAGCCGGTCGGCCAGCTGGCCGCGGACGCGGGCGGGGTCAGCGGTCCCGGTGATGTAGGCGACGAGGCGCTTGTCGGCGGGCCGGTCTTCACGGACGACCACGGCCGCCTGCGCGACCCCCGCCAAACGGGTAAGCGCCGTGCGTATTTCGCCGAGCTCGATGCGATACCCGCGGATCTTGACCTGTTCGTCAATCCGGCCCAGGTACTGCAGCTGCCCATTGGCGCCCCAGCAGGCCAGGTCGCCGGTGCGGTACATGCGTGCGCCGGACCCACCGAACGGGCACGCCACGAACCGCGAGGCGGTCAACCCCGACCGCCCCAAGTACCCGCACGCCACGCCACGCCCGGCGACATACAACTCGCCGACCACGCCGATCGGCACCGGCCGCATCCACTTGTCCAACACGAACAATGCCGCGCCCGGCACCGGAGACCCGATCGGCGGCGCCCCGGTTCCGGCGGTCAGCGGCGCGGTCATCGCCGCGTACATCGTGGTTTCCGTCGGGCCGTACTGGTTGACCATCACCCGCCCGGGCGCCCATCGGTCAACGACCTCGGGCGGACACGCCTCCCCGCCCATTACCAGCGTCGCCACCGATTCGAGGCCTTGCGGCGATAGTGCCGCCACCGCCGAGGGGGTGTGGCTCAATACGCTGACCCGTTCGCGAACGAGCATGGCGTGCAACTCTTCCGGTGAGCGCACGACGTTGTCGGGCACGATGACGAGCCGGCCGCCGTGCAGCAGCGAGCCGAAGATCTCCCAGACCGAGAAGTCGAAGGCCAGCGAGTGGCATTGCGACCACACGTGGCCGAGTTCCAGCTCTTCGTGCACGGATTCGAGCAGTTGGGTGACGTTGTGGTGGGTGACGGCCACGCCCTTGGGGACCCCGGTCGTGCCCGAGGTGTAGATGAGGTAGGCGATGTTCTCCGGGTCCGGCGCCGGGAGTGCGCCGCTGGGTTGGGGTGCTATTTCGGTGTCGTCGAAGTCGATGACGGCCAGGTCCGAACCGTCGAGCCGGGAACGCACTTCGGGGGTGACGATCGCGGCGATCGGTATGGCGTCGGTGAGCATGAACTCGATGCGCGCGGCCGGCAGTCCCGGGTCGATGGGCAGGTACGCCGCCCCGGTTTTGAGCACCGCCAGTATGGCGATGACGGCCTGGGCCGAACGCTCGGCCAGCAGCGCCACACACTCCCCCGGGCCCGCGCCGTACTCAATCAGCAGGTGCGCCAACCGGTTAGCGGACTGCTCGACCTCGGCGTAGGTCCACGAACGGTCCGCGCTTGTGATGGCCACGGCCTCGGGTGCGCGGTCGACCTGGGCGGCGAACAACTCCGGGATCGAGATGCCAAGGGAGGCCGGCAGGTTCAGCACCGCGCGGTTGCCGATGGCCTCGAGCCGGGCGTGTTCTGCCTCGTCGAGCACATCGATCGATGAGAGCCGACGGGCCGGGTCGGCGGTCATGGCGACCAATACGTCGTGCAACTGCTCGATCATTCCCTCGATGCGGGCGGTGTTGTACACGTCGGTGCGGAATTCGACCGCCCCGCGGATGCCGGCGGGCCGGCCGTCCTCGGTCCAGCGTTCGGCCAGCGAGAACACCAAATCCATGCGCGCGCTGTGGGTGTCCGTCGGCAGCGGGGTGACCTGTAGGTCACCCAACGTCAGGTCGGCGAAATCGTGGTTCTGCCAGGTCAAGACGACCTGGATGAGGGGGTGGTGGCTGAGGCTGCGAGTGGGACGCAGCCGCTCCACGAGGACTTCGAAGGGCACGTCCTGGTGTTCGTAGGCGGTCAGGCTGCGCTGCTGCACCTGGGCCAGCAGCTCAGCGACGGTGGGGTTGCCGGACAAGTCGGTGCGCAGCACCAGGGTGTTGACGAAGAATCCGACCAAGTCGTCGAGCGCGGGGTCGCGCCGCCCTGCGATCGGAAAGCCTACTGCCACATCGCTACTCGCGCTCAGCTTGGCCAGCAGCACCGCCAGGGCGGCCTGTACCACCATGAAGCTGGTCGCATTGTGACCACCGGCCAACTCCCGCACCCGCTGTTGCAGCTGCGCGGGCCACTCCACGGCCACCCGCGCTCCACGATAATCAGCCACCAACGGATACGCCCGATCCGTCGGCAACTCCAGGCGCTCGGGCATCCCGGCCAATGCATCCTGCCAATAGGCCAGCTGGGCGGCAATCGCACTGTGCGGATCGTCCAGGTCGCCGAACTCGGCACGCTGCCACAGCGTGTAATCCACGTACTGGACCGGCAATTCGGCCCAGCCCGGGGGCTCGCCCGCGCACCGACAGGCGTAAGCCACCCCCAAATCACGCACCAACGGCGTGATCGACCACCCATCCGCGGCAATATGATGAGCAACGGCGACCAACACATGCTCATCCACACCCACCCGGAAAAGCGTCGCCCGCAAGGGGATCTCCGCGGCCAGGTCGAACGAGTAACGCGCCGCCGCCTCGATGGCTTCGGCGAGCCGGCTTGCCGACCAGCCGTCGGTCGACACCACGTCCCACCCGAGGCCGGCCTGCGTGGGCGGTAGCACGACCTGTTGCGGGGTGCCCTCCGGCGCGACGAAGATGGTGCGCAGGCTCTCGTGGCGGGCCACCATGTCGCGCAACGCGGCGCGCAACGCGTCGGTGTCCAGCCGGCCGACGAGCCGCAGGGCGGCGGCCATGTTGTAAACGGGTGAAGGGCCGTGCAGTTGGTCGAGGAACCACAGCCGGCTCTGGGCGAATGAAAGCGGCACCGTCGCAGGGCGTTTGGCGGCTACCAATGGCCTCAGGCCGCCCCCACTGCTGCCGATGCGGGGCGCCAACTGTGCCACCGTGGGTGCCTCGAACAGCGCCCGCACCGTAAGGGCGGTATCGAGACCACTGTTGATCGCCGCGATCACCCGCATCGCCGAGAGCGAGTCGCCGCCGAGATCGAAGAAGGAGTCATCCGCCCCGACCCGCTTGAGGTCCAGGACTTGGGCGTAGATGCCGGCGAGGATTTCTTCGATCGCGCTGGCCGGGGCGCGGTAGCGATCGGTGTCCTGATAGTCGGGTGTGGGGAGGGCGCGGGTGTCGAGTTTGCCGTTGAGGGTGATGGGCAGGGTGGGCAGTGGGACGACCGCGGCCGGGATCATGTAGTCGGGTAGCCGGTGGGCGAGGTGGGCGCGGAGCTCGGTGGGGTCGGCGGTGCCGGTGATGTAGCCGATGAGGCGTTTGTCGCCGGGGCGGTCCTCGCGCACGATGACGACCGCTTCCTCGACGCCGTCGAATGCGGCCAGCGCCGAGCGGATTTCGCCGACCTCGATGCGATAGCCGCGGATCTTGACCTGCTCATCGGCGCGCCCGACATAGCGCAGCTGCCCATCGCGGCCCCAGGACACCAGGTCCCCGGTGCGATACATGCGCGCACCGGCCGGGCCGAACGGGCACGCCACGAACCGCGACGCGCTCAACCCCGCGCGGCGCACATATCCATACCCCACGCCGCGCCCGGCCACATACAACTCCCCGACCACCCCGGCCGGCACCGGACGCAACCAGGCGTCCAGGACGAACAACGCCGCCCCGGGCACCGCCGAGCCGATCGGCGGCGCCCCGGACTTGGCCACCAACGCCCTACTGGCCGTGGCGAAGATCGTGGTCTCGGTCGGGCCGTAGACATTGATCATCACCCGCCCCGGCGCCCACCGGTCCACCAGCTCCGCGCCCACGGGTTCGGCCCCGATCACCAGCGCGGTGCCCTCCAGACCCTGCGGTGACAGCATGCGCACCGCCGCCGGGGTCTGACTCAACACCGTGACCTTCTCGGCCACCACCAACGCATGAAAATCCTTCGGCGAGCGCGCCACGGCCTCCGGGACCACCACCAGCCGCCC
>NZ_LZJF01000080.1 GCF_001666835.1 Mycobacterium sp. E3251 | reverse complement strand
CCTGCCCAGATCTTCTGATCGCTCATGCTCCAGAGGCTCAATGTGGGCACTCCGGCGCGCAGGCCCGCTGCCGTGGTTCCCGCGCCGCTATGGTGTACCACGGCCCGGCAAGCGGGAAAGACCGCTGCGTAATTGACCGCGCTGACTACCTTGACGTGGTCCGAATGAGCGGCGCCACTGAAATCGGTTTTGCCAGAGCACACCAACGCCCGCTCGCCCAGCTCCGCGCAGGCCTCGCCGATCATGGTGATTGTCTCGGCCGGCGAATCGACCGTTGTGCTGCCGAAGCCGAAGCAGATGGGTGGTGTTCCCGCAGCGACCCACGATGCGACTTCGTCGTCGACATCCGTGGTCAGCTCCATGGTCAGCGTCCCGACAAAGGGGCGCTGGCCGCTCCACTTCGCCCATTCGTCGGCCAGCCCGGGAAAGCACACTTTGTCATAGGCCTGGATTTCCAATGACCCACGTTCTGCGATCCGTCGCGGCGAGGCAACCGTGGCCGTGGGCAAGCCGAGTTCACGGCGCTGGCGGTCCTCGGCCCTCTTGTTCATGCGCCAGCACACCCAGTCGTACACCGCCATTCCGGTGCGAACCATCGGCCCCGGCAGCATCGGAATCAGCTGCCCGTTCGGCCGCATCGGGATGTAATGCAGCGTGGCCATCGGAATGCCGTAGTAATCCGCCACGTTGATCGCCAGGTCCTGGTAGAGCTGGCCCGTGAAGAGCAAATCGGCCCCGGCCCCAACCGAGATCAGGGACGA
>NZ_LZJF01000079.1 GCF_001666835.1 Mycobacterium sp. E3251 | reverse complement strand
CTGACGATGGAGCTGCCCACCGATACCGACGACGAGGTGTTGTCGTGGATCGCGAAGGGGACACCGCCGATTTGCTTCGGCTTTGGCAGCATGCCGGTTGCCGAATCGCCGGCCGACACGGTCGCTCTGATCGGCGCGGCGTGCGCGGAGCTGGGTGAGCGGGCGTTGGTGTGCTCTGGCAAAACCGATTTCAGTGGCGCCGCTCATTCGGACCACGTCAAGGTAGTCAGCGCGGTCAATTACGCAGCGGTCTTTCCCGCTTGCCGGGCCGTGGTACACCATAGCGGCGCGGGAACCACGGCAGCGGGCCTGCGCGCCGGAGTGCCCACATTGAGCCTCTGGAGCATGAGCGATCAGAAGATCTGGGCAGGGCAGGTGGATCGGTTGAAAGTCGGTGTCGCCCGCCCGTTTTCCAAAACCACGCGCGAGTCGCTGGTGGCCGACCTGCGCCAGATCCTCTCCCCCGACTACCTCTCGCGCGCCCGCGAGCTGGCCGCTCGGATGACGAAGCCCGC
>NZ_LZJF01000078.1 GCF_001666835.1 Mycobacterium sp. E3251 | reverse complement strand
CGCGGGAGATCCCCTGCCCCAATGCGGTGCGCCGGCGTTCGACCAGCCCGTCTGTGTAGAGGAGCAGGGTCGCGCGGGCCGGAATGGTCACCCTGGCCTCGGGGCGGGACCAGTCGGCTCGTACCCCCAGCGCGATGGTGTGACCGTCATCGAGGATCTGGGTGGTGCCGTCCGCGTGGACCAGGACGGGCGGCGGGTGGCCGGCGCTGGAATAAATCAGCTCGCCGGTCTCGGGGTTGAGCACCGCGCAGACGGCGGTGGTGCACTGGGCGCCTGGCAGCCGCGCGGCGAAGCGATCCATCCCGGAGAGAGCGGCGCCGGGGCTGGGGTTCTCGAACAGCAACGCGCGGCAGGCGCTGCGCACCTGACCCATGACGGTGGCGGCGGCGAGGCCATGCCCCACACAGTCGCCGACGACCATAGCGATGCGCCCGTCGTCCAGGTCGACGACGTCGTACCAGTCACCGCCCACCTGAAGGGGCCGGCTGGCGGCCTGATAGCGGACCGTGAACCCGTGCGGGAGATCGGCAGGGCCGAGGATCGCGTGTTGCAGCGCCAGGGCGGTTTCCCGCTGCTGGTCGACCTGATGGACCCGCTGCAGCCCCTGGCCGAGCCGGCCGGCCAGCACCGTGAGCAAGGTCTGGTCCTCGAGGGTGAACGCGCGCCGCTCGGCCAGATCGATCCAGACGACGAGCACGCCCTCGGGGTGCTGCAGCGCGATGCCGGCCGTCCCGGCCTCCCCCGTGCTCGCGGTGAGCAAGTCACCGTCGCGCAGCGCGCCGAGCATCTGTTGGGTGTGGGATGGCAGGTCGCCCCACTGCGCTGGCTCGCCGACCGACACGACTTGCGGCGCGCCAAAAGCGGTTCCCGCGGTGGAACCGAGCGTCGGAAAGGTGACAGCCAGCACGCGGCGGGCCCGCCACAGTCGGCGCAATTCCTCGGCGGCGGCGTTCACCGCGGCGTCGACGGTGTCAGCCTGGGCGAGTTCCTGGTTGAGCGCGTGTTCACGACCCGCCGCCAACGCCAGGGCGATAGCCGCGTGCCGGGCAAAGTCGCTGACGAGCTCGAGGTAATCGTTGCCGAACGGCGACTGCTGAGGGTCGCGGGCCACGGCGATGACGCCGAGCACCGCCCCGTCCGCGATCAGTGGCATGACGATCGCCGAGCGTTCACCGACGTCGGTGAATCCCTCGATCGGATATTGGAAGGATTCGGTGATCAACGGTAGGCCGCGCCGCGCGACACCGCCCGTAGTGGAGCCGTCCATCGGCACCTGGCGACCGATCACCTCCGAGGAGTACCGGCCCGCCGTCGCGGCCACCACCAGGGTGTCGACGTCGTCGGCGGGCAGGTCGGACTCCTTCGGAACCAGCAAGATCGCCTGTTCGGCACCGGCCAACTCCAGCGCCCGGTTCACGATGAGTTGCAACGGCCCCGTCTGGGGGTCGCCGGACAGGAGCGCGGTGGTGATCTCGCGGCTGGCCTTCGTCCATCTGGCCGTTTCGCGTTCTCGCTCGAACAGGCGCGCGTTGTCGATGGCTGCCGCCGCGGCCGTCGCCAACGCCCGCACGGCGGCCGCCTGGGAATCGGAGAACACTCGGCCCGCGCGGTCGTCGGCGAGGTAAAGGCTCCCAAAGTCCGCGCCCCGCACGGTGATCGGCAGTCCGAGTAGCGCCCGCAATGGCGGATCGTGGGCTTGCAGCTTGGCGGCCTGCGGATGCGCACTTACATCTTCGAGGCGCAGACCCTCACCCACCGGCAGATCGCCGAGCCGCCGCGCCGTGCCGTCATCGATGCCCGCGCGGACGTAGGTGGCCAGGGCGCCGTCGGCAGCACGGATACCCAGGGCGGCGTAACGGCAGCCCGTCAGCTCCATCGCCCCCTTGACGATCCGGTTCAACGTCACGTCCAGGTCCAGGTCAGAGCCGATTTCGCTGATGACCCGCACCAGTTGTTCCATCTGGTCGCGGGCTTCGACCAGCTCGTCGAGCTGCTCATGAATCTGGCTCACCAGCTCACGCCGGCCCTGCCAGGTGAACGCCGATCCACCCCCTTCGTTGACCATGGATACAAACCTAACTGCTCACGCTCGTGAGCATTCCAGTGGCGGTGACTTGGGGCCTGGACGCGAGGGCTTTACTCGATCTTGACCGTGCATTGAATCTCCCCACTGACGATGGCTGATGTGAGTACGCTTCCATCGGTGGAACTGGGGGTTTTGGGACCTCTCCAGGTCCGGTTAGGCGGGGCGCCCGTCGCTATCCCGGGCGCCAAACCCCGCGCGATCCTTTCAATGCTTGGGCTGCACGGCGGTTCGGTCGTGGCGGCCGACACGCTCGTCGAGCTTCTCTGGGGCGAGGATCCGCCGCGCACCGCAGCCAAGGCCCTACAAACCCACATCTCCTCATTACGCCGCACCCTGGGCGACGGTTTCGTCCTGACGACGGGCACGGGTTGGACGCTGGCCGAGACCCAGGTTGACGCCGCGCGGTACAAATCGGCCGCCCGACTGGGACGCGACGCCGCGGCGGCCGGCGACACCAGCCAGGCGGTGGCCCGCTTCGAGGAGGCGCTCGCCCTGTGGCGCGGAATCCCCGAGCTGCCCGATAGCCGACGCGGCACCTCCGAGAAAACGCGGTGGATCGAGGGCCACGCCGCACTGGTGGAGGATCGGGCCGACGCGCTGCTCGCGACCGGCCGGGCCGCGGAGATCATCGGCGAACTCGAGGCCGCGGTGGCCGATGCGCCACTGCGCGAACGGCGTTGGGGCCAGCTGATGCTCGCGCTGTACCGCGCCGGCAGGCAGGGCGAGGCACTCGGCGCGTACCAGCGTGCGCGCGCGCTGCTCGCCGACGAATTGGGGGTCGACCCGGGACCAGACCTTCGCCGGCTGGAGGCCGCGATCGTCGCGCAGGACTCCGCGCTGGAAACGCCTGCTGCACAACAACTCCCGTCAGTGACTCGGGCGGTGACGTTCCTGCTGACCGACATCGAGGGGTCGACGGCCGCATGGGAGGCAGACGCCGGGGCCATGGCGGTGGCGCTGGCACGGCACGACGAACTCGTCGAGCAGGTCGTGACGTCCCGTGGGGGCCGGCTGATCAAGACCCGCGGCGAGGGCGACGCCACATTCTCGGTGTTCGAGCGACCGTCAGCGGCCGCCGCGGCGGCCATCGAGCTTCAAGATGCGATCGTTCACGAGCCCTGGGCGTTGCGCGAGCCCATGCGTATTCGCGTGGCTTTGCACACCGGGGAGGTCGAATTTCGCGATGGCGACTACTTCGGCCGCGCCGTCAACCGCGCCGCCCGCCTCCGGTCGCTGGCTAGCGGTGGCCAGATCCTCTGCTCGGGTGCGACGGCGGAGCTCGTCATCGACTCACTGCCCGATGACGTCGCGCTCGCCGATCTGGGGACGCGCCAGCTGCGCAATCTGGCGCGCCCGGAACACGTTTTCGAACTCCGATTGCAGACCACCCTGCTCGACCATCCCCCGGATTCGACCGAGGTGCCCCTGGAACGCCCGAGCCTGCCTCCCGTTCTCGCGGGCACCGGGCCGTTCGTGGGGCGCGGGCACGAGCTCGAGCGGCTGTCGTCGGCGTGGCAGGCCGCGCTCGCCGGTGGCACCAATGCACTGCTGATCGCGGGCGAACCAGGTGTCGGTAAGACGCGTCTGGCCGGCGAATGGTCGCGACAAGCGTATGACCAAGGCGCACTGGTTATTTACGGCAGATGCGACGAGGACCTCGGTGCGCCGTACCAGCCGTTCGCGGAAGCGCTGCGTGCGCTGGTGCCGTGCCTGGGTGCGGGTGGGCTTCGTGGGCTGCGGGGCGTGGAAGCGCTCCTCACACTGGTGCCCGGGCTGGCCGATCTGCTGCCCGACCTGGCGGCGCCCACGCGCGCCGACCCGGACACCGAACGGTACGCACTTTTCGACGCCGTCGTCGCGCTGTTGGCCATGGCCTCGGCGAGCGCGCCGGTCGTCCTGATCCTCGACGACCTGCACTGGGCGGCCAAGCCCACGCTGCTGCTGTTACGACATCTCCTGCGTTTCGGCGAACACGGCCGCATGCAGATCATCGGCACCTACCGCAGCACCGACCTTGACCGCTCCCATCCCCTGGCGGCGATGCTGGCCGACCTCCACCGCGACGGCACGGCCAGCCGGCTCAGCCTGAGCGGTCTCGACGAGGACGACGTGACCGCTTACGTCGCCGAGGCGGGCTACAACGACGAAGAGCTCGCCCGGGCACTGGCGTCGGTCACGGGTGGCAATCCGTTCTTCCTCATCGAGGCCCTGCGCCACGTGGATGAAAGCGGCGGACGCTGGGACCAGAGCACCCTGCCCCAGGGGGTGCGCGAGGCGGTGAGTCGCCGCCTTTCGCGGCTTCCGGCGGAGGCGAACAAGGCGCTTGCCGCGGCCGCCGTGGTCGGCAGCCGGTTCGCCTTGGATCTGGTGGAACGCGTGTTGGACGACGACCTGGTCGACGCGTTCGACGAGGCGTGCAAGGCCGGCATCGTCATCGAAGAGCCCGGCGGTCGCTACCGGTTCAACCACGCGATTGTCCGGCAGTCGCTGCTGGCCGAGTTGCCGTCGGTGCGGCGGATGCGGCTGCACCAGCGCATCGCCGCAACGTTGGAAAGCGAGCCGGGCGCCGACGACGAGCTGCTGGCCGAACTGGCGTACCACTACTTCGAATGTGCGTGGGCGGGCAACGCGGCGAAGGCGGTCGAATACTGCCGGCGTGCCGCGGACCAGGCGATGGCACGGCTCGCCTACGAAGGAGCGGCGGACCTCTACGACCGCGCCCTGCACGCACTCGAGGAGATCGACGAGGAGTTGCCCGACCGCGACGCCCAGACGGCCGAGTTGTTGATAGCGCGTTGCGAGGCCCTGCTGGCCGCCGGTGACGTGGCTTCGGCGGCAAGTGCGGTGGCCCAATTGCAAAGCGCGAGCGCCGATTCGAGGCAACTGGCGGCGTGGGCCACCTGCTTCGACGGCCAGCTCTCGATGCTGATCCACCCGGAGCGACTGGACGACGTCGCGGCCGCGGTCGGCTCGGCCGCCGACGAGTTGGCCCAATTAGGCGACGCCGCCGGAGAAGCCATGGCGCACACCGTGCGCGCCGGATGCCTCGCCCGGCTGGGAAGAATCGGCGACGGCGAGATCGCTCTGGACGACGCTCTTTCAGCGGCGCGGCGTGCCCGTGAACACCGCCGGGTGAATGCGGTTCTGGCGAACGCACCGCTTGCGGCGCTGTGGGGCCCGAATCCCGTTCCGCGCGCGGGCGGGCGATGCCTGGACGTGGTGCGGCTGCTCCGAATCACCACGGAATCACCGGCGGTCGAGGCGACATCGACGCGGTGCCAAGCGGTGTTGGAGGCCTTCCGTGGACGGGGGGCGGCGGCGCGACGGATGATCGACTCGGCCCGGCGCACGGCCACCGAGCTCGGACTGCGCCATTCCCTGATGGAGGTCGAGCAGTTCGCCGGGATCGTGGAGCTGGTGGTCGACGAGCCCGCGGCGGCCGAGCCGCACTTGCGCAAGGCCTACAACGGCTTTCGTCGCATGGGGCTGGACGCCGATACCGCCGAAACCGCGGCGCTGCTGGGTCGCGCGTGCCTGGCACTCGACCGAGACGCCGAGGCCGACGAATTGTGCACCGAGAGTGAGAGTCTCGCCGGGCATGCGCTGAAGGCCTCGATCGCCTGGCGCACGCTGCGGGCGCGGCTGCTGTCGCGGCGCGGTGATCACGACGCGGCGCGGCGGGTCGCCGAGGAAGCCGTCGGTCTCGCTGAGCGCACCGACGCGCTGGTGGATCACGGCGATGCGTGCCTGACGCTGGCAACGGTTGTGGGTGCCGCCGGCGACGTTGCGGGTGCGCGGGCCGCCGCCGAGCGGGCGGTTGAATTGTACGAGCGGAAAGGCGCTGCGGCGCTTGCCGAAAAGGCGCGCGGCCTGGTCGGCGATCGTGTCGTCGCGGCTCCTCAAGCGCCGCGAGAAGCTTCACCGCCCGTCGAACTCGACAACGCATGCGTCCGCTCGGTGCGTGAGTTGGACACCGCGATCGACCGGGATGCCTGGGAAGAAACTGAGCGGCGACTCGCGCCCGAGATCGCCCTCGAGAGTCGGCGCAAGGTCGTCGGATTCCCCCGCACAGTGGTCACGCCTTCCCAATGGGTCAACGACGTCGTCAAGAGCACGCGCGCGCTCGGCGGTGTATGGCACGGTCACGCAACCGTCGCCGTACGCGGTGAGCGGCTGGCGCTCACGCGATTGGAAGTGCACATGGCGGATACCAGTCCCGGTGCGCCGCGCGACGACTCGCTGCAATTGTTCGGCCTCGACGATGACGGACGAATCCGGCTGCACCTGTGGTTCGACATCGATGACCTCGACGCCGCGCTCACCGAACTCGACTCCCGATTCGAGGCGGAGCAACCACCCGGGCGACGGTTGGAAAACACGGCGGCGCGGGTGTTCGAGCATGTCTGGTCACATTTCGCGACCCGCAACTGGGACGCCTTGGCGGACACCGTCGCCGACGACTATGTCGGCACCGATCACCGGCGGGTCGTGAGCGCTGAGACGCAGCTCAGTCGAGATGACGTGGTCAGAGACTTGCGGGCGGCGGCCGACGTCGGCTTCACGATCTCGATGGTCAGCGCCGTGGCGATCCGCGGTGAGCGTCTCGTCCTGGCACGTGTTCGCGCGGCCGGCCAAGACCCCGAGGCGATTCAGAACGACGCCCTCAACGTCGTCGAGATCGACGCCGACGACCGAATCGCGAACGTCGTCACGTTCGACCTCGACGACATCGACGCTGCCCTTGCCGAACTCGACACGAGATACCTCGCCGGTGAAGCGGCGGCACACGCGCGCATGTGGGCTGCCGTCTTGGAGGCATATTCCACCATCAACCGGCGCGAAATTCCTACCACCACGCCGGACTTCGTGAGCGAAGACCATCGGCGGGGGGCAGCTTTCGCAACCGGTGGGATGATCGAATACCTCGTCGCCGGGTGGGAACTTGACCAAGAGATCCATTTCCACATCGAGGCAGTTCATCGGCTGAGCGACCAAGGGGTGGTCATCACCCACATGGGGCGTGGCACCTCACGCGAGGGCTTCGACGCCGAGTGGCGGGAGGTCATGCTTTTTAAGGCTCGCGGTACTGCGTTCACCCGCTGCGAGGTATTCGACGAGGCGGACTTGCAGACCGCGATCACGAAATTCGATCAGCTCAGCCGCCCGGCATCGCGTCTGGAAAATGCAGCAACAATGGCATTCGACCACTTCTGGTCGCACTTTGCGGCCCGCGACTGGGATGCGCTGGGCGACAGCATCGCCGATAGCTTCTCCGGCGCTGACCACCGACGGGTGGTGAATGAGGGAAGCAGACGCGGTCGAGATGCAGTGATCGAAAATCTGAAAGTGTCCGCAGACATAGGCTTTACGATATCGATGTTGGATGTCGTCGCGATCCGCGGTGCGCACCTCGCTCTCGTACGCGTACGCGCCTCCGGCCGCGATCCCGAGACGATTCAAGGCGTTGCCTTGAATATCGTCGAAGTTGACGCCGACGAGCGGATCACCGCGATCGTGGTCTTCGATCTCGACGACATAGACGCCGCATTCGGAGAGCTCGATCGTCGATACCTTGCCGGTGAGGCAGCCAATTACGCCCATACCTGGTCGCTCGTTATGGAGGCATTCGCGGCGCTGAACCAGCGGAGAATTCCGAAGACAACCCCCGAATGGGCGAGCATCGACCACCGACGACTCGCACCAATCGGCGCGGGTGACCTAGGCGCATATCTCCTCGCTACATGGGAGCTCTCGCCGCAGTCTCGCATCTACATTGAAGCCGTGCACCGGCTAGGCAATATCGGCGCCGTGCTTACCCACGTGGCCATCGGGACATCGCCAGACGGATTCGACGCCGAGTGGCGGGTGACCGACGTTGTGATGTTCGACGGTGACCGGATCAGCCGCAGCGAGCTTTTCGACGACTCGGACGTGGCCGCCGCACTGACGAGGTTGGATCAGCTCAGCCAGCCGGCAGCGCGGCTCGAGAACACCGCAAGCGAAATCCACAAGCGCGTGCAAGCGTGTTTCGCGACCCGTGACTGGGATGCGATATCTGCGATGGCGGCCGACGATGTGTGCACCGACGATCGCCGTCGTACAGTGAATTCCGGCGTGCGAAAGGGCCGTAACGCCGTACTCGAAGAGATGGCGGCAACGTTCGAAATCGGCGTCGAGAGCTTGACCTCGGATATCATCGCCACCCGTGGCGACCGCCTCACGCTATGCCGCACCCAAACCTGGGGCCGGGACAAACGCCCAGAGGCGTTCCATACCGACGTCTTCGACATCTTCGAAGTCAATGCCGACGCAAAAGCTCTGGCACGGATCATCTTTGATATCAACGACTTCGACGCCGCCATCGATGAGCTCGAGGCACGATACATCGCCGGCGAGGCAGCCGCTCATGCACGCACGTGGTCAGTCATCGCGCAAAGCTTTGCCTCGATCAATAGGCGCGAAATGCCCACGACAACACCGGATTGGGTAAACATCGACCACCGGCGAGGGACGTCAATCGCGCCAGGTGAGGTGGCTGCCTTGATGGGCGCCGCATGGAGTTCTTCGTCTGATCTACGTTGCTACATCGAATCGGTGCACCGTCTGAACGATCGCGGTGTGGTGATCACGCACGTCGCACGTGAAATCTCGCCCGACGGTTTCCACGCTGAATGGCGAGTGATCAGCGTCATCACGGTCGAGGGCGACCTGATCAACCGAACTGAGGTATTCGACGAGGCAGAGCTCGACGCCGCGCAGGCACGGTTTGATCAGCTCAGCCAGTCGGCGCACCTGGTGGAAAACGCCGCAACCCGAGCCGGACAGCGGTACCTGGCGTTCTTCGCCGCCGGCGACTGGGACGCCATGGCGACGATGCTGGACGACAAACTCGTATACGACGATCGCCGTCGTGTAATAGGCGCGGGTCCCCAACATGGTCGAGACGCTCAGATCGCCGACATGAGGACAGTCGCCGGTCTCTGGCCCGCGACCGTGGTGGCAACCGTGGTGGCGACTCGTGGCGCGCGCCTTACCCTCATGCGCCTGCGCTTCGCCGATCGCGATCACGGGCTCGACGCATTTCTCACCGACGTCGTCGGCGTGCTCGAACTCAATCCCGACGGGTTGATTACCTCAGTAGTCTTCTTCGATACCGACGACGTCGGCGCCGCGTTCGAAGAACTCGACTCCCGTTACCTCAAAGGCGAAGCGGCTACCCACTCGCGGGCGTGGTCAGTCATCATGGATGGCTATGCCGCACTGAACCGGCACGAACTACCCGCGACTACACCGGATTTCGCCAGCGTCGACCACCGTCGGGGTACGGCTCACACTCCCGGCGAGCTGATTGAATACGTCCGCGCCGGATGGGATCTCGACCAGAGAATTCGAACCTACCCAGAGGTGGTGCATCGGCTGAGCGACCTGGGAGCCGTCTACACCCACGTCGCGCATGGCACGTCGCACGAGGGCTTCGACGCTGAGTGGCGAGGGATCAGTCTCGTCATGGTCGACGGTGAACTTGTCAGCCGCTCCGAGGTCTTCGACGAAGCGGACATTGATGCCGCCCTAGCGAGATTCGAGCGACTCAGCCGTCCGGCACGAAGTTTGGCGAACGCGGCAAGCCGAGCGGTACAGCGTTTTGTGGCGTGCTTCGTCGCCCGTGATTGGGCGGCCATGGCGGACATGATGGTTGACGGCTACGAGACCGATGATCGCCGACGCACGGTGAACGCCGGCATCCGACGAGGTCGCGATGCCGCGATAGATGATTTTCGGGCCGGTGCCGGCGTCGGTTTCACGACCGGCGCTTCAGTCGTCATTGCGACTCGGGGCGAGCGCCTCGTCCTCACGCGTGCTCGCTACTCGACGCGTGAAGCGTCACCTGCCGCTTTCCAGACCGAGATGCTGCACGTCGTCGAGATCGACGCCGACGGCTTGATAACGGGGGCCGCTGTATTCGATCTGGACGACCTCGACGCGGCCTTCCAAGAGCTCGAAACACGATACCTCGCAAGCGAAGCGGCTTCCCATTCAAACGCCTGGTCTGCCATCGTAGAGAGTTACGCCGCGATCAACAGGGGCGAACTTCCCTCGACGACAACCGACTTCGTAGACATCGACCATCGCCGAGGAGCAGCGATGGCACCTGGTGAACTTATCGCATTCCTCCGCAACGCGTTGGATCAGACGCCTAATCTGACGATCCGCATCGCAGCAGTGCATCGTCTCAGTCAATACGGCGCAGTCATCGCCCACGCTGCGGCTGCGACCTCCCCAGAAGGGTTTGAAGCCGAGTGGCGCGAAGTCGTCATTTTGACGGTTGATGGCAGCATGCTCAATGTTTGCGAGGTATTCGACGAGGCAGACCTGGAAGCCGCGCTCGCCCGATTCACGGAGCTCAACCCACACCGGCCGAGGCTGGAAAACCCAGTGAACCAACGCTTCCTGGCGTACTTTGCTGCCCGCGACTGGGACGCCATGGCCCAGCTGTTTGCCGAGGATTATTCGAACGACGATCGCCGCCGAGTGGTGAATGCGGGGGTTCGACAAGGTCGCGATGCCGCGGTCGAAGATCTACGGGTGTCCGCTGATGTTGGGTTATTGGCGACCATGGACTCGGAAGTCATCGCGACCCGAGGCGACCGCCTCGTTCTCACCCACGTTCAAGCGTCGGGCCGTGATCACCCCGCAATCCAACTCGACGTTCTTCAAGTCGTTGTGCACGACGGCGAACAGGTAATTGCAGCCGTCATTTTCGACTCGGAGGACGTCGACGCCGCATTCGGCGAACTCGACGCCCGCTACCTGGCCGGCGAAGCGGCCCCCTACGCGCACACCTGGTCGGTCATTGCAGAAACTTATGCCGCCTTCAACAGCAACGAGCTCCCCGCGACAGACTGGGCCGCCATCGACCACCGGCGAGGCACACCCTTCGCGCCCAACACCATGATCCAGTCCATCCGCGCCATCTGGGATCTAACCCCAAACCTCAAGATCCGCATCGCGGCGGTCCATCACCTCAGCAAGCACGGGGCGGTCATTACCCATACCCAACATGGGACCTCGTCTGACGGCTTCGATGCCGAGTGGCGACAGATCCAGCTTCTGACCGTCGAAGGCGACCGAGTCAATCGCTGCGAGATCTTCGACGAGAGTGACTTGGACACCGCGCTTGCCAGATTCGAGGAGCTCACCCGTCAGACACGGCGGCTGGAGAATGCAGCGACCCGCGCGGAAGACCGATTCTTCGCGCACTCGGCGGCCAGCGATTGGGCGGCGGTCGGCGAAATCCTGGCCGGCAACAGCCTCGTCGACGATCGCCGTCGGGCGGTGAACGTCGGGATCTGGGACGGTCGCGATGCCGTGATGGCGAACATGCAAGCCTTAGCCGAGGGCCTTGCCCAGGTAACGCTGACGGCAATTGCGACCCGCGGTGACCGCCTCGCCCTCATCCTTATCCGCTCCTTCGAACCCCACTTGCAACGCGGCGAATTCGTCATCGAGATGCTGGGGATCACCGAGATCGACACAGACGGGCGAATTGCGGCCCACGTCTTATTCGACGCCACCGACTTTGATGCCGCCTTTGAAGGACTAGAAGCCCGGTACCTCGCCGGAGAAGCGGCCGAATATGCCCGCACGTGGTCGATCATCACGCAGGCCTATGCCGCGGTTAATCGTCACGAGCTACCGCCGACGACGCCGGACTGGGCCAACGTCGACCACCGAAGAGGAATAGCGTTCGCACCGGGCAATCTGGACGCATATCTCAGAGCGTCGTGGGACCTGCTCGCTCCAGGGCTCAGCGCCTACATCGAAACCGTGCATCGGTTGACGGAGCTCGGCGCGGTCGTCACCCGGGTTGTCGAAGGGACGTCGAGCGACGGCTTCCAGGCCGAATGGCGAGAGATCGGCATCTCGACGGTCGACGGTGATCTGATCAATCGCTCCGAGATCTTCGACGAAGCGGACATTGATGGCGCCCTTGCCCGCTTTGAGGAATTGCAAGCGCGGCCACACCGCCCCGTCAATGCGGCAAGCCAAGTGAGTGAACGGTTTTGGACCTGCCTCACGAGGCGAGACTGGACAGCGATGGCCGAGGTACTCGCCGAGAACGTTGTGTCGCATGACAACCGGCGGGTCGTCAACTCCGGTGTACTACGCGGGCGCGCTACGAATATCGCCAACCTGCGGGCGGTCGCCGAGGTCGGATTCGAACGTCTTGTCTCGACGGTCCTCGCGATTCGCGGGCAACGCCTTGCCCTCACTCGTATTTGGTCCTCCGCCCAGGGATGTGAGCCCGGGGAGATCAGCGCGGACATGATCGGCGTCGTGGAGATCGACAGCGACAATCGGATGATTGTTCACTCCATCTTCGACACCGACGACTTCGAACCCGCCGTTGCCGAACTCGAAACCCGGTACATCGCCGGCGAAGCGGCCACCCACGCGCGCGCATGGTCGCTGGTTGTGCAAGGCCACGCTCAGTTCAATCGGCGCGAGCCTCTCGCGATGATGCCGGACGTGGTTTACATCGACCATCGACGAAGCGTGACAATCGAGGGCGCCGATCTGGCCACCTCCGTTCGTGCCGTGTGGGACCTTCTCCCGCAGGTGCACGTCTACGTAGAGACTGTGCACCGGCTAACCGAACTTGGAGCCGTCGTCACCCAAGTGGTGAAAGGGACTTCACAAGAGGGATTCGACGCCGAGTGGCAGACGATCACTATTTGCACCTTCGAAGGTGACCGGCTCAGCCGATACGAAGTCTTCGAAGAGGACGACCTGGACGCCGCGCTTGCCAGGTTCGAGGAGCTGGGCCGCCCGACACGGCGGCTGCAGAACGCAGCAAGCCGAGCCGAAGACCAACTTTTTGCGCGCTCGGCGGCTCATGATTGGGCGGCGATCGCCGAAATCCTGGCCGAGGACAGCGTCGTCGACGATCGCCGTCGGGTGGTGAATGTCGGATTCTGGGACGGTCGCGAGGCCGTGATGGCGAACATGCAAGCCCTGGCCGAGGGTCTTGCGCAGGTAACGCTGACGGTCATCGCGACCCGCGGCGAGCGCCTCGCGCTGATTCTCGTCCGCTCCTTCAACCCCGATTCAGAGCGCGGGGAATTCGCCATCGAGCTGCTGGGAGTCGTCGAGATCGACACCGACAAGCGGATTGCGGCCCATATCTTCTTCGACGTCGACGACACCGATGCCGCTTTTGATGAGCTCGACGCTCGCTATGTCGCCGGTGAGGCTGCCGCCCACGCGCACGCCTGGTCGGTTGTCGCGAGTTCATATGCCGCGATGAACCGGCGCGAGCTCTTCCCGACCACGCCGGATTGGGTGAACATCGATCACCGACGACCGGGCATCATCGAGGAAGGAGGTCTGAACGCATCCCTCCTTTCCCTGTGGCAACTGACCAAGCACGTCATCTTCCGCGTCGAGGCCGTGCATCGGTTGACCGAACTCGGAGTGGTTTGCTCCCATGTGGCGCACGGCGTTTCGCGGGACGGCTTCGACGCCGAGTGGCGCGGGATCGAAGTCCAGACCGTCGATGGTCCAATGATCAGCCGCTGCGAAATCTTCGACGAAACGGATCTCGACGCCGCGCTCGCAAGGTTCGATGAGCTCGTCGGAA
Organism: Mycobacterium sp. E3251; assembly: GCF_001666835.1. Taxonomy (GTDB): domain Bacteria; phylum Actinomycetota; class Actinomycetes; order Mycobacteriales; family Mycobacteriaceae; genus Mycobacterium. The sequence goes on along the minus strand of NZ_LZJF01000078.1, from coordinate 30,895 downwards.
GCACCGGTGACTGAGACGGTGGCACAACAACCGCTTTATCTGTTTGCGGACAGCCAGCTGCTGTTCTGGAAGCGCCGAGACCGCCTGCTCCTCGAGGAAGCCCTCGATGGGTTGGCGCGCGACACACCGCTTAGCGCGGCCTACATCGGTGCCTCCAACGGGGATCGTCCCGAGTACTACGGGATCTTCGAGGCGGCAATGGACGCGCTCGGGGTCACCGACCGTCGGATGATCGATTCGTCGTTCGGCCCCGCCGATCGCGCTTTCCTCGAGCGTGCCTGGTTGATCGTCCTCGCCGGCGGCGATGTACGGCTCGGCTGGGACACGTTCGAGCACACCGGCATGAAGGACGTGATCTTGCGCAGGCACGCCCAAGGGGCGGTCCTGGTGGGTGTTTCGGCGGGAGCGGTCCAGCTCGGACGCTATGGGATCGTCGAGACGCCCGATTCCGCCTCGCTCGAACTACTCGCTGTGTTCAACCTCGTCCCGATGGTGATCGACGCGCATGACGAGCGGGGCGGCTGGGGGCGGTTGTCGCGCATGATTCATGTACTCGAGGGGGCGGTCAGCGGGCTCGGGATCCCGTCCGGTGGCGGAGTCATCCTGCACGTGGACGGCACTATCGAGCCTCTGCGTCATCCCGCGCATGAATTTCACTTCGAGGGCGGTCGCGTCAACCACTCGGTGTTGGGCGCCGAAGACGACAGCTGATTTTCTCGCACCGCAACGAAGTTCGGGACGATCAGCATCACCATCGCGTTGTGACGGTTGGCCGTTGCAATAGTGACTTTCGGCCCGAGTAACGAACCCCCGCCGGTGTCCAGAGTGAATACCATGCCAACCGCCGGTAATAGCCGCATAAAGGAGCCAGCTATGTTCTTCGCGCATCTGATCCCGCGTCGGCTACTAGTCGGGGCCGTCGGTACTGGCGCGGTCACCGGCACGCTTCTATGTGCCACCGCGGCAACCGCTGCCGCTGACCCCCCGCCCCGGCCCCCCAACTGCACGGCAGCGGACGTAGCCGGCGTCGCAGCGGGTGTCGCGGCGGCGCTCTCGAGCTACCTGTTCACCCATCCGGACCTGAACGGGTTCTACACCGACCTTCAGGATCGGCCCAAAGATCAGATCCGCGACGACGTGCAGCAGTATTTCGGCGCCAATCCGGAGGAGCAGGCCGATCTGGAGAACATCCGCCAGCCGATGGTTGACGTCAGGCAGCGTTGCCAGTGGACGCCGCTGCTCGGACAGGGCGGCGCAACCCCTTGAGCGATCGGGACAGGAACACCCGAACTTGCCACCGGTCAGAGTTAAGGAGATCCGGATGAACTCGTGGGTGCGGTCATGGACCGCGGGGGGCATAGCGGTATTGGCGCTCACGGCAATTCCTGAGCTGTATGCCGTCGTACAGCCTTCCGGTGTGGCTAACGCGGACGTCTGCGCAAGCGTCGGCAACCGCGTCTCAGTGAGCGGGTGCACCAACGTCGCCGATACGATCAACGCCAACGTCCCGCCGCCGGGCGCGTATGCGCCACTGCCGCAGGACTTTCCGCCCCCGCCGCCACCGGTGAACGTCTGTGTCGGAGCCGGCCGGCGAATTCACGTAAGCGGATGCTTCTGAAGCGGCAGTCGCTACACCGATCGCCGCGCAGTTCCGCTACCCCGACCTCGCCCCGTGCGGTGCGCTGCTAGCACGTCAGCGTTAGCCAACGATTGGGCCTGAGCTGCCAGCGTCGATGCCCGGTTGGCGTGGGCGATGGCTTCCAAGTCGTTTGTTGCCTGCTTGCCGTGCGCCGCCGCCAAATGCCGCTTCGCGTCTTCGAACCTGGATTGAGCCTCGGCGCCGACGCTCTCGCGATGCCTGGCGACGTAATCGGAGATCTGGCGCACCCTGCCGTCCGCGGTGGAAATCGCCTGCCCCAACGAAGGGCCACGCCCGTCGATGTAGCCATCGGTCGGCTCGACCCGACGGCGGTGGCGCGCGCGGTAGAGCAGGAAAGCCACCACGACGATCACCGCGAAGACAATGACGCCGATCGCAATCGGCACCCAGATCGGCGTCCCGGGCTTGGGCGAGCTTGCCGACTTGTTCAACCCGTCGGCCGCGGCGACCGCCGCACCGCTCCAGTCTTTAGCGGCCAGCGCCGGCTCAATTTGTTTGGATCGCAGACCGATCAACTCGGCCGGTGTGAGCCCCTGCACCTGCGGCGGCACCGTGAACGCGTACAGCTTGGTGTTCGTTGCTACGGCCAGCAGCGCGTCATGGTCGCCCATCCGAGTCTCGCTGCGGGTCCGGTCGGCCCAGTTGTCGGGCTTGAACCTGGAGAAGTTGTCGACGTAAACCACCCACAGTTGGATGTGCCGATCGCGGTAAAGCCGGTCGATTGCCGAGCTGACCGCTGCCCGGCCGGAATCCGTCAATACCCCGTTGCTGTCAGTGATGTGATCCGTGAGCTTGGACGGCGGTTGCGCGCCGGCGGGACTTGCAGACAGCAGCCCCGCCATGAGCATCGTCAGGATCACACCGACCAGGCGAACTACCCGCATGCGGGTAATTTAGCCGTCATTCGCGGAAAGGCGGACACCTGCAGCTCGCAGAAATGATCGGGCCGAGGAAAACACTGGGCCGTAGGGGCTCGCGCTGGCATGGTGGCGTTTCGTGCGGGTGTGGCTGAGCGGCTAGGCAGCGGCCTGCAAAGCCGTATACACGGGTTCGAGTCCCGTCACTCGCTCTGCGCCACGGCGTCGAGGTAGAACCATCGGCCGGCGCGGCGCTCGAAGCGACTGCGTTCGTGCAGGCTGCCCGCGCGGCCCGCGGACTCGAACCGGGCCGTGAATTCCACCTCCCCGTGATCGTCGTCCGGGCCACCCGCGACGGTGTCGATCACGTTCAGGCCAATCCAGGTGGTGCCCGGGTCAATCGTCACGTCGGCCGGACGCGTGCGCGGGTGCCATGTGCGGTAGAGGTAGGCGGCGTCTCCGTAGGCGAATGCCGAATACCGCGACCGCATCAATTCCTCGGCCGACCGGGCCTGCGACTCGCCGTGATGGAATGGCCCGCAACAGGCGAGATAGCGTTTGGCACTGCCGCACGGACACGGTTCGTTCATGTCAAGAGCCTGACAGAGCTTTACGGTTACTCCCCCATCGGCGCCGCACCGGCGGCGTCCTGCAGGATCTGCTGCAACTTGTCGAGCGGATCGCCTCCCGCGGGATCAAGCCGCCGTGGTGGGATCTCCCGGCCGTCGGGTGCGACGGTGGGCAGCGGCGGCGGTGGGGGTGGTGCCGCTGGCGGTGGGAGCGGTGGCGGTGGGGGGGTTGCCGGCGGCGGAGCATTGAGCGCAGTTCGTTTGGCCGCCAACCGGTTCGCGGCGTCGTCCCGGATGGTCCGCCGTTGGGGATCCGGATCGCTATTGCCGACAAAGCAGCCTTGCGGTGCCTGGTCTATGACCGACAGCGCGCTCGCATAACGTTCCTCGGCGCGCGCCCGATCCCCCGCCGTCGCGGAACGGTCGCCCTCGGTCTCGCGCACCAGTTCGAGGTTGACACGCACCGGGCAGGAGCCGTGGGTGTCCGTGCGAGCAAGCGCTTCGGAGAAGTTAGTGTCGGCATCGTCGAGCCGGCCGTCAAGCACGGCGGCGGTGCCCGCAGCGAACGGCGCCTTCGCAGGTTCCACCACGTTGACCACTCCGAGGATCGCCGCATCGGCTCGCACGGTGTTCCCGTCGCCGTTCGCGAAGGCGTGGGTCGCCGAATTGCCGGCCACCACAACGGAGAACAGCTTGACGGCAATCAGCAGCGCTATGGCGGCGGCCGGGGCCGAGTAGATCAGCAGCCGCCGTCGCAGCCGCAGCCGTGCCGGTTTCGAGGTCACGATGTCAGATCCCGCCGGGCGATACGGCCACGCCGGAATTCGCGAACCGATAGGTAGATCTCGGCGAGCAGCAGCCCCGCGGCGAGCAGCGCAGGCAGCCAGTACAGCTCGGTCCGTCCACCGACCTCCACCCGGAAATCCGGCGCGCGGGGCAAGTCCGGCCGAAACGACTGCCCCGGGTCCCGATGTACGTATGGCACGTCGAGTTGTGCTGCGATTCTTCGCAATTCGACCTCATTGATCGCGTCGGTACGGCCGTAGCCCAGCACCGCTCCGCCGGTCACCGCGCTCTGCGCGAGGCTGAAGTCGCCCTGGGGTACACGCGATCCGGGCGCACCGGAGCCGAAGTAGAGCACCACATTTCGCGATCCCGGATACTGCTGCGCCGCCTGGATCAACTGGTACCGCAGCACGTTGTCCGCCGAGGCACCGTTCAGGTCGGGACGCGCGTTTTCGGAGCCGAGTGCGGCGACGGTCGGGCGCAGGCTCCAGACGTCCTCGGACAGCGGCCAGTCCAGCGAGGCGCGCGACGCGAAGCCGACGAGCGCGTACCGTGCCTCCGGATACTCCTTGATCACCGCGCCGATGTCGTCGCGCATCCCTGCGATCCGTGGTTCACCGGCGCCGTAGTCGTGGACGCCCGAGTCGGCCGACCGATCGACGACGAGGAACACGTTGAGGTTAGCGCCGGGCGCTCGCGTTGCTTCGCGGCGATTAGCGTCGCTGCGAAGCCCGGGGCGGGTGGTGGCGGCGATAAGCAGCAGCACCGCGAACGTCACGCCGGTCCACCGCAGCGCCGCGCGGCCACGCCGGCGCCCCGCCGACAGGAGCACCTGGCGCAGCGCCACCAGTCGCGCCAGGAGTAGCGCGCCGGCGACGACCGCGAAGATCGCCCAGGGCAGCAAGGGATCGAACGTCATCGGCGTAACACCAATAGGGCCACCGACAGCACGGCCGCCGACAACAACGCGATTACCAGCGGTACCGCCGGCTCATCCCGGACGTCCGCGGCCACGACGGTGCCGTCGGCCAGGCGTGCGGGTGGGGCATGTGCACGAATTTCGTTGACTGCCTTGATCACCGATCCGCGTCCAGGTGCGAGGTACCGACCGCCGGTCCGCTCGACGAGGGCGACCAGCGATGAGCTGGCGGACGAGGGGGCCGTGTCGATGACATTGAGTTGTGTTCCCGCGCGCTGGACCACGTCCCGCACACCGGCGTCGGTGAACAGTCCGGCACGCGAGTCCCCGGCGGCACGGAGATCCGAGGGGCCGAGATAGATCACTGACCGCCGATGCGTGCCGCCCTCCTCGACGGGAGGGAATCCCGACATACAGAGCGCCAGAACGTCGTTCACGCTCGTCGCATAGTCCGTATAGGGCACCGCGGGGGCGAACGACGCGGGCTGCGCCGCATGTGCGCCGGTGTACTCGCCGAATCGCGCCGCGGCGTACTGATGATCGCGCGTCAGCGGCACCAGACGGCGGTTGACCGAGGTCAAGCCGATGCGCTGGCGCGGCGGAGACGTGCCGGCTTGGCGCGTGAAGTAGTCGAGCAGTTCAGCCGTCGCCGGATCGGTCACCGACTGCCCGACACACAGCATGATGTCCTCGGGGTGAGCGGCGTCGAAATCGTTGCTGGGCACGGCCGGGCGGGCCGCCGCCCACGAGGCGGCGCCGAACATGGCCGTCAGCACCACCAAAGTGACAATCGTTGACAGTGATCGCAGCCGGGCCACCTTCGCGTACTCGGGCAATCGGGTCAGCCGTGCGACGTTGGCCAGCGGGCGAAGTCGCCGACGGGCGGCCGTCATGGGCAGCCATATCGCCAACGCCACCACCGCGGCGAAGCAGGCCAGTCCAATGGCCCCTACCGGCCACCACTTCAGGTCCACGAGCGGATCAACTCCCGCGCACGGGCGCTCACGTCGGCGACGTCGACGCGCGCCTCGGCGTTGAACTGCCCGTCACCGAGCCGGGTCAGCAGCGGCGCGACAGCCGCCAGGTTCGCATCGGCCAGCGCCCCGACGTGTAGGTACTGCGCCCGGGCACCTGTCGCTTGATGGAGAAAGCTGCGCACTGTTCGGCTGATCGCCGAGCACGCCGCGGGTGCCGAAATCCTTCCGGCATCGTGCTCGTCGGCGATGTCCTGCACGCGGCGGGCGAAGCGGTTGCGGATCAGCCAGGCGTGCGCTCGCCGCAGAACGGGGATGCGCCGCAGTTGGTGCGATGGGAGCGTCCACACGAAAAGCGCCGCATACCAGGTGATTATGGCAAGCGCCAACAGCAGGCCGAGCCACAGCCACCACGACGAGTAGGGCTGCGGACCGAATACATGGCGCAGCAGATCATCCGGCACGGGCGGCCACCTCGGTCAGACGAACGAGTTCGCGCCGGATGTGATCGCTGCCCGCGATGGTCGCGTGGGGAATCGCGTGACCGGTGAGGAACGCGTCGAGGCGGTTGCGGCGGGACTGCTCGGCGCGACGATATGCGGTGACGACCCGCGGGCCGAGGTCGGCTCCATTAAGGACGAAACGACCTGTGGCGACGTCGTATCCGTCGGTGTTGTCGGGACCCACCGCCGGCATCTCCGACACCATCGCCCACATGATGTCGTGGCGCCCGCCCAGTCTGGCGAGCACGGCGCCGAGTCTGTCGTCGACCTCGGGCTCATCGGATACCACGATGATCAGCATGGTGTGCCGGTAATGCGTTGCCACGTAGTCAAGTTGGGTTGTGACGTCGCTGCGGCCGGGGTTGGTCGTAGTGTGCTGGTACCAGCGGTGCAGTAGTCCCTCGATGTGCGGCTCGCCCCGCCGCTGCGGAATGTTCACACTGCCGCGGCGGTCGCCGTAGACCATGCCGATCTGATCCGAGCGCCGGAGACCGATCAACCCCACCGCGCCCATGATGTGCGCGGCTACGTCGCGTTTGACCTCCCCACTCGGGGCGAGCGCCGACATGTTGCGACCCGCATCGGCGACGAGCAGAATCTTGTGGTGCTTCTCGGAGACGAACCGCTTGATGAGCACGCTGCCCGATCGCGCAGAGGCCTTCCAGTCGATGTCCCGGACGTCGTCGCCGGGCACGTACGGGCGCAGGTCGTCGAATTCCATGCTGCGCGTATGCAATAACGCATAGCGACCGCCTTCGAGCATGCCGCGGGTGTCGGTGCCGAAGTGCGCCTTGGCTCGGTTGAGGTGTTTACCCAAGACGACCTCAGGGGACGCGGACGGCCCGCAGCGCGGCGTCGATGACGACCTCGGGAGTGATATCGGCGCTGGCCGCTTCGAATCCGAGGATGAGCCGGTGCCGCAGCACCCGGTGCGCGAGCTTCGCGATGTCCTCGGGCAATACGTGCGCACGCCCGGACAGCACGGCCTGCGCGCGGGCCGCCTTACAGAATGCGATCGTGGCGCGGGGGCTGGCGCCGTATTCGACCAGACGCGCGAGCTGCTTGGGCAGCGCCCGCGCGGGATGACGGGTCACGTCGACCAGCTGGCTGGCATAGAGCATCAGCGCGCGGTCCATGTGGACATGGCGCACCACGTCCTGGACGCGGAGCACGTCGTCGAGAGTGGCCACCGGCCGGGCGGGCCGTCCCTTGTCGTAGATGCCGGCGTCGATCCGCGACATCACTTCCACCTCCTCCTGCGGGGAGGGGTAGCGCACGATCTCCTTGAGCAGGAAGCGGTCGGTCTGCGCCTCGGAGAGCGGATAGGTGCCTTCCTGGTCGACGGGGTTCTGGGTGGCGACGACCAGAAACGGGTCCGCGAGCGGGTGCACCTGCCCGGCGATCGTGGTCTGACGCTCCTCCATCGCCTCGAGCATGGCGCTCTGCGTCTTCGCGCTGGACCGGTTGATCTCGTCGAGCAGCACGATGTTGGCGTGCACCGGACCTAGTTGGGTGACGAAGGAGTTGGTTGCCGAGTCATAAATCTGTGTGCCGATGATGTCGCTGGGCAGCAGGTCGGGCGTGCATTGGATGCGTTGAAAGCGGCCGTGAATCGACTCGGCGAGCACCTTGGCTGCGGTGGTCTTGGCCAGGCCCGGCACGCTTTCCAACAGGATGTGACCGCCCGCCAGCAGGCCGATGAGTAGCGACTCGCGTAAGTCGTGCTGCCCGACGATCTTGGCCGCGAAGGCCGAGGAGATGGCGTCAACGATCCCCCGGACGTCGTCGATTTCGTGCTGATCCGGTTGTGTCCTGGCTGTAGTCATACGCCCGGGGGGATACCCCGGTCCCGAATTCCCACACGTGGGGCCGACCTCGTGCGACGCGACTGCTCCCGAGCCCTTGCCTGGAAACGACGATGGGAACTACTTTCGGACACGGTCAATTGCCGATGGGTGGCCGGGGTTCGCCGGCCACGGGTGAAAACGGGCCCTCGCCCTCCTCGGGCACCACCGGCTCAGGGTCCCGCTTGGGCTTGGACTGAGAGTCGGCGGCGTCGTCGTTGGGCGCTTCATCCTCATGGCGTCGGCTCATTCAACCCAATCTATGACTTGCGCCGCCTGCGTGGCTCGGCACCGGCAGGGTCTGGCGGCAGAAGCGGGGGTTCGCGTGTCCTCATCGCAGGACCGATAGATTTCCGTCGAATTGAGGACGTCCGGACACAGGTCCGTTATGGCGAAATGAACGAGGGTGCCGACTCGCTCTCGCGAACCTATGCATTTGTGGCTTGCGTCAATCTCTGCGCTTCATCTCGGGCCAATCCATTAAGTCTTCAAGGCCTACCCCCAAGGCAAGGACGAGAAGACGCTCGTCGTTGTCCGAGACCAGCAGCTTGGGGCCGTCCGCGGCCGTACCGCATGCCAGATAGCCAATCGGAATCATCAGCGTGTAGTTATCCCGGAATCCAGAAATGAGACCGGACCAATAGCACCGGAGGAGTTTGCTGTCGGCGGGGAATCCACGAAATGACCGCATCTCGAAATTTTTGGTCGGTCCGGCAACTGGCGAGACTGGACGCGTGCCATCTCCCTCTCGGCCCTCGGTTCGCACTGAATGGCAAGTGTCGCGGCGGCAGCCTCTCGACAGCATCCCATCAGGCCCCAGGTCGCGTCGAAAAGCGTTTGAGCTGCCATGATAGGGGAACCCGGTGAGGGCCGTTATGAACAATCTGCCAACCATGCTGCCCCGCCTTGCAAACTCGGATGTGCGGCTAGTTCGCAGGCGACTTGGGCGTCTCGAACAAGAGGGATTCGCCCCGATCCGGCGAGGACTTTACCCGACAGAATATGAGGTGAGGATCAATTGAGTTTGCTGACAGGGCTGTAACCGAGGATCGATACCGCACGCATAGCTTCGAGCACGTCGCCCTCGACACGCGGGACGCAAATCCGCAAGGTGTAATTACCGAACGGAAAGATGCTCCAAATGATGGACGGAACACGCCTCAATGCGTGGTCCGTGTCCGAGGCCCGGGTGGAGTGGCGCTTTCTCGGTCATAACGCGACGGAAGTCCCGCAGGACATGGGCCCTAAGACCCTACTCCCCTAGTCGTGAACATTGGTCGGATGAAAAAGAGTTGTCGCATAACTCAATCCAAATCGCTGGAAGAAACACGTCATTATCGAGTTCCGAGGAGGACCTCATGTCAAACAGTTTGAGCACCAAGATCATTGCGTCGGTCGGCCTTGCGCTCCTTGGCGCTGCCACGACCAACGCCATCGCCGCGGCCAATCCGCTCCCGTCCCCGCCCCCTTTGGCGGGCCCTATCAACAGCGTCGACGGATGGGGTGGTGACAAGACCGTGGCCTGCGACAACGGCACGTTGTACGTCAGCGGCGGCAACCATGTAGTCACCGTCACCGGGAACTGCGACGTACTGAACGTTTCCGGGGTCGGGCACAAGGTCACCGTCGACTCGGCCAACTCCATCATGGTGTCCGGAAACTCGAACGACATCACGTACCACTCCGGCACACCGGCGGTCAACAACACCGGCAACCAGAACGTCGTGCACCAGGGCTGAGTCCCCATCTTCGGCCGGGCCCCGCCCGCGAATGTGACGTCGGGCGGGCCCGGATCGGATGACGCGCTCCGTTCGCCGCGAGTGTGGGGTCAACGCATCACCGGTGCACCCGCCACGAAGCACCGGCCCCCTCGTCGCCATCGGAAATCAGACCTTTCCTCGGCGCCTGAAACGTGCTGTGAGACAGCGCTTGCCAGCGCGGGCTCGGCTCTGATTACTACGCCCGACGCAGTCCCGAGCGCTGGAACCACTGCGCGCCTTATCGCGTCGTCTGCGGTGTGGACGCGAGAGCCGCGAAGCAGGAGGGCAGCGGGGCCGGCAACAGCTCGCTTCCGGGACTTTCGCCACTAGCCGGTGGCACCCGGCTGCGATTAACTGCGAACACGCAACTCACCACGCTGCGCATACGGCTACGACAAAGGCAGACTGATGAAGAGAGCAATATTGGGGGTGTCTGCGGCAGCGGTCATAGCACTCGTACCAATCTCTGTTCCCGTAGCACCGGCACGCGTCGGCGATCCCTGTGTCGACATCACCGATCCCGCTGCCCACCAGGCGTGCATCGACAATTACATGCGCGAGATCTACAGACGCGAACTCGGCCAGTGCGAGGCAAGCCCAAATCACGGACAAATAGGCCAGGTCTGTGGCTAACCACCTCGGGCCCCTACCCCGTCAACCAGCTGCACGTTCAGAGCCGGTGGGGCTGTTCAGAGCCGGTGGGGCGGGCGGGGCTCGAACCCGCGACCAACGGATTATGAGTCCGCGGCTCTAACCAACTGAGCTACCGCCCCTAGCGATGTTCCGTAGGAAACGGTAGCCGAACGCCAACATCAATGTCCGTCGGGCGGTTATCCCGGGTAGGTCAGGTGTTCGGCCGTTCAGCGGCGCCGGTTATAGCATTTCGTCGGTTGCTGGCAACGAATCGCGAGAGGCCAGAGCGCTTGCCGTCGCCGCCGAGATCACACGTCGCGGCTCAGCGGAGAGGAGGGCCATGGCCGACGTCATGACGCTCGGCCTGACGACCGCCGAGGCAACCGAGCGGCGCGCGATGGGCGGTACCAACAAGCTCCCCGCCGCGAGGCGGCCGTCGATCGCCCGCCGGCTGCTCGGGGAGCTGACGCACTTTTTCGCGCTGCTGCTGTGGGCGGCCGCAGTGCTCGCCTTCCTGGCGAAGCTGCCACAACTCAGCGTCGCCATCATCGCGGTAATCGTGGTGAACGGGATCTTCTCCTTGATCCAACAAGCGCGGGCAGACCGCGCCGCCGACCGGCTCCAGGAGATGCTGCCGACCCGCGTAACGGTCTTGCGCGACGGCGCTCGGCGGGTGATCGAGGCCGAGGACGTGGTCGTCGACGACGTGCTGCTACTGGAAAGCGGCGACCGCGTTCCCGCCGACGCCGTGGTGCTCAGCCAGAATCGGTTGCTGGTCGACTCCTCCATGCTCACCGGTGAGAGCGAGGCCGGCGCAGTCGCAGCAGGTGAACCGCTGTTCGCCGGCACTTTCGTCGTGGAAGGAGATTCGCGCGCACTGGTGACCGCGATCGGCCAACAGACCCGCCTGGCCGGCATCACCCGGCTGACCACCTCGGCCAGGAAACCGGACACCCCACTGACGCGCGGTTTGCGCGGTGTCGTGCGCCTGATCGCAGCGATCGCAATCAGTGTGGGTGTGTTGTTCCTGCTCGTTTCTATGCTCGTGGGCAACCCGATCCAGCAGGCCTTCGTTTTTGCGATCGGCGTCACGGTCGCCCTGGTCCCCGAGGCGTTGCTGCCCACCGTGACGCTCTCCCTCGCCTGGGGCTCGGAGCAGATGGCGAAACGGCAGATCCTGGTCCGCAACCTCGAGGCCGTCGAGACGCTCGGTTCCACGACGTTCATCTGTACCGACAAGACGGGAACCCTCACCCGCAATCAGATGACGGTGGTCGAAGCCTGGACGCCGGCCGGCTCGTCGACCATCGACGGTGCCGGTTACGGCCCCAAAGCCCGGTTCACGTGGTCTTCACCGACTGCGGAGCAGTCCGTTCGCCGGCTCGCGCTAGCCGGAGAACGCTGCTCCACCGGATACGCCGAAGAAGTCGACGGGCAGTGGCGGGCCCACGGCGACCCCATGGAGGCTGCCCTCGACACCTTCGCCCGACGACTCGGCATCGACACCGTCGAGGACCGTCGCACCGTCCATGCCGAACTGCGGTTCCCCTTCGATCCCCGACTGCGCCGCATGGCCGTCGTGCTGACAAACGAAACCGTGGTGAAAGGCGCACCGGATGCCGTGCTTCCGCTCTGCGGTGACGACCCCGCAGCACACCGGGCCGTCGACGCCCTGACTGCCCGGGGGCTCCGGGTGCTCGCCGTCGCCGCGGGCCCGAGGGCCAGCCGTACCCCCCGGGATCAACAGGAATGCGAAGAGGGTTTGTCCCTGCTCGGCCTCGTGGCGCTCGAGGATCCGCCACGTGAGGACATCTCCGCATCGCTCGACGCGTGCCGCAAAGCGGGAGTGAAGGTGGCGATGGTGACCGGTGATCATCCGGCCACCGCCACGGCCATCGCCAACGAGGTGCGGCTACGGGCCGCCGACTCACCGGTGCTGTTGGGAGCGGAGCTACCGGAGGACGAGCAGCATCTCGGCGCTGTCCTCGACCACGACGGGGTGGTGATCGCTCGGGTGTCTCCCGAGGACAAACTCCGCATCGCCCGTGCGCTTCGCTCCCGGGGCCACGTGGTGGCGATGACCGGCGACGGAGTCAACGACGCACCGGCGTTGCACGAGTCCGACATCGGTGTGGCGATGGGCCGGTCCGGCACCGACGTCGCACGCGAAGCGGCCGACCTCGTTCTGCTCGACGATTCTTTCGCCGGCATCGTGGCCGGCATCGAGCAAGGGCGCGCCACCTTCGTCAATATCCGCCGGTTCCTGACCTACCACCTGACCGACAACGTTGCCGAGCTTGCACCCTTCCTCGTTTGGGCGCTTTCGGGCGGCCTGTTTCCCCTCGCGCTCGGTGTTCTGCAGATCATCGCACTCGACATCGGCACCGACACCCTGTCGGCTGTCGCGCTCGGCGCCGAGCCGCCCGCCAAGCACCTGCTCGAGGGGCCTCCGGTTCACGGACGACTGATGAACCGCACGGTGCTGCACCGCGCATTCGGGGTGCTGGGCCCGCTCGAGGCCGTCGTCTCGCTGACCGCCTTCGTCGTATCCCTGATGGCGCTCGGCTGGCGTCCCGCAAACCCGTTCCCGGCCGGACACGACCTGGCGATGGCTTCCGGCGCGGCGTTCATCACAGTCGTCCTCGCCCAGACCGCCAACGTCTTTGCGTGCCGGTCCTCCTCGCGCTGGCCAGGAGCGTTGGGCTGGCTCACCAACCGGCTCCTGGTACCCGCGGCGTTCATCGGGCTGGCCTTCTCCCTTGTCGAACTGTGGGTACCCCCCATTGCGCGCTTGCTCGGTCAATGGAATCCGCCCCTGTGGGGTTGGGTCGTCGCGGTCGCCGCAGTGCCGATCCTGTTCGGCGTCGACACGGTGGATAAGTACCGACGGACGCATCGCAGGCGGCCGCGACCGGCCTCAGAAGCTCGGAACTAACGCCAAAAACCCTTACGCGCAGCAAGATTGGGCGGCCATGCACAGGCGTCCAGGCAGCCCCCGAAGGGCATCACATGGGCGCCGGTTGCCCGGGGACCTGCCGCGCGGCCTCATCCTTCATCTTGGGAATCATGTCCGGTGCGTAGACATAGACCGCCGATTCAACTTCCCACTCGGCCTGGGCTTGGCTCATCGGCGTGGTTCTGGTGATCATGTTGATCAACTCCTGACCCTCTCCGAACGGATTCGGGTTGGACCGGACCTGAGAGGCGAACCAGCGCCCCTCGGCGGCCTCGCTGCAGTCGTTGAAATCGGCGTTGTGAACCATCTTGTTCTGCGCCAGCAGCTTGATGTACTGATCGTCGGCGGGGCTCATGTTGCACGACGCCGAGGCGTGCGGCGCTGTCAGCACGGCACCACCGAACATCGCGGCCCCCACCACGACGGCGGCCCCCGCCGCCAACTGCGCGCGCGATCGTGAAATCGTCACTTCTCCAGACCCCCTCATCATGGAAATTTGCTACTGTCCCCTTCGCGCTAACGCTCGGGTACCACCGTCGACGAGCAGGTCAAACGACCGGCTCGTCGAACATTGAATGAACAGCGGTTAGCCAAAAAGCTTGCGCGACACTGCATATAACGAAAGGCGGTTGGCACTCACGCGACGAACAGCCGCCGTAAACTGGCGATCGGGCACTCGCCGGCGCCCAGCCGCGCCGGCGCCTTGCGCGAGTTAGCTGGCAGAGCCCCGTCGTTACGCCGTCGGCCAGTCAGCGTGAGCGGCCTGATCCTTGATCTTGGGGATCACGTCCGGCGCGTAGACGTAGATCGCCGACTCGACCTCCCACTCGGCCTGCGCCTGGCTCATCGACGTGGTGTTGGTGATCATGTTGACCAGCTCCTGGGCCTCTCCGAACGGATTCGGGTGGTTCCGGACCTGGTCGGCGAACCACCGTCCCTCGGCGGCCTCAGTGCAATCGCTGAAGTCGGCGTTGTGGACCATCTTGTTCTGCGCGAGCAGCTGAATGTACTGGTCGTCCTTGGGACTCAAGTTGCAGGACGCCGAAGCTTGCGGTGCCGAGAGCACCGCGCCACCGAGCATCGAGGCACCCAGCGCGACGCCGGCAACCCAAACCGATGACCCGCGCATGCGCGAACGCGAACGGGTGGTTGTCATCTCCGGTCCTCCCTCTGCGTGGGAGCGATTTGCTCTCCGACGCAAGCCAAGCCTTGTGTGGTAACTGCTAACCGACAGCGATCCGGGCAACGGCTAACAGTCACGCGGTGTATGGTCGTCAACTCAGGCGCCGCTGCCATCTCAGATCACCGGCACATATGAGTTCACATATGAGTTTTGGTGTCGGGACATAAATTTAGCCAGTACCCGCGGCCCGAGCGGCGAACTTTAGTTTGCGTGACCGTGTACGGATGGTTAACATTTGCTACTTCGCCCCGGGCATCGGGCCGTCGTCCGATCCACTTCGGCTGAGGCATCACATCCAGGGTCGAAAGCCTCTTGACCAGCGGCTAATCGCCCCGCACCCGACGCCACGCCGGCCGCGGAAAGGATCAGTTGAAGACGGTCTTGCCGTCGGCTCCGAGCAGATATCGCTCGGTACCGTGCTCGACCCGAGGGGCGTCAGCGCCTAACGCGACGGCGACTTTGTTGCTTGCATTCCGCATGATGTCAAAGGTGAGCTCCACGGCCTCGGCATCGGAGAACCGGGAGCGCACCTCGGCGGCATCGTCGGCGGCGAGGTGCGCAGGGGTCCAAATTAACGCATCGGCGTAGCGCAGGGCCGCTTTCGCGCGGTCGTCGAGCAGATCCGACGACTCGAAGCGGTCGATCTCGTCGTAGAGCGCTTCCGAACCGCCGGCATCCAGCGCGGTGCCCTCCCGCAGCGACTTGCACAACCGGCAGTTGTGCTGAGCCGCCCCGCGCAGTCGGACCAGCTCGGAGGTGACGGGGTCCAGCGCCCGCATCCGGGCCACCGAAGGCAAGAAATCGTTGAACACCGCTCCCGACGGCTCGGTGGTGCGATCCCATTCGATGGCGCCGTCGACCCAGCCCAAATACTCCGAGCCGACGCCGAGCGCTTCGAGCCCGGCCCGTACCCGGGGAACGAAGTCGGCGATATACATCAGGACCACTACGCCAAACGCCTTGTCGCCCAGGTGTTTAATCAGCCGGGACCGATGCCCGTCGGTGATCGCGGAAACGTCGGCGCTGAACTGCTCGGCGAACTCGATGGTGGCGACTTCGGCCTCCGACTCGGGCGTGCCGACCTCGATACGACTCGGCAGTGGCGGGAGCGACAGCGTCTGGGCGCACGTCCGCCGAACCAGGGCTGCGATGCGCGCGTCCGGCGGCGATCCCGGAGACAGTGCCACCAACCGTGTGAGCTGATCTTCTTGGACCGAAACCGGAGCCGCCATTCGTCACACGCTAGAACGCGACCGGCCCAGCGGCAATCGCCTATTGCGCCTGGCTCACCGAAGACATGTAGAAGTCCGGTATCCGCAGCGACGGCATGGCCGCGCGGGTGGCCCAGTCCGCCCACTCCCGGGGCAGGGTCTTCTCGCTCGCCCCGGCCTCGGTGACCCGCCGCAGCAGGTCCAGCGGACTCTCGTTGAACCGGAAGTTGTTGACGGCGGCGGTCACCTCGCCATCTTCGATGAGGTAGACGCCGTCGCGGGTCAATCCCGTGAGCAGCAGCGTGGTGGGGTCCACCTCGCGGATGTACCACAGTGTGGTCAGCAGCAGGCCGCGTTCGGTGGCCGCGATCATGTCGGCAAGCTCGGCCGACCCACCGGTCATCACCAGGTTGTCGGCGGCCACCGCGACGTCGGCATCGAATTTGGTCGCCGTCGCACGCGGGTAGGCCAGCGCATTGATCACCCCGTTGCGGATCCAGTCCACTTGACCGATCTCCATGCCGTTGTCGAACACCGACGCCGTCTCCGACGAGCTGCTCACCGCGACGAACGGCGTGCATGCCAGGCCCGGCGCCATCGGATCGGAGAACAGGGTCAGCGGCAATTCGGTGAGCCGCTCCCCCACCCGCGTCCCGCCGCCGGGCGCCGAGAACGCGGTGCGGCCCTCCCTGGCACCCCGGCCGGCCATCGACCAGGCGAGGTAAAGCATCATGTCGGCCACCGTGGAGGGCGGCATGATCGTCTCGTAGCGTCCCGCAGGCAGTTCCACGCGGCGCTCGGCCCAGCCGAGCCGCATCGACAGCTCTTCGAGCAGCGAATCCATTGGCACGTCGACGAAGTCGGGCGTCCCAATACCAGCCCACGCGCTCGCGTCGCCGCGCTTGCCGTTGATCTCCACCGCCCCGGCGGGCTGGGTGTAGCGCCGGCGCACTCCGGTCGACGATGCCAGGAAAGTCGTCGAAACGCTATGGTGCGCAAAGCCATACAGCCGGTCGGTGCCGCGGAAGCCGCGGCTCAAGGAGTCGGCGACCTCGGCGAACACCAACGGTCCGGTGCCGGGCGCCGGCGCGTCCCAATCGACGGGCACCCCGGTATCGGTCAACAGCGGCGCGGCGTCACCGGCCTCGGGCGCCGAGCGGGCCGCCTCCTGGGACGCCGCCACCAACTCGGGGATCACCCGCGGGTCCACCTCGGCGGAGACCATCGTGCCGATCCGCGCGCTGGACCCTTCGCGGACGACGGAGATCACCGTGATGCTGCGGTTCACCGAAACACCGTTGGTGGTCATCGAATTGCCCGCCCAGCGTAGCGTCGCCTCGACCTTGTCGGTGACGAGCACCATGGTCTCGCTCGCGCCGCCGAGTTTGGCGGCCTCCTCCAAAACGAGGTTGACGACATGCTGCGGGGTGATCATCGGCCGCCCTCGGTTCGGGTGTTGAGCACGTTGACGCCGCGGAACAAGGCCGACGGGCAGCCGTGGCTGACCGGGGCGATCTGGCCGGGCTGCGCCTTGCCACAGTTGAACGCGCCCCCCAACCGCCAAGTCGACGGGCCGCCCACGGCTTCCATGGAGTTCCAGAAATCGGTGGTGGTGGCCTGGTAGGCGACGTCTCGCAATTGACCGTCCAGCCGACCGTCGCGGATGCGAAAGAATCGCTGACCGGTGAACTGAAAGTTGTAGCGCTGCATGTCGATTGACCACGACTTGTCGCCGATGATGTAGATGCCGTCCTCGACACGGCTGATCAGGTCGGCGGTGCTGACGTCCTCGCGCGCCGGCTGCAGCGACACGTTGGCCATCCGCTGAATCGGCACGTGATGCGGCGAGTCGGCGTACGAGCACCCGTTGGACCGCGGCTGCCCCAGACGAGGAGCGAACACCCGGTCGAGCTGATAGCCGACAAACACCCCGTCGCGCACCAGATCCCAGCTTTGCGCGGCCACGCCCTCGTCGTCGTAACCGATGGTGGCCAGGCCGTGGTCGACGGTGCGGTCGGCGGTTACGTTCATCACCGGGGAGCCGTACCGCATGGTGCCGAGTTTGTCAGGGGTGGCGAAAGAGGTTCCCGCGTAGGCGGCTTCGTAGCCGATGGCCCGGTCGTATTCGGTTGCGTGCCCAATGGATTCGTGAATGGTCAGCCACAGGTTGGTGGGGTCGATCACCAGGTCTTTGCGCCCCGCCGCCACGCTGGGCGCCTTGACCTTTTCGGCGAGCAGCGACGGCAACTGCGCCAGCTCGTCCGTCCAGTTCCACACCTCGTCGCCGGCCAGCACTTCCCAGCCGCGCCCCATCGGCGGGGCCAGCGTGCGCATCGAGTCGAAGCTGCCCGCCGCGGCGTCGACGGTGACCGCCTCCAGCGACGGCTGCACCCGCACCCGCTGCTGGGTGATCGACGATCCGAAGGTATCGGCGTAGAAGGTCTGCTCCTTGACGGCGGTGAGCACGGCCGACACGTGGTCGACGCCGTCGGCACTGAGCAGCCGGCCGGAGTATTCCTCCAGCACGCCGATCTTGTCGGCCGCCGGCACGCTGAACGGGTCGATCCGGTAGTCGGACACCCAGGTGGCGTCGGCGTAGACCGGCTCGGGCGCCAACTCGACGCGCTCGCTGTTCAACGTCGCCAGGGTGGTGGCCACTTGCACGGCTCGACGCGCCGTCTCGGCGGCAACCGAGGGCGCCAGTTCCGCGTGCGAGGCGAATCCCCACGTGCCATCGACGATCACCCGCACCGCCAAACCGACCTCGCGATTGACGACCGCCGTCTCCAGCTCGCCGTCCCGCAGCTGGATGATCTCGGTCACGATGCGGTGAACCCGCAGGTCGGCGTAGCTTGCACCGGCCGCGCTGGCCGACGAAAGCGCGGCCTCGGCCAACTGGTGGCGCGGCAGATTCAGGAAGTCGGCATCGATCCCCCGGTTCGGTGTCACGGATCCACCGTAACGGCCGTTCGCCCCAAACCCCGGCCCCGCCCGCTTTAATTACCTCCATGGCCAGCGGCGCCCTGAGGACACAGCCTCGCTCCACCGCGCTGGGCTATGCCCTGCTGGCGCCCAGCTTGTTCGGGGTCGTGGCCTTCTTGCTGCTGCCCATCCTCGTGGTGATTTGGCTCAGCCTCTACCGCTGGGACCTGCTGGGCCCGCTGCACTATGTGGGCGTTGCCAACTGGCGGTCGGTGCTGACGGATCGCAACTTCGCCAACTCGCTGATCGTCACGGCCCTCTTCGTGGCGATCGTGGTGCCGGCGCAGACGGTGCTGGGCCTGCTGGCCGCTTCCATGCTGGCGCGTCAGCTTCCCGGCACCGGGCTGTTCCGCACCCTCTACGTGCTGCCGTGGATCTGCGCGCCGCTCGCGATCGCCGTGTTGTGGCGCTGGATTCTGGCCCCCACGGACGGGGCCGTGAGCACCGTGCTGGGACACAGCATCGAATGGCTGTCGGACCCCAGCTTCGCCCTGCCGCTCGTCTCGGCAGTCGTCGTGTGGACCAACGTCGGCTACGTCTCGCTGTCGTTCCTGGCGGGCCTGCTGGCGATCCCCGACGACGTTCACGCCGCCGCGAGCACCGATGGCGCCACCGCATGGCAACGGTTCTGGCACATCACCCTGCCCATGCTGCGGCCAACGACATTCTTCGTCCTGGTGACCGGGATCGTCAGCACGGCACAGGTTTTCGATATGGTCTATGCGCTGACCGGCGGCGGACCGGGGGGCAGCACCGACCTGGTGGCTCACCGCATCTACGCCGAGGCTTTCGGCGCGGCTGCCATCGGGCGCGCGTCGGTGATGGCGGTGGTGCTGTTCGTCATCCTGATCGGCGTCACCATGGTGCAGCACCTCTACTTCCGGCGGCGGATCAGCTATGACCTCACTTAGCCGGCTCGCAATTTACGGCGGACTCATCCTCGGTGCGCTGATCACGTTGGTCCCCTTCCTACTTGGTCTGTTGACCTCGTTCACCTCGGCACATCAGTTCGCCACCGGTACGCCGCTACAACTGCCGCGGCCGTTCACCTTGTCCAACTACGCCGACCTCGGTGGAGCCGGATTCGGCCGCGCGGCGGCGGTGACGGCCTTGATGACCGCGGTGATCCTGGTGGGCCAGTTGACCTTTTCGGTGCTGGCCGCATACGCGTTCGCGCGCTTGCGTTTTCCGGGACGCGACGCACTGTTCTGGGTCTACATCGCGACGTTGATGGTGCCGGGAACCGTGACCGTAGTGCCGCTGTATTTGATGATGGCCCAGCTCGGCCTGCGCAACACGTTCTGGGCGCTGGTGCTGCCGTTCATGTTCGGCTCGCCGTATGCGATCTTCTTGCTGCGGGAGCACTTTCGCATCATCCCGAACGACTTGGTCAACGCCGCCCACCTGGACGGGGCCAACACCTTGGACGTGATAGTGCACGTGGTGATTCCGTCCAGCCGGCCGGTGCTGGCGGCCTTGACGCTGATCACGGTGGTCTCGCAGTGGAATAACTTCATGTGGCCGTTGGTGATCACCAGCGGGCACAAGTGGCGGGTGCTCACGGTCGCGACGGCCGATCTGCAGTCGCGGTTCAACTCCCAGTGGACGCTGGTCATGGCGGCGACGACCGTTGCGATCGTCCCGCTGATCGCGCTGTTCGTCGTCTTCCAGCGCCACATCGTGGCGTCGATCGTCGTCTCGGGGCTCAAGTGAGCCGCCCGCACACCGAGATTGCCGTCACGGCTGCGATTTCGGGTGATCCACGACCACCGCGGCAATCTCGGTGCAGCCCATGACTCGCCCGCGCTTTTCGACGCTGATGGCCGGGGCGCTCGCGCTGGTCGCGGTGCTGTTGGGTGCGACCGCGGTGCTGCTGGACTACTCCGGCCAACCCCCCGGCGGCAAGATCGTCGTGACGGTGCGGGTCTGGGCCGAACAAATCGCCACGGCTTATCGGCAGTCGTTCGAGGCGTTCAATCGCACGCATCCCGATATCGCGGTGCACACCAGCGTGGTTGCGTATTCGACGTACTTCGACACGCTACGCACCGATATCGCCGGCGGGAGTGCCGACGACATCTTCTGGCTTTCCAACGCCTATCTGGCCGCCTACGCCGACAGCGGCCGGCTGATGAACATCGGCACGACACTCGAGCCGGGGTCCGCCTCGGCGTGGGACTCGGCGGTCGTCGACCAGTTCACCCGCGGAGGCGCGCTGTGGGGGGTGCCGCAGCTGACCGATGCCGGGATCGCGCTGTATTACAACGCGGACCTGCTCGCCGCGGCCGGCGTCGACCCCGCCCGGCTGAACGGGTTGCGGTGGAGCCCCGGCGACGGTGACACGCTGCGGCCCATGCTCGCCCGGCTCACTTTGGACGCCGACGGACGTCGCGGAAACACGGCGGGTTTCGATGCCGGCCGAGTACGACAGTGGGGCTACAACGCCGCCAACGACCCACAGGGTATCTACCTCAACTACATCGGCTCGGCCGGCGGCATCTTCCAGCGCGGCGACACGTTCGCGTTCGACAATCCCGGCGCCGTGCAGGCCTTCCGCTATCTGGTCCGCCTGATCAACGACGACCACGTCGCGCCGCCCGCCTCGGACACCAACGACAACGGTGACTTCTCCCGCAACCAGTTCCTGGCCGGCAGGATGGCGCTGTTCCAGTCCGGCACCTACAACCTGGCGCCGGTGGCCCGCGATGCCCGCTTCCGCTGGGGAGTGGCGATGATGCCGGTGGGCCCGGTCGGCCGGGTGAGCGTCACGAACGGCATTGCGGCGGCGGGCAACGCCGCGACGAAACACCCCGAGGCCGTCCGTCAGGTCCTGGCGTGGATGGGCAGCAAGGCGGGCAACGAGTTCCTGGGGCGCGAGGGCGCGGCCATCCCGGCGGTCCTGTCGGCTCAGCCGGTTTACTTCCATTACTGGTCCGCCAGAGGCGTCGACGTCACGCCCTTCTTCGCGGTGCTCGACGGCCCGCGCATCGCGGCCCCCGGCGGGGCAGGCTTCGCGGCCGGCAACGACGCCCTGCAGCCCTATTTCGACGAAATGTTCTTGGGCCGCGGCGATGTCGCGGTAGCCCTGAAACGGGCGCAAGCGGCCGCCAACGCGGCTGCGCAGCGCTAGCCCGGCAACACCAGCACCGGCACGGGGCTTTCCCGGATGATCTTGGCGCTGCGGGAACCGAGGAAGACCCGCCGGATGTCGCCGCGCGGCCGGGTGCCCAATGCCAGGATCTCACCCTCCTGCCAATTCGCCTTCGCCAGCGCGTCTTTCCAACTGCGGCCGGTAACCACCTGCAGCGCAACGTCTTCACTGACGATCCTGTTTGTCTTCAGCTCTTCGAGGATGCCGCGCACTTGTGACGCCCAGGCCTGCAACACTTCATCCTCGACCTCAAGCCCGACCTCCGGCGGATACATCGTCTTGCCGCGGACCGCGAACGTGATCACCCGCACCGGTACACCGAACCGCTGCCCGAACTCGAAGCAGCGTCTCACCACGTCGACCGCATCGGGGGTGGCCGAGTAGGCACAGCTGAGGCGGGTCAACTTGCCTTGGTGCGCACGGTAATTGCGCGGGCTGATGGCCACCGGCACGTGCGACGCGTGCAGCAGCCAGTCGGCGGTGGAGCCGATCAGCACCTGGCCGCGCCCGCCGCTGGGCAACGAGCCCAGCACGAGCACGTCGGCGTCAATCTCGTGGGTGACCTCGAGGAGTCCCCCCGACACCGAGCCGTGTGCGCGGTGCACGTAGGTGACCTCGATGTCGTCGGCCACCTTGTCCAAAAAGCGGGCGGCCTCGTTCGCCGACTCCGCGGCCAGCGCGTCGGCCCACATCTCGTATTCGGCGTCGACGCGGGCGCGCGACGGAGTCAGCCAGGGCTTGGGCACAATCGTCACCACGGTGAGCGAGGTGCCGCGGGTGCGCGCGATACGTACGCCCAAATGCAATCCCGAGAGCCCAACCTTGCCGGCCCGGTAGCCGACGACGACGCTCATAGCGCGTCTCGCTCGAGCGTTTCGCTGTTGAGCGCGCTGTGATGGCGGCCCCACACGAAGTAGAAGATTAGCGCGAGCGTGACCCAGCCGCTGAACGCGATCCAGGTGTACCAGTGCAGGCTGGCGAGGATGTACCCGCAAGCCAACACCGAAAGGACGGGCGTGACGGGGTAACCGGGGACCTTGAATCCCCGGGGCAGGTCGGGTTCACGCACCCGCAAGATGATCACTCCGGCGGAAACGACCACGAACGCGGTGAGCGTCCCGATGGACACCATGTCCGCCAACTTCTCCAGCGGTATGAAGGCGGCCAACGCCGAGGCGGCGATCGCCACGATCACCGTGTTGCTCACCGGGGTCATGGTGCTCGTGTTCACGCGCGCGAATCGCGACGGCAATAACCCGTCGCGGCCCATGGCGAAGAGGATGCGCGTCTGTCCGTACATGGTGACCAAAGTGACGGAGAAGATCGAGATGACGGCGCCGGCGGCCAGGATCGTGCTTGCCCAGCTGCCGCGCGTGACCTTGTCGAGGATGGTGGCCAGGCCGGCCTCCTGTTGCCCGGCGAAGTCCTGCCACGGCTGAGTGCCCAGCGCGGCGAGCGCGACGAGCACATACACGCTAGTGACCGTTACCAGCGCCGCGATCAACGCGCGGGGCATGGTCTTCTGCGGGTTCTTCACTTCGTCGCCGGCGGTCGACACGGCATCGAGACCGATATAGGAGAAGAAGATGGTGCCCGCGGCCGAGCCGATGCCCGCCGCACCGAACGGCGCAAAGTCGCGGAGATGGGTCGCGTCGAACGCGGTGAAGCCGATGATCACGAAGATGACCAGCACGCCCAGCTTGACCAGCACCATGATCGTGTTGACCCGGGCCGACTCGCTGGCGCCGCGGATGAGCAGCAGCGCGCACATAGCGAGCAAGATGATCGCCGGCAGGTTCACGAAGCCGGGACGCGCATCCCATGGCGCGGCGGACACCGCGTGCGGAAATTGGATTCCGAACACATTGCTGAGCAACTTGTTGAGGTAGCCGCTCCAGTTCACCGCGACCGCGGCGGTCGACACCCCGTACTCCAGCAGCAGGCACGCCGCCACCCCCATCGCGACGACCTCACCCAGGGTGGTGTACGCGTAGGAGTACGACGACCCGGAAACCGGTACCGCGGAGGCCAATTCGGCGTAGCAGATGGCCGCGAGCCCAGCGGCGAGCCCGGCGATGAGGAACGACAGAATGACTCCGGGGCCGGCTTCGGGCACGGCTTGAGACATGACGAAGAAGATGCCCGTCCCGACCGTCGAGCCGACCCCGAACATGGTCAGCTGGAAGGTGCCGATGGTCCGCTTGAGGTGGTCCGCGGCCCCGTACGCGACGGGCGTGCCCACAACCGGGCGGCGCCGCAGCATCTGCTCTTTCAAGCTGATCGACGTGGGTGGCAATTACCCCTCCTTGCTCGATCAGCTGATTATGGGCCAGCCCCCCGCAACGCCATAGCGAACTGCTCAATCGCCCAGTCGATCTCCTGCTCGCCGATCACCAGCGGTGGCGCGAACCGCAACGTCGACCCGTGCGTGTCCTTCACCAACACACCACGATCGGCCAGCCGAAGACTCAGCTGCTTGCCCGTCCCGAGCGCGGGGTCGACGTCGACGCCGGCCCACAGTCCCAGGCCGCGCACCGCCACGACACCGTGGCCAAGCAGGCCTCGCAGGCGCCCGTGCAGGTGTGCGCCCAATTTCGCCGAGCGGGCTTGAAACTCTCCGCGGCCCAGCATGGAAACCACGGTGGTGCCGATAGCGGCCGCCAACGGATTACCACCGAAGGTCGAGCCGTGTTCGCCGGGATGCAGCACACCCAGCACCTCGTCGTCGGCGACCACCGCCGACAAGGGAACCACACCGCCGCCCAGCGCCTTGCCGAGCAGGTAGACGTCCGGCACCACGCCCCAGTGGTCGCAGGCGAAGGTGCGCCCCGTGCGCGCCAGGCCAGACTGAATCTCGTCGGCGATCATAAGAACGTGGTGCTCGCTGCACAGGGCGCGCACGGTCGGCAGGTAGTCGTCGGGCGGGACGACGATGCCGGCCTCGCCCTGGATCGGCTCGAGCAGGACCGCGACGGTGTCGTCGTCGATCGCGCGGGCCAGCGCGGCGGCATCCCCGAAGGGCACGGAGCGGAAACCCGGGGTGAATGGTCCGAATCCATCCCGCGCCGCCGGATCCGAGGAGAAGCTGACGATGCTGATCGTGCGGCCGTGGAAGTTGTTGTCCGCGACGATGATATTGGCCCGGCCATCGGGCACGCCCTTGACCTCCGCACCCCACTTGCGCGCGACCTTGAGACCGCTCTCCACGGCTTCTGCGCCCGAGTTCATCGGCAACACCAGGTCTTTGCCGCACAGCCGGGCAAGGGCGGCGCAGAACGGACCGAGGGTGTCGGAATGGAACGCGCGGCTCACCAACGTAACGGTGTCGAGCTGGGCGTGGGCCGCCGCGGTGATCTCCGGGTTGCGATGGCCGAAGTTGACCGCCGAATAGGCGGCCAGGCAATCCAAATAGCGCCGGCCCTCCACGTCGGTGATCCACGCACCCTCGGCGCTGGCCGCCACCACGGGCAACGGCGAATAGTTGTGTGCCGCAAAGCGTTCGACCAAGCCGATCGCCGATTCGGTCCGGGTCGAGGTCCGGGCGTCGAGGATCGTCATGGAAACACCTCCAATGTGCAGCACTTGACCGAACCGCCGCCCTTGAGGAGTTCGGACAGCTCGACGCCGATCGGCTCGAAACCGGCCGCACGCAGCTGCGCGGCGAAACCCGTTGCCGCGGCAGGGAGGACGACGTGCAGGCCATCGGAGACGACGTTGAGGCCGAGCACGAACGCGTCGGCGCTTGCGACCACGATCGCGCCGGGAAACAGAGCCTGCAGTTGGTCCCGCGCGCTCGCGCTGAACGCCGGCGGGTAGAACGCGATGGTCTGGTCGTCGAGAACCGCCAGCGCGGTGTCGAGGTGATAAAAGCGTGGATCCACCAACTCGAGTGAGACGACCGGCGCCCGCAGCGCCGCGGAGATTTCCGCGTGTGCACGCCGGTCGGTGCGAAAGCCATAGCCCGCCAACACCGTCTCCCCGACCATCAGCAAGTCGCCCTGCCCCTCGTTGACATGACGGGTGGACACCGGCCGGTACCCGAACGAGGACATCCATTCGGCGTAGGCGCGTGATTCGCCCGCCCGCTCGGCGAATCGAAATCTCGCGACGATCGCGACGTCGCCCGCGATGAATCCGCCGTTTGCGGCGTACACCATGTCCGGGAGGCCGGGCACGGGCTTGATCACCTCCACCCGGTGCCCCAGCCGTAGGTAGGCCGCGCGCAGGGAGTCCCATTGGGCCATCGCGACGCCAACGTCGACGGGGGTGGCGATGTCCATCCACGGGTTGATCGCGTACTCCACCGCGAAGAACTCCGGCGGCGTCATCGCGTACCGGCGGGCCCGCGGCGTGCGGACGAGCTTGCCGGTCGCGCGTGGCGCAACGTACGAATCCGTCATAGATCAACGGTATTTCCGGCAGCTCAAACAAGCAACCGACGTTTCTTGCGCGTCTATAGTTGATTTATTGCACCAAGCCGCGCGTAGCGGCGATTTATTAAGGGGTAACGGATGGACCGCCTGGATGGGACGGACGAGCGCATCCTCTCCGAGTTGACCAGAAACGCACGGGCCACCTTCGCGGAAATCGGCCAGACGGTGAACCTCTCGGCGCCGGCGGTCAAGCGCCGCGTCGACCGGATGGTCGACGACGGGGTGATCAGGGGCTTCACGACGGTCGTCGACCCAAACGCGCTCGGCTGGAAGACAGAGGCCTACGTGCAGGTGTTCTGCCACGGCACGATCGAGCCCGATCGGCTCCGCGCGGCGTGGGTGGACATGCCCGAGGTGGTCAGCGCGGCGACGGTCACCGGCACGTCGGATGCGATCCTGCACGTACTGGCCCGCGACATGCGGCATCTAGAGGCGGCCCTCGAACGCATCCGCTCGAGCGCGGACATCGAGCGCAGCGAAAGCATCGTGGTGTTGTCGAACCTCATCGACCGCATGCGAACTTAGCGGCGTTGCGCTTCCGGCCATCTGGCGACCGGCCATCTGGCGACCTTCGAATGTGCTATCGCCCGCGATATCAAATTCGCCGACCATGTAATGCCCACAGGATGGGTCTCATGTGGCACACGTGATTCAGCGATCGAACGCAGCCGCAATCAGGCGCCTCAGCCTCGACGGCCCCGCCGTCGGCGGCCGGCGAGATGCATAGGGCCACGGGCGGTTTCGCTCCGGGACGGAACTGGCCCTGGCCTGCTTGAGCTCCATCCGCAGGTGCTGACGCACGCTGTGCAGATCCGGATCGGTCCAACGGTTGATCGCTTCGATCGGGTCCGCGGTGAGGTCGTATAGCTCCCACTGATCGTCGAGCGGGGAGGTCCGGTAAGCCTCTCCCCCGAGCCCATTGGCCGCCAAGTGCCGCACTCCTGGCTCCGTCCAGGTGCCCGGGTCGTCGAAGGTGCGCACCAGCTTCCAGAGATGGCCTGCGCCACCGGGAACCGTCGCGTCGTCGACGCGGACCACCAGACCCTCGAAGTTGGAGGCGGTGTGGGCCGGGACGCGGATGCGCAGCGGCGCAGGCGGATTGACGGTCCGCTTCAGGCGGCGAGCCAATCCCGACGCGCCGCTATCCCCTTCGAGCATGTTGTCGCGGGTCATCAGGTAGACGGCACGAGTCTCGTCGGCCGCGGCGCCGTCCACGACGGGCATGAGGTTCCGGCCGGGCAGCCGATGCACTTCCGAGAACGACTGGGCCAGCGTGGCGGAGGCCGCCGCGACATCGATGCCCGCCGCCGCCAGCAGCGTGGGGACCAGGTCGACGTGGGAGGTGGGTGCGGCGACAAGCCGTGGCCGCGTCGAGCGCTCGCCGATGCGCGCGATGACGAAGGGGACGCGGGTGGCCTCGTCGTAGAGGTTGAACCATTTCTGGTGCAGACCGCCGTGGGCGCCCAGCAGATCGCCGTGATCGGCCGTGCGCACCAAAACAGCATTGCGCGAGCCGCCTTCGGTGACGGCCCGCCTGACGCGGTCGATCGGCCCGTCCACCTCGGCGTGCAGCCGGTAATACAGGTCGCGGTAGCGCTGCGCGTTGCGCTCGTAGGTCCGCTCGATCGCGGGCGCGGGGCCGTAGCCGGAGTAGTAAGCCTCGCGAAAGGCGATCTGCGCCGCCGGTTTCGTGGACAGGTCTTCGTCCGCGGTGGGCGCGGCGGGCACCGCGGGCGGGTCGAGTGGCGACGGCTTGACCGGGCTGCGCCGGGACCAGGTCGGGAACAGCACGATGTCATGGGGATTGACGAAGCTGGCGACCAGGAGGAACGGGCGCAGCGCGGCCGGGTCGCCGTCGCGGCGACGGGCATAGCGGTCGGCGAGCCACGCGACCACCCGAGCGGCGATCAGCGGGTCGCGGCGGATACCGGCGTCGGCCAGCGCCGCCCCGTGCGGCTCCGGGCCGACCCACCCCGAGAATCCGAACGGCCCCAACCGATCCGCCTCCAGGTAGCGCCGCACCGCGGCGGCGTCGACGACACCGTTCTCGTCGTTGGTCGCCAGCGGCCCACCGGTCCTCGGGTCGGTGAGGTCGGCGTGCGAGATGTGCCACTTGCCGTCGTAATGGGTGTCGTATCCGGCCACCCGGAACCAATTGCCGAGCGTGGGGACCTCGCCCGCACGCAGCCAGCGCATGCGCGAATCGCCGGCGGTCTTTCCGATGCCGTCGGTCTGGGTGACGCCGTGCAAGTCAGGATAGTGACCGGTGAAAATCGTTGGGCGGCTTGGCACGCAGGCCAGCGAGCCGGTGTAGTGCCGAGTGAAGCTGACCCCGTGGTCCTGAAACCACTTGCGGCCGGTGAGTGTCCGGTCGCGCCACGCGAGCACGTCGGGAGCCTCGTACGGGGGCACCGCACGTTCCTCGTCCGTCATGATGACGATGACGTCGGGGCGATCAGACACCAGCACGCTCCAATCGATTCGCAAGCCCGGCGAGCATCGCCTCGGACTGTCGCGCGAGTACGCGGCACAGGACCCGTTCGGCCAGCTTTTGCATTGCGTGCGGACCGATTTCGACGGTGCTGGTGAGGGTCACCGCCGTCGCGGCGGCCGAATCACCGGTGGATGCCAGCGTCCAGCGGTTGGACACCCTGCGCAGGCGTCTG
Organism: Mycobacterium sp. E3251; assembly: GCF_001666835.1. Lineage (GTDB taxonomy): Bacteria > Actinomycetota > Actinomycetes > Mycobacteriales > Mycobacteriaceae > Mycobacterium. The sequence continues at coordinate 1,808 of NZ_LZJF01000078.1, read as the reverse complement.
GGCAGGCCTTCGATGTCGTAGCCGAGCGCGCGGGGCGGGTCGAACTCGGTGATGCGCTCGACGAGGGCGTCGCGGTTGACCTGCACCCGCCGGGCGGTCCCGACGGGAGCTCCGCCGGGGCCGGAGGACAAGATGCACGAGTGGTCGACGTTGCCGGCCCACGAACTGATCGCCCCGAAGTCCGCCAGCGTCTCCCAGATGTCACCGATGCGAGCCGCGATCGTGCGAGTCCGGTGGATGTCGGCCACGCGCTCACGCTACGCGAACGACTAGTGAGTCAGGTGGAATATCGTCTCGATCGCCACCGCGGCACCGCTGACCGCGAGGGTGACCGCGAGCGTCGCCCAATCACCCAATCTCGGCCGCGCCGGGTCGGCCGAGAGCTGACCGGTGCCGCCCCGAGCGGTGATCGCGTCGCCCATCTCATCGGCGCGCCGCAGGGTCACCACGATGGCGGCGGCCACCAGGTCGATCGAGTTGCCCGTCGTTTGGCGGACCCGAGCCTTGCGACCCTGGGGCATGTGGTTGGGCCGCAATCGACGAGCTGCGTAGAGCACCTGAAATTCCTCGATCAACAGCGGGAAGGCGCGTAGCGCCAGGGCCAAGGCCACCGCCCACTCGTCGACCGGAATCCGCAGCCACCTGAACGGGCGACCCAAAATGGCCAGCGCCGGCGCGATTTCGGCGACGTTGGTGGTCCAGGACACCATGGCCCCCAACCCGAGCAGAACGATCGATAGCGCGGTGATCCGCAGGAAGTTCAACGCTCCACCGAGGCCGATGCCAACACCGTGAATCGAGACCACCGGACTGCCGCCGGCCAACGCCGCGGTCACGAATCCCAATGCCAGGAGGACCCACAGCCACCGCGGAATCGACGGAACCGCACCCCGGGGGATGTGTGCGATCCAGATCGCCGCCGCCACGAGCACTGCCACCGCCCCGATCGTCACCCAACCCGGATAGAGGGTCAGCAACACCGAAACACCGAATACCACCAGCAGTTTGGTGCCGGCCCATAAGTTGTGAATGGCCGACCTTCCGGGCACCGGAACCAGCAGCACCACCGGACGAGAACCGCGCCTGCTCCGCCCGGATGCCGTGGACGAGGATGAGGTTGCCGTCACGCCACACCCCCGGCCGTGGCGGTGGCCGGCATAGACTCCAGCGCGCCATTCTGCAGATGCAAAACGCGTGGGCACACCTCTTCCAAACCGACGAAGTCGTGCGAGATGACCACCACTGTCAGGCCTCGGTGACGTCGCAGGTCGGCCAGCAGGCGCAGCAGGCCCCGCTGGCTGGAAATGTCCAGTCCGGCTAACGGCTCGTCGAGGATCAACACGCGTGGCGAACACGCCAGCAGTCCGGCCAGCACCACTCGTCGCATTTCGCCACCGCTGAGCTGGTCGATGCGGCGATTGCCCATCGCGGGCTCCAGACCTACCGCGCCAAGGGCAGCCGCCACGCGGTTCACGTCGCGCTCCGAAAACCCTGCCACGGAAGCGATTTCCAGGCCAACGTGGCTGCGCATCAGTTGCAGCCTCGAAGTCTGAAACGACAACCCCACCGCGCCGACGTGCTCACGGATGGGTTGACCGTCGAGCAAACAGGCACCGCTGGTGGGAGCGGTCAGCCCGGCCATGATCCACGCCAGCGTCGACTTACCCGACCCGTTGCCGCCGTGGATCAGAATTCCGTCGCCCTGTTCGACTACGAAGCTGATACCGCGCAGCGCGGAGTTCACCGGGTTCGATGCGATAGCCCCGAATCTTGACCTGGTCATCGGCGCGCCGCACATACCGCAGCTG
>NZ_LZJF01000077.1 GCF_001666835.1 Mycobacterium sp. E3251 | reverse complement strand
CGACCACCACCCCGGCCGCGCCGTCGGCGAAGATGAAGCAGTTGGTGCGGTCCTGCATGTCCACGGTGGGGGACAGCTTCTCCGAACCGAGGACCAGCACCTTGGCGGCGGTCCCGCCGCGGATCATGTCGGCCGCGACGCCGAGCGCGTAGCCGAAGCCCGCGCACCCCGCCGAGACGTCGAACGCGGGCACGCCGGTGGCCCCCAGCGCCGCGGCGACGGCCGGGGCGCACGCCGGGGTCTGCAGGAAATGCGTGCTGGTCGCGACGATCACGCAGTCGATGTCCGACGGCACCAGCCCGGCGTTCGCGATCGCCTGCCGCCCGGCCTCGGTGGCCATCGACGCGGCGGATTCGTCGCGGGCGGCGAAGCGGCGGGTTTTGATTCCGGTGCGGGAGTAGATCCATTCATCGGAGGACTCGATGTTCTCGCAGATCTCGTCGTTGGTGACCACCCGTTCGGGGCGGTACGCCCCGACGCTGAGCATGCCGATATTCTTCGGTCCACTGGTCGCGGCGATCTGCTTCACTGCTGTCCCCGATCTGCTCGCTGTGAACCGTCATCGGTCCGGTCCCTCATTGTTATCGGATCCGGCCGCGCTGTCGCACTCGAGTGTGCATGTACGGCGGCGACACGCCGACAAACCCCGCCCCCACCGCACGGTCAACGCCGTGGGCGCACGCCCGATCAGCGGGCCAGCGCCAGGGCCGCGGCGACCGCGATCGCCCAGACGACCATGGCCAGCCCGGTGTCCCGCAGCACGGGAATCAACTCTCGGCCGCCGCGTCCCGACCGGACCGGACCCGCCGCGCGCAGCGCCAGCGGCGTGGCAGCGAATCCCACGGCGCACCACGGCGTCGCCGCCATCAGCACCAGGGTCAATACCCCGGCGGTCGCCAGCAGCCCCTGGTACAGGACGCGGGTGCGGCCGTCACCCAGGCGCACCGCCAGGGTGATCTTCCCCGACTGCGCGTCGGTCGGAATGTCGCGCAGGTTGTTGGCCACCAGCACCGACGACGACAGCGCGCCGATCGACACCGCGAGCGCCGCCCCCACCCAGTCCACCCGCAGCGACTGGGTGTACTCGGTGCCGAGCACGGCCACCAGGCCGAAGAACACGAACACCGCGACCTCACCGAAACCGGCATAGCCGTAGGGTTTCGAGCCGCCCGTGTACAGCCACGCGCCGGCAATGCACACCGCCCCCACGGCGATCAGCCACGGCGCGCTGACGAGCGCGAGCGCCAGGCCGGCCGCCGCCCCGATCGCCAGGCTCGCCACCGCGGCGGCCAGCACCGAGCGGGGCGAGGCCAGCCGCGAGCCCACCAGGCGCACCGGGCCGGCCCGGTCGTCGTCGGTGCCTCGGATGCCGTCGGAGTAGTCGTTGGCGTAGTTGACGCCGACGGTCAGCGCGACCGCGACGGCCAGCGCCAGCAGCGCCTTCCACCACACCGCGGATCCCAGCCACGCCGCCGCGCCGGTGCCCGCGACCACCGGCGCCACCGCGTTGGGCAGCGTCCGCGGCCGCGCACCCGAGATCCACTGCCCGAAATTGGCCACGCACGCATCCTGCCAGGGGCCCCGCGCGCCCCCGCACCCGCGATCGGCGTGCGGCCATGCACCACAATGGGCTGATGCTCGGAGTCATCGGCGGCAGCGGCTTTTACACCTTCTTCGAGTCCGACACCCGCGCCGTCGACCTCGACACCCCGTACGGCCCGCCCAGCGCCCCGGTGACGATCGGCGCCGTCGGGGGACACCAGGTCGCGTTCCTGCCCCGGCACGGGACCACCCATCAGTTCTCGGCGCACACCGTGCCGTATCGGGCCAACATGTGGGCGCTGCGCAAGCTCGGGGTGCGCCGGGTCTTCGGCCCGTGCGCCGTCGGCAGCCTGAACCTCAACGCCGGGCCGGGCGCGGTGGTGGTGCCCGATCAGCTGGTGGATCGCACCAGCGGCCGCCCCGACACCTACTTCGACTCCGGCGGCATCCATGTCGACTTCGCCGACCCGTACTGCCCCACACTGCGCGCCGCGGTCACCGCCCTGCCCAGTGTCGTCGACGGCGGCACCATGGTGGTGATCCAGGGGCCGCGGTTCTCCACGCGTGCGGAAAGCCAGTGGTTCGCATCCGCCGGGTTCGCTCTCGTCAACATGACCGGCTACCCGGAGGCGGTGCTCGCCCGGGAACTTGAAATGTGCTATGCGGCAATCGCTTTGGTGACCGACCTGGACGCCGGTGTCGCGGTCGGCGAGGGCGTGACGACCGTCCAGGTGTTCGCCGAATTCGAGAAGAACATCGGGCCGTTCAAGGAGTTGGTTCGCGAGGCGATCGGCCGGGTCGCCGACGAACGCAACTGCACGCACTGCCTGCCGCACACCGGCGTCACGCTGCCCCTCGAGCTGCCATGAGGGTATTGCTCACGGGGGCCGCCGGTTTCATCGGTTCGCGGGTGGACGCGGCGCTGCGGGCGGCGGGACACGACGTGGTCGGCGTCGACGTGCTGCTGCCGGCGGCGCACGGCCCGAATCCCGTGCTGCCGCAGGGATGTCACCGGGTCGACGTCCGCGACGCCGACGCGCTGACGCCCCTGCTGGACGGGGTGGACCTGGTCTGCCATCAGGCGGCGATGGTCGGTGCGGGCGTGGACGCCGCCGACGCCCCCGCCTACGGCGGCCACAACGATTTTGCCATCACGGTCCTGCTGGCGCAGATGTTCGCCGCCGGGGTGCGGCGCCTGGTGCTGGCGTCGTCGATGGTGGTGTACGGCCAGGGCCGTTACCACTGCGGGCAGCACGGCCACGTCGACCCGTTGCCGCGGCGGCGCGCGGACCTCGACGCCGGAAGCTTCGAACACCGCTGCCCGATCGGGGGCGAGGAACTGCAGTGGCGCCTCGTCGACGAGGACGCCGCGCTGCGGCCGCGCAGCCTGTACGCCGCCAGCAAGACCGCGCAGGAGCACTACGCGCTGGCGTGGTCGGAGGCGACAGGCGGTTCGGTGGTGGCGTTGCGTTATCACAACGTCTACGGCCCCGGGATGCCGCGCGACACCCCTTATTCCGGGGTGGCGGCCATCTTCCGATCGTCGCTCGAAAGGGGCGAGCCCCCAAGGGTTTTCGAGGACGGCGGCCAGATGCGGGACTTCGTCCACGTCGACGACGTGGCCGCGGCCAACCTCGCGGCCACCCAGGAGATCGACGGATTCACCGCGGTCAACGTCTGTTCGGGGCGGCCCGTCTCCATCCTGGAGGTGGCCGGCGCCCTGTGCGACGCGCGCGGCGGTGCACTCTCGCCCGTGATCACCGGCCAGTACCGCAGCGGCGACGTGCGCCACATCGTCGCCGATCCGTCCCGGGCGGCCGAGGCGCTCGGCTTCCGCGCGGCGATCGACCCGGCCGAGGGCCTGCGCGAGTTCGCATTCGCCCCGCTGCGCTGAGCGTCCTACGCCTGCGGTGGCCGGTAGATCTTCGGTTTCTGGACGGGAATCTGTCGGGTCGCGGAGTCATCGCCGCGGAACAGCCGCGGGCCGGTGGAGATCCGGGTGGTGGGCGCGGCCGACGGCGGGGCGGCGTGGCCCACCGGGACCCGCGCCCTGGGCGCGGCCGGAGCGCCGCTCGCCTGCACGGCGGGCTTGGGGACGGCGGGGCGCCGGCGCGCGCGCCGGCCGCGCAGCTGCCCGGTGACGATGGCGGCCCCCAGGATGCACAAAGCGAGGCCGCACAGCGTCACATCGAACGTGCTGGTGATCTGCTGGGCGAGGTTGTTGCCGTACACCGGGTGTTGCGCGGGGGAATTGGGTGAATCCGCGAACCGCGGCGCCAGCACCACGCCCACGACGACGCGGGCCACGCTGAGCGTGGCGACCAGCCCGCACAGCGACGAGATGAGTCGCGCCGAGCGGGCGGCGTCGCGCAGGTTGATGCGCAGCCAGATCGCCAGGACCGCGGTAGCCAGATCGAATGCGGCCAGCACCATGCTGTCGTACCGGGAGAAGGGGTAATTCAGGCTCACGGACACGAACAGGTCGGTCAACCGCATCAGCATCGAGCCCAAGCCCCATACGGCGATGAGCAGCAAGCCATTTCGGGCCGCGACCCGCCACGCACTCTCCTCGGCCCCGGTCGTGTTGCGGTGACCGAACAGGGTTTGCGGAGCGAACATCGCGGCGGCCGCCGCCCACGCCAAATAGCCCTCGAAGCCCACCCCGGCGGTGGACGTGTTCTGCGCGATGCCGTGGAACGCGTCGACGTCCCGCCCCAGGGGCAGGATCCACACCAGGATCCCGGCGACCAGCGTCGACGCGCCGAGCGCGACCGTGGCCAGCCGGCCGGCCCTGGTGCTGCGCAGCAACCACCTGGCGGCGACCAGCACGGCGACCAGCGCCACCACGCCGTACACCACGGCCGTCACGATGACCGCCACGTTCTGCTTGCCGAACGCGCCGGCGCCGCCGGTGTTCTGCAGCGCGTAGCGAACCCGCCAGTACAGGTTGATGCCAAAGCTGAGCGCCGCCAACGCCATCGACGCGTAGCCGATGAGCCGGGCCGACCGCAGCCAGCCGGTGTGCTCGTCGCCCTCGGGGACCGGTCCCGTGTGGGCGCCGGCGGGCACCGCTTGCGCGCTCAGCATGCTGCCGGCGATTCCCACCCACGCCCCCGGTCCCACTCCGCCCGGCACGTTCACCGTGCCACCGAACCGGACCGTCTCGAACGCGTCGAAGACCACGAATCCCAGCACCAGCAGCGCGTAGGGGACGTTGAGCCCCAAGCGAAGCCGCCCCGCCCGCATGGGGTTGAACCGCGCGCCGGAGGACCTCCAGGAACCGGCCACGGCGACGGCGATGACCGACAGCGCGGTCACGGCGAGCAACACCGCGAAGAGGCTCGGGCTGCTGCCGGGAATCCCGACGCCGAAGTACAGGTTCCACGGCAGGAACAGCGCGACGACGAGCAGCGCGATCGCGGTCAGGTCGCTGGTGATGTGCCGGCGCCGCGTCGTTGCCGTCCCCGCCGCCGGCGGAGCGACGGTGGCCGGCCGGATGATGCGAGCGGTTTGCTGCGCCTGTACGGGATCGATGGGGCCGGTGGGTGCGTCGTCACTGCTCTGGCTCACCACATATTCTCCGTTCGGACGCCCTCGCAGATTCCCCCGCGACCGTCCTGTCGTTCGAGAAGCTGGTTACGCTGCGCTATAGGCAAACCTTGTCGCCCGAATAACGGATACTGCCAACGGTATCGCAAGTGTAATGATGCCGGGACATTGCTGGTCGTGGGGTAGCCAGCCGAAGGAGAACCGGGATGGACGTCGTGTTGGGGGTCGCGGTCACGGGCCCCGTTGCCCGCTTGGCGCTTGTCGGGCCGGGCGCGGACGTGATCGACCAATCCGTCGTCGACCTGGAGGAGAACCCGGTCGGAAAACTCACCGAGACGGTGGTCGGCACCAATCGCCTTCTGGCGGACGAGAACCATCGGCTGGTCGGCACCCGAGTGTGCTGGGGCGACGAGCCGCGGGCCGCCCAGCTGCGGCAGGCGCTGGAAGATTCCGGCGTTTCCAACGTCGCGTTGCTCTCCGACTCGCAGGCGGTGGCCGCACTGATGCGCGCGGCCGGCCGCCCCGGAGCCGCCGCGCTGGTGCTGAACGACGCGACGGCGACGCTGTCGGTGCCCAGTTCGCCCGATGACGAGAACGCACCGCCGACCGTGCTGGCCAAGGAGGCGGTCGCCGGCGACGCGACCGCGACGTTCAACACGATGATGGCCCAACTCAGCGCCCGGCCGGACGTCCCGGGGGACGTGTATCTGGTGGGCGCTTCGCCCGAGCTGACTCAGGTCGCCGACCAGCTCCGCGATGCGTCGACCATGCGGGTGCAGGTCGCCGAGGACCCGTCCTTCGCGCTCGCCCGTGGCGCGGCCATCGCCGCAGCGTCCGCAGCCGCCCTGGCGGGTGGGGACGCCACCGCGATGGCGCCGGCCGTGGGACTCACCGGCGACGAGACCGCGATGGCGCCGGGGCTCACCGGTGACGAGACGACGTTCGTGGCCCCGCCAGACGTGGAGGAACCACAGCTGGCGTACTCGATGACCGACGATGCCGAGCCGTTCGCCGGTGACGAATACGGTCCCGAATACGACGAATTCGACGACTTCGACGAGACCACGGCCATCCCCTCGCGGCTGAGCCGCCGGTCCTTGGTGCTGGGCAACGCCGTGATCGCCTTCGCGGTCATCGGTTTCGCGTCGCTGGCCGCCGCGGTGGCCATTGCGGTCCGTCCCACCGCGAGTCAACAGCCGGTGGTGGGGCACCAGAACGCCGCCCCGGGCAAGTTCATGCCGTTGTTGCCGACCCAGCAGCAGGCGCCGGTGCCACCGCCCCCGGTTGATCAGCCCAACGCGGGCTTCCAGGGCGGCGTCATCCCGGACGCCAACGGTCTTCTTCCGGCACAGGGCGGGGGCGGGCCTGCCGTCCCCGCCGCGCCGGTGTCGCCCGATACTCCGGGCGTCGTGCCCAACCCGAATCCCGCTGCGCCCGTTCCGGTCCCGGTCATCGTTCCGGTCCCGATATATCCGCCATACAACCCGCCGACGTTCACGACGCCGACGACCACGCCCATAACGACCACGACGACGCCCACGACCGCGTCGACGACACCCCCGACCACGACGACACCCAGCACGACGACGGAGCCGTCCACCACCACGACGGAACCGTCCACCACACCGCCGACGACAACGACACCGCCGGTGACCACGACCACCCCGCCGCCGAGCTCGAAGGAGCCGTACACCTCGACGCAACCGCCTACGACAGCCGCGCCGCCGCCCAGCACGCACGAAACGACGGTGGCGCCGCACACGCAGGCCCCGCAAACGCAGGCCCCGCAAACGCAGGCACCGCAAACGCTCGCCCCGCAGCAGCCACGCAGCCATCGCGGGTTCTGAGGCGTCCATGCCCGACGCCGTCACGGTGGTGCTGCCCTGTCTCAACGAGGAGGAGTCGCTGCCCGCGGTCTTGGCGGCCGTCCCCGCCGGATACCGGGCGCTGGTCGTCGACAACAACAGCACCGACGACACCGCCGGAGTCGCGCGGCGGCACGGCGCCGAGGTCGTGGTCGAGCCGCGGGCCGGGTACGGCTCGGCGGTGCACGCGGGCGTGGTGGCCGCGCGGACGCCGATCGTGGCGGTGATCGACGCCGACGGCTCGATGGACGCGGGGGAGTTGCCGCGGCTGGTCGCCGCGCTCGAGCAGGGTGCCGATCTGGTGATCGGACGGCGCCGGCCGGTAGCCGGATTGCATTGGCCGTGGGTGGCCCGCGTCGGCACCGTGGTGATGAGCTGGCGGCTGCGCACACGCCACGGATTGCCGGTGCACGACATCGCGCCGATGCGGGTGGCCCGGCGCGAGGCGCTGCTGAATCTCGGTGTCGCCGACCGGCGTTCGGGTTACCCGCTGGAGCTGCTGGTCCGGGCTGCGGCCGCCGGCTGGCGCGTGGTCGAACTCGACGTCAGCTACGGTCCCCGCACCGGCGGCAAGTCGAAGGTCAGCGGCTCGCTGCGGGGGAGCATCACCGCGATCCTCGACTTCTGGAAGGTGATTTCGTGACAATCGTGGCGGTGACGGTGCTGGTGGTCGCGAAGGCGCCCGAGCCGGGCCGGGCCAAGACCCGGCTCGCCGCGACGGTGGGGGACCTCGTCGCCGCCGAAATCGCCGCCGCCGCACTGCTGGACACGCTGGACGCGGTGGCCGCCGCGCCGGTGGCGAATCGGGTGGTGGCCATGACCGGTGACCTGGGCGCCGCGGCCGGCGCCGACGAGATCCGGCAACGGCTGGGGTCCTTCACGGTGATTCCCCAGCGCGGCGACGACTTCGCCGACCGACTCGCCAACGCCCATGCCGACGCGGCGGACGGCAATCCGGTGGTGCAGATCGGGATGGACACCCCGCAGGTGACCGCGGACATGTTGATCGACTGCGCGCGCCGACTGCAGGAGGCACCGGCCGTGCTCGGGCCTGCCGTCGACGGCGGCTGGTGGGTGCTCGGTTTACGGAGCCCCGAAGCCGCCGAATGCCTGCGCACCGTCCCGATGTCGCAGCCCGACACCGGATTGCTGACGTACAGAGCGTTGCACGACTTGGGAATTGAGCCCTATGCGGCGCCACGACTGGCCGACTTCGACGTCGCCGACGACGTGGCCGTGGTGCGGGAGGCGTGCGGACCCGCCAGCCGCTTCGCGAGAGTGACCCGCGCGGCCGGCCTGTAGCCCGCGCCTACCAGTTGGTGACGATCAGGGTGTTGAGCACCAGCGCGCCCGTGACGTTGAGCGCCAGCCACACTCGGTGTGACCGGACGGGCAGCAGCGCGGGTGCCGCGGTGAGCCAGATGGTGAAGGGCAACCAGATGCGCTCGACCTCGGCCTTGCTGAGCATGCTCAGGTCCGCGCACGCGATGGCGGCGAGCACGGCCAGCAGCAGCAGGTGGAACCCGGAGCGGCGGCGGATGGCAGCCACGTCGAACACCCGGCTGACGCCGGCGACGCTGCCCAACCCGATGGCACACACCACCGACGCCAGGTTGGCCCAGCTCCAATACTCAAACGGGCGGTCTTTGGCGATGCCCTGCCAATAGCGTTGCTGCACAAGGGTATAGCCGTCGAACCAGTAGAACCCCGCGACCGCGAAGGCGACCGCCACCGCCACCGCGGCCAGCGTCGCCGGGCCGAGCGCCCGCAGCACTGCGCGCCAGTCGGTCGCCGACGCCAGCACCGCCAGGGCCGGGAGCCCCATCAACATCAGGCCGTAGTTACAGAACACGCCCCAACCCAGGAGCAGGCCCGCGGCCGCGCCCACGAGGGCGGGGAACCGGACCGGCCGGTGCACCGCCACGGCCAACAGCGCGATGCCCCATGCCGCGACCCCGGCGAAGTAGCCGTCGGCGGAGACCGCGACCCAGATTGCGGTTGGCGCCACGGCCACGAACGGTGCGGCGCGGCGCGCGGTCTGCTCGTCGGCCAGCGCGCGAACGGCGATCAGCACCGCGGCCGCCGCGCTGGAGCCGACCAGCAGGCACAGCAGCCCCGCCCACGCGCCCCCGTGCAGGCCGATCCGGTCCAGCCAGACGAAGGTCAGTAGCGCGCCGGGTGGGTGTCCGGAGACGTGGGTGGTCCAGGAGTTCGGTTGGTAGTCGACGATCCGGCTCGCGAACGTGCGCACCGTGGCCGGGATGTCGGCGATGCCCGGTACCTGGGACAGGTACTCGTCGCGGGTGGTCAGCCGGCCGGCGAAGCCGCGCTGCCACCCGTCGATCATCGCCAGCGCGAAGGCCCATCCGCAGGCGGTGGCCCAGGTACCCAGCGTCAAGATCCGCCACGAAAGGCGTTGCGCCAGAAGCGGTCCCCATACCACAGCGGCAACCGCGAGGGCGATGGCCGGCCAGGTACCCCAACTGGCGTGGATTTCCCAGGCGCCGAAAATCGGCGCGGCCCCGGCGTGGGTGCCGAACCGCTCCTGCCCCACGTCGGTCCGCGGCCGCACGCCCCAGTGCAGCCGCGGCAGGATGAACGCCGCCCCGACCAGCACCGTCCCGACCGCGACGGCCGTTAACTCCCGACGTGCCACCCTCACGGTCGATCAGCCTATTGATCGGCCGAACCGGCGCACCAACGCCGCCCGGTCGACCTTCCCGATGCCGCGCCGCGGCAGCGCGTCGACCACGTGCAGCTCGCGCGGCGCGGCGGTGGCGTCCAGGGTGCGCGTCAGGTGGGCGCGCAGCGCGCCCAGCGTCGGCGCCGAGCAACCCTCGGCCAGCACGATCGCCGCCACCACCCGCTGGCCCAGCCGGTCGTCGGCCACGCCGAACACCGCGCAGTCCACCACGGCGGGATGGGTGCCCAGCGCCGCCTCGACCAGCTGCGGCAGCACCGTCAACCCGCCCGTGCTGATCGCGTCGTCGGCGCGGCCCAACACGGTCAGCACGCCCGCCTCGTCGACGACGCCGAGATCGTCGGTGCGGAACCAGCCGGGCTCGGCGAACGGGTCGGGGTCCACCGGGTTGCGGTAGCCCTTGGCCAGGGTCGCGCCCCCGAGGTCGATGCGCCCGTCGTCCGCCACCCGGACCACGACGCCGCGCAGCGGTACGCCGTCGTAGACGCAGCCACCGGCGGTCTCGCTCATGCCGTAGGTGCGGACGACGGTGATGCCGGCCGCCGCCGCGGCGTCGAGCACGCCCCCCGGGGCCGGTCCGCCCCCGAGCAGCACGGCGTCGAGTTCGGCGAGCGCGGCCGCGGCCGCCGGATCGGTCAGCGCCTTGGCCAGCTGCGCGGCGACCAGCGACGTGTAGCGCCGACCGGGTTCCAATCGCCTTATCGCGCTGGGCAATTCGCTGACGTCGAAGCCGTCGGAGACGTCCAGCTCGACGGGCGCCGAACCGGCGAGCGCGCTGCGCACCAACACCTGCAGCCCGGCGATGTGGTAGGGCGGCAATGCCAGCATCCAGCTGCCCGGCCCGCCGAGGCGGTCATGGGTGGCCGCAGCGCTGGCCGTCAGCGCGGCCGCGGTCAGCAGGGCGCCCTTGGGCGCGCCCGTGGTTCCCGACGTCGTCACCACCACGGCCACGTCGTCGTCGATCTCTTCCCCGACCCGCAGGCCCGCCGCCAGCGCATCCGAGCCGGGTGCCAGCGCGACCAGGGCGGGGTCGCGGCCGTCCAGCACCCGTTCCAGGGCGGGCAACAACGACGAGACGGCCGAACCCGGCGGGACGGTCTGGGCGCGCAGTACGGCTATGCGGGGTCCTCGACCTGGTCCGCGTCATCGAACGGCCAGCCCTGCGCTTCCAGGCGGACCCGCACTCGCTCGACGTCGTCGGGCGTGGGCAGCTCGTCGGTGATCTGGGTGATCAGCACCCCGATGTCGACGTCATCGAACTCGCCGCGCCGGATCAGCTCGCAAGCCACTTCCTTGACCTCGTCGTTGGACATCCGGCGGGCCAGCAGCGCCAGCACCGGGAAGGTGTCCGTCGGCGGGACGCCTTCCGGGTATCCCGCGCGCAGCCACGAGACGATCGAATTGAGAAATCCGTTCACGCTGGTCCAACTCCCCCCGGTGTCCGGCTCGTTGACGCGGTGGGCATCGCTCGATGCTACTTGGGTTTGGCTCCGAGGAATGCCGTGCCGGTGTGATGGGCGATGAAATCCCGGGAGATGTACGCCAGCGCAAAGGCGATCGCTAGCAGTACCACCGCATAGATCGCCCAGGCGAGCACCAGCAGTGCCGGGTTTTTCTGTGACGAGCTGCCATCGGTGCTGGCCTGCCCGGCGCCCACCGCGTGGAAGCGGAGCCCCAGGGCGAACAGCCCCGGCAACGCGGCGCCGGCCAGCATGGAGAAAAGCAAAATCTTGAGGGAGGCCTGGTAGTTGAACCAGTCGCTGAAGTGACTCATCAAGCGTTCGCCTTCATCGTGGGATCGTCGGAGTCGTACCGGGGGGCGGTGCCTACCGTGGGGCCACCGTCGGACGGCGGTTCGTGGTCCGCGGCGTCGAGCCCGGCGGTCAGGTCGCCCTTCCATTCGGCGTTGACGTTCTTGTGGTCGACCTTGACCTTGCGCGACCGGATGTAGATCGTGGCCGAAACCGCGATCAGCAGCGCGAAGCCGACGATCGCACCGGGGTAGCCGCCGACATAGTGCACGATCCAATAGGTCACCGCACCGACCAGCCCGGCCAGCGGCAGCGTCACCAGCCAGGCCACACCCATACGACCGGCGACGCCCCAGCGGACCTCGCCGCCGGGCTTGCCCAGCCCACTGCCCAGCACCGAACCCGTGCACACCTGGGTCGTCGACAGCGCGTAGCCGAAGTGGGTGGACAGCAAGATCACCGCGGCCGAGGAGGATTCGGCCGCCATGCCCTGCGGCGACTGGATCTCCACCAGTCCCTTGCCCAGGGTGCGGATGATGCGCCAGCCGCCCAGGTAGGTGCCCGCCGCCATAGACACCGCGCAAGCCCCGATGACCCAGAGCGGCGGCGCGACGGTGTTCTTGCTGATCGACCCGTAGGACATCAGCGCCAGGAAGATGACGCCCATCGTCTTCTGTGCGTCGCCGGTGCCGTGCGCCAGCGACACCAGCGAGGCCGAGCCCCATTGGCCGTAGCGGAAGCCGGCCTCGGTGCGGCTGGTGTCGAGGCCCCGGGTGACCCGGTAGACGAGCCAGGTCGCGATGGCCCCGACCGCGATGGCCAGGATCGCGGCGACGACGGCCGGGATGAGCACGTGGGACACCAGGCCCTTCCAGAGCACACCGTGCCCGCCGACCGCCGCGATGGTGGCGCCGACGATGCCGCCGATCAAGGCGTGCGAGGAGCTGGAGGGGATGCCGAGGAGCCAGGTCAGCAAATTCCACACGATGCCGCCGACCAGGCCGGCGAAAACCAGCTCCAGCGTCACGATGTGCCCGTCGATCAGGCCCTTGGCGATCGTGGCGGCGACCGCGGTGGACATGAACGCGCCTACCAGATTCAGCACCGCGGACAATGCGACCGCCGCCTTGGGCTTGAGCGCGCCGCTGGCGATGGAGGTCGCCATCGCGTTGCCGGTGTCGTGGAAGCCGTTCGTGAAATCGAAAGCCAGTGCCGTGATTACGACAATGATCAAGAGGAACAACTGGATGTTCACAGCGCCCGATTCTGGTGGTAGGGGGATTCCATTGTCGAATGCAGGAAGACCTGAATCGCGGGTGTATTTTGAGTCGTCGCCAGATGTTACCTCTCAGTTAACCGGAATTTCCCTGCGGTTTACCCCGGGTGTCGCGGCGTAGCGGGTGGTCGGGCGGGATTTGAACGAAGATCAGCGTGATCCCGTCCGGGTCCGTCACGTGCATCTCGTATAGGCCCCACGGTTCTTGGCGCGCCTCGCGCGCGATTGGCACGCCGCGGCTCTGCAGCTCGGCCTGGGTCGCTTGGATGTCGCGAACCTGGAGCCACAGCGCGCCGGGGAACGGACCCCGGGAGTGGTCCGGGGAGCCGTAGCCCGCCAGCTCCAGCAACGACTGGCCGGCGAAAAAGACTGTGCCCGCACCGTATTCACGGGCTATCGCGAGCCCGATCTGGTCCCGGTAAAAAGTCAACGACTGCTGATAGTCCGCCGGCCGGAACAGCATCCGGCTGGCCAGGATCTCCATAGCGTCGTGTCTATCACACGGGAGGGTTCAGCTACCGTTTTCGCGGTTGGGTTGAATCCTCTGCCGCTGCATGAGCGTATTGACCAGCCGGGGACCGAACGTGTCGATCGCCTTCGCGGCGATCGCCATCCGCGGCGCGATCCGAACCGGCCGGGTGCGGGCGGCGGTCAGCCGCGTAGTGGAAACCGAGTGGGGCCACCGGGGCGTGCATTCGACGACGCTGTTCTACCCGCTGGTGGCCACGCCGATGATCGCGCCGACGAAGGCCTACGAGGGCATGCCGGCGCTCACGTCGGAAGAGGCCGCCGAATGGATGCTGACCGCCGCCCGCACCCGGCCGGTTCGGATCGCGCCGCGGATGGCGATCGCCGCGAAGGCGATCGACACGTTCG
>NZ_LZJF01000076.1 GCF_001666835.1 Mycobacterium sp. E3251 | reverse complement strand
GGAGCCACGATTTCCTCGCCGGAGGCGGAGACCACCACCACGTCGCGGCCGCACAATTTGTGGGCGGCGATCAGGTCCGCGGCTTCGGCGAACACCAGCGGCGTCACGATGTCGTGCAGCGTTTCGTTGACGATCGACTTGACCTGATCGACGTCCCATCCGGTGACCATGTTGGTCATGTGGAGGCGCATCCGGTCCATCTGGTCATGATCGGCGCCGGAGAGCAGATAGATGAACTGGGCGTAGCTCGACTTGAGCACGGCGCGGCGGTTCAGCAGCCCCTGGTTGAAGAACGGTTTGCTGAACGCCAGCGTGCTGGACTTGGCGATGATCGTCTTGTCCAGGTCGAAGAAGGCCGCGGTGCGGGCCCGGGGAGCGGACGTCGCCGCCGTGTGCTGCTCCGCGGCCGGGTCGAAGACGGTCACCGACCCAGCATAGGTCGGTCGCGCGGCGGCGCCGGGATTCCGGGCCCGAAAAGGCCGCTCAGCAAAGTGGGACCGGTGGTAACACCAGTGTTTTTGCGGCTCAACGTGTTCTTTCATAGAAAGAGCTATTGCGTTACCGCGGCTTGTCATGTGTATAGTAAGCATTACTCGGCCTGAGCCGAGGGTGTATCAGCCCGACCCCCCGGGGCTGATGCACGACGACCCTCGCCTCCTCCCCCCCTGGCGGGGGTCGTCCCTTTTGTGGGGTCTTTTTCCGGCCTTTCAGACGCCGGTTCCGCGCATACGGACCGCGCGGCGCGGCCGTCCAATTGGTTGCGGACGTTACGTCTCCTTGGCGCCGGTCGAGCGCCGGTCGATGTCTTTGTGCACACTCGCGTCTCTATCCCCAGATCCGCGTTTGGGACTGGTGTCCAACATCTCGAACCCGCCAGAGTGGGCGCGTGACTAGCACCTCGCCGGACGAAGTGACGGCTTCCGCGGGCCTCTTGGCGGTGCTGGCGGATCCGGGGCTGCGCCGGGATTTGGACCGCGTGGCCGCGGCCGTCGGTGTCCGGGTGGTCCACGCCGGCGGCGTCGTGAGTCGCAAAACGTGGTCGGCCGCGGCGGCCGTGGTGCTCGATGAAGCGGCGGCCGACAGCTGTGCGCGGGCGGCGCTGCCGCGCCGCCTGCACGTGATAGTGCTCACGGCGGCCGATCCGGCGAACCCGACGTGGGCCGCGGCCGTCGCGGTGGGGGCCGGGCTGGTGCTGCGGCTGCCCGAACAGGAGCGCGACTTGGTGGGGGCGCTCGCCGAGGCCGCCGAGTCCTCGCGCGACGACGGGTCGCGCGGCGAAGTCGTTGCCGTCATCGGAGGGTGCGGCGGTGCCGGCGCTTCGTCGCTGGCGGTCGCCCTGGCGCAGGCCACCACCGATGCGCTGTTGGTGGACCTCGACCCGTGGGGCGGCGGCATCGACCTCCTGCTGGGCGCCGAGAGTGTGCCGGGCCTGCGCTGGCCGGATCTGGCGCTGCAGGGCGGCCGGCTCAACTGGTCGTCGGTGCGTGCGGCGCTGCCGCGGCACCGGGGAGTCAGCGTTCTGTCCGGCACCCGGTTCGGATACGAGTTGGCGGCGGCGCCCGTGCAAGCCATCGTCGATGCGGGTCGCCGCGGCGCGGTCACGGTAATCTGCGACCTTCCGCGTCGGCTCACCGACGCGGCGCAAGCGGCGCTCGATGCCGCCGACCTCGTCGTCGTGGCCAGCCGATGTGATGTGCGCGCGTGCGCGGCGACGGGCGCGCTGGCTCCGGTGCTGGGCGCCGTCAACCCCAACGTGGGATTGGTGGTGCGCGGTCCGTCGCCGGGAGGGTTGCGGGCGGCCGAGATCGCCGACATCACGGGGCTGCCGTTGCTGGCGTCCATGAGGGCCGAACCGCGCTTGGCCGAGCAGGTGGAGCGCGGCGGCCTCCGGGTCGGACGGCGATCCGCGCTCGCCGCCGCGGCCCGCGAGGTGCTCGCCGTGTTGCCGCGTGCCTCGTCGGGGCCGGCCCGAAAGGGCAGGGCCGCGTGAGCGGTTCGCTGATTGACCGGGTACGCGAGCGGCTGGCCGCCGAAGCCGCCCCGCTGGGCGCTGCGCTGGGGCCGACCGCCGTGGCCGCCGCGATCCGGGCCGAGTCCGGCGGGATGTTGGGCGACACCGAGGTCCTGGCCAATCTCCGGGTGTTGCAGACCGAGCTGACCGGCGCCGGCATCCTGGAACCGTTGTTGTGCGCGGACGGCACCACCGACGTGCTGGTCACCGCGCCCGATGCGGTGTGGGTGGACGACGGGAATGGCTTGCGCCGCACGCCGATTCGGTTTGCCGACGAGGCGGCGGTGCGGCGCCTGGCGCAACGGCTGGCGCTGGCCGCCGGCCGGCGGCTGGACGACGCGCAGCCGTGGGTGGACGGCCAGCTCACCGGCATCGGCGCCGGGTTCGCGGTGCGATTGCACGCGGTGCTGCCGCCCGTGGCGGTCGCGGGCACGTGCGTGTCGCTGCGGGTGCTGCGGCCGGCCAGCCAGGATCTGGCCGCCCTGACCGCGGCGGGCTCCTTGACTCCCGAGGCGGCCGCCCTGGTCGCCGACATCATCGCCGCGCGGCTGGCCTTCCTGGTGTGCGGCGGCACCGGAGCCGGCAAGACGACCCTGCTCGCGGCGATGCTCGGTGCCGTCGCGCCCACCGAACGGATCGTGTGCGTCGAGGATGCCGCCGAGCTGGCGCCCCGGCATCCGCACCTGGTGAAGCTGGTCGCGCGGTGCGCCAACGTCGAGGGCGTCGGCGAGGTTCCGGTGCGCCAACTCGTACGCCAAGCCCTGCGGATGCGGCCCGACCGCATCGTGGTCGGCGAGGTGCGGGGTGCCGAGGTGGTGGATCTGCTGGCGGCGCTGAACACCGGCCACGACGGGGGAGCGGGCACGGTCCATGCGAACAATCCGGCCGAAGTTCCGGCCCGGCTGGAGGCGCTGGGCGCGCTGGGCGGTCTCGACCGCGCGGCACTGCACAGTCAACTCGCCGCGGCCGTGCAGGTGCTGTTGCATGTGACCCGGGATCGCGCCGGGCGGCGCCGGCTGGGTGAGATCGCCGTGCTGCGCCAGGTTGCGGGACGGGTGCGAGCGGTCACGGTGTGGCGTGCCGACGGGGGCATGACCGGCGGCGCCGACCTCCTGCATCGCCTGCTGCAAAGCCGGATGCCGGCATGAGCGGCCCCGCGGCCGGCGCGCTGCTGTTGGCGCTCGCGCTCGTCGTCCTTCCGGCGTCGCCGCGGGGCCGCCTCGCGCCGGCGGTGTCGGTCGGTCGGTGGCGCCCGCGCACCGCTCCCGGCGGGGCTGGCTGGCTTGCGGCGGCGGCCGTGGGCGCCGCCGCCGTGCTGCTGCCGCTGACGACGATGGTGGCGGTCGCGGTCGTGGGGGGCACGGTGAGCCTGCGCTATCACCGCCGCCGCCGGATCCGGTCCGCCCAGTGCGAGGGGCAGGCGCTGGAAGGCGCGCTCGACGTGCTCGTGGGCGAACTGCGCGTCGGCTCGCATCCGGTGCGCGCGTTCGGCGTGGCCGCCGACGAAACCGCCGGCGCGGTCGCGGAGTCGTTGCGGGCGGTGGCCGCCCGCGCCAGGTTGGGTGCCGACGTCGCGGCCGGCTTGCGCGCGGCGGCGCAGTCGTCGGCTCTGTCCGCGCAGTGGGATCGCCTCGCGTTGTGTTGGCAACTGGCCAGCGACCATGGCCTGGCGATAGCCACCCTGATGCGCGCCGCGCAGCGTGATATCGCCGAGCGGCAACGGTTCTCGGCGCGGGTGACATCGAACATGGCCGGTGCGCGTGCAACCGCGGTGATCCTGGCGGGCCTGCCGGTGCTCGGCGTGCTGCTGGGCCAACTGATCGGGGCGCGGCCGCTGGCCTTCCTGCTGGGCGGGCACGCGGGCGGGTGGCTCTTGGTCGTCGGTTCAACCCTGGCGTGCGGCGGCCTGTTGTGGGCCGACCGCATCACCGATCGGCTCGAGTCGTGACGACGGCGGCGGTCCTGCTGGCGGTGGCCGCATGGATCGGCCCGGGTCCGTCGCTGGTGCGGGCGCGGGCGCGGATGCCGGTCCGCGAGCATCGAGCGCGCCCGCGGGTGGGGCCGGCGCGCGGGCCCGACCCACTGGCAATCGCGTCCTGTCTCGACGTGCTGGCCGTGTGCCTGGAAGCGGGCATGGCGGTGGCCACCGCCGCGGCGGCCGCCGCAGCGTCCGCGCCGCCGACGTTGGCCCGGGTGCTGCGGCGCGCGGCCGATCTGCTGGCGCTGGGCGCCGACCCCGTTGTCGCCTGGACGGTTTCGCCCGATGCCCGTGCCGACTCCGCCGATGCGCCGGTCGAAGCGTTGCTGCGGCTCGCTCGGCGATCGGCGGCCTCGGGTGCGGCGCTGGCCGAGGGCGTCTCCGAACTGGCCGACCAGGCCCGTCACGACGCCGCGCACGCGGCCACCGCGACCGCCGAGCGCGCGGGGGTGCTGATCGCCGGACCGCTCGGATTGTGTTTCCTGCCGGCGTTCGTGTGCCTGGGGATCGTTCCCGTGGTGGCCGGGCTCGCCGGTGACGTCCTGCAGTCGGGTTTGTGGTGAGAAGAAAGGGAAGCATTGCTGCACAACATATTTTGGGCATTCGTGGCCCGCGTGACGGTCCTGGCGTCCGACGAGTCGGGCATGTCCACGGTCGAGTACGCCATCGGCACGATCGCCGCCGCCGCCTTCGGGGCGATCCTGTACACGGTCGTGACCGGCGACTCCGTCGTGTCGGCGCTGACCAACATCATCGGTCGCGCGCTCAACACCAAGGTCTAACCGGCAGTGCGGGTGCCAGCACCGTGGAGGCGGCGCTCGGCGTCGCCACGCTGGTCGTCGTCCTGGTGCTGTGTCTGGCCGGCGTCACCACGGTGTCGATGCAGATTCGCTGCGTGGACGCCGCCCGCGAGGCGGCCCGGTTGGCGGCCCGCGGCGACGAACGCTTGGCGCTCGGCGCGGCTCGCCGCATCGCCCCCGGCGGCGCGCGGATCGAGGTGCACCGTGACGGTGAGTTCTTGGTCGCCACCGTCGTCGCGCGCTCGAAGTTGTTGCCGGAGCTTGACATTGCGGCCAAAGCGGTCTCGATGGCGGAGCCGTCGGGATGATCGGGGCTCGGCCACCCTGGTCGCGGCCTGGATGGTCGCGGTGCTGCTGTGCGTCACGGGGGCCGGGGCGTACCTCGGTTCGGTGGTGGTGGCGCGTCATCGCGCACAGGCGGCGGCCGATCTTGCCGCGTTGGCCGCGGCGGCCCGGCTGCCGGCGGGGGCCGAGGCGGCCTGCGCCCGCGCGACGGCGGTGGCCGGCGAGATGCACATCGGCGACGCCAGTTGTGGGATCGACGATCTCGACGTCGTCGTCAGGGTCCGGGTCGCGGTCTTCGGCGGCGCGGCGAGCGCCGCCGCGCGGGCGGGGCCCGTTGGCGGCTGACGCGGGCCCGCGGGTGCCGCGCGTAATAGTCTGTCGACGTGGTGCCGCAATGGCGGATCGGCCCGTTGGTGTTGCCGGTGCATGGTGTCTTCGTGGCGCTGGGCGTCCTGGCCGCCGCCGTCGTGTTCATGGTCGAGGCCCGCCGGCGTGGAGCGGTCAACGAACAATCGTTGGTGGCGGTGACCGGCGCCCTGGTCGGCGGCGCGGTGGGCATGCGCCTCTCCGGTTGGGCCGAGCACCTCGACGTCCGCCTCAACCCGTCGTTGCTGCAGGCGTGGGAATTCGGATCGCGCAGCATTCTGGGCGGACTGTGCGGCGCCTACCTCGGGGTCCTGATCGCCAAGCGGCTCGGCGGCTACACCGGCAAGACCGGTGACTTGTTCGCGCCAGCGGTCGCGCTGGGCATGGCGATCGGCCGCGTCGGCTGCCACCTCACCGAAGCGCCGGGGCGCCCGACCAGCCTGCCGTGGGGCATCCACGCCCCGGCCGGCACACCAAAATGTCCCGGTTGCCTCGCGGGCGTGGCCATGCACCCGTCGTTCCTCTACGAAATCGCTTTCCAGCTGGCCGCGTTCGGGGTCCTGCTGTGGCTGCGCAACCGGATAAGTCATCCGGGTGAGCTGTTCGTCCTCTACGTGGCGGGGTATGCGGTGTTCCGGTTCCTGGTCGAATTCGTCCGGGCCAACGAGACCGTGTGGCTGGGCCTGACCCGGCCGCAGTGGTTTCTCCTGCCCTCGCTCCTGCTGATCGCCGTCCGGCTGCGCCTGGGATATCGGCGGGGCCACTACGACACCGTTCTGCGACGGGAGGCGGTTGCCGCATGACGAACCCACCACCGGGTCCGCCCCCTCCGGACGGGTGGCGGCCCCCGGACTGGCCGCCACCCGGTTATCCCTATGACATGAACCGGCCCTACCCGGGCTGGCAACCGCCGCCGAGCAAGCCGAGCGGCGGCGAAATCTTCGGCGCGGCCATCGCCGGGATGGCGCTGTATGCCGGAATCAACGTCGTCGTCGGCCCGCTGGTGCTGTTCGGCCTCGCCAATGCCGTCGCGCCGAAGATCGCCTTCGCCGCCGGAGCCGTCATGCTCGCGCTGATCGCCTTCGCCGGCGGGGGAGCGTTGTTGTTCGTGAAGAAGGGCGCCTGGGCGAGGGGAATCGGCATGGGATTGATGATCGGCTGGGCACTGACCTCCATCTTCACCGTCGGCATCTGTACCGGATTGAACCCGATGCTGTATCACCTGACCCGATGAGCGGCATGGAGCTGCGGGGCGATCGAATCCTGCGCTACGTCAACGCGTTTTGCCCGCAGTGTCACGCCGAGGAACCCGATCGTCCGCTGGGCGACGTGGCACGGCTCAGCGGCTGGCTGGCCGTGCGCGGCGACGGACAGGTCTGGCTCGAACGGGGCTGCCCGAGACACGGGCTCGTTCGAACGCTGTACGACGAAGATCCCGAAATCCTTGCCTATCTCGAGGAGTGGACCGCGCCCACCAAGGCGCACGTCCCCGATGAGCCGGGCAACTTCGACCCGATCCCGTCGGCCTATCTGCGCGGCCTGCCGCAGATGCAGACTCAGCACACCTGCATCCTGCTGGAGGACATCGCCGCGACCTGCAACCTGCGCTGCCCAACGTGTTTCGCCGACTCCTCGCCGGACCTCCGCAATGTCGTCGCGGTCGGCGACGTGCTGGCCAACGTCGACCAGCGGCTCGCGCGGGAGAACGGCCGCCTGGATGTGGTCATGCTCAGCGGTGGCGAGCCCACCCTGCACCCGCAGCTGCCCGAGCTGCTCGCCGAGCTCGGCTCGCGACCGATAACGCGAATCCTGCTGAACACCAACGGTATCCGGATAGCTCACGACGGCCGTCTGCTCGACCTGCTCACCGAGCACCGCGAACGCGCCGAGGTGTACCTGCAGTACGACGGGCTCTCGCCGGCCGCCCACCGCCATCACCGTGGCGGCGACCTGTCGCGCCTCAAGGAGTCGGCGCTGCGTCGGCTTTCCGAACGCGAAATCTTCACCACGCTCGTGATGACGGCGTCACTCGGTGTCAACGACACAGAGATCGGCGACATCGTCAAGCTGGCGCTGGACACGCCCTACGTCGGAGGGGTCTCCATCCAGCCGCAATTCGCTTCCGGGCGTTCGGGTCTCATCGACCCGGCCAGGCGCCTCACCCACACCGGCGTGCTGAAGCGGTTGGGACCGCAGACCAGCGGCCTGATCACCTGGCGGGATCTGACCGCGCTGCCGTGCTCGCACCCGCATTGCTGCTCGGTCGGGTACATGCTTCGGGAAGACAACGGGAATTGGCGCTCGCTGGTCGCATTGATGGGCCACGACAACCTCAAGGACAAGCTGGGGCTGATCGCCAACCGGATCGCCGACTCCGACATTCCCCGGGAATTGCGGCTGGCCGTGCGGGAATCCCTGATGGGCTTGCTGTCGGAGCAGTCTTCGTTGTCGCATCCTTCGATGTCCGACGTCTGGCGCATGATCTGCGAGAACTGCGACCTGGGCATGGCGACGTTGCTGACCGTGGCGTCGGCCGCGCTGCCGGGGCGGCGACGCCAACTGAGGCGGATGCTGGGTGAGCGTGTCGTCCGGGTCACGGTCAAACCGTTCATGGACATGTCGACGATGATCGAAGAGCGGCTGGTGCAGTGCTGCGTGCACGTCGGCACGCGGTCGTCGCAGGATCAGTGCGCGCCGTTCTGCGCGGTGCAGGCGTGGCCGCAGCTCGGCGGCCAGCGGCTGTCGGTCGCCGCCGACCGCTTGCTGCCCGTCGTAGGTTAGGCCGTCGGGTCGGGGCCGCCCGCCAATCCGGCGGCGGCGAGTTCCTCGTCCGACGGCAACCGCAGCGAGACCAGCCCGGCGTAGGTATCCGGTTCGAGTTCCACCCGGTTGACCGTGACGTGCACCGGCACCCAATCGTTGTCATGGCCGGGCATTCGCAGCACCCGGCTCGTCGCGCCCTGGGCGAATTCCTCGGTCATCGAGGACACCAGGTGCTGATCGTCGGGGTGAACCTTCGGCTGGCCGGTCTCACTGCCGCGCCAGTCGTAGAACGTGCAGGGCTCGTCCAGCCATTTCAGCAGGGCCCAGTTCTTCAGGTCGATCAGCGCGCGGTGGACACCGGCCTGAGCGAGCCCGCTCAGGATCCGTTGCGCCAGATCGTCTGTCGACACCGCCGGGCCCTTGAGTTCGGCGCGCCAGTTGATCGCCCGCGCCACCAGATGGTCCCGGCCGTCGGGGCCGGCCTCCAGGCCGGTGCGCGCGACGAATCCGATCCGCATGGGGTTGCCCTGCCAATCAGTGAGATCCCAAGTGCTGCAGATCGTTTGGTTGGGCTCGGCCTTCACGGCCATGGCCAGCACCTTGGTTTCGTTGGGGTTGAGCTCGCGCGAGGGAAGGTCCTCCGCGAAGGCCCTGCCGAAGGTGACCTCGACTTCGGGATTCTTTCCGCTGTTGGCCAACGACTCCCGGGTGTCGGTGGCGACACCCATCGTCAGGTCCCACTTCAGCGGCCCGGGGGTCGGCCGCTCGGGCGGTTCGACGTCGGCGGGGCCGGTCCACACGTGCACCCCGTGGATATAGCCATCGGACATCACCACCGGTTCGGTGCGAATGACGCGGTCGCGCTTGGGAGTGATGCTGGTCAGGCTCTGACCGGTCTGTACCGACTCGGCGATCGCCGTCCGGACCGCCGAGAGATAGGGACTGCGGCGCATGAACGTGGTGATCGGGACGAGGTTTTTCAGTTGGCGGCCCTGCGCCACCACGGTGGGTTCACCCCCCAGCGTCTCCACGAGCAACCAGTCGTGGCCCATGCGGCCGATTTTACGGCGACGGGCCGCATCTTTGGGACCTCGGGCCTACCGGCCATGTCGGGGCAGTCGGTGAGCCTCAGGCATCGCCTCGCCGGCGATCCGGTGAATTTGCCAATGTCGTTGTGGCCTTGTTAGTTTGCTGCTGCGCCCGCGAGGTCGGGGCTGCCAGCCGCTCATCGATGAGCGTTCGTTGGCCCGTCGGACGGCACCCGTGGGGTCGACCGTCGAGGGGTCGGTCGTCATCCGCCGGATTGCTCAGCTTACGGTAGCTCCGCGAGGACCAGGTGCAACACCCGCACCGCACCCTCCTTGTCGAGCGGGTCGTTGCCGTTGCCGCATTTCGGGGACTGCACGCAGGACGGACAACCCCGGGGGCACTCACATGCCTCGATGGCGGCGGCGGTCGCACCCAGCCAGGTACGCGCCTGGCGGAAACCGCGCTCGGCGAAACCGGCGCCGCCCGGATAGCCGTCGTACACGAAGACACTGGGCAGACCGGCCGGGTCCGGTCCCACCGCGGTGGACAAGCCGCCGATATCGCCCCGATCGCAGCTGGCCACCAGCGGCAGCAGGCCGATCGCCGCGTGCTCGGCGGCGTGCAGTGATCCCGGGATCCGCGGCGCGTCAATTCCCTTGCGCAGCAAGGCCTCTTCGGTAATGGTGTACATCACCGCGGTGGTCGCCAATGTGTGTTCGGGCATGTCCAACTCGATGAAGTCGATCACCTCTCCGGAAAGCCGGCGACGCAGATACCCCACCACTTGATGGGTGACGGTGACGGGCACCAGGCCCAGGGTGACGGGCCCGAACTGTGCGCGTTCGCCGGTACCGGTGACCGTGATGTCGGTGATTTCCCGCGCAAACGTCGCGTACCCGGGGTCCTCGGGGTGCACGAAGGCGATCGCGTCTTCGAGGTCCAGCGAGTCGACAACGTAACTCTCCCCTTGATGGAGGTAGACGGCGCCCGGGTGGACCGACGCCGGGGCCTGACCGACGCCGGTGCTGCCCAGCAGCCGCCCGGTGTCCGCCTCGACGATGACGATCTGGCCGCCCGACGAACCCCGGATGTCCACGGCCCCATGCGGTTCTAGGCCCGCCGCGGGAAAATACTTGCCGTTGCGGAGCCGCAGCAGCCCGTCGTCGACCAGGCCCCCGGCCACGTCCGTGGCGCCCAAGTCGCGCACCTCGGCCTCGTCGAGCGGCATTTCGGTTGCGGCGCAGAGCAGTTGGGGTCCCAGAATGTAGGGGTTGGCGGGGTCGATCACCACCCGCTCGACCGGCTTGCCCAGCAGCGCGGCCGGGTTGTGCACTAGATATGTGTCCAGCGGGTCGTCGCGGGCGATCAGCACCACCAGCGCGCCCTGCCCGCGCCGGCCCGACCGGCCGGCCTGCTGCCAGAAAGAGGCGACCGTGCCGGGGAACCCGGCGAGGACCACCGCGTCCAGCCCGGCGATGTCGACACCCAACTCCAGCGCGTTCGTGGTGGCCAGGCCGCGCAGCCGGCCCTCCGCGAGGGCCCGCTCCAGCGCGGTGCGGTCCTCGGCGAGATAGCCGGCCCGATACGACGCCACCTTGCCGGCCAGCTCGGGGGCGATCTCGTCCAACCGCGCCTGGGTGCCCAACGCGGTCAGCTCCGCGGCGCGGCGCGACCGCACGAACGTCAGCGTCTGCGCCCCCTCGGCGATCAGGTCGGCCATCACGCGCGCCGCCTCCGCACCGGCCGAGCGGCGCACCGGTGCGCCGTTCTCGCCCAGCAGGTCGGCCCGCAGCGCCGGTTCCCACAACGCGACCGTCCGGGCGCCCTGGGGCGAACCGTCCTCGGTGACCTCCTCGACCGGAAGCCCGATGAGCTCGGCGGCCGTTGCGCCCGGTGCGTCGGTTGTCGCGCTGGCGAAGATCACCGTGGGGGCCGAGGAGTACCGCGCGCACAGCCGCAGTAACCGGCGCAGCACCATCGCCACGTTGGAGCCGAAAACGCCACGGTAGTAATGGCATTCGTCAACGATCACGAAGCGAAGACCGCGCAGCAGCACGGCCCAGCGGGCATGGTTGCGCAGGATCGACAAATGGATCATGTCGGGATTGGAGAACAACCACCGGGATCGTTCCCGCGCGAACCGGCGAACCTCCGGGGGGCTGTCGCCGTCGTAGGCGGTCGGCGCCACGTCATGCAGCCGCGGAACCTCGGCCGTCAGCGCGTGCGCGGCCCGCAACTGGTCGTGGCCCAGCGCCTTCGTCGGGGACAAATACAGCACCCGGGCGCGCGGATCGGTGGCCAGCGCGTTGAGGACGGGAAGCTGATACGCCAATGACTTGCCCGACGCGGTCCCGGTGCTCACCACCACGTGACGGCCGGCGTGCGCCAGTTCCGCGGCCGCCGACTGGTGTGACCAGGGCGAACTGACCCCGCGGTCGGTGAACGCGCGCACCACGTCCGGCTCGGCCCACGCCGGCCAGCTGTGTGGGCGGCCGCTTCGCGGTGGCAGCTCGGCGACGTGCCGCAGCGGGTGCTCGTCGGCGTCGGTGCCGGCGAGCGCGGCGGCGAGCAGGTCGCTGCCGAAACTCGCCATTCGCACCCTCCCAGGACCGGCTGAGACTCCGTCCAAGACGCAAGTCTGTCGCCGAAGCGATGAACATGGTTGACTATTTGCGGTCGCAGCTTCTGTGTTCGTGTCAAACTTTCGCAGGATCGACGTTGCGGCCGCGGTTCCTGCGAGGTTAATCGGTCGGGTGAAGTTCCGGCGACTGAGCGAGGTATGGCGGTCGTACCAGGCCCGGGGCATCGAAAAGCGATGCCCCGCACCCAGAAGAAAAGGAAAGATCGAGAGATGCCACAGGGAACTGTGAAGTGGTTCAACGCGGAGAAGGGCTTCGGGTTCATCGCCCCCGAAGACGGTTCCGCAGACGTGTTTGTCCACTACACGGAGATCCAGGGTTCGGGCTTCCGCACCCTCGAAGAAAACCAGAAGGTCGAGTTCGAAATCGGCCACAGCCCTAAGGGCCCCCAGGCCACCGGAGTCCGCTCCGTCTAAGACGAGCCGATTCTCCACGGACCCCCCGTGCAGTCCCGCCCAGCGGGCCGGCCGGGGGGTTTTCGTATTCCGTCCAGTCCCGACCCGCCGCCGCGCCGGTTGCCTCAAGACGCGGATGGTCGACCTGGCCTACTGTCGGTGGCGTGAGCCAGCTTTCCTTCTTCACAGCGGAGTCGGTGCCGCCCGCGGTAGCCGATCTCTCCGGGGTGCTGGCGGCTTCCGGTCAGATCGTGATGGTCGGCGGTCCGGGGGCGCAGGGCGCGCGGCTCTCGGTGGTGGTAGATCAGGCCTGGCGGGCCGCCGCGCTGGCCGAGATGATCCGCGAGGCGGGGCTGGAGCCTGAGATCGGGCGCACCGACGAGGACACCCCGCTGGTGCGGACGGCGGTCACCGCGGCTCTGGTGAATTTGGCTGCGGAATGGACCCGCGGCGCCGTCAAAACGGTGCCGCCACGGTGGCTGCCCGGGCCGCGGGAATTGCGGGCCTGGACGCTGGCGGCCGGTCATCCCGAGGGCGACCATTACCTCTTGGGCCTGGATCCCCACGCGCCCGATACCCATTCCCCGCTGGCGTCGGCTTTGATGCGGGTCGGAATCGCGCCCACATTGATCGGCACCCGCGGCGGCCGGCCGGCGCTGCGGATCAGCGGCCGTCGCCGGCTATCGCGCCTGGTAGAGAACGTGGGCGACGCCCCCGACGGCGTCGACGCATCAGCGGTGTGGCCGCGGGTATAACCGCGGAAAAAGATTTGCGATTC
>NZ_LZJF01000075.1 GCF_001666835.1 Mycobacterium sp. E3251 | reverse complement strand
GGCGGGCGTCGCCGAGCTGCTCGGCTGGTTCTGGCCCGACACCTGCAGGCCGGACAGCAGCGGCGCGAGGTTGGCCGCGATCCCGGTGCTGGTGCTGATCGGCTTGGCGGGGTTGCTGGCGATCGGCTGGCGTCGGCGTCGCGCTTTACGTGAGGACGCCGGCTACGAGCCTCCTCACGACCTCGATACCGGTTACGACGCCGGTGCCGACCAGGAGTGGGGACGCGACGACGTCACCACCGAGCATTTCGCGCGTCAGCAGGAAGCGCCCGAGGCCGCGAGTCGGGTCAGCTGGCGGCGCGCCGGCGCGGACGAGGATTCATTCGAGCAGGACCCGGACGCGGTGGATACCGACTCCTTCTCGGCGGTGTCGCCGGCGGCCCTGTCGGAGGCCGGCTACCCCGAAACGGAAACCGAATCCGCCGAATCCGAGTACGCCGATTCGGATTACCCCGACGAGGAATACGCCGACCAGTATTACGCCGAGGTCGAATACGCCGACGAGGAGCGAGAGTCCGCCTACGCAGATGCCCCCCGCGGGGACGACGACTATGTGGAGGCGGAATACCTCGACGTCGCCGCGGCGCGCACGCCCCCGGACCCCGAGTTCGACGCGGGTGACCCCGACGTCGCCGCTCCCCAGGCCGAGTATCCGGATGTTGCGGTCACGGACGTCGCCGAGGCCGCCGCTCCCGAGGTCGCCGGCCCGGAAACCGTCGTGCCGACGGCGGCGGCCGCCGCCGCGGCCGAGCAACGCAGCGGGAGGCACGCGGCCACGGACGACGAGGACACCGCAGGGGGAGCCGGCCCGTCCGGGCGTCCGACCATCCACCTACCGCTCGACGACCCCTATCAGGTGCCCGACGGATATCCGATCAAGGCGAGCGCCCGCTTCGGGCTGTACTACACGCCGGGCAGCGAGCTCTACCACGACACGCTCGCCGAAATCTGGCTGTCCAGCGAAGAAGTGGCGCAGGCCAACGGCTTCGTGAAGGCGGACTAGGCCCGCCCGAAAGTCCCGACCGGCTAGACCTTGCGGATCACCGTGACGACCTTGCCCAGCACGGTCGCGTCATTGCCGGGAATGGGGTCGAAGGCCGGGTTGTGCGGCATCAGCCAGACCTGACCGCCCGCGCGCTTGAACGTCTTCACGGTGGCTTCCCCGTCGAGCATGGCCGCCACGATGTCGCCGTTGTCGGCGACGTTCTGCTGGCGCACCACCACCCAGTCGCCGTCGCAGATCGCCGCCTCGACCATGGAGTCGCCGACGACCTTGAGCAGGAAGAGCGTGCCCTCGCCGACCAGCTCACGCGGCAACGGGAAGACGTCCTCGACCGCCTCCTCGGCGAGGATGGGGCCACCGGCCGCGATGCGCCCGAGGACCGGAACGAACGTCGGCTCCGGCAGTGCATCCGAGCCGGCGACATCGGTGGTGCGCGCCGCCACCTCGTCATCGGCGCCGCGGACGTCGACGGCCCGCGGGCGGTTCGGGTCGCGGCGCAGGTATCCCTTGCGCTCCAGGGTGCGCAGTTGGTGAGCCACCGACGAGGTCGACGTCAGGCCGACGGCGTCGCCAATCTCCCGGATGCTCGGCGGGTAACCGCGACTGGTGACCGACGCGCGAATGACGTTCAGAATGGTGCGTTGCCGTTCGGTCAGCGATGAATCCACGGCGTGCAGCCGACCGTCCGCGCCGGCCGATGAGGTGTCGTTGCTGTCGCTCATGGCTCTGAATGTAACCCCACTACGGCCGAGAATCAAACATGTGTTCGACTAGCGTGTCGCCCTCCCGGGGTAGCCGCAAAACCGCCCGCAGACGCGATTAATCACAAAGGTGTAACTCTTCGGCAGATCGGGTATTTCAGCCGCATGTCAGCTCTAGCGACCACGGACTTGTCGGTGGCGTGGTCTAGCGTTCGACTCGTGCGACACGCTTCGCTCACATGTTCGGATTTCGAACACACGAGCGATACAGTCGAACAGCTGAGCGAATCAAGTTGACCGGAGGAACGCAGATGACAACCATCCACACGCTGGCGCCGCGTACCAGCAGCCCTCGTCGTCCGGTCAACGGGCCGGTCCAGGGGCTCCGTTACGGCCGGGACGGGCTGGCCCGTTCGCGCCGGCCCGGTCCGTCGAGGCCGGCGGGCGCACCCACGCGCTATTACGGCACCGGCGTCGCGATGTCGGCCGCGCCTCATCGCAAGCGGCCCGTCACGGTGGCCACCACCATCTGGTTGGCGCTGGCCGCCGGCGCGATCACCCTGTGGCTGGGCCTGGTCGGGAACGTCGGTCAGGTGCTCAACGGCGGCGCCGGGAGTTCGGCCGCTCACGTACCCGACCGGTTGGCCGTGGTCCGCGTCGAGGCGGGGGAGTCGCTGCAAGACGTCGCTCACCGGGTGGCGCCCGGCGCGCCGGCGCGTCAGGTTGCCGACCGCATCCGCGAACTCAACGACATGAACTCGCCGACATTGGTGGCGGGCCAAACGCTGATCGCCCCGGTGGGCTGACCACCGCCCCCGCCGGGCCGGCTGCATTCGCCGCGCAGGTGAGCGCACGGGTACGCTCGTGCTGCGGTACCTGGTGTTTGTCGGCACGGCGAAGGAGCGGCCATGCATTGCCCGTTCTGCCGTCATCCCGATTCCCGGGTGATCGACTCGAGGGAAACCGATGAAGGTCAGGCCATCCGTCGCCGCCGATCGTGCCCCGAGTGCGGGCGGCGTTTCACCACCGTGGAAACCGCGGTTCTCGCGGTGGTCAAGCGCAGTGGAGTCACCGAACCCTTCAGCAGGGAAAAGGTAATCAGCGGTGTCCGCCGGGCCTGCCAGGGTCGCCAGGTGGACGATGACGCGCTGAACCTGCTGGCCCAACAGGTCGAGGACACCGTGCGGGCCGCGGGTTCCCCGGAGGTCGCCAGTCATGAGGTCGGGCTTGCCATTCTCGGCCCACTGCGCGACCTCGACGAAGTGGCCTACCTGCGGTTCGCGTCGGTATACCGCTCCTTTGAGTCCGCGGCCGACTTCGAGCGCGAGATCCAGGCACTGCGCGAACACCGCCAGGTGACAACGCCGAGCTGACGGCCGGGCTCAAGCCGTCCCGGCTAGGCTCGTTTTCATGCCCCCCGCGTTGCATCCCGATCTCGAGGCGCTGGCACCACTCCTGGGAACCTGGGCCGGCCAGGGTGCGGGCGAATACCCAACGATCCAGCCCTTCGATTACCTCGAAGAAGTGGTCTTCTCCCACGTCGGCAAGCCGTTTCTGGCCTACGCGCAAAAGACCAAGGCGCCCGACGGCAAGCCGTTGCACGCCGAGACCGGATACCTTCGCGTGCCGCAGCCCGGTCACGTCGAACTGGTGCTGGCGCACCCGAGCGGCATCACCGAGATCGAGGTCGGTACCTATTCGGCCACCGGCGGCCGGATCGAGATCGAGCTGTCGACAACGGACGTCGGGCTGACCCCGACCGCCAAAGAGGTGACGGCGCTTGGCCGTTCCTTCCGCATCGACGGCGACGAGCTGGCGTATTCGGTGCGGATGGGCGCGGTCGGACAGCCCTTGCAGCACCACCTCGCCGCGGTGCTGCACCGCCAGCGCTGAGCCGGTACGGGGTCAGTTCAGGTGCGTCACACCGTCATTGACGACGCGCCCGGCCACCCCCACCCAGCCCTCGGCGTTCCACGTCGTCTCGATGATCGATCCCTTGCCCTGAGTGACGTGTAGATCGCGGCTGAGGTAGTCGGTGATGCGCATCGCTGCCGAGCCGGTCGCCTCGTCTTCCGGCACACCGAGGTTGGCGGCAAACATACGCGCGCGTACCGATCCCGCGGCCCGGTCGGTCCACGCCCACAGGTAGTGCGCGGTGTCATCGGAGAAATCTACCGGGTTGGCGGCGAGAAGGGCGTCGGCTGAATCGAATTCGTGCAGGGCGACCTCAGGCGCCCAGTCCGACCGTGCGCTGATGCCCGCCATTTCCGGCCCATAGCTCACCTGCACGATGCCGGCCCTCACCTGCAGCGTGTTGATCGGCGTTCCGTTCTCGCGCAGCCACCACGCCGCGCCGACGGTGGGGTGCCCGGCGAACGCGATCTGGATCAGTGGGGTGTAAATGGTGGCGTGCGCTGTCGTCGATCCGGCAGCCGGAAGGTCGACGAAAACCGTTTCGCTGTACCCCAATTGAGTCGCGAGCCGTTGCCGAGCCGCGGGCTCGACCTGGGCGGCATCCACGACGCCGAGCGGATTGCCGAAATTTCCCTCCGCATCGGTGAACACCCGCAACACAGTGACGTCGATACCCATGGCCCGACTGTACGGCCCCGGCGGGTTTCAGGTAGCGCTGCGTTCGTCGGATCCCATGGCGTTCAGCACGGCGACGCGGGTGGGGGCGGGGCCGGTGACGGCCTTCTCGCCGCCGCCGCTGCGCAGCAGCTCGCGCAGGGCGGCCTGATCGTATTCGGCGGGCGCGGTGGTGTCGATGAAGCGTTCGACCACGTCGATGAAGCGAGCCGGGTCGTCGTGGAAGGGGAAGTGGCCGGAGCCCTGGAAGATTTCCAGGCGGGAGCCTGGCATCGCCGCGTGCGCCATCCACGCATGACGCACCGGGACGACCACATCCTTGGTGCCCCAGACGATCTGCACCGGGATGGCTTCCGTCAGATAACACCGGTCGAGCATGGTGACGATCTGCCCGCGCCAGTCCACCACCGCCCGCAGGGTCCGGCTGAACGCCGCCGACGCCGTCGGCTCCGGCAGGTCGTCGAGGATCCGCAGGACGTTGGGCAGGTCCCGGCCCAGGCCGGTCGATCCGATCGCCAGGCCGGCGATCCGTCCGGCCAGCTGCACCGCCGGCAGCACCAGGGGAAGCCGCAGCAAGGCGAGCGCCTCGCTGCCCATGGGCAACGAGGCCAACCGGAAGGCGACGTTGACATCCTTGGTGACGCCGCCGGCCGCGACCAGGATCAGCCGGTCGACCAAATGCGGGAACTGGTAGGCGAATTGCATGGCCACGCCGCCGCCCAGCGAATGGCCGACAACCGTGACCCGCTCGATGTCGAGCACGCTGAGCAGGTCGCGCATCCCGTTGGCGTAGGCGGCGACCGAATAGTCGGCGCGTGGCTTGTCGGATCGCCCATGGCCCAACAGGTCCGGGGCGATGACCGTGAACCGCTGGGCGAGCTTGGCCTGCACGGTATTCCAGGTGGTGGAGTTGTCGCCGATGCCGTGAACCAGCAGGATCGCCGGCCCGTCACCGGCGATCCGGTAGGCCCGCTTGTAGCCGTGGATGGTGCGGTACTCCAGCCGGGGCGCGCTGACCTCCCGCACCGGGCGGAGAGTGCTCTTGCGCGTCCGCTCGGTCATGTCGCCACCTTGGGTGTCGGGCCGGGCTAAGGCCGGGCGGAAAGGTCAGGCCTGGTCGTCGTCGCCGCGCTTCTTCTCCGCCTCCTGGGCGAGGAATCGCTCGAACTCTGCGCCAAGCTCGTCGCCGCTAGGCAGGTCCTCGTCGCGAGTTAGTAACGACCTGTTCTCCTGAGCGTCGATGAAGGCATCGTACTGGCGCTCGAGCGCGGTCACCACTTGAGCAACCTCCGCGCTCGCCTCGACCTGCTCGTCGATCTTGGTCCGGATCACCGCCGCCGCTTCGGTCAACGCCGTCAGCGGCAGCTCGAGCGATGCGATCTTGGCCACCTGTTCGAGCAACGCCTCGGCGGCCGCCGGGTAGTCGGTCTGCGTCAGGTAATGCGGCACATGCACGGTGTAGCCGACAACCTCGTGACCGTGCTGGGCCATCCGGTATTCCAGCAGGTTCGACGCGCTGCCCGGAACCTGGATCTCCGAAATCCACGGCGTGAACTCGGCGATCAACTCGGGATTGTTGGAGTGCGCCGTCATCGTGATGGGCCGCGTATGCGGCACCGCCATCGGCACGGTGCCCAGGCCGATGGTCTGGCGAACATTGAGGCGCTCGGCCAACAGGCGGACCGCGGTGATGAAGCGCTCCCACTTCAGGTCCGGTTCCATCCCGGCGAGCAGCAGAAACGGGGTGCCGATGGTGTCGCGCAGCGCGTACAAGCTCAGCTCGGGGTCGTCGTAGTTGGTGAAGTGATCGGTCTTGAAGGTCATCAGCGGTCGTCGCGACCGGTAATCCAGCAATTCGTCGATGGCGAAGGACGCAACCAGCTCGGAGTCCAACACCGCTTTCAGATGCGACGAGGCCAGCCGGATCGCATGGCCGGCATCCGAGAAACCTTCCAACGCGTGCACCAGCACCGGGCCTCGCCCGTCCGACGTCGACAGCTGGGGCGCGGGCAGCTCGAGCTCATACATGCCGGCTTGTCCCGGCTGGTAGTGCTGCTCCTGCGGGTCCTGATCGTGAGCCATCGGAATCGCCTCCTCTCGGGGGTTTCTCCAGGGTGCCCTACCAGTGTCCCCCGAATCGGTGGGCACCAATATCAAACAGCGATGTGAAGTTCGGGTTTAATCCGAAAGCGAACGTCCGGGGGTCGCCACTGAATTATGTCCGCGAGTCAGGTGGCACGCGACGCGTCGAAATCTGCTCTCTGCGCAGGTGTCAGGCATGATGAATCCGATGCGCGTTCCGACCGTGATGCTGTGCCTGGTGGTCGCCGTGGCGACGTCGGTGACGTCGTGCAAGCGGCCGCCGGGCGATCATGCGTCGGCCCCTCCGGCGGCCCCGCCGCGGAGCAGTGCGCCGGTGCAGCGGCTGGGTCAGCCCCAGCAAAAGGCGGTGGCGGGGCCGGTGGACCCGGACAAACGCGTCGGGGCGATCTTCATCGACGGCGGTCCGCTGCACGTATGCACGGGCTCGGTGGTGCATTCCGCGGGTGGCAACCTGATGATGACCGCGGCGCACTGCCTGGCCGGGGCCTCCAAAATCACCTTCGTGCCAGGTTTCATCGGCGACGCGCCCCCCGCGCCAACCGATGTGTGGAAGGCCGACGCCGTCTACCTCGATCCCCGCTGGACCGCCAGCAAGGATCCCAACGCCGACTACGCGATCGCACGGCTGAGTAACGACGCCGGAGGCTCGGTGGAGTCGCGCGCCGGCC
Source organism: Mycobacterium sp. E3251 (assembly GCF_001666835.1). Lineage (GTDB taxonomy): Bacteria > Actinomycetota > Actinomycetes > Mycobacteriales > Mycobacteriaceae > Mycobacterium. Next base: position 7,692 of record NZ_LZJF01000075.1, on the reverse strand, counting down.
TGGCGCTGACGCTGGGCACGACGCCGCCGCCCGGCAGCCACGTCACCGTGATGGGCTATCCGGCCGGAGTGGGTGGCGCCCCCATCGGCTGTCAGGCCAGCACGTCGCTGACCGAGGCCGGATTCCCGTCGTTCCCATGTGAGGGGCTGGTGGACGGCACCAGCGGCGCGCCCTGGGTCAGCGGCACCACGCTCACCGGGGTGATCGGCGGCTTCGAGCGCGGTGGCTGCGCGGCGAACGTGTCGTATTCGGCGCCGTTCGACGCCCAGACCGCGCGGTTGCTGGCCCGCGCCGATGCCGGCGGCCCCGGCGACCCGATTCCCGGGGAGCTCGACGACAGCTGCTAGGCGCGGAACTGGTTGAGCGCGCGCACTTTGTTCATCACGTCGAGCGCGGCCACCTTGTAGGCCTCGGAGAACGTGGGGTAGTTGAACACGGCGTCCACCAGGTATTCGACGGTGCCGCCGCAGCCCATGACGGCCTGCCCGATGTGCACCATCTCGGTGGCGCTGGTGCCGAAGATGTGCACGCCCAAGAGCTTGAGATCGTCGGTGGACACCAGCAGCTTGAGCATGCCGTAGGAGTCACCGGCGATTTGGCCGCGGGCCAGTTCGCGGTACCTGGCCACGCCGACCTCGTAGGGGATCGCGTTCTTCGTCAGCTCCACCTCGGTGGCGCCCACGTAGGAGACCTCGGGGATGGAGTAGATGCCGATCGGCTGCAGTTCGGTGATCCCGTCGGTCGGCTCCCCGAATGCGTGGTAGGCGGCGAGCCGGCCCTGCTCCATCGAGGTCGCGGCCAGCGCCGGGAAGCCGATCACGTCGCCGACGGCGTAGATGTGCGGCACCTTGGTCTGGAAGAAGTCGTCGACGAAGATCCGGCCCCGGTTATCGGCCTCCAGCTCGGCGTTGTGCAGGTCGAGGTGGTCGGTCTGGCCCTGCCGCCCGGCGGAATACATCACGGTCTCGGCGGGGATCTGCTTGCCGCTGGCCAGGGTCGTGACGGTGCCGGCCGAGCCGACGTCGACCGCGGTCACCTCCTCGCCGAACCGGAACGTCACCGCCAGGTCGCGCAGGTGGAACTTCAGCGCCTCCACCACCTCGGGGTCGCAGAAGTCCAGCATGTCGCTGCGCTTCTCCACGACGGTGACCTTGGTGCCCAGCGCGGCGAACATCGAGGCGTATTCGATGCCGATGACGCCGGCACCGACCACCACCATCGAGGTGGGCAACGATTTGAGGTCGAGGATGCCGTCGGAGTCGAGCACCCGCTCCTCGTCGAACTCGACGCCGGACGGCCGCGCGGGCCGGGTGCCGGTGGCGATGACGATGTATTTGCCGCTGACAGTTAACTTTTCGCGACGGGACGGGTCTTCGACCTCGATGGTGTGCGGGTCGACGAACCGGCCGTGACCCAGCAACAGGTCGATGCGGTTGCGCATCAGCTGGTTGCGCACCACGTCGACCTCCTTGCCGATCACGTGCTGGGTGCGGGCCAGCAGGTCGGCCGGGGTGATCTTCTCCTTGACGCGATAGCTCGCGCCGTACAGCTCTCGTTGACTCATCCCGGTCAGGTAAAGGACGGCCTCGCGCAACGTCTTTGACGGGATGGTGCCGGTCTGGACGCACACGCCACCGAGCATCTGGCCGCGTTCGACGACCGCAACCGACTTGCCGAGCTTGGCCGAGGCGATGGCGGCCTTCTGGCCGCCGGGCCCCGAACCGATGACCACCATGTCGTACTCTTGCGCCGAACTCATGGGGTAACAGTAGATCAGCAGAACTCACAGTGCTGGGTTCATTCACAGGCCCGGGATTCCATCCGTTCTCGCGCGCACCGGCCGACGGTGGGGCCCGTCAGCGTGGTGCCCATGACGACGCATCGACCTGACTTCAAACTGAACCGGCCCGGCGCACTGATCGCCGCGCTGCCGGCCGTTCTCGGCTTCGTTCCCGAAAATTCATTGGTACTGGTGTCTTTGGACGGTGGTGACCTCGGAGCGGTGCTGCGGGTCGACCTCACCGACGAGCTGGAGGCGCGGGTCGGACACCTCGCGGAGGTCGCCGCCGCGGCCCGGCCGGATGCCGCGATCGCGGTGATCGTCGACGCGGAGGGCGCGCACTGCCCCTGCTGTAACGAGGATCACCGGCTGGTGTGCGATGCGCTCGCAAAGTCGTTGGCCGAGCACGACATCGAGCTGTGGGCCGCCCACGTGGTCGACCGGGTCGCACTCGGTGGGCGCTGGCACTGCGTGGACGGTTGCGGTTCGAGCGGCCTCGTCGACGATCCGTCGGCGTCGCCGCTGGCGGCCGCGGCGGTGCTCGACGGCAGGCGGCTGTATGCACGCCGCGCCGATCTGCAGGCCGTCATCGCGATCGAGGACACGGCGCGCAGCGCCAAATTGACCGCCGTGATCGACCGGCAGCAGACCAGGCGCCGGGCCGCCCACCGCGCGGATCCGGCCCGCTGCGCCCGCGCCGACGTGAAGCACGCGATGACGGCCGCGTCCCGTGTCGCCGCCGGCCAGGCACTGACCGCGGCCCAGCTGGCGAAGCTGGCCTGCGCGCTGGGCGACGCGCAGGTGCGCGACATCCTCTACGCCCTGGCGGTCGGTGAAAATGCCGACGAGGCGGAGTCTTTGTGGGCGCAGTTGGCGCGCACCCTGCCCTCGCCCTGGCGGGCCGAGGCGCTGGTGTTGCTTGCGTTCAGCGCCTACGTCCGTGGCGACGGGCCGCTGGCGGGGATATCGCTGGAGGCCGCACTGCGCTGCGAACCCGCGCATCGTATGGCGGGCATGCTGGACACGGCGTTGCAGTCCGGCCTGCGGCCCGAGGACATCCGGGAATTGGCGCTCACCGGCTACCGGCTGGCCAAAGAGCTCGGTGTGCGGTTGCCGCCGCGACGGCCGTTCGGGCGCCGGGCGGGCTAGCCTGCGACGGACGAGCGGTCAGACTTTCTCGACCTTGACCGCGTGCGCCATCTCGTGCGGGAGGGTGACGTTCTCGTGGCCCGGGATGACGATGGTGACCCCGGCCGGCCCGGTCTCGACGGTCACCCGGGCGTTGGGGACGACGCCGGCGTCCTTCAGGCGGGTGATCAGGTCGATGTCGCCTTGCACATGTTCGGTCAGCTGGCGGACGACCACGGCCACCGGCGAGCCGGGCGGCAACTCGGTCAGGCGGACGAGGTTGGCGTCGTCGGCGCCGGACTCGGGGCCGACGCCCAGGTCCAGCAGCCCCGGGATCGGGTTACCGAAGGGGGAGGTGGTCGGGTGGTTGAGCACCTTCACTAGCCGCCGCTCGACGTCCTCGCTCATCACGTGCTCCCACCGGCATGCCTCGGCGTGCACTTCCTCCCAGGGCACCCCGATGACGTCGACGAGCAGTCGCTCGGCGAGGCGGTGCTTGCGCATGACGGAAATGGCCAGCGCACGGCCCTTGTCGGTGAGCTCGAGGTGGCGGTCCCCGGCGACGTGGAGCAACCCGTCGCGCTCCATCCGGGATACGGTCTGGCTGACGGTCGGCCCGCTCTGTTCGAGGCGTTCGGCGATGCGCGCACGCAGCGGGGTCACGCCCTCTTCTTCGAGGTCATAGATGGTCCGCAGGTACATCTCGGTGGTGTCAACCAGGTCGTTCATTCAGCACCTTCCATCGACGCCGAGTCTACTTGGCCAGCTGCGCGAATGGGTGTAACGCTGCCCCGACAAGCAGTATGCCCGCCGCGTGCGCGGCGGGCATACCGTCTGCTACCTAGCTGGGGGTCTTAGCTTGCGTACGACCGTAGCCGGTCGGCGCGCTCGCCGTGGCGGAGTTTGGACATTACGTCCCGCTCGATCTGCCGGACCCGCTCGCGCGAGAGGCCGAACAGCTTGCCGATCTGATCGAGGGTGCGCGGCTGGCCGTCGTCCAGGCCGAAGCGCAGCCGGATCACCTGGTGCTCGCGCTCGTCGAGAGTGGCGAGCACGCTGCGGATGTCGGTGTGCAGCAACTCGGCGATCACCGCGTTCTCGGCGGACATCGCCTCGGCGTCCTCGATGAAATCGCCCAGCGGGGCCTCTTCCTCGGAGCCGACCGGCATGTCCAGGCTTACCGGGTCGCGGCTGTGCTCGAGCAGGTCGTTGATCTTCTCGACCGGGATGCCGGACTCGGCCGCGAGCTCCTCGTCGGTGGCCTCGCGTCCCAGGTTCTGGTGCATCTCCCGCTTGATCCGCGCCAGCTTGTTGACCTGTTCAACCAGGTGCACCGGCAGCCGGATGGTGCGGCTCTGGTCGGCCATGCCACGGGTGATGGCCTGACGAATCCACCACGTCGCATAGGTGGAGAACTTGAATCCCTTTGTGTAGTCGAACTTCTCCATCGCGCGGATCAGGCCCAGGTTGCCCTCCTGGATGAGGTCCAGCAGCGGCATACCGCGACCCGTGTAGCGCTTGGCCAGCGACACCACGAGACGCAGGTTCGCTTCCAGCAGGTGACGGCGCGCGGCCTGTCCATCGCGCGCGACGGCCTCGAGGTCGCGTCGGCGGTTCTCGCCGAGGCGCTTGCGAGTTTCGAGCAGATGCTCGGCGTAGAGCCCGGCCTCGATGCGCTTGGCCAGTTCGACCTCACCCGCCGCGTTCAGCAGCGCCGTCTTACCGATGCCATTGAGATACACGCGCACGAGGTCCGCGGCGGGGCTTTGAGCATCCAGATCGCCGTCAAATCTGCTCGTGCTGGCGTTCGCCATAGCGACCTCCCGTTCGGCTTGTAACTGTCATTGAGTTCAACGACAGATCAGCCCTGAGAGTTCCCAGCCCTTTGTGATCTCACACGTCTTGACGTGCAGAAATGTGCCGTTGACCTGAGAATGTCCTGAGAAGTACGGGCTATTCCCAGCCCTGCGGTCCGGTAGGCCAGCTCGACTCGGGATGGCGGGGCGCTTCGATCGCGGGCCGCTCGGCGCTCGGGAACAGCGGCGTGCGGCGCCGGGCATCGTCGAACCGCCGTGGCTCGTCGGGGCTGCGCGGTGGCCGGTCGTTGGCGATCAGCACCGCCATCCAGGGCAACGGGATCGACACGGCAACGATCGCCAGTGAGATCAGACCGTTGTGCCACGCGCCGTATGCCAGCGCGGCCAGGATGAGCGCCGGGATTCGGAACCCCATCAGCGTCAAGTATTTCCGGACCCGTGCGCGGTGCTGTTCTTCATAGGAGGGTGCTGCGGCGGTGATGAGCACCGGCCGGCCCTCATCGTCGAACCCCAGATCGGATTCGCGCTTCATTTCTCCACTCTCCCACACCTGACCAATTCCGGCAGGAGCGAGTTACGGGGCACAATGTCAGGCATGGATACCCAGACGATCGAACGCACCGAGACCGACGAACGCGTCGACGACGGGACGGGCAGCGATACGCCCAAGTACTTCCACTACGTCAAGAAGGACAAGATCGCCGAGAGCGCGGTCATGGGTAACCACGTGGTGGCGTTGTGCGGGGAGGTGTTTCCCGTCACCAAGGCGGCCAAGCCGGGCTCGCCGGTGTGCCCGGATTGCAAGCAGATCTACGACCGGATGAAGAAGGACTAGGTCGGCCGCGACGGCCCGGCCGTCAGCGTCGCGCTATCGGCCGGGCCGGGCTCCGGTGGCGAAGCCGCCGGCCGCTTCAGCACCGTCACGCGGGCTTCCAGCCACTTGCGCAGCCGGTGGGCGTGCGTCTTCGGCGCCGGGAACTCCTCCTGGATCGCCGCGTTGAGTTCGGCGCCGAGCATGACCGCGAACCCGCCGAAGAAGGCGAACAGCAGGAACGCGATCGGTGTGGCCAGCGCGCCGTAGGTGTAGCCGGTGCTGGTGATCCAGCGCAGGTAGACGCGGAGGCCCAGGGTGGCGATCAGGAACACCGCCGTGGCGAGCACCGCGCCGAAGATGAGGCGGTGCGTCGGAAGGGGTTCGGGCAGCGCCACCCGGTACAGGATGACCACCCCGACCAGCAGGCCGAGGATCAGCGCCGGGTAGTAGCCGTAGCGCAAGACGTTCGCCAGGTCGTACGGGATGTGTTCGCTCACCTTGCGCGGACCCACCACCAACACCGGCGCCGCTACCACGACGAACACCAGCATCACCATGTACAGGAACAGGGCGAACAGCCGCTGTCGCACGGGGTGCCGCAGCGGAGTCTGGTCGTGCGCCTCCACCACGGCATCGACGTAAGCCGAGATCGCCGACGATCCCGCCCACATCGAGATCAGGAAGCCGACCGACACCACCTCGCCACGCGCATTGGCGGTGACGTCCCGGATGGTCGGCTCGATGATCTCGTTGACGACGCTGGGCGAGAAGAAGCTGCGGATCGCGGAGATGATGCTCTTCTCGATCGCCGTCAACGTGTCGGGCCCGAACAGCGGCGCCACGTAGGCCAGGCTTCCCAGCATTCCCAGCAGCAGCGGTGGTAGCGACAGCGCCGACCAGAAGCCCGCCTGCGCGGACTCGGAAAAGATGGAGTCATCCCAGCTTTTCGAGAGAGTCCTCAGACTGAGTCGCCAGATGTGGTGGCGGGACGGTTTTGCGACTTGATCGCTCATATCCGTCCAGCATTACCGAAGACTGCCCTACTGGCCCACATTGGCAGTAGGTGAGTTCGGCGGACCTAGCTTCCGCTGACCTCCAGGACGGCGGACAGCTCGGTCAGTTTCGCCTCGTGCTCGTTGGCGTGATGCTGGCAGAAGAGAAGCTCAGCTCCGGAAGGCAGCTTGGCGCGGACTCGAGCGGCGGCACCGCAGCGGTCGCAGCGGTCCGCACGGGTTAGCTCGGGACTGGTCAGAGTTGCATTCATGGCTTCTCCGTTCTTGCTTTCATTCACTCTCTCAGACGTATGGGGTTTTCGCGTTGTTCCCTGATCGTTATCGGGTGTGTCGTTTCTCACGGCCTGTAAACGTTTCGTTTCCGCCGCATCTCTAATGTGTTCATCCATGACTTCCGCTCCTGACCTGCTGGTACATCTGTGTGGGGTCGACGAGTGGTCCCGGGCCCGCGCGTCCGGTGAGATCCGCGCGTCCGACGGTGGCCAGTTCATCCATCTCTCGACGCCGGGGCAGGTTCATCTGCCGGCGAACCGGCTCTATCGGGGCCGCGACGACTTGGTGCTACTGCACATCGATCCGGCTCGGCTGCATTCCGAAGTGCGTTGGGAGCCAGGGGTTGCAACGGATCCGGAGTCGATGCTGTTCCCGCACCTGTACGGTCCGCTACCCGCGGACGCCGTGATCCGGGTCACCGCTTACCGCCCGGCGTCCGACGGGACCTTCCCGCCGGCCCCGGAGTCCACGTAGGCGTCGGCCTCGATCTCGACCAGCAGATCGGGTGCTATCAACGCGGACACCTCCACCATGGTGGCCGCGGGACGGATGGCGCCGAATACCTGCGCGTGCACCGCCGCGACCTCGTGCCAGCGGGAGATGTCGGTGACGTAGATGCGGGTGCGGACCACGTCGGTGAGCGCCGCGCCCGCCTGTCGCAGCGCAATCTCTATGCGGTGCAAGGCATCTCGGGCCTGGGCCGCGATGTCGCCGGCCGGCCCGGCGCCGGTCGTTCCGGCCACCGACACGTGCGGGCCGACCCGCACCGCGCGCGAATAGCCGACGGCGGCCTCGAATTCGGAGCCGGAGGAGACCAGTGTGCGGTTCATGCGGTCACCGTACGACGGCCGGCGCCGCCCCGCGACG
>NZ_LZJF01000074.1 GCF_001666835.1 Mycobacterium sp. E3251 | reverse complement strand
GTTCGCGTTGGCGATATTCTGCAGCGCGCGCAGGTGCGCGAACATCCGATCGGCGGTCACTTTTCCGGCCAGGCCGCCCGGCCCGCCCAACCCTCGGGCTGTGCGGCCAGCGATTACCCGGCCGCGCTGCCCAAGGGTTCGATCGCCGTCGTCGACGACGCGCGTTGTTCGGTGGTCGACAAGCAGAACAGCGCCGTGGCCAAGGGCGCGGCCGCGCTGGTCGTGCTCAGTGCGCCCGCCGGCCAGGGCGCCCCGCCGACGTTGTTCAATCCGGGCTACTTCAAGCAGCTGACCGTGCCGGTTGCGGTCGCGGGCAGGTCCGCCGCGACCGCGCTCGCCGGCGCGAGCGCGCCCATCCATCTGGTGCTGGACGCCCAGAACACCAAGATCACCTCGCGAAACGTGCTGGCGCAGACCAAGACCGGTTCTCCGCATGAAGTGATCATGGTCGGGGCGCATCTCGACAGCTCGCGTGGCGGGCCGGGCGGGCTGGCCGGTCAGTCCACCGGGCGGTGTCTGGACCAGCAACGACGCCTGGTCGACGGGGTAGCTGCGTCCGGCGATCGTCATCGCCGGCCTGCCCGGGGAAACGGTGTACAACCGGTCGAACTGCGGGGTCATCACCTCAAACCCCCTGTCGCGCAGCGCTTTGGCCACGTAGTCGACGCTGGCGTCGTACCCCGGGGTGCCGTCCGCCCGGTTTCCTTTGTTGGCGTTGGCGATATTCTGCAGCGCGCGCAGGTGCGCGAACATCCGATCGGCGGTCACTTTTCCGGCCAGGCCGCGACCCAAATCCGGTGCGGCCGCGGGTGATCCCGACCGTCCCGACGAGCAGCCCGCCAGCAGCGCGGTCGCCAGCAGCAGTGCCGCTCCCAGTCGGCGGGTCATGGCTTCGTGAGCACGTGACGCGTGCGGTCCTCCATCGCGGGCACCCCGTTGTGGCCGCCGAGGTCTTGGGCGTACAGGCCCACCGCGTACGCGACGCCGCCGCCGTTGACGCCCAGCGCGGCCTTGTCGATGTGGTCGAGGGTGTCGGTCTTCTGATGATAGTTGGGGTCGAACGGCTGGTCGGCGTTCCCGCCCCACAACTTCGCCTGCTCCGCGGACATTTTCACCTCGGCACCGGAGAACAGGCCGCCGGCGGGGATGCCCGCCAGGGTGAACCCGTCGTAGTCGGAACGGCCGTCAAACGACGTGTCCTGCGCGGTTTTTCCGGCGGACTTCAGATAGGCGACCAGCGTGCGCTCGATACCGGCCGATCCCTCCGGCACCACCGGCTGCCCGCGGGCGTCCGCCGGCAGCGATTGGTCCCCGTCATAGGTGAAGTAGCCGGGGTTGGGCGACGCGAGCATGTCGAAATTGAGGTACAGCGCGATGTTTTTGAGCGCAGTCAGGTCGAGTGACTCGACGTAGTTGCGCGATCCGATCAGGCCGAGTTCCTCCGCGCCCCAGAACCCGAACCGCACCGCATTGCGCACCTGTGGCGAATTACCCAGCCGCAGGGCGGTTTCCAGTATCGCGGCCACTCCCGATCCGTTGTCGTTGATGCCCGGTCCATCCGGCACGCTGTCCAGGTGGGCGCCCGCCATCACGACGTTGGTCGTCGATCCCGTTTTGGTCTGCGCGATCACGTTGCGGGCCTTGAAACTCTGCACACTCGCCTTCAGCTTGATGGTGGCCGGCCCCGGCTGGGTGCGCAGTTGCACGCCGACGGACTTGGTCACGCTCACCACCGGGATCTTGACGGTCGTGTCCGGCCCGAGCGTGCCGCCCATCTGTTGCTCGTCGACGTTGTCGGCGACGATCATCGCGACCGCGCCGCGCTGCGCCGCGACGTCCTCCTTCTGAGCGAATGGGCACGTGCCGCGGTCCACCAGGACCACGGCCCCCTGCACCGGCAGGCTGCCGTAATCCGAGACCGCGCAACCGGGGCCGTTGTTTGCGGGGATGGCGACCAGCGGCCCGCTCACCCCGTCCGGTGGGGTGCCGAGGCTGAAGTCGAGCGCGTGCGCCTCGACCGGCCTCCCACCGACCGTCACCTCCGGCTTGTCGCCGTGAAACACCCGCGCGGAGAATTCGGGGGTCTGCACGTCGAAGCCGCTGCCGCGCAATGTGTTTACGACGTAGTCAACGCTGGCCTCGTAGCCGGGGGTGCCCACCGCCCTGGTGCCGTTGTTGGCGTTGGCAATCTCCTGGAGCTTTGCCAGGTGGGCCATCATCGCGTCGGCCGTGACCTTGTCGTGCAGCGCGCCGGCGAACTTGGCCGCGTCGGGGTTTCCGGTGGCCTGTTGGGCATTGGTCGACCGATGGAAGCAGCCGGTCGAGAATGCGGTCATGGCGACCACAACGAGCGCCGCCGGGATCGTCGTGCATTTGTTCACCATCGCGCCCCAGGTTAGACGCCGGGAGGAGCGCCCGGGATCAGGACACGGCGGTATCAGACGTAGAGCGCATTGAACGGCGCAAAGGGAATGTTGCGCACCACAAACCACGCCGCGACCAGCGTCAGCGTCACCACCGCGGCCCAGCGGCCGTGCTGCCAGCTCCGGACCCTTCGGCCCACCACCCGTCCATAGGTCCAGGCAAAGTACGCCCAAACCAGCAGCAGGACGGCCGCCAGGCCCAACGCGTTGAACCTGGCGGCCGCCATGACGTTGCCGTGCATCAGGGAATACAGCATGCGCAGGCTGCCGCATCCCGGACAGTCGATCCCCAACAGCGCCTTGGTGGGACACACCGGCAGCGGACCGTTGGGAGTGGTCGGGTCACCCGCCCAGATGGCGGCGCACATCAGCGTCGTGGAAGCGGCCACCACCAGCGGTGCTCCCAGACTCAGCTGCGCCGACCCTTGGCGGGTCACCATCGTCGTGAACCGAACTCAGAACATCGCGGCGAGCGCCGCATTGGTGTTCGTGTTGAGCGCGCCGACCGCCATCAGGATGCCGTAGATGATTCCCACGACGACACCGATGACCGCCGACCAGATCACCCATTTCTTGGCGCTCTCGGCCGACGCCTGCGCCTCGGCATAACGGCCCTGCGCCCAGAGACCGTTGACTTGGCTGGACTTGACGATCGCCACGATCCCGAATGGGAGGCAGCAGAACAGGGTCACCAGGATGGACCACACCAAATAGTTATTCGGCGCTTGCCCGGCGGGCTGCTGCGGCGGGTAACCAGGCGGCGGAGGGGGCGGTGCCGGCGGTTGTGTCATGAAATCTCCAGTCCCGAGAAGTTAGCTGGCGTAAAGCGGTGCTTACCATACCCGAGCACAGTCGCGGCGGCACTAGCAATTTGAAAATCTCCCTTCGGCCCGCTGACGTGCTCCACGACCGTTCCCCCGCGTTAAGCCGCCGTTCTTCTGCCGAAGGAATCCGGTCACACCAAAAGGATTGGCCGAAAATGAGTTTCGAAATCGCGCGGGATCTCCCGTTGCGCTGCGGTGTCGAGAAAGATGCCAAGACAGACAATTGCCAGCGGAATGTGTTGCTTTGTCTGGACATATCCCTACGATCCCTACTTAGCGGAAGTATGTTTCTCCGGTGAGCGACGCCGGTCCCACAACCGCATAGGAGTCAGAGGATGTCCTACCTCAGCAACGCGTCGCGGTTCGCCACGGCCGCGGCGCTCGCGTGCGGTTGCGCCTTAGCGGGCACGGCCACCGCGGCCGCGGATCCCGCGAACACCGGTAGCTCGTCGGACATCAACACGCTTGCAGCATCGCTGTCGAAGGGCTACGGGCTGAACAACTGCACCGCCCAGAGCATCACCACCGGCGAACTGGCGTCGCTGACCTGCGGGCAGAGCCCCGACCCGAGCGGCCCGGTCCAGGCCAAGTACATCCTGTTCAACAACGGCGAAAACCTGGTCGGCTCGTTCAAGGCCAGCATCAAAGACGACGTGCTCGGCGCCTGTGGGGACAGCGGCCAATCCCCAACCAGTTGGCACCAGGGCAGCAACAGCGGCAATGCCGGACAGGTGGCGTGTGGCACGTATCAGAACGCCGCCGAGA
>NZ_LZJF01000073.1 GCF_001666835.1 Mycobacterium sp. E3251 | reverse complement strand
GATTGATGAGCCGCAGCGCGGTGAGTAACTTCATCGTTGGGCGCCGGCCGGGCGGGCGAAGAGCGTTCCGCTGATCAGTTCCTTGGCGGAGTCCAGCGCGGCGTGGTAGGCCCGCGGGGGTGACGTGGCCGCCAGTTCGGTCAAGCCGTAGACGAGCGCGTACACGGCTTCGACGATGCTGTCCCGATCCTGCCGGTGCGCGAGTTCGCCTCGCCGATAGGCATCGTCGACGACGCCCTCGATGATCTCTCGGAATGCCTGAAACCGCGCGCCCCCCGCGAACCGCGAATCGGCGTCGGCCACGCCCTCGGCGCGGATCACCCACTCGAAGGCGGCGAGATCCGGATACTCGCGCATCAGCCGGCCCGATTCGTCGAGCACCGCCTCGATCTGATCGATGGCGGTCCCGGGGCCCGCGGCGGCCGCCCGCAGCCGGGGCAACGCGACGTCGGTGCGTGCCGCGATCGCGGCCTTGATCAACTCGGCCTTGTTCGGAAAGTAGTTGTACAGGCTGGCGCTCGTGACGTTCGCGGTGCGAGCGATCTCACGGATGGTGGCTCGCG
>NZ_LZJF01000072.1 GCF_001666835.1 Mycobacterium sp. E3251 | reverse complement strand
ACCTGCAGCCGCACCCGGCTGATCCGCCCGAATCCCGGGCGGCTTCCCGAAGTGAGCTCGTAGCCGCAGACCCGGGCCTCCAGCCGCGTGGGCGCGCCCTGCCAGTCGCCGTCGGTGACCAACACGGTGCACCCCTTGCTGCGGGCCCGCGCCACCACCGCCCGCGCCCGGGTGTGCGGCACCCGGCGCCCGCCCAGACCGAGAACCACCAGATCCATACCGTCGACGAGCACCGCGGCCACCTCCACCGGATCGGTTCCGGGATCCGGTATCACCGCGACCCGGCTCAGATCCGCCCCCATCTCCGCGGCGGCCAGCAGTCCGATGTCCGGCTGGCCGACGATTGCCACGTTGCCGCCTGCCGCCGTTACCGCGGCCACCATGCCCAGCAGCAGCGACCGGGCGCCCGAGAGTACCGCCACCGTCCCGCGCGGCAGGGGCGCCGGCAGCGACTCCGCCAGCCACGGCGGCAACGCCAGCTGGGACTCCGATTCAGGCAGCAGGTCGTCGGCGCGGGCGGGCGCGGGCCCCGGCGCCTTCCCGGCTATCACGGCCATCCGACGGCGCAACGATTCGAGCTGTTCAGCCCGGTTTTCTTGCCGGCGATCGGGGGCGAAAGCCGCAGTCATGACCGCCTCCTACCACCACTCTCGGACGACTATTTTCGAAAGTATGTTCGACTGATTGAGAGTAAACACCCGCCCTCCGACAACCGTCAAGAAACGGGAGGGGCGGCTTTATGCGATCGATACCGGTGGGGCGGATGGGCGTGATGTGGCGACGCTTAGGCGCCCACCGGTCACTCCCACTCGATGGTGCCGGGGGGTTTGCTGGTGATGTCCAGCACCACGCGGTTGACCTCGCGAACCTCATTGGTGATGCGGGTCGAGATGCGCTCGAGCACCTCGTAGGGCACCCGGGTCCAGTCGGCGGTCATGGCGTCCTCGCTGGACACCGGCCGCAGCACGATGGGGTGCCCGTAGGTCCGGCCGTCGCCCTGCACACCGACCGAGCGAACCTCGCCCAGCAGCACCACCGGGCACTGCCAGATCAGGTTGTCCAGGCCGGCGGCGGTGAGTTCCTCGCGCGCAATGGAGTCGGCGCGGCGCAGCGTATCCAACCGCTGCGCGGTGACCTCGCCGACGATTCGGATGCCCAGGCCGGGCCCCGGAAAGGGCTGGCGCGCAACGATTTCCTCCGGCAGGCCCAGCTCCCGCCCGACGGCGCGCACCTCGTCCTTGAACAGCAGCCGCAGCGGCTCGACGAGCTTGAACTTCAGGTCGTCGGGCAGGCCGCCGACGTTGTGGTGGCTCTTGATGTTGGCGGTCCCGCTGCCCCCGCCCGATTCCACCACGTCCGGGTACAGCGTGCCCTGCACCAGGAAATCAACCTCAGACCCGGTGTCGCTCAAGATATCCCGTACCGCGCCCTCGAAGGCGCGGATGAACTGGCGACCGATGATCTTGCGCTTGCCCTCGGGGTTGGTCACCCCCGACAGCGCCTGCAGGAAGGTGTCGGCCGCGTCGACGGTGACCAGGTTGGCGCCGGTGGCGGCGACGAAATCACGCTGCACCTGTGCGCGTTCGCCGGCGCGCAACAGCCCGTGGTCCACGAAGACGCACGTCAGCCGGTCGCCGATGGCGCGTTGCACCAGTGCGGCGGCCACCGCCGAGTCCACGCCGCCGGAGAGTCCGCAGATCGCGTGGCCGTCACCGATCTGTTCGCGCACCTGCTCCACCAGCGCGGTGGCGATGTTGGCCGGTGTCCACTCCGCGCCGAGCCCGGCGAAGTCGTGCAGGAAGCGGCTGAGCACCTGCTGGCCGTGCGGGGTGTGCATGACCTCGGGGTGATATTGCACCCCGGCCAGGCGGCGCGCCCGGTTCTCGAACGCCGCCACCGCCGCGCCCGCGCTGCTGGCGACCACGTCGAATCCGTCCGGTGCGGCGGTGACCGCGTCACCGTGGCTCATCCAGACTGGCTGGGAATTCGGCAAGCCCGAATGAAGTTCGCCGCCAACCACTTTCAACTCGGTGCGGCCGTACTCGCTGGTGCCGGTGTGGGCGACTGTCCCGCCCAGGGCCTGCGCCATGGCCTGGAATCCGTAGCAGATGCCGAACACGGGCACGCCGAGGTCGAACACCGCGGGGTCGAGCTGCGGGGCGCCCGGCTCGTAAACGCTGGACGGTCCCCCGGAGAGCACCAGCGCCGCGGGCTGGCGGGCCTTGATCTCGTCGATCGATGCGGTGTGCGGGATGACCTCGGAGAAGACCCGCGCCTCCCGGACGCGCCGGGCGATCAGCTGCGCATATTGTGCGCCGAAATCGACGACCAGCACGGGCCGCGGCGAGGGTGTTTCCACGGCAGCCAGCTTAGTCACATCAGGTGGGTCGGCTGCATGATGCCGAACCGGGTGCCCGCGTAGCGCTTCAGGGCCGCCGGGCTGAAGTACACGTGCTGACCGGCGGTGTGCAGATCCCGGAAGCAGCGTTGCAGCGGATGACTCGCATGCACCGCGCCCGCACCGGTCAAGCCGAACGTCGTGTCGACCGCCAGACGCGCCGCACGCATCGCCTGCTGGGCGGCGAGCTGGAAGCCTGCGCGCTGCTGCACCGACGGCGGATCACCGGCGCACGCGGTGTCCCACAGGGCGCCGGCCTCGTCGAGCACAAAGGCGCGCGCGGACCTCAAACCGGCTTCGGCGCGGGCGAACTCGACTTGGGCGGCGGGGTCCTGCGCGAGCGGCTCGAACGTGCCGGCGCGCGTCTTCGCCGGCGCGAGGTCGGCGAATTCGTCGAGTGCGCGCCGCGCGATCCCGAGTGGGACACCGACGAGGCCTACTCCGACGAGCGTGAAGAACGGTAGCCGCCACAGCGGTCCGTCGTGGCGGGCCAACTGGAAGAAGGGGCTGATCGTGTGCTCTTCGGCGATGTGAAGATCTCGGCCGACCACGTCGTTGCTGCCGGTGGCGCGCAGCCCCAGGACGTCCCAGTTTTCGACGATCTCCGCCTGAGCGCGCGGGAAGAACGCGAGGCGCCAGTCCGGGCCCTGCTCGGCGATCATGCGCGGGGTGTCACCGTCGAAGACGAACATTCCGCCCAGCATCCATTCGACGTGGCGACAACCGCTGGCGAACGGCCATCGGCCGTCGACGCCGAACCTCCCATCGCCCTGCGGGACGGCGCGCCCGGTGGGTGCGAACACCGTCGCCGCGAGGAAGTCGGCGTCCGGACCGAACAGAGCTGCGGCGACGGCGGGTTCGAGCCACGCGGTGAACGCGGGCGCGCCGGCACCGATGGCCGCGACCCAGCCCGTCGAACCGTCGGCGTGCGCCAGTCCCTCGATCATCTCGATGAAATCGGTTGGGGTCACTTCGAATCCGCCGAGCGAACGCGGTTGCAGGGCACGGAAGACACCGGCGGCGCGCATCCGCTCGACCAGATCGATCGGCAAGGTGCCGAGCGCCTCGGCCTCGTCGGCGCGCAGTCTGATCTCGGGTGCCAGCGCACCCGCGACATCCGTGGGATGGGCACCTGCCGACAGGGCGGGGCGTGTCGCGGTCGTCATGCCGCGCTCCCTTCTTCTGATACAGTTCACTGTAATAGATACAGGAGAATGTATTCAACTAATGGGATCTGTCAAGGCTCAACCTCCGCGCCGCTACGACTCGACCCGTCGCCGCGAGCAGGCTCGGCGCAACCGGCACGCGGTGCTGGCGGCCGCGCGGCAGCGGTTCCTGGCCCAGGGGTACGCGACGACGACCATCGGCGAGATCGCCCGTGACGCGGGCGTGTCAGTCGAGACGGTGTACAAGGCCTTCTCGACGAAAGCGGGTGTGTTGAAAGCGCTTTTCGATGTGTCCGTGGCCGGCGACGACGAACCGGTCCCGATGGTCGAGCGGGACGTCATCCAGACCGTTGCCAACGCGACCGATGCCGTCGACAAGCTGGAGCTCTACGCCAAGCACCTGGCCGCCAGCATGCCGCGCAGTGCACCGGTCCAGCTGCTCGCGCGCGACGGCGCCGCGTCCTCTCCGGATGCCGCGGAAGTCTGGAAACAGATCAGGGACGAAACCCTGACCGGTATGACGATGTTCGCCTCCGACCTCGCCCGCACCGGGCAGCTGCGCGTCAGCGCCAGGCAGGCGCGTGACATTTTGTGGACGTATCACGCCCCGGAGCTGTACGAGCTGCTCGTCCTCGAACGCGGTTGGTCCGCGACCCGCTACGGCAAGTTCGTCGCGCGGGCGTGGATCGACGCCCTGCTCGATAAGTGAGCTCTAGAGCGCGAAGGCCTGACGCACGGCGCTGACGGTTTGCGGGTCGCCTTGGAAGTCGATGCGCCGCAGCGCCGCCTTGCGCTTGGCTTCGGTCGAACCCAGGCGGGCGTCCACCAGGTCCGCCGCGCCGGCGGTCAGAGTCACCGAAGGTTCACCGTGACCACCGGCTAGGTGGCCCTGGGTCACCGCGAAGTCGAAACGCCGGCCGTCGATCTCGGCCCGGCACGTCGCCTCCAGCCCGGCCGCCTTGCCGGAGTCGAAGCCGAGCAGGATCCCGGCCAAAAACCCGTTGAGCGGTGAAACCACGCCGCCCTCGGCCGGGTCCAACCGGTCCAGGCCGAACAGCGCGACGCTCCTCAAGACGGGCAATGCCCGCTGCCAACCCACGTCACTGAGGGTGTAGACGGTGCGACCGATCGGGGCGGGCAGGTCGGCGCGGTCGACGAGCCCGGCGTCCTGCAGCTCTTTGAGGCGCTCGGCCAACAGATTCGTTGCGATGCCGGGCAACTCGGCGCGCAGGTCGCCGTAGCGGCGGGGGCCGCCGACCAGCTCGCGCAGGATCAGCAGCGTCCACCGCTCGCCCAGGACGTCGAGCCCCAGCGCAATGGGGCAGTTCTGGTTGTAGGTCCTACGGGTCGCCACCAGGCCATCCTACCAACGGTAGATATGATTCTCCACCATTTACTTGATTTATTTGTCTAGTAGCTTTAGCGTCTTGTCCATGAGCACCGCAGCCCTCTTACGGAACCGCCCCATCCCCGCGCTGGGCGTCATCTGCCTCGGGGTCTTCGTCATCAGCGTCGACGCCACCATCGTCAACGTCGCGCTGCCGACCCTGTCTCGGGAGCTCGACGCCGACACCGCCCAGCTGCAATGGATCGTCGACGCCTACACCCTGGTGATGTCCGGACTGCTGCTCTCCGCCGGCAGCCTCAGTGACCGCTTCGGCAGACGGGGTTGGCTGAACTCCGGACTGGCGCTCTTCGCCGTAACCTCCGCCGTTGCGGCGCATACCGATTCGGCCGCGCAGCTGATAGCGGCCCGCGCCGCGATGGGGGTGGGCGCGGCGGTCATCTTCCCGACCACCCTGGGCCTGATCACCAACATCTTCACGGACGCGGCGGCCCGGGCCAAGGCGATCGGCCCGTGGGCGGCGATGGTGGGCGTCGGGGTGGCCGTGGGGCCGATCAGCGGCGGCTGGCTGCTCGAACACTTCTGGTGGGGCTCGATCTTCATGGTCAACATCCCGATCGCGGCGGTGGCCATCGTCGGCGGCATCCTGTTCGTGCCGACCTCGCGCGACCCGGCCGCACCGCGGGTCGACGCCGGTGGCCTGCTCTTGTCGGCGGCCGGGATCACCACGCTGGTCTACACGGTCATCGAGGCACCCACCTGGGGGTGGACCAACGGCCGGACCGCGATCGGGTTCGCCTCGGCCGCAGCGGTTCTGGCCGGGTTCGCGCTTTGGGAGCGGCGCAGCGACCACCCCATGCTGGACGTGTCGGTGTTCGTCGACCGCAGGTTCTCCGGCGGTAGTCTCGCCGTGACCGCCGGCTTCCTGACGTTGTTCGGCTTCATCTTCGTCATCACCCAGTACTTCCAATTCATCAAGGACTACACCGCGTTTCAGAGCGGGGTGCGCCTGTTACCGGTCGCCGCCTCCATCGCGCTGGCCAGCATCGCGGGACCCCGGCTGGTGGAACGGGCGGGCACCACCGCCGTCGTCGCCGCCGGCCTCACCGTCTTCGCGACCGGGCTGGCGTGGGCGTCCACCGCCGACGCCGCCACGCCGTACACCCAGATCGCCACGCAGATGCTGCTGCTCGGCGGCGGCCTCGGCCTGACCGTTTCGCCGTCCACCGAGGCGATCATGGGGTCGTTGTCCGCCGACAAGGCCGGGGTGGGCTCGGCCGTCAACGACACCACGCGCGAACTCGGGGGCACGCTCGGCGTCGCCATCGCCGGCAGCATCTTCGCGTCGGTGTATTCGGGACATCTCGGGGCGGCAGCATTGACCGGGCTGCCCGCCGATGCCATGCGGCACTCAATGGCGCTGGCGCACAGGGTGATCGAGCAGCTGCCGGCGCAGCGGGCCGGTGGCGTGCGCGCCGCGGTCGACCGTGCGTTCCTGGACGGCCTGCAGGTGAGCTCGTTGGTCTGCGCGGGCATCGCGCTCGGCGCCGCGATCGTCGTCGGCTGGTTGTTGCCGGCACGTCAAACCGAAAGGACAATCCCATGAACACCCGAGTATTGGTGACTGCCGCCACGGGCAGGATCGGCAGCGCGGTCACCGCCCAACTGTTGGAGAACGGCGTCGCCACCAGGGCCATGGTGCACCGTGAAGATGTGCGAAGCGCACGCCTGCGGGAGCTGGGTGCCGAGATCGTCGTGGCCGATATGTTTGATATTCAAGCGGTTACCGCCGCGATGGACGGAATCGATAGGTTGTACTTCAACCCGCCGTACCACCCCCACGCGCTCGACAGCGCGGTTGCCTTCGCGGTGGCCGCACGACGCGCCGGCGTGGAAGCGGTGGTGGCGCTCGGGCAGTGGACGGCCAGCCCGGACCACCCTTCGCTGATGACCCGGCAGGCATGGCTGACCGGCAAGCTGTTCGACCTGCTGCCGGACACCGCCCACGTAGCGGTCGATCCCGGCTATTTCGCCGACAACTATTTGCAGGTTCTGCCCCTCGCCGCGGCGCTGGGAATCCTGCCGGTGCCCACCGGAAAGGGCCGAAATGCGCCTCCCTCCAACGAAGACATCGCCCGCGTCGCCGTTGGCGCCCTGCTCGACCCGCACCGTCACAACGGCCGCGCCTATCGCCCGACCGGACCGACCCTGCTATCGGGAAACGAGATCGCCGACGCGGTCGGTGAGGCGCTGGGCCGCCGGGTGCGCCACATCGACATCCCGCCATGGATGTTCATGCGCGCCGTGCGCGTCAACGCCAAACGGCTCGGCGCCGACATGTTCTTCCAGTCCAGCCTGCGGCACTACCTGCCCGAATCCGCCCTCGGCACCTGGGAAGTGGGTGGTCCCACCACACATGTTCGTGACGTCGCCGGCGTCGAACCCGAAGACTTCCTGACGATCGCACGCCGCTACGTCACCGGCCCCGAAACACGGCGCACGGCAGGTAATTTCATCCGGCAACTCGGGGACTTTCTGTTGACGGGCCTCGTACCGATGCACCGCCTGGACAAGTTCGACCGGCTTCAACAACATCCGCAACCCGCACGTCCCCGGCTTTCCGGTCAGTCGGAGCTGTGGCGGGCCGAGCACACCGCACCGGAAAGGATAGGAACGCGATGAACACGAGCACCTATGTCCTCGGCCACGCCGACGTGGAGGTGCGGCGGCTCCTTCTGCAGGGGCGGCTGTACAACGACTACACCGAGCACGCGCTGCGCCTCGCCGGCCTGCGCCCGGGCATGCGGGTGCTCGACATCGGTTGCGGACCCGGCGACGTGTCGTTCGTCGCCGCAGGCCTGGTCGGTCCGTCGGGAAGTGTCCTCGGCGTGGACGCCGCACCCGCGATGGTCGAGCTCGCTCGGCAGCGCGCCACCGAAAAAGGGCTGCGCACAGTGCAATTCACACAGGCCGCCGTCGACGCGATCGAGCTGGACGAACCGGTGGACGCGGTGATCGGCCGGCTGATCCTGATGCACCTGCCCGACCCGGCCGGCACGCTGCGGCACCTGAGCTCCTTTGTCCGCCCCGGCGGCGTCATCGCGTTCTCCGAGAACGACATCACCGCGACGCGCAGCATCCCGGACCTGCCGCTGTTCGGACGGGTGACGGCGGGCATCGTCCGTGCCTTCGAGGCACTGGGCCTGTCCGCGCGGTTCGGCACCACGCTGCACACCGTCTTCGCCGAGGCCGGCCTGGGCACCCCGCGGCTGAGCCAGGGGACGCCCGTCGGCACCGCCGCCGACGCCGACATCCTGGCCTACGCTGCCGAAGTCTGGCGGTTGGTCGCCCCCATCGCGGAGCAGGGCGGCTTCGCCATCGACGAGCTCGCCGACATCGAGGATTTCGTGCCGCTATTCCGCCGGGAGGTGCTGGCGGCCGGAGCCCTCGTCACGATGCCCCCGCTGATCACGGCCTGGGCGGAGGTCCACAGATGAGCGCCACAATCCAGAGCCAGTACTCGACCGGCCTGACCCGGCCCAACATCGAGCGCGCCCTGATGTCCGCCGGCAAAGACCTCGACCGGCTGGCACCCGCCGACCTGGGCACGCTCGAGGACTTCCACACCATGGGCCGCTTCGCCACCAGCCGACTGGTGGATCTGGCGGGCATCACCGGCGAAAGTCGGGTGCTCGACGCGGGCAGCGGGATCGGCGGGACCGCGCGCTACGTCGCCGACCGGTGCGGCTGCACGGTGGCGGCCGTGGACCTCACCGACGAGTACTGCGAAACGAGCCGCTGGCTCAATCGCCTGGTCGGTCTCGACGAAATATCGGTCCGGCAGGCGGACGTCACCAACCTCCCCTTTGCTGACGGCACTTTTGACGTCGTCATCAGCCAGCACGTTCAGATGAACGTCGCCGACAAGGCGCGCCTCTACTCCGAAGCGCACCGGGTCCTGGCTATCGGAGGCCGGATTGCGTTGTGGGACATTACGATTGGAGACGGGGACACGCTGGACTATCCGCTGCCGTGGGCCGATGAACCCGAGCGCAGCCATCTGGTCAGCCCGGACGGGTTACGCGCAGTCGTCGAATCAGCCGGATTCGCCGTCGAGCATTGGAACGACCTGACCGGGCAGGCGACCGAATTCATGCAAGCGCTGCTGGCCCAGCCCGCCACCCCGCTGGGTTTGCACACCTTCGTCGACGACTTCGGCCGGAAGGTCGAGAACCTGACCGCCGCGCTGGCGGACGGGCGTCTTCGAGCCGTTCAGGGGGTCGCCGCGGCCGGGCACGGCTGAACGTTTGGCGACAGACATGTCTGCATGGTGGAGTGGGTATCGCTTAACTAGTCTCCAAGGCCAGGAAGCGAGGTCCGCCCGTGCTCGGTCTGCCCGAGAAGGTGCATGCCTGTCTGTTCGACCTCGACGGTGTGCTCACCGATACCGCGAGCGTGCACACCAAGGCCTGGAAGGCCATGTTCGACGACTACCTGTCCGAGCGGGCCAAACGCACCGGCGAGGAATTCGTCCCGTTCGACGCGGCCGACGACTACCGGAAATACGTGGACGGCAAGAAGCGCGAGGACGGCGTCCGGTCGTTTCTGCAGAGCCGCGGGATCGAGTTGCCCGACGGCAGCCCCGACGACGCGGGAGACGCCGAGACGGTCTACGGCCTGGGCAACCGCAAGAACGACATGTTCCAGCGGGTGTTGCGCGAGGACGGCGTCGAGGTCTTCGAGGGTTCGCGGCGATATCTGGAGGCGGTCTCGGCGGCCGGGCTGGCTATCGCCGTGGTGTCCTCGAGCGCCAACACCCGTGACGTCCTGGAGATCACCGGCCTGGACCAGTTCATCCAGAAGCGGGTGGACGGCGTCACGCTGCGCGACGAGCACATCGCCGGTAAGCCGGCGCCGGACTCCTACCTGCGCGGGGCGGAGTTGCTGGGAGTCGAGGCCGGGGCCGCGGCCGTGTTCGAGGACGCGATCTCGGGCGTGCAGGCCGGCCATGCCGGTAACTTCGGCTACGTGGTGGGAGTCGACCGCGTGGGCCAGGCCGACGATCTGCGCCGCAACGGCGCCGATGTGGTGGTCACCGACCTCGCCGAGCTGCTGCAGTCATGATCGACGACGAAGCATTCCCCGTTGATCCATGGCACGTCTGCGAAACGAAGCTCGACCTGAACCTGCTGGCCCAGTCCGAATCCCTGTTCACCCTGTCCAACGGGCACATCGGGTTGCGCGGCAACCTCGACGAGGGTGAGCCCTACGGTCTGCCCGGCACCTACCTGAACTCCTTCTACGAAATCCGGCCGCTGCCGTACGCCGAGGCGGGCTACGGCTACCCGGAGGCCGGCCAGACCGTCGTCGACGTCACCAACGGCAAGATCATCCGCCTGCTGGTCGAGGACGAGCCGTTCGACGTCCGCTACGGCGAATTGCTCTCGCACGAGCGGGTTCTCGACATGCGGGCCGGGACGATGACCCGCGGCGCGCATTGGCGCTCCCCTGCGGGCAAGGAGATCAAGCTGGTGTCCACCCGGCTGGTTTCGCTGGCCCAGCGCGGTGTCGCCGCCATCGAATACGTCGTGGAAGCGGTCGGCGATTTCGTTCGCGTGACGGTGCAGTCCGAACTGGTCACCAACGAGGACCAACCCCAGACCTCGGGTGACCCGCGGGTATCGGCCATTCTGGAGAGCCCGCTGGTGGCCGTCGACCACGAAAACACCGAGACCGGGGCGCTTCTCATGCACCGCACCCGCAGCAGCGCCCTGATGATGTCGGCCGCGATGGACCACGAGATCGACGTTCCCGGCCGCGTCGAGTTCAGCACCGACGCCCGCGAAGATCTGGCGCGAACCACGGTGATCTGCGGGCTGCGCGCCGGGCAGAAGCTGCGCATCGTCAAGTACCTGGCGTATGGCTGGTCGAGCATGCGCTCGCGCCCGGCCCTGCGCGACCAGGCCGCCGCCGCCATCCACAGCGCCCGCTACACCGGGTGGCAGGGGCTGCTGGATTCGCAGCGGGCCTACCTGGACGACTTCTGGGACAGCGCGGACGTCGAGGTCGAGGGCGACCCGGAATCCCAGCAAGCGGTGCGGTTCGGGCTTTTCCACCTGCTGCAGGCCAGCGTGCGCGCCGAGCGCCGCGCGATCCCGGCCAAGGGGCTCACCGGAACCGGCTACGACGGCCACGCCTTCTGGGACACCGAAAGTTACGTGTTGCCCGTGCTCACCTACACCGCACCGCATGCGGTGGCCGACGCGCTGCGGTGGCGGGCGTCGACCCTGGACCTCGCCAAGGAGCGCGCGGCCGAGCTGGGTCTGCAGGGCGCCGCCTTCCCGTGGCGGACCATTCGCGGGCAGGAGTGCTCGGCCTACTGGCCGGCCGGCACGGCGGCCTGGCACATCAATGCCGACATCGCCATGGCCTTCGAGCGGTACCGCATCGTCACCGGCGACGAGGAACTGGAGAAGAATTGCGGCCTCGCGGTGCTCGTCGAGACGGCCCGGCTCTGGCTCTCCCTCGGCCATCACGACCGGCACGGCGTCTGGCACCTCGACGGCGTCACCGGCCCCGACGAGTACACGGCGATCGTGCGCGACAACGTATTCACCAACCTGATGGCCGCGCACAACCTGCGCACCGCCGCCGATGCCTGCAACCGCCACCCCGAGGTGGCGGAGTCGATGGGCGTCACCACCGAGGAGACGGCCTGCTGGCGCGACGCGGCCGACGCCGCGAACATTCCCTACGACGACGGCCTGGGGGTGCACCAGCAGTGCGAGGGGTTCACCACCCTCGCGGAGTGGGACTTCCAAGAGAACCACGACTATCCCTTGCTGCTGCACGACCCGTACGTACGGCTCTACCCGGCGCAGGTGATCAAGCAGGCGGACCTGGTGCTGGCGATGCAGTGGCAGAGCCACGCCTTCACGCCGGAACAAAAGGCGCGCAACGTCGATTACTACGAGCGGCGCATGGTTCGCGACTCGTCGCTGTCCGCCTGCACCCAGGCGGTGATGTGCGCCGAGGTCGGGCACCTGGAATTGGCGCACGACTACGCCTACGAGGCCGGCCTGATCGATCTGCGCGACCTGCACCACAACACCCGTGATGGCTTGCACATGGCGTCGCTCGCCGGCGCCTGGACGGCGCTGGTGGGCGGCTTCGGCGGCCTGCGCGACGACGAGGGCATCCTGTCGCTGAATCCCGCGCTGCCCGACGGTATTTCGCGGTTGAGGTTCCGGCTCCGTTGGCGCGATTTCCGGATTACCGTCGACGTGAACCATTCCGACGTCACCTACACGGTGCGCGACGGACCGGGCGGCCAACTCACCATCCGGCACGCGGGTGAGGATATCACCCTTAGCACCGATGCGCCGAAAACCATTGCGGTACAACCCCGTAAGCCGCTACTGGCGCCGCCGCAGCAGCCGCCGGGCCGCGAGCCACTACATCGCCGGTCGCTGTCCCGGAACAAGTGATCGTCAGCCGGATTTGAGGATCCGCCCCACCTCGGCGCCCACCGCCTGCCGTACCTCGTCGTCGGTCAGCTCGTCGATCCCGGTCGCCGAGCGCAGGATCGGCGCAAACAGCCGCCAACCGAATTGCAGCGCAAGGGCATTGGCGACGGCCAGGCGCGCGTCGATCTCGTTGTCGTGAAGCGGGCGCACCCAGCCGAGTAGCGTCGCGATGTTGGGGAAGCGCTTCTGCAACTGCCCCGCCGGATACCCGTCGAGCACCGTGCGGGCCATGACCCGCATCTGCCGGTCGAGGGCCCGGTCCAGGACGTCGGCCGGCGCCTCCTCGCTCAGCAGGGCGCTCAGGTTGGCACCGAGGTGATCGAGCACCGCTCCGACCAGATTCTCCTTCGTGCCGAAGTGACGAAACACCAGCCCGTGGTTGACGTTGGATCGCGCGGCGATGTCGCGGATCGACGTCGCGGCCGGGCCGCGTTCGGCGAACAGGTCGGTGGCGGCCTCCAGGATCGCCGCAGCGACCTCGGCCCGCCCGGTGGGCATGTTGGCGCGGCCACTTGCGGAACGTGTAGTCATGTGACTACAGTACTCGATGTAGTCAGTTGACTACACCCCTTTCACACGAGGATTGATGAAAATGATCGGTCAGATAACCGTCACCAAGCTGGGCAGCCGCATCGGCGCGCGGGTGGACGGGGTGCGCCTCGGGGGCGACCTCGACCCGGATGCGATCGAGAAGATCCGCCTGGCGCTGCTGGCCCACAAGGTGATCTTCTTCCGTCACCAGCACCACCTCGATGACCAGCAGCAACTGGCGTTCGCCGGGCTGCTGGGCACGCCGGTCGGCCATCCGGCCGCCGAGGTGCTCGCCGCCAAGAACGCGCCGGTCATCACGCCGATCAACTCCGAATACGGCAAGGCGACCCGCTGGCACACCGACGTCACGTTCGTCGCGAACTATCCGGCGGCGTCGATCCTGCGGGCCGTCAACCTGCCCCGGTATGGCGGGTCGACGCTGTGGGCCAACACCGCGGCCGCCTACGAGCACCTGCCGGAGCCACTCGCCTGGCTCGTCGACGACCTGTGGGCGGTCCACACGAACCGCTATGACTACATCACCGCTGAGGCGATGACCGACGCGCAGCGCGCGTTCCGCCAGGCCTTCGAGAAGCCGGATTTCCGCACGGAGCATCCCGTGGTGCGGGTGCACCCGGAGACCGGTGAGCGCACGCTGCTACTGGGAGATTTCGTGCGCGGGTTCGTTGGCTTGGACAACTACGAATCGACGGTGCTCTTCGATTTGCTGCAACGGCGAATCACCGTACCCGAGAACACCATTCGGTGGAACTGGGCGCCCGGCGACGTGGCCATCTGGGACAACCGGGCCACCCAGCATCGCGCCATCGACGACTACGACGACCAGCCTCGGCTGATGCACCGCGTCACCCTGATGGGCGACGTGCCGTTCAACGTGCACCGGCAACGCAGCCGGGTGGTCAGCGGCGCCCCGCTCGAGGCGATCGCAAGCTAGGCGCAGCCGAGCGCCACGGGTCGCCGACCGACCAACCAACGAGGCGATCGCAAGCTAGGCGCAGCCGAGCGCCGCGGGTCGCCGACCGACCAACCAACGAGGCGATCGCAAGCTAGGCGGAGCCGAGCGCCGCGGGTCGCCGACCGACCAACCAACGAGGCGATCGCGAGCTAGCCGGCCGAGGGCACCGGGGTGATCGGCAACCAGCGCAGCGCGCCGGGCGCGGTGGCCGGCACCACCGGGTGCTCCGGGGCGATCGGGTCCAGCCGGCGGTAGGGCTCGCCCTGCGCTGGGCGCCGATCGTTCTCGCCCTTGTTCGGCCACAGCGAGGCGGCCCGTTCGGCCTGCGCGGTGATGGACAGCGACGGGTTGACGCCCAGGTTCGCCGAGATCGCGGCGCCGTCCACCACGAACATCGTGGGGTAGCCGTAGACGCGGTGATAGGGGTCGATCACGCCGTGTTCGGCGTTGTCGCCGATCGCCGCGCCGCCGAGGAAGTGGGCGGTCAGCGGGATGTTGAACAGCTCACCCCAGGTGCCGCCGGCCACCCCGTCGATCTTTTCGGCGATGCGCCGGGTGACCTTGTTCCCGACGGGATTCCAGGCCGGGTTGGGGTCGCCGTGCCCCTGCTTGCTGGTGTACCAGCGGATGCCGAGCTTCCCGCGTTTGGTGTAGGTGGTGATCGAGTTGTCCAGGTGCTGCATGACCAGGGCGATCAGGGTGCGCTCGCTCCACTGATGGACGTTGAGCATCCGCATCATGCGGCGCGGATCCTCGCGGGCCTGGTCGAGCAACTGCTTCCAGCGCGGCGTGTCGGTGCCCTCCGGACCGGTGCCGTCGGTCATCAGCGTCTGCAGCAGCCCCATCGCGTTGGATCCCTTGCCGTAGCGGCAGGGTTCGACGTGGGTGTCGGCGGTGGGGTGGATCGACGACGTGATGGCCACCCCGTGCGTCAGGTCCAGTTTCGGGTCGACCTCGAGCTTCCCGGCGCCGACGATGGACTCGGAGTTGGTGCGGGTCAGCACGCCGAGCCGCTCGGAGAGCCGCGGCAGCTTGCCCTTGTCGCGCATCTTGAACAGCAGATGCTGCGTTCCCCAGGTGCCCGCGGCCAGGATCAGGTGCGTCGCGGTGTACGTGCGCCGGTCCCTGCGCAGCCAGCTTCCCGTGCGCACCGTGCGGACCTCCCACACCCCGTCGGAGCGCTGCTGGAAGCCCTTGACCGTCGTCATCGGAATGACTTGCGCCCCAGCCGATTCGGCGAGGCCGAGGTAGTTCTTCAGCAGCGTGTTCTTGGCGCCGTAGCGACAGCCCGTCATGCAGCAGCCGCATTCCAGGCACCCGGTGCGCTCCGGTCCCGCGCCGCCGAAATAGGGGTCCGGCACGGTCTTGCCGGGGGTCTTGGTGCCGTCGGGGCCGAAGAACACCCCGACCGGGGTGGACACGAAGGTGTCGCCGCAGCCCATCTCGTCGGCGACTTCCTTGAGCACCCGGTCGGCGTCGGTGAAGGTCGGGTTCTTGACCACCCCGAGCATCCGTTTCGCCTGCTCGTAGTGCGGCATCAGCTCGTCGCGCCAGTCGGTGATGTGCGACCACTGCCGGTCTTTGAAGAACGGCTCCGGCGGCACGTAGAGCGTGTTGGCGTAGTTCAGGGAGCCGCCGCCCACCCCGGCGCCGGCCAAAATCAACACGTTCTTCAAAGGGTGGATCCGCTGAATGCCGTAGCAACCCAGCCTCGGCGCCCACAAGAACTTGCGCAGGTCCCAGGACGTCTCGGCGAAGTCCTCGTCGGCGAAGCGCCGCCCGGCCTCCAATACGCCTACGCGGTAGCCCTTTTCGGTCAGCCGGAGCGCGCTGACGCTGCCCCCGAAACCCGAACCGATGATCAGAACGTCGTAATCCGGCCTCATCGCACCAGTATGGCCTTACTCACGGGTAACGAGCCAGTGCCCCCGGCCTCAGCTTCCGACGGTCAGCCCGACCTTCTGGAACTCCTTGAGGTCGCAATAGCCGGCCTTGGCCATCGACCGGCGCAGGCCACCGACCAGGTTCAGCGAACCGAACGGGTCGTCGGAGGGCCCGTTGAGCACCCGCTCCAGCGGTGGGCGCTCGCCCAGCGCGATCTGCAGCAACGCCCCGCGCGGCAGCGACGGGTGCGCCGCCGCGGCCGGCCAGAACCAGCCCTCGCCGAGCGCCTCGGCGGACTCGGCGAGCGGGGTGCCGAGCACCACCGCGTCGGCGCCGCAGGCGATCGCCTTGGCCAGCTCGCCGGAGGTGTGGATGTCGCCGTCGGCCAGTACGTGCACGTAACGACCGCCGGTCTCGTCGAGGTATTCGCGCCGCGCGGCGGCGGCGTCGGCGATGGCGGTCGCCATCGGCACGCTGATGCCCAGCACCTCGTCGCTGGTGGTGACGCCGCGGGTGGAGCCGTAGCCGACGATGACGCCGGCGGCGCCGGTGCGCATCAGGTGCAGCGCGGTGCGGTGGTCGAGCACCCCGCCGGCCACCACCGGGACGTCGAGCTCGGAGATGAAGGTCTTCAGGTTCAGCGGTTCCCCATCGCTGGCCACTCTTTCCGCGGAGACGATGGTGCCCTGGATGACCAGCAGGTCGATGCCGGCCTGCAGCAGCACCGGGGTGAGCGCCTGCGCGTTCTGCGGGCTGACCCGCACCGCCGTGGTCACCCCGGCCTCCCGGATGCGCGCCACCGCGGCCCCCAGCAGGTCGGGGTTCAGCGGGGCGGCGTGCAGTTCCTGCAGCAGCCGGATCGAGGCGGACGGTTCGGGCTCCTTGCTGGCGGCCTCGACGAGCTGGGCGATCTTGCCCTCTACGTCGGCGTGCCTGCCGATCAGGCCCTCGCCGTTGAGCACACCCAGCCCGCCCAGCCGGCCGAGCTCGATGGCGAACTCCGGCGACACCAGCGCGTCGGTCGGGTGGGCCACCACCGGGATCTCGAAGCGGTAGGCGTCCAGCTGCCAGGTTGTCGACACGTCCTGCGACGATCGGGTGCGCCGCGACGGCACGATGCTGACTTCGCTCAGTTCATAGGTGCGACGGGCGTTGCGGCCCATCCCGATTTCGACCATCCCAGCCTCAGCGCGCAAAGTAGTTAGGCGCTTCGACGGTCATGGCGACGTCGTGCGGATGGCTTTCGCGCAGCCCGGCCGAGGTGATCCGGACGAACTGCGCCTGCTGCAGCGCCTCGATCGTGGGCGATCCGGTGTAGCCCATCGCGGCGCGCAGACCGCCGGTGAGCTGATGGATCACCGAGGACAGCGGTCCGCGGAACGGCACCCGGCCCTCGATTCCCTCGGGCACCAGCTTGTCCTCGCTCAACGCGTCGTCGGCGAAGTAGCGGTCCTTGGAATACGACTTCGCCCCTCCCCTACCTTGCATGGCGCCCAGGGACCCCATGCCGCGGTAGCTCTTGAACTGCTTGCCGTTGACGAAGATGAGCTCGCCGGGGGCCTCGGCGGTGCCGGCCAGCAGCGAACCCAGCATGGCGGTCGAGGCGCCGGCGGCCAGGGCCTTGGCGATGTCACCGGAATACTGCAGCCCGCCGTCGGCGATCACCGGCACGCCCGCCGGTCCGCAGGCCGCCACGGCCTCCAGGATCGCCGTGATTTGTGGCGCGCCGACCCCGGCCACCACCCGGGTGGTGCAGATCGAGCCCGGTCCCACGCCGACCTTGACCGCGTCGGCGCCGGCGTCGACGAGCGCCAGGGCCGCCGACCGGGTGGCGACGTTCCCGCCGATCACCTCGACCTTTTCGCCCACCTCGGCCTTGAGCTTGCCGACCATGTCGAGCACCAGCCGGTTGTGCGCGTGCGCGGTGTCCACGATCAGGACGTCGGCCCCGGCGTCGACCAGCATCATCGCGCGCACCCAGGCGTCGCCGCCGACGCCCACGGCGGCGCCCACCAGCAGCCGGCCGTCGCTGTCCTTGGTGGCCAGCGGGTGCTGTTCGGTCTTGACGAAGTCCTTGACGGTGATCAGCCCGGTGAGCCGGCCGTGGCCGTCGACGACGGGCAGCTTCTCGATCTTGTTGCGGCGCAACAGGCCCAGCGCCGCGTCGGCGCTGACCCCTTCCTGGGCGGTGATCAGCGGGGCCTTGGTCATCACCTCGGCGACCTTGCGGGTCTGGTCCACCTCGAAGCGCATGTCGCGGTTGGTGATGATGCCGACCAGCGCGCCGACGTCGTCGACCACCGGCAGGCCCGAGATCCGGAACCGGGCGCACAGCGCGTCGACCTGCGCCAGGGTGTTGTCCGGCCGGCAGGTGACCGGGTCGGTGACCATGCCGGCCTCCGAGCGCTTGACCATCTCGACCTGTCCGGCCTGCTCGGCGACGGGCAGATTGCGGTGCAGCACACCCATGCCGCCCGCCCGGGCCATGGCGATGGCCATCCGCGACTCGGTGACCGTGTCCATCGCCGAACTGACCAGCGGCACTTTGAGCCTGATCTTCTTGGTGAGCTGGCTGGACGTGTCGGCGGTGGCGGGAACCACGTCGGAGGCGGCGGGCAGCAGCAGGACGTCGTCGAACGTGAGGCCGAGCATCGCGATCTTGTGCGGGTTGTCACCCCCGGTCGGCACGGGGTCGTCGATCAGTCCCCGAATTTGGGGGTCGCGCACGTAGGGGCTACCGACGAGGTCGGAACTGTCTTCCAGGTGGGACATGCCACGGGTCATCGGTGGGGCCCTCCATACGATGCGGCGCGAGACCCCCATCCTATCGGCTCGCCCGCCGCCCGGACCCCTGCCGGGGGGCGCGCCGCGGACGGCAAACGCCCCGGAAACGACGGGCGGCTTGCCTGCTGGCGTTATCCCGGCCCGGCTGCGTAGGCTAGTGTGCGTGCGCGATCACCTCCCACCGGGTTTGCCGCCCGACCCCTTCGCCGACGACCCCTGCGATCCGTCGGCTGCGCTGGAAGCCGTAGAGCCGGGGCAACCCCTGGACGCCCAAGAGCGGATGGCGGTCGAGGCGGACCTCGCCGACCTGGCTGTTTACGAGGCACTGTTGGCGCACAAGGGGATTCGCGGACTCGTGGTGTGCTGCGACGAATGTCAGCAGGATCACTACCACGACTGGGACATGCTGCGTGCGAACCTGTTGCAGCTGCTGATCGACGGCACCGTCCGCCCGCACGAGCCCGCCTACGACCCCGAGCCGGACGCCTATGTCACGTGGGATTACTGCCGGGGATACGCCGACGCGTCGCTCAACGAGGCCACCTCGGACGCGGACGGGTACCGCCGCTAGACCGCTAGGGATTGTTCGGCGTCACCGCCGGCGGCGTCGACGTCTGCCCGTGGTGCCGGTGCTTGCTCCACGACTGACTCGGCGACGGCGTGACTGACGGGATCGGCGAAGCTTCGG
Source organism: Mycobacterium sp. E3251 (assembly GCF_001666835.1). Taxonomy (GTDB): domain Bacteria; phylum Actinomycetota; class Actinomycetes; order Mycobacteriales; family Mycobacteriaceae; genus Mycobacterium. The sequence continues at coordinate 13,464 of NZ_LZJF01000072.1, read as the reverse complement.
AGGGCGTAGTGGCCGCCGTCGGAGCCGCGGTGGTCGGGGTCGACCACGCCGAAGGCGTGTTCGCCGGGGGCGGCAGCGTCGCATTCGGGTTGCGCGACTGAACCCTGACATTCAACAGCTTCAGCTGATTCGTCAGCTCCTGTTTGCTGGCCGGGTCCTCGATCGACTGGACCAAGCTACTCACCTCGGTGAGCTGGTTCTGCGCCTGGTCCCATTGGCCCCGGTCGATCGACTCCTGCACCTTGGCCAGGTCGGCCCGGGCGGACAGCAAGGCCTGATGCTTTTCGTTGACGCGCGGCTGATCGAAGAACATCGCGTGCAGCCCGTGCAGCGGGGTCCCCGGACGCGCCTCGACCACCATCGCGCCGAAGCCGCTCATCACCAGCAGCGCCGCGGCGACCGATCCGATCGTCGCCAGGCCGCGCCGGCCGCGGCGACGGTCGGCCAGGCCGGTGCGCAGGGCGTCGACGGCCTCCTCGGCCGACACCAGCGCGCTGGCCGGTGGCCACCGCAGGTTGTCGCGCCAGTCCTCCAGCAGCGTGGCCATCGCGTCGATGTCGGGGTCGCCGACGTGCACCGGCCGCCGCTCGGCGAGCGCGTCGAGAAGCAGGTCGGTGCGGGCGAATTCGTCCAGGGGTTCAGGCACAGTCACCTGCCGCGATCATTTCGGACTTCAGCCGGGACAGCGCACGGTGCTGGGCCACCCGGACCGCTCCCGTGGTGCTGCCGACGGCGGACGCGGTCTCCTCGGCGGACAAGCCGACGACGACACGCAGGATCAGGATCTCGCGCTGCTTGGCGGGCAGGATTTCGAGCAGTTCGCTCATCCGGCTGACCGAATCGGCTTCGATGGCCCGCTGTTCGGGACCCGCGTCGGACGACCAACGCTCGGGGATGACCTCGGTCGGATAGGACAGATCACGGCCGGCGGCCCGATGGGCGTCCGCGACCTTGTGCGCCGCGATGCCGTACAGGAAGGCGAGAAAGGGACGCCCTCGGTCCCGGTAGCGCGGCAGCGCCGTGATAGTCGCCAAGCACACCTCCTGTGCCACGTCATCCGCTGACAGCCCACCCCGCTCGACTGTCCCGACTCGCGCGCGGCAATAGCGCACGACAATCGGACGGATGGTCTCCAGCACCTCCCGTAGTGCGTTACTGTCCCCCGCCACGGCCTTGGCAACCACAGCGTCGAGACGATCCCCTTGAATTGTCATCGACGGCGGTATCTCCAACGTTACGAACCGGACACATCGCGAACTAGCCGGGCTAACTTACGAAATGACAATAACGGCCCGGAGGCCATTTCAAGCGGAACGCCACGTCGCACCGGCGCGCCGCACTTGGCCTGCGCAGACATCGCGAATTTCGTGCAGCTGTTGTGTCGAAACGGTGACGCTACCGAGATCAATCAGCAAGCACGCCAACGCCCAACGAAGCGGGACCAGCCCGAGCCGGCCGGTGGCGTCCAGCGCCGCCTCCGCCACCGCCCGCGCGCGCTCGACGTCCCCGGCGCTGCACAGGGCCGCCGCCAGCACCACCTCGCTCTTGACCGCGTGCCGCGCCGACGGGACGGCCATGGCACCCGCCAGCTCCACCGCTTCGTTCGCATGGCGGACGGCGGTTTCGCCGTCGCCGCGGGCCATCGCCAGCTCGGCGGCGACCCACCCGCGGCGCACCGGCTGCCGCTCGGGCACCGGCCCGGCATCCAGCTCGGAGTCCGCGCGGCCCAACAACGCCGCCGCCGCCGCGAAGCGATCGACACCCAGCGCGTCGGCGGCCAGCCCGATCAGAGCGTCGACCCGCGCCTCGGCGGACCCGTCGTCCCTGCCGGCCAGCGCGAGTGCGCGCCCATCCCACCCGCGTGCCAGCATGTGCCAACCGAGTTGGCGCAGGAAGGATCCCTGCGTGCTGTGGGCCAGCGACGCCAGCCGGCCGGCGGGGGCTTCGCGCCGCAGCGCCGCCAAATCGCGGTACGCGCTGCCGTAGCGGCCCTGCCCGCCCGCCGCGACGGCGCGCAGCCATAAGCCCTCCGGCGTGACCGCGGTCGGCAGCGGCCAAGTACCGGGCCGGTCGCCGAAGGCGGCGGCGTGCAACTCTCCGCCAATCACGGAAGTGTGACGAGTTTCAATCACGACGATAGGAGTAAACAGTTTGTGCTGTTCGCGTTACCGAACTGTTAATCACAATAGGTCCTGTACTAATCGTGGCCGGCCCCGCACAGGCCCGTGAGCTGGGAAATTTCGTTTCGGTCAACTGCCTGGTAGCACGGTGCGTGTTTCGACAATGGGTGGCAGATGAACGCGGCGTTAATTCTTTTATAACCATTACATACTTTGTCGGGCTAAGTGGCTATTGACGCAAATTCACCGCCCGCCCTAACGTCTACGCATGACGGGTAGTCATCGGTGACGCCACTTCAATTCAGTTGCACAATCGCTTCGCGAACCTGACCTTACTGGGCGTGCCGTGCAGAGAGGGAAACACCAATGCCACAGCCGGAGCAGCTACCTGGACCCAACGCCGACATCTGGAACTGGCAATTGCAGGGCTTGTGCCGCGGCGTTGACTCGTCGATGTTCTTTCATCCCGACGGTGAGCGCGGCCGGGCCCGCATGCAGCGCGAGCAGCGCGCCAAAGAAATGTGCCGCCAGTGCCCGGTAATTCAGGAGTGCCGTTCCCACGCGCTCGAAGTCGGTGAGCCCTACGGGGTTTGGGGCGGCTTGTCCGAATCGGAGCGCGACATGTTGCTGAAGGGCGACATCGGCCGCACGCGCGGCATCCGCCGCTCGGCCTAGCGGTTCATCAATCGTCACAAGGGGCAGCACACCTTTCGCACGACGCGGTTGAACGATTCGCCGTCTCGGTCCGTGTATCAGTCATGGGCTTGGCCGCGGCTGGCTGAATCCAATTTCGGGCGTTCCGTCGTGCAGAGGAGCCCGCGTCGGTTCGCTCACGCGCACAGGAGGTGCCGTGAAGCAACGATTACTCGCAGCAGTGACCGCCCTGGGACGACAGGAATGGCTGGACCGGCCGAGCTACCGCCTCGAGCACGCCCTGACGCTTCTCTTCGCGGCCATGGGCCGACATCGTGACCGGGTCAGCAATGCGCTGCACGGCACCTGGCTCGGCCATCCGCTGCATCCCGCGCTGACGTCGGTGCCGACGGGAGCGGTCACGACGACGGTCGCGATGGATGCGGCTTCCATGCTCTCGGGAAGTGGCGCGCAATGGCGCGACGCGTCGAGGTTCGCGTTGGGTGTCGGCCTCGCCGGGAGCGTCGGGGCGGCCGCGACCGGTTTGACGGACTGGCAACACACGCATGAGCAATCGCGACGGGTCGGCGTTGTCCATGGCTTGCTGAACGGGGTCGCGACGAGCCTGTACGCGTTGTCGTGGCGGGACCGCCGCAACGGTCGCCATCGGCGCGGGATGGCTTGCAGTGCGCTTGGCTACGGCATCACCCTGAGTAGCGGCTATCTGGGCGGAGCTCTGGTATACGGATCGGGAGCCGGGGTGGACCGCTCGGGCGCTCGGCTCAGTGGCGCCCGCTGGACGCCGGTGTTGCCGGCGACGGCCCTGGACGGCCAGCCGCAGCGGGTCGAGGTGGACGGCATCGGCGTGGTTCTCTACCGCACCGACGACCAAGTCCTGGCCGTCGGTGCGCGCTGCCCCCACCTCGGTGCGCCGATGGACGACGGCTGGATCGATCGCGGTCGCATCGTTTGTCCGTGGCATGGCTCCCGCTTCGCCTGCGAATCGGGGGAAGTGCTGCGCGGACCGGCGACGGCAACACTGCCGCGTTACCCGGTCCGGATCCGCGACGGATTTGTGGAGGTGCGGGGAGGGGTGCAATGAATGCCTACGAAGTGCTTTTCGAACACCACAGGGTCTTGCGGGGGCTGTGCGAGACGATCACCGCGCTACCCCCGGATTGCGACGAACGCCACGACGCCCTCGACGAGTTGTTGATCGAGCTCGACATCCACATGCGGATCGAGGACGACCTGTTCTATCCGGCGGTGTCGGAGGCCAGCACGCTGGTGGCCATCGCCCACGCGGAGCATCGCCAGGTCTGGGATCAGCTGGCGGTGCTACTTCGGACTTCGCCGACCGTGCCGCAATACGAGGGCGAGTGGCACTCGTTCGTCACGGTCCTGGACGCCCACGCCAGCGAAGAGGAACGCGATTTGTGCCCGCCCCCAATAGATTTGAGCGCCGAGATGCTCGATGCACTCGGAGATCGAATGGTCGAGCGCATCACCCGGTTGCGTCGATCCACCCTCAATAAGCTTCGCGTCCGAGGCCGCGCCGCCCTGTTGAGTTCGCTTTAGTCGTTTGGACCGCGACCAATCGGGGTACGACCGGCCCATGAATAAGGGCGTATCCTTCGCGGCCGTGGCGCTTGCCGCCACCATCGCACCGTTGGCAGCATGCTCAAACCAGCAAGGTGGCCAATCCGCCACGTCGACGTCCTCCAGCGCGCCCCCCGGCACCGAGCGGATGACCACGCAGTTGAAGAGCGCCGACGGAAACCAGGTCGGCACCGCCACCATCGATTTCGCGAACGGGTACGCGACCGTGACCGTGGAAGCCGGGCCAAACCAAGTCCTGAGCCCGGGTTTCCACGCGCTCATGGTTCACGGGGTCGGCAAATGCGAGGGGGACTTCGAGTCCGCGGGATCGGTCTACCAGGCGCAGGGCCACACCGGCTTTCCGGCCAGCGGTGACCTGACCGCGTTGCAGGTGCGCAACGACGGCTCGGCGAAACTCGTCACCACCACCAGCCTGCTCACCGCCTCGGACCTGAGGAACAGCTCGGGCACCGCGCTGATCGTCCACCAGAACGCGGACAACCTGAGCGGGGCTTCGACCGGTGAGTCGGGCAAGCGGGTGGCCTGCGGTGTGCTCGCCGCGGCGTCCGCGACGACGACGTCGTCGACCTCGACGACGACCAGCGTCACGACGATCACGACGACGACCGAAGTGCCGCCGCCGTCCACCAGCACGAGCACCGTCACCGTCACCAGCAGCCCGGCGTACACGTCCACGCCGATTACAACTGTGACGACGACTCCGCCCAGCCTTCCGCCCGGAACCCGCTGACACATAAACCTCTGCGACGACTCGCCGAGACGCCCGCGGTGGTTTACGCCTTGAGAGCAGCCGAACGCTCCTAGTCTTCTGACATGCAGACGGTGCTCTTCACGCTCGGCTTGGTCCTTTTTCTCATCGGCCTGCTCACCGGATTCGCCATCCCGGCACTGAAGAACCCGCGGATGGCGCTGTCGAGCCACCTCGAGGCCGTCCTCAACGGGATGTTCCTCGTGCTACTCGGCCTGCTGTGGCCACACATCCACCTGCCCAACGCCTGGGGGATCGCGGCGGTCGTGTTGATCGTGTACTCCGCCTACGCGAACTGGCTGGCGACCCTGCTCGCCTCGGCGTGGGGCGCGGGGCGCCGCCTCGCGCCGATCGCGGCGGCCGATCACGAGACCTCGCCGGCAAAGGAACGGATCGTGAGCTTTCTGCTGGTGTCACTCGCGGTGGCAATCGTGGTGGGCGTGGGCATCGTCATCGCGGGGCTCTGACGCGGGGAAGCCCCCTTCGGCTTCGATTACCGCCCCTGCCCCGCGCCGTGTACGTCGGGAGTGCGGACATGCTCGGGGCGGAAGCCGCGCCCGACGAAAACCGGTGGAATCGCCTGCAGCGGGCCCCAACCCACGATCTTCGGAACGCGGATCGGGGACAAATCCCCGCTCAAGTTGGGCGCGACCGCCCTGTCCTGAATCAACACCTGAAAAGCCTGAACAATCCGGGCGGGCAGCTCCCGTCGGCGCTGCACCTTCGCGAGATCGGCGTCGGTTACCCGACCTTCGCGCAGCGGGGCGAACAGAATGTTGGCAGCGGCCACCGCGTCGGCGATCGCGAGGTTGATGCCGACCCCACCGGCCGGCGACATGGCATGTGCGGCGTCGCCAATGCAGAGCAGTCCCGTACGCCACCATGTCTCGAGACGGTCCACCCGCACATCGAGCTCGCTGGTGTCGTCCCACGAGCTCAAGTCGTTGACGCGGTCACGAAGCCGCGGCTGCGCGGTGACGATCCGTTCCTTGAACTCCTCCAATGATCCGCCGCGAGGGTTCGAACCCTTGGGCATCAGGTAGGCGACCTGCCAGTAATCACCCCGGTAGATCATGGCCATCATCAGGCCCTTACGGAGCACCGCGAACAACTCCTCGGGGTCGCCGGGGCGCCATTTCAGTCGGAACCACAGCACGTCCATCGGCGAGTGCGCCGCCGCGGTCCGCAGGCCCGCCGCGGCACGCACGGCGGACTTGCGCCCGTCGGCGGCCACCACCAGATCGGCCCGCACCTCCAATTCCGGCGTGCGCACCCCGACCACCCGATCGCCATCGAAGATCAGGTCGGTGACTTCGGCATTGCGGACCAAGGTGAATTCCGGGTAGGCAGAAGCCTTTTCAGCGATGAAGTCGAGGAAGTCCCACTGCGGCATCATTGCGATATAGGGCTGCTTGAAGCCGAGTCGTCTGAGCACGCTGAAGTTGCCGAAGGTGCGAATCGAGCCGTCGGTGTCGAAGGCGACACGGTCGATCTTGGTGTGCGGTAGGCGGAGGAACTCGTCGATGAACCCCAGCTCGTCCATGATCCGCAGGGTGGTCGGGTGCACGGTGTCACCGCGGAAGTCGCGCAGGAAGTCGTTGTGCTTTTCCAGGACAACGACCGGGATGCCAGCGCGGGCGAGCAGGAGCGCGTGCACGAGGCCGGCCGGCCCGCCGCCGGCGACGCAGACCCGGGTCTGAAGAACTCGCGTCATGTACGGACACTCCTAAGGGAGTATGAAATACAATTGCAGCATACATAAGGTAACGTATCACAGCGGCGGAGGAGGCGGAATGGTCCGACCGGTGTCGACACCACAAGTGGTGGACGCCGCACTCCGCGCCGCGGAAAAGCTGGGCAAGGACGTCGCCGACGTTTCCGTCGCGACGATTGCCACGGAGGCCGGGATCTCGCGCAGCACCCTGCTGCGGCGCTTCGGCGGCTCACGCACCGCCCTGGATGAAGCCGTTCGTGCTGCGGGAGTGGACCCCGGCGGCCTGCCGCCCGTCCGCACCCGGGCGGTCGCCGCCGCAGCGGCATTGATCAGCGAATCCGGGCTTGCCGCAGCAACATTAGAGGCCGTTGCCGCCCGCGCAGGTTGCTCCGTCTACAGCCTCCATGCCGCCTTCGGTGGGCGCGACGAATTGGTGCGGGCGGTTTTCGAGCGCCACAGCCCCATCCAGGACATCGAGGAATACCTCGCGCGCGCCAGCGGTGACCTGCCCGACATGGTGCGCGGTTTCTACCGCACCCTGGCGGACGCGCTGAGCCGCGAACCCCGGGTTGCCCCAGCCATATTCGCCGAAGCCTTCGCACGGCCGACCAGTCCCGCCGTGCAATCCCTCGCGGCCTACGGCCCGCCGCGCATGCTCGGGATACTCGGTCTTTGGTTCGAAGCCGAGATCCGCGCCGGACACATGCGTGACCTGCCCGTGCCACTGCTGGCCCAACAACTGTTGGGACCCATCGCGATCCATCTGCTCACGCGGCCGGCCCTACCGAATGTGCCCGCCTGGACGCTGCCCGACATCGACACCGTCTGCGACATGTTCGCCGACGCCTTCGTGCGTGCCGTCGGGACCGACGACCGCTGACTGCTGATTAGCAGCATCCCCGATGCCGACCGTGGGGGCCATGCGCGGAAACCGGTTACCCGTGCGCGAATTCAGCGAGCTTGGCATTGACCGCCGCAGAATCTGGTCCCGCGTACAACTTCGGATCGCGTTTCTTGACCCATACGAAGAACGGGCAGCTGGCCGCCGGACCGTCCACCGATCCCAGTTGTGCGATGCGCTTGCCGGTCTTCGCCTCGCGGAGTTCCAAGTCGTACTGCACGGTGTACAAGTCGACGGCGATATGTTCGCCCGCGTCCGTCTTGAGGTCGCAGGTGCGTGACTTCGCCTCGGTTCCGGGTTTGCGAGTAAGGCAGGCAACAACATTCGTCGACTGGAAGTTGTTGTCAGTCGGCCCGTAGTCGGCACGGGAATCCAGTGTGACCTGTCGCCAGTGCATCGATGTCAGTTCGCGCATCGGGTCCGGCTCGTCATACGGGGCGAACGCGACGATCTTGTACGGCTTCTGGTACGTGGCGGCGTTACTGATCGATCCGCGATCGCACACCACATCGAAGTCCGAGAGCGAGGTGGCCTTCTTGCTTTCGCCGCGGCCGTCGCGCGCCATGTCCTGGATCAGGAAGAACCCGACCAACGCCACCGGTACCAGAACGACGATCGCGGCGATCGCAAGCACGACGATCAGCAGGACATTGGTCTTGCGCGGCGCAGGCGCCGGGGGCGGGTACGACGGCGGCGGGTACGGCGGCGGCCACTGCTGGGGGTATTGCGGTGGTTGCGGCGGCCACTGCTGCGGATAGCTCACGCTGGTGCCCCCCACGTCATGGTGGGCCAGCTTAGCAATCGACGCGGGCCACGCGTCAGCGCGCGTCGACCAGCGGCCTGAGCGCCTCGCCCACTGCTGTGATGACACCGGGCGTGTAGCGGTGGGTCGGCAGGTTGATGATCACGCCGTCGATTCCCACGCCGATGACCCGACGTTTGATCTCGTCGGCGATCTGATCGACGGTCCCGGTGACCGCCCGGCCGCCGCGGGCCTCGCCGATGTCGCTGGACGCGCCGAAGCCGTCGACCACGACGGTCAGCAACGAGCTGGTCTCCAAAGTCGCTGGATCGCGGTCGATTTCGGCGCAGCGCTGGCGCAGCACGTCGAGCTTGGCGGGCAGCTGATCGATGTCGGCGATGATGTTGAGGTGGTCGGCGTACCGGGCGGCCAACCGGAACGTCTTCTTCTCGCCGCTGCCACCGAGCATGACCGGGATGTGGTCGCGGTAGCGGGGTTCGTTGATCGCGCTCTCGGTGCGATACCACTTGCCCGAGAAGGTGGGGCGCTCGCCGTGCAACATTCCGGCGATGATCTGCAGCGCCTCCTCGAGCTTTTCGAACCGCTCGGTGAAGGTGCCGAACTCGAAGCCCAGCTGCCGATGCTCCAGTTCAAACCAGCCCGCGCCGATGCCGAGGATCGCTCGCCCTGCGCTGACGACGTCCAGCGTGGTGATCGCCTTCGCGAGCAGGGTCGGGTTGCGATAGGTATTGCCGGTCACCAGGGTCGACAACTGCACCCGCTCGACAGAGGTGGCCAAGGCGCCCAGCGCGGTATAGGCCTCCAGCATGGGCTCGTCGGGTTCACCCAGCCCCGGCAATTGGTAGAAGTGGTCCATTAAGAGCACGGTGTCGAATCCAGCGCTCTCGGCCTCGCGGGCCTGGGCCTGAACGGCGGGAAACAATTCGGCGACTGGTGTGCCGTAGGAGAAGTTCGGGATCTGCAGTCCGAGACGAATAGTCATGCTCATGTGCAACGCGGTCGGTTGTCCGTTGCATTCCGCGCCCGAAGCCGCAGACCTCAAACATGCAAACACCCCCGGCCGCAGGGCCGGGGGTGTTTACGTCTCGCCTACTCAGTGGTGGTGGTGATGCCCGTGGCCGTGGCCATGGCCGTGGTCATCGTGGTCGTCGGCGGGCTTGTCGACCACCGCGGTCTCGGTGGTCAGCACCATGCGTGCCACCGACGCCGCGTTGAGCACCGCGGACCGCGTGACCTTGACCGGGTCGATGACGCCGTCGGCAATCAGGTCGCCGTACTCCAGCGTCGCGGCGTTCAGGCCGTGCCCGGCCGGCAACTCGCCGACCTTGTTGACCGCGACCGCACCGTCCAGGCCGGCGTTGGTGGCGATCCAATACAGCGGGGCCGCAAGCGCCTCGGCGAACACGTCGACGCCCGTCGCCTGGTCGCCGGACAGCGACCCGCGCAACTCCTTCAGCGCGCTGCGCGCCCCGATGAGCGCCGACCCGCCGCCCGCGACGATGCCCTCCTCGACGGCGGCCTTGGCCGCCGCGACGGCGTCCTCGACGCTTTCCTTGCGTTCCTTGAGCGCGGTCTCGGTGGCGGCACCGACCTTGAGCACCGCAACGCCGCCGGCCAGCTTGGCCAGCCGCTCCTGCAGCTTCTCGCGGTCCCAGTCGGAATCGCTCTTCTCAATCTCGGCGCGCAGCTGCTTGATCCGGTCGGCAACCGCATCCTTCGAGCCGCCCCCGTCGACGATGATGGTGTCGTCCTTGCTGACCACCACGCGGCGAGCCGAGCCCAGCACATCGGTGCCGACCTCGCGCAGCAGCAGGCCCGCGTCGGGGTTGATCACCTGGCCGCCGGTAACCACCGCGAGGTCCTCGAGGAACGCCTTGCGCCGGTCGCCGAAGAACGGCGCCTTCACCGCAACCGCCCTGAGCGTCTTACGAATCGAGTTGACCACCAACGTCGCCAGTGCCTCGCCCTCGACGTCCTCGGCGATGATCAGCAGCGGCTTCCCCGACTCGGCGACCTTTTCCAGCATGGGCAGCAGATCGGGCAGCGAGCTGATCTTCTCCTGGTGCAGCAGGATGACCGGGTCGTCGAGCACGGCTTCCTGCGAATCGAAGTCGGTGACGAAATACGCCGACAGGAAACCCTTGTCGAAACCGACGCCCTCGGTGAACTCCAGCTCGGTGCTCAGCGTGGAGGATTCTTCGACGCTGACCACGCCGTCGGTGCCGACCTTGGTCATCGCCTCGCCGACCAGCTCGCCGAGCTGTTGGTCGCGCGACGACACCGTCGCCACCTGAGCGATCGCTTCCTTGCCGGACACCGGGGTGGCCGCCGCCAGCAGCGCCTCGGACGCCGCGTCGGCCGCCTTGGAGATTCCCACGCCGAGCTCAATGGGGTTGGCGCCGGCCGCAACCAGGCGCAGGCCACCCTTGACCAGCGCCTGCGCCAGCACGGTCGCGGTCGTGGTGCCGTCACCCGCCACGTCGTTGGTCTTGGTGGCCACCGACTTCACCAGTTGCGCACCCAAGTTCTCGAATGGGTCTTCCAGGTCGATCTCGCGCGCGACGGTCACGCCGTCGTTGGTGACCGCTGGCCCGCCGAATGCCTTGGCCAGCACCACATGCCGGCCGCGCGGCCCCAGCGTCACGCGGACCGCGTCGGCCAGCGCGTTGACACCGGCCTCGATCGCGCGGCGCGCGGTCTCGTCGTACTCAATAACCTTGCTCATCAGGCTCCTCACTAACGCATGCCGCCCCGGAAATCACCCGCGGCCATGCGCGGGGATCGCCGGGGCGGGACACGATGCTTACTTCGATACGACGGCCAGCACGTCACGCGCCGACAGGATCAGGTACTCCTCGCCGTTGTACTTGATCTCGGTGCCGCCGTACTTGCTGTAGATGACGGTGTCGCCTTCCGAGACGTCGAGCGGGATCCGCTTTTCGCCGTCCTCGTCCCAGCGGCCGGGACCGACTGCGACGACGGTGCCTTCCTGCGGCTTCTCCTTGGCGGTGTCAGGAATGACCAGACCGGACGCGGTCGTGGTCTCGGCCTCGTTGGCCTGCACGAGAATCTTGTCCTCGAGTGGCTTGATGTTCACCTTCGCCACGATGGGAGCCCTCCACTAGTTAGATCGGGTCCGGGGCGGGTGCCCCGGAATTATCAAGGGATTCGGCAGTCGTCCGAGCCCGGGCGCCGTCGTCGCGGGTGCCGGCACAGGGTTTGGCCGATTGCCACCTAGCACTCTATACACGAGAGTGCTAGCACTCAAGGGCGCCCCGGTGCGTCCGCGATGTTCGCTACGGGCGATCAGCTGACCTGGGCTTTACCACCGGCAGCCCAGGGTCGGTGGGCGCGTCCAGCGGGGACGGCGCCGCACCGGCGGCCACCAGGTGCGCGGCGAAGGAAGCGATCATCGCCCCGTTGTCGGTGCAGAGCCGGGGCCTGGGGATCCGCAGCGTCAGCCCGGCCGATGCGCACCGCTGTTCCGCCAGCTCCCGCAGCCGCGAATTGGCGGCCACTCCCCCGGCGATCAGCAGCGTCGAGACGCCGAGCCCGGTCGCCGCGCGCACCGCCTTCATGGTCAGTACGTCGGCGACGGCCTCCTGAAAACCTGCGGCGACATCGGCGTTCACCGCGTCCGGGTGGCTCTCCAGGTAGCGGGCGACGGCCGTCTTGAGCCCCGAGAAGCTGAAGGCGTACGGGTCGTCACGCGGTCCTGTCATGCCGCGCGGGAAGGTGATGGCGTCGCGGTCACCGGTGCGGGCCAGGTCGTCGAGCACCTTGCCGCCGGGATAGCCCAGCCCGAGCAGCCGCGCCACCTTGTCGTAGGCCTCGCCGGCGGCGTCGTCGACGGTGCTGCCCAGCTCGACGATCGGTTCGCCCAGGGAGCGCACATGCAGGAGGTGGGTGTGGCCGCCCGATACCAGCAGCGCCACGCACTCGGGGAGCGGCCCATGTTCGTAGACGTCGGCCGCCAGGTGCCCGCCAAGGTGGTTGACCGCGTAGAAGGGGACCCCCCACGCGGCCGAATACGCCTTGGCCGCAGCCACTCCCACCAGCAGGGCGCCGGCCAGACCCGGCCCGATCGTGGCCGCGACGATGTCGGGCTTCTCCAGCCCGGCCGTGGCGAGCGCGCGGCGCATGGTGGGGCCGAGCGCCTCCAGGTGCGCCCGCGACGCGATCTCGGGGACCACGCCGCCGAAGCGGACGTGTTCGTCGACGCTGGACGCCACCTCGTCCGCCAACAGCGTCACGGTGGCCTCGGAACCGGTGCCGTCGAGCCGCGCGATGCCGACTCCCGTTTCGTCGCAGGAGGTTTCGATGGCCAGGATGGTCTTCACGGGCGGGCCCCCCGGCGCATCGTGTACGCATCGGCCCCGCTCGCGCGGTAGTAGCGCCGGCGCAGGCCGATCTGCTCGAATCCCACGCTGCGGTACAGCGCGATGGCCGCCTCGTTGTCGGTGCGCACCTCGAGGAAGACCACGCCGCCGTCGGCGAAGACCAGCAGCTCGTCGAGCAACCGGCGGCCGATCCCCTGCCCCTGATAGGCGGGGTCCACGCCGATGGTGTGGACCTCGTACTCGAACGGCGGGGTGCGTCCCAGCCGCGAGATGCCGGCGTACCCGACGAGCTTGCCACCGGCCCGGGCACCGACGTAATGGTTGTGCGGGCTCGCCAACTCCCGATTGAACGCCGCCGCGGGCCAGGGGTCGTCACCGTCGAACAGCTGACGTTCGAGCTCGGCGCAGCGCGCCGCGTCGGCGGGGACCAGGGCGCCGAGCGTCACGGGCTCGCCCAGGGCGGTCATCCGCGCGCCGCCATCGGTTTGGCGTCGGGGCGGCGCAGATACAGCGCCACCAAGGGCAGCGGGCGCTGCGACCAATCGGGCACCGCGGCGACGAGCCCGGCCGGTGTGGGATAGATCGGCCCGCGGTGGGGCAGGTCGAACAGCGCCGGTGCGCCTTC
>NZ_LZJF01000071.1 GCF_001666835.1 Mycobacterium sp. E3251 | reverse complement strand
GGACGCCAGCTGGAGGAAATCCGCCACTTCTGGGAAAACGGCGGCCGATGGTCATGATCGCCGCGGGCACCACGGTGCTCGACGGGCAGGTCCGCCGGCCGGGCTGGCTGGAGACCGACGGCGGGCGGATCGCCGCCTGCGGCGCGGGCGTCCCGCCCCGGCCGGCCGACGCGCACTTCCCCGACGCCACCGTGGTGCCCGGGTTCATCGACATGCACGTGCACGGCGGCGGCGGCGCCTCCTACACCGACCGCGACGGCATCACCGGCGCGGCGGAATTCCATCTGCGGCACGGCACCACGACAACGCTCGCCAGCCTGGTGACCGCCTCGCCCGCGGAGTTGCTCGCCGGCGTGCGCGCGCTCGCCGAGGCCGCCCGGCACGGCACCGTCGCCGGCATCCACCTGGAGGGGCCGTGGCTCTCCCGGGCCCGTTGCGGGGCACACGACCCGGCCCAGCTGCGCGACCCTGACCCGGCCGAGATCGACGCCGTGCTCGACGCGGGCCGCGGCGCGATCCGGATGGTCACCCTGGCACCCGAGCTGCCCGGGGCCGACGAGGCGATCCGGCGCTTTCGCGACGCCGGAGTGGTTGTGGCCGTGGGACACACGAACGCCACCTACGAGCAGACCGAACACGCGATCGGGCTCGGCGCCACCGTCGGCACCCACCTGTGCAACGCGATGCCGCCGCTGCACCACCGCGAGCCCGGGCCGGTGCTCGCCCTGCTGCGGAACCGGGGAGTCATCGTCGAACTGATCGCCGACGGCGTGCACGTGCACCCGGCCGTCGTGCGCGCGGTGCTCGGGGCCGCGGGGCCCGAGCGGGTCGCCGCGGTCACCGACGCCATCGCCGCGGCCGGCCGCGGTGACGGGGCGTTCCGCCTCGGTGCGGTGGCCGTCGACGTGGTCTCCGGTGTGGCGCGGGTGCGCGGGACGTCGACGATCGCGGGCAGCACCGCGACCATGGATCGGCTGTTCCGCGCGGTGCATGCCGATGCGGGACTGGCCGTCGCGGCGCAGACGACGTCGGCGACGCCGGCGCGGGCGCTCGGCCTCGAGCGGGTGGGCAGCCTGCGCGCCGGCCACGACGCCAATCTTGTTGTGCTGGACCGCGATCTGCGGGTCAGCGCGGTCATGGTCCGGGGCGACTGGCGAGTGACCACCTAGTCGGTGTCACATCATGCGGCCCTGCCACGTCATAGAGGTGAACAGCCATCGACGTGGGAGGTAATGATGAATGTGTTGCTTTGGACGCTACAGGTCGCGCTCGCCGCGCTGTTTACCGCGTCCGGCCTGGCCAAGATCAGTCAACCGAAAGACCGGCTGATCGCCAGCGGACAAACGGGCGTAACGCCGTTCCCGCTGCCGGTGATCCGTGTCACCGCGTTCTGTGAATTGCTGGGCGCCATCGGAATTCTGTTGCCCCGGCTGGTCGGTATCGCCGCGTTCCTCACCCCGCTCGCGGCATTCGGGTTCGCGATCGTCATGGTGGGCGCAATCGCCTCGCACGCGTACCTTCGCGAACCACGCAACGTCGCCGCGACCGTCGCGATCTTCGCCGCCGCCGTCACGGTGGGCATCGGCAGGACGCTCGGACTGTGAGCGGCCACCCCTTCCGCCGCGCCGTGGAAGCCGGCGAATTCGACCGCGTCGGAAGCCTATTCGCCCCGACGCCGTGCTGCACAAGCTCTCCGGTGTGGGCACCGGCGATCACGCGCTCATGTTCAGGGCCGCCGTTGCGGACCTGGAGATCCAGGGCTGCGACTTCCTGCACACGCGGGGGGACGGCCTCATCGACGAGATCACCGTGATGGTCCGCCCGCTGAGGGCGGCCACGGTGTTCGCCGAACGCATGCGCGCGGCCCTCGGCGGCTAGCGCAGCCACCGGGTGAGGCGGGAGAGGGTCAGCCCCGCAACGGCTCCCATCGCCATCGCGGTCAGCGTCTGCCGCGTGCTGATCCCCTCGTCCAGTTGCACGCGCGGGGCGATGATCGCCGGCGCGGGCGGTGCGACGTGGCGGGTGCGCGGGTGATCGGATGCCGTCGCCGCCCATGCCGTGCAGAACAACACGAGATACGAGGTGATGTAGGCGAACACCATCAGACCCAGCACCGGGCCGAACGTGGCGCCCGCGGGGCTGCGCAACACCACCCGCAGGTAGATGGAACCCACTTGCTTGAACGCTTCGAATCCGATCGCCGCCATCAGCGCGCCGCGCGCCGAGTCGGCCAGGCTGACCTTCTCGCGCGGCAGCCGGGCGATCATCCAGGTGAACAGCAACCACGAGATGGCCGTCGAGATCACGATCGACAACAGCCAAAAGAGCCAATCCAATACCGACAGCTGCGGCACCCCAAGCCATTTCAACACCGCGGCCAGGGGGGCGTCGTGGCCGACGGTGGTCAGGCCGACGGTGGCCATGATCACCGCGAACGTCCCCAGCATGGCCAACAGATCGGAGAGCTTGTTGCGCACGAAGCCCGGCGACTCGATGCGCTCGTCCCACCACATCTCCGTCAACGCTTGGCGCAGATGCGATATCCAGCCCAGGCCCGCCCAGACCGCGGTGGCCAGGCCGATGACACCCACCGACGCCCGCGCGTCGATCGCCGAGTTCATCAAGTCGAGCAGCTGATCGCCCAGGGCGCCGGTCACCTGGGACCGAATGTGGTCGTCGATCGTTTTCAGCAGCTCGGGCCGCCTGGCCAGGACGAACCCGAAGGCGGCGAAACCGACCATCAGCAAAGGGAATAGCGCGAAGATCGTGTAGTAGGTGAGGCCGGCCGCGAAGAACCCGCCGTTGCGGTCGTCGAAGCGCTGGTAGGCGCGCACGACGTGGTCGAGCCATCCGTACCGGGCCCGCAGCCGGTCGAGGGCGCCCGCGTTGGCCGGCTCGCTCATGGTGAACTCATCCTCGCTGCGGAAGGAAACCCAACCGATCGTAGACCCGCCGGACGGTTTCGCCGGCCACATCCTCGGCCCGCTGCGCCCCGGCCGCCAGGATCCCCTCCAATTCGGCTGGGTCAGAAAGCAATTCGTCGACGCGCGCCTTGATCGGGCTGACGAACTCGACGACCGCCTCGGCGGTCTCCTTCTTCAGGTCGCCGTAACCCCGCCCGGCGTAACCTTCGACGAGCTTTTCGATGCCGACGCCGGTGACCGCCGATTGGATGGTCAGCAGGTTGGACACGCCCGGCTTGGCGTCGGTGTCGAAGCGAATCTCGCGCTCGCTGTCGGTGACCGCCGAGCGAATCTTCTTCGCGGACGCGGCGGGATCGTCGAGCAGGTTGATCAGGCCGGCATCGGTGGCCGCCGACTTGCTCATCTTCGACGTCGGGTCTTGCAGGTCGTAGATCTTGGCGGTGGCCTTGGGGATCAGCAGGTCGGGAACCACGAACGTGTCGGGGAACCGGCTGTTGAACCGCTGGGCGACGTCGCGCGCCAGCTCGAGATGCTGACGCTGATCCTCACCCACCGGCACCAGCTCGGCGTCGTAGGCCAGCACGTCGGCGGCCTGCAACACCGGATAGGTGAACAGGCCCACGGTGGTGGAGTCGCCGCCCTGGCGGGCCGACTTGTCTTTGAACTGCGTCATCCGCGACGCCTGCCCGAAGCCGGTGAAGCAGCCCAGCACCCAGGCCAGCTGGGAGTGGGCGGGCACGTGGCTCTGCACGAAGATCGTGCTGCGGGCGGGGTCGATGCCGAGCGCCAGGTATTGGGCGGCGGTGGCCAAGGTCCGGCGGCGCAGCGCGCCGGGATCCTGGGGGATGGTGATGGCGTGCAGGTCGACCACGCAGAAGAAGGGTTCGTGATCGTCCTGCAGCGCGACCCACTGGGTGATGGCACCCAGGGCGTTCCCCAGGTGGAGCGAATCGGAGGTGGGCTGCACGCCGGAGAAAATCCGGCGGGATCCGGTAGCGGTGCTCATGATGCACCGATCTTTTCACGCGGGCCTTTCGGGGCACCTGCCGCCGCCGAGTGTGCGGCCAGCTTCACACTCGTCGCCGAGTGTGCGGCCAGCTTCACGTTCGCGCGCGGGCGGGGGCGCTGCGCGCTCGCTTGCGGTACCGGCGGTACCGCATTTAGTGTCGGCGGTATGGGGAGCAAGAGGACGAACACCAACACGGGGACGCGGCCACCGATCCACCTCGGGTCGGGCGAGCCCGTCCTGATGCTGCACCCATTCCTGCTGTCCCAGGCGGTATGGGAGGACGTCGCCCGGCGGTTGGCCGACACCGGGCGGTACGAGGTGTTCGCACCGACGATGGCCGGCCACAACGGCGGCCCCTCCGCCGGCACCTGGTTTCTGTCCTCCGCGGTCCTGGCCGACCACGTGGAACAGCAGATGGACCAGCTGGGCTGGGACACCGCCCACATCGTGGGCAACTCGCTGGGCGGCTGGGTCGCGTTCGAACTCGAGCGGCGCGGCCGTGCGCGCAGCGTCATGGGCATCGCCCCGGCCGGCGGGTGGACGCGCTGGAGCCCGGCCAAGTTCGAGGTGATCGCCAAGTTCATCCTGGGCATTCCGCTGCTGGTGCTGGCGTGGCTGTTCGGCCCGAAGGTGATGCGCCTGCCGTTCAGCCGCCAGCTGGCCACCTACGCGATCAGCGCCCGGCCCGACGGGGTGAGCGACGACCAACTGCTGGGCTGCATCGACGACGTCGCCCACTGCCCGGCCTACTTCCAGCTGCTGGTCAAGTCGCTGCTGCTGCACGGCCTGCAGGAGTTGGCCGAAAACGCGGTCCCGGCGCACCTGGTCATCTGCGAGAAGGACCGGATTGTGCCCGCACCCCGGTTCAGCAGGCATTTCACCACGCATTTGCCCGACGACCACCAGGTCACCAAGCTCGACGGCGTGGGGCACATCCCGATGTTCGAGGCGCCCGAGCGCGTCGCCGAACTGATCACCGACTTCCTCGACGAGTGCACTACCGCGAGCCGCGGCGCCAACCCCTCGGCTAGTTAGCCAGCTTCTTTTCCAGGTTCTCGGCGATCGAGTTGAGGAACTCCTCGCTCTGCTGCCATTCCTGGTCGGGGCCGATGAGGATGGCCAGGTCCTTGGTCATCTTCCCGCTCTCCACCGTCTCGACCACGACGTTCTCCAGCGTCTGGGCGAACTCGATCACCTCCGGGGTGTCGTCGAGCTTGCCGCGGTGCTGCAGCCCGCGCGTCCAGGCGAAGATCGAGGCGATCGGGTTCGTCGACGTCGGCTTGCCGGCCTGGTACTGGCGGAAGTGCCGGGTGACGGTGCCGTGCGCGGCCTCCGCCTCGACGGTCTTGCCGTCGGCGGTCATCAGCACCGACGTCATCAGCCCCAGGGATCCGTAGCCCTGCGCGACCAGGTCGGACTGGACGTCGCCGTCGTAATTCTTGCAGGCCCACACGTAGCCGCCCTCCCACTTGAGGCAGGCCGCCACCATGTCGTCGATCAGCCGGTGCTCGTAGGTCAGCCCCTCGGCCTCGAACTTGTCCTTGAATTCCTCGTCGTAGATGCGCTGGAACTCGTCCTTGAACATGCCGTCGTAGGCCTTGAGGATGGTGTTCTTGGTGGACAGGTACACCGGCCACTTGGCGTTCAGGCCGTAGGCGAGCGAGGCGCGCGCGAAGTCCCGGACGGACTCCTTGAAGTTGTACATCCCCATCACGACGCCGCCGTCCTCGGGGATGGACACCACCTCGTGCACCATCGGCTTGCTGCCGTCCGACGGTGTGAAGGTGATCGAGACGGTGCCCGGCTTGTCGACCTTGAAGTTCGTCGCGCGGTATTGGTCGCCGAAGGCGTGCCGGCCGATGACGATCGGCTTGGTCCAGCCCGGCACCAGGCGCGGCACGTTGGAGATCACGATCGGCTCGCGAAAGATGGTTCCGCCCAGAATGTTCCGGATCGTGCCGTTGGGTGACAGCCACATCTTCTTCAGGTTGAATTCGGAGACGCGGGCCTCGTCGGGGGTGATGGTGGCGCACTTGACGCCCACCCCGTGCTTCTTGATGGCGTAGGCGGCGTCGATCGTCACCTGATCGTTGGTGCGGTCGCGGTTCTCGATGCCAAGGTCGTAGTAGTCCAGGTTGATGTCGAGATGCGGCAGGATCAGCATGTCCTTGATGAACTTCCAGATGACGCGGGTCATCTCGTCACCGTCGAGCTCGACTACGGGCCCTTTGACTTTGATCTTGTGTTCGCCTGACATATCGAGCCCGACTTTCTCTTGGCGGCCCTAACCCTACGAGCCTTGCGAAGCGGCCAGCGCTTCATTGAACGTCTTGCTCGGCCGCATCACTGCAGTCGTCTTCTCGCTGTCCGGGTAGTAGTAGCCACCGATGTCGACCGCCTCGCCCTGCGCCTCGGCGAGCTCGGCCACGATCGTGTCCTCGTTCTCGCCCAACGACTTGGCCAGCGCGGCGAAGTGCTCGCGCAGCTCTTCGTCGTCGGATTGCGCGAGTTCCTGCGCCCAGTACAGCGCCAGGTAGAACTGGCTGCCGCGGTTGTCGAGTTCGCCGGCCTTGCGCGACGGGCTCTTGTTGTTCTCCAGCAGCTTGCCGATGGCGGCATCGAGCGTCTTGCCCAGGATCTTGGCGCGCTCGTTGTCGGTCTTGATCCCGATGTCTTCGAAACACGCTCCCAGAGCGAGGAATTCACCGAGGGAGTCCCAGCGCAGGTGATTCTCCTCGAGCAGCTGGTGGACATGCTTCGGCGCCGAACCGCCGGCCCCCGTTTCGTACATTCCGCCGCCGGCCATCAACGGCACGATGGACAGCATCTTGGCGCTGGTGCCCAGTTCCAGGATCGGGAACAGGTCGGTGAGGTAGTCGCGCAGGATGTTTCCGGTCGCGGCGATGGTGTCCTGCCCGCGCATCGCGCGCTCCAGCGTGTACCGCATGGCCCAAACCTGCGGCATGATGTTGATGTCCAGGTCCTCGGTGTCGTGCTCCTTGAGGTACTCCTTGACCTTCTTGCGCAGCTCGACTTCGTGCGGGCGTTCGGTGTCCAGCCAGAACACCACCGTCATGCCCGAATTCCGCGCCCGGTTGACGGCCAGCTTGACCCAGTCGCGGATCGCTTCGTCGGTGACGATGGGCATCCGCCAGATGTCGCCGGACTCGACGTTCTGCGTGAGCAGGACTTCCCCGGTGTCGAGATCGACGATGTTGGCGACGCCGTCTTCGGGGACTTCGAACGTCTTGTCGTGCGACCCGTACTCTTCGGCCTGCTGCGCCATCAGGCCGACGTTGGGCACGGTGCCCATCGTGGTCGGGTCGAACTGCCCGTGGGTTTTGCAGAAGTTGATGATCTCCTGGTAGATGCGGGAGAACGTCGACTCGGGGTTGACGGCCTTGGTGTCCTTCTGCCGTCCGTCGGCGCCCCACATCTTGCCGCCCGCCCGGATCATCGCCGGCATCGAGGCATCCACGATCACGTCGCTGGGCGAGTGAAAGTTGGTGATGCCCTTGGCCGAATCGACCATGGCCAGCTCGGGGCGATGTTCGTGGCAGGCGTGCAGGTCGCGGATGATCTCCTCGTGCAGCGAGGCGGGCAGCGACTCGATCTTGCTGTAGAGATCGACCAATCCGTTGTTGACGTCGACGCCGAGCTCGTCGAACAGCTCCTGGTGCTTGGCGAAGGCGTCCTTGTAGAAGACCTTGACGGCGTGGCCGAAGACGATCGGGTGCGAGACCTTCATCATCGTCGCCTTGACGTGCAGTGAGAACATCACTCCCGTCTCGTAGGCGTCCTGCATCTGTTCCTCGTAGAACTCGACCAGGGCCTTCTTGCTCATGAACATGCTGTCGATCACGTCGCCTTCGCGGAGCTCGACTTTGGGCTTGAGCTCGAGGGTCTTCCCGCCCTTGGTCTCCAGCACCATCTTCACGTTGCGCGCGCGGTCCAGCGTCATCGACTTCTCGCCGTGGTAGAAGTCGCCGTGCCGCATGGTCGCGACGTGGGTGCGCGAGGCCGGCGACCACTCCCCCATGCTGTGCGGATGCCTGCGGGCGTACTCCTTGACGGCCTTGGGCGCGCGCCGGTCCGAGTTGCCCTGGCGCAGTACCGGATTGACCGCGCTGCCCAGGCATTTGCCGTAGCGGGCGCGAATTTCCTTCTCCTCGTCGGTCTTCGGGCTCTGCGGGAAGTCCGGAACCTTGAAGCCCTTGCCCTGCAGTTCCTTGACGGCGGCGATCAGCTGGGGCACCGAGGCGCTGATGTTCGGCAGCTTGATGATGTTCGTGTCGGGCAGCTGCGTCAGCCGGCCCAGCTCCCCCAGGTTGTCCGGGACCCGCTGTTCTTCGGTCAGGTGCTCGGGGAACTCGGCGAGGATCCGGGCGGCGACGGAGATGTCGCTGGTCTTGATCTGGATGCCCGCCGGCTCGGCGAAGGCGCGCACGATCGGGAGGAACGCGTAGGTCGCCAGCAACGGCGCCTCGTCGGTCAGTGTGTAGATGACGGTCGGCTGTTCGGCGCTCACGGTCCCTCTCCCGGCGTGAAAAATCTTCGAATCGGTCAGATCCCTGGGGGGCTC
This sequence comes from Mycobacterium sp. E3251, assembly GCF_001666835.1. GTDB lineage: Bacteria > Actinomycetota > Actinomycetes > Mycobacteriales > Mycobacteriaceae > Mycobacterium. Next base: position 16,718 of record NZ_LZJF01000071.1, on the reverse strand, counting down.
AGCGTTCTTCCTGCCACGTTATCAAGGGCGTTTGGGCAGGTGTCGACCTGCCATTGGCACGAAGTCGGCACAGTAAGCTAATCTTCGTATTGGTCATGAGCGCCAGCATCAAGCCCCGGCTTGCTGGCCGGCAACCCTCCAACCGCGGTGGGGTGCCCCGGGTGATGACCAGGTTGAGTAGCCATAGCAGCGGCTATCCGGCAAGCGCGGGTCCGCCATGACGGGCCCCTGAGCCAGACAGGGGAAGCTTTCCATGAGCGACGACAACAGTGATCCGAGTGCGAATTGGTCCTTCGACACCAAGCAGGTGCACGCCGGTCAGCACCCGGACCCGGCGACCAACGCCCGGGCCCTGCCGATCTACCAGACCACGTCGTACGTCTTCGACGACACCACCCACGCCGCCGCCCTGTTCGGTCTGGAGGTTCCGGGCAACATCTATACCCGGATCGGCAACCCGACCACCGACGTCGTCGAGCAACGCATCGCCGCGCTCGAGGGCGGTGTGGCCGCGCTCTTCCTGAGCTCCGGGCAGGCCGCTGAGACCTTCGCCATATTGAACCTCGCGTGTGCCGGGGATCACATCGTCTCCAGCCCGCGGCTCTACGGCGGCACGTACAACCTGTTCCACTATTCGCTGGCCAAGCTCGGCATCGAGGTCAGCTTCGTCGACGACCCCGACGACCTGGATTCCTGGCAGGCCGCGGTGCGACCGAACACCAAGGCGTTCTTCGGCGAGACGATCTCGAACCCGCAGATCGACGTGCTGGACATCCCCGGGGTGGCCGGCGTCGCGCACGCCAACGGGATACCGCTGATCGTCGACAACACCATCGCCACGCCCTATCTGATCCAGCCGTTCAAGCACGGCGCCGACATCGTGGTGCACTCGGCCACCAAGTACCTCGGCGGTCACGGCTCGGCGATCGCCGGCGTCATCGTCGACGGCGGCACCTTCGATTGGACGCAGGGCCGCTTCCCCGGATTCACCACGCCCGATCCCAGCTACCACGGCGTGGTGTTCGCCGAGCTCGGGCCGCCGGCGTATGCGCTCAAGGCGCGCGTGCAGCTGCTGCGCGACCTCGGCTCCGCGGCCTCGCCGTTCAACGCGTTCCTGGTGGCCCAGGGCATCGAAACGCTGAGCCTCCGCATGGAGCGCCACGTCGCCAACGCGCAACGGGTGGCCGAGTACCTGGCCGGCCACGACGGCGTGCTGTCGGTGAACTACGCGGGGCTGCCCAGCTCGCCGTGGCACGAGCGGGCGAAGAAGCTGGCGCCCAAGGGAACCGGTGCGGTGCTGGCCTTCGAGCTGGCCGGCGGCGTCGAGGCCGGCAAGGCGTTCGTGAACGCCCTGAAGCTGCACAGCCACGTCGCCAACATCGGCGATGTGCGCTCGCTGGTGATCCACCCGGCGTCCACCACCCACGCGCAGCTGAGCCCGGCCGAGCAGTTGAGCACCGGGGTCAGCCCGGGACTGGTGCGGCTGGCCGTCGGCATCGAGGGCATCGACGACATCCTTGCCGACCTGGAGCTGGGGTTCGCCGCGGCGCGCAAGTACGGTGCGGACGCGCAAACCTCGGGCGCCGACCCGCAAGCCGTGGCGGCGTTCTAAGGGCCGCGGCGATGACGATCTCCGACGTCGGAACCCAGACGCTGCCCGCCGAAGGCGAGATCGGCCTGGTACACATCGGCTCGCTGACCACCGAGAGCGGCGCGGTGATCGAGGATGTCTGCATCGCGGTTCAGCGCTGGGGTGAGCTGTCGCCGACCCGCGACAACGTGGTGGTCGTGCTGCACGCGCTGACCGGCGACTCGCACATCACCGGCCCCGCCGGACCCGGGCATCCCACCGGCGGCTGGTGGGACGGGGTGGCCGGGCCCGGCGCGCCGATCGACACGAACCGCTGGTGCGCCGTGGCCACCAACGTGCTGGGCGGTTGTCGCGGTTCGACCGGACCGAGCTCGCTGGCGCGGGACGGAAAGCCTTGGGGCTCACGGTTTCCGATGATTTCGGTGCGCGACCAGGTGGAGGCCGACATCGCCGCGCTGGCGGCGCTCGGGATCGACGAGGTGGCCGCAGTGGTCGGCGGATCCATGGGTGGCGCAAGGGCTTTGGAGTGGATGGTCGGTCACCCCAGCCGGGTCCGCGCCGGCCTGCTGCTGGCGGTCGGCGCGCGCGCGACCGCGGACCAGATCGGCACGCAGACCACGCAGATCGCGGCCATCAAGGCCGACCCGAACTGGCAGGGCGGCGACTACCACGGCACCGGCCGCACCCCGGACACCGGCCTGACCATCGCCCGCCGCTTCGCGCACCTGACCTACCGCGGGGAGGCGGAGCTCGACACCCGGTTCGGCAACGACAAGCAGGGCGTCGAGGACAGCCGGTATGCCGTACAGAGTTACCTCGAGCATCAGGGCGACAAGCTGCTGGCCCGCTTTGACGCGGGCAGCTACGTGACGCTGACCGAGGCGCTCAACAGCCACGACGTCGGCCGCGGCCGCGGCGGGGTGCGCAAGGCCCTCAGCGGTTGCCCGGTGCCGGCCGTGGTCGGCGGCATCACCTCCGACCGGCTCTACCCGCTGCGCTTGCAGGAGGAGCTCGCCGAGCTGCTGCCGGGCTGCAGCGGTCTGCACGTTGTCGACTCCATCTGCGGGCACGACGGCTTCCTGGTGGAATCCGAGGCGGTCGGCGAGCTGATCCGCAAGACGTTGGATCTTGCCGGCTCGGCGGACGGCGAAGGCGCGTGTCGGCGGTGACCCGCTCTCGCCACGACCGCTCCCTGTCGTTCGGTTCGGCGGCCGCGGCCTACGAGCGTGGACGCCCCTCCTATCCCCCGGAGGCCATCGACTGGCTGTTACCGCGCGGCGCGCGACAGGTGCTGGACCTGGGTGCGGGCACCGGCAAGCTGACCACCCGGCTGGTGGAGCGCGGCCTGGACGTGGTGGCCGTCGACCCGATTCCCGACATGCTGGAAGTGCTGCGCACCTCGCTGCCGGAGACCCGGGCGCTGCTGGGCACCGCCGAGGGGATCCCGTTGCCGGACAACAGCGTCGACGTCGTGCTGGTCGCGCAGGCGTGGCATTGGGTGGACCCCGAGCGCGCCATTCCCGAGATTGCCCGCGTGCTGCGGCCGGGTGGCCGGCTGGGCCTGGTGTGGAACACCCGCGACGAGCGGCTGGGCTGGGTGCGGGAGCTGGGCGACATCATCGGCTCCGACGGCGACCGGAGCCGTTTCGACGTCACGCTGTCCGAGTCGTTCACCGAGCCGGAGCGCCACCAGGTCGAGTGGACGAATTACCTTACGCCGCAAGCCTTGATCGATCTGGTCGCATCGCGCAGCTACTGCATCACCTCACCGACCGAGGTCCGCACCAGGACCCTGGAGCAGGTGCGCGAGTTGCTGGCCACCCATCCGGCGCTGGCGAATTCCACCGGGCTGGCGCTGCCGTATGTCACCGTGTGCATCCGGGCGACGCTGTCCGAGTAGCGGCACTGCGGGTCGTCATCATCCTCATCCCGTAGCAGCCGGCACCGGATCAACCACTTCGGCGGCGCGAGAATCAACGTCGGCGGGGGCCACCCGCGCGATCCGTGACTCGATGTCGTAGGGCACGATGATCGCCGTCGCACCCCGAACGCGGCTGACGACACGCGCCATCTTGTCCGCCGTGCGGTCGTGCAGCAGCCGGCCCAACAGCGGCGAATAGGTGCGGCGCGGCAACAGCACCGTCACCCTGGTGTCCGGATGGTCCTTGAGGACGCGCAGCACCAATTCGTGCGCGGCCCGGCTCAGATGACGGTCCGGACAGTTGATCAGCCACAGCGGGGTGTGGTGCTCGAAGCGATCCCAGCGCTCGCGCAGCCGGACGGCATGGTCGACGTCGATCACGAAGTGCACCGCGGTGAGCTCGTCGGCGTGCAGGCCATAGCCGAGGCGAACCGCCTCGATCTCGGCCAGGTCGATGGTGTCCACGAACACCAGCACCTGCAGTCGCGGATGGCGCGCAAGGTCGAGGTCTTCCGTGCGCGACATCTCCAGCACGGACGCCTCGTCGCGGTACTTCCGGTTCAGCCGCATCAAGGCCAGCACCAGCAAGGGGAAGATGACGACGATGAGCCAGGCGCCCTCGGTGAACTTGGCCACCACGAAGATTCCCACCACGATCGTCGACATGATTCCCGCCGACAGATTCACCGCCAGCTTGAATCGCCATCCCTGCCCGCGCCGGGTCAGATGATGCTTGGCCATGCCGTAGCCGGCCATCGCGAACGCGGTGAACACGCCGATCGCGAAGAACGGCACCAGCGCGCTCACCTTGGCTTCGGTGACGACGAGCAGCACCATCGCCAGCGCGGTCAGCACGAAGATCCCGTTCGAGAACACCAGGCGATGGCCGCGTTTGGTCAGGGGGCGAGGCAAGAAGCGGTCCTCGGCAACGAAACTCGCCAGCGCGGGGAAGCCGTTGAAGCTGGTGTTGCAACCCGTGAACAGGATCGCCGCGGTCGACGCCTGCACCAGGAAGTACAGGGCATTCCCGATCACCCCGTGGCCGAACACCGCCCGGGCGATCTCGGACAGCATCGACGGGTATTCATCGCGATAGGGCGTGGCGTGGGTGACGTGCGTCAGCCACGCCACGCCCGCGAGCAGGAAGCCGAGGATGCAGGCCATCCGCGTCAGCACCCGACGGGCGTTGACACCCCGGGGTTCCTGAAAGACGTTGACGGTGTTGGACACCGCCTCGAGGCCGGTCAGTGAGGTGCCGCCGTTTGCGAACGCGCGCAACACAATCAGGATGGTCGCACCCATCACCAGCCCGCTGCCCTGATGCACCGGCACCGCGCCTGCGATGTGCTGCGGTTCGTATCTCGGCAATCCCCAGATCATTTCACGAACGAATCCGGTCAGGATCGTCACGGTGATCATGCCGACGAACGCGTAGGTCGTCATCGCGAACGTGCGCCCCGACCGTCGTAGCCCGCGCAGGTTGGCCAGGCAGATCAGGACCACCGCCGCCAGCGTGATCTCCAGGTGATAGGGCCGCAGCTGAGGGATCGCCGACACCACCGCCACCGTCGCGGCCGCGGGCTGCACCGCCACGGTGACCACGTAATCGATGAGCAGCGCGGCCGCCGCGACCTGCGCCACGCGTGGGCCGAAGTTCTCCCGCGCGACCGTGTAGGACCCACCGGCCCGCGTGTAGATCATGACCACCTGGCGGTAGGACGCGGCCACCAAAGCGAGGACCACCAGGATGACCCCGGTGATCGGAAGCACCAACGCGAAAGCCGCCATCCCGGCCGCCGGCAGCAGTTCGATCATGATCTGCTCGGTGCCGTACGCGGTCGAGGAAATCGCGTCGGGTGAGAGCGCGCCGAGTGCAACGGGATTCGACAACCTCTCCCCGTCCAGCTGATCGGTGGTAAGCGGCTGTCCCAGGAAAATTCGCTTGCACTTGTCGGTAATGGAGAGCGGTATCCCGCCACTCGGCTGCGTCACAGCATCCCTTCCTCGCGGGCTTTCAAGACATTGGACAAGGACCGGGCCAACTCGAGACCGGATAACGTCATCCCGCGCGGGTGACCTCCGCGATGCGGGACTCGATGTCATAGGGCACGATCTGCGCGACCGCACCCGGAATGCGGCTGACGGCGCGGGCGATCTTGTCTGCCGTGCGATCGTGCAGCAGTCGGCCGACGAGCGGCGAATAAGTCCGGCGTGGCAGCAGCACCGTCGCCTTGGTGTCCGGATGCTCCTTGAGCAGCTGCAGAACCAACTCGTGCGCCGCGCGGCCCAGGTGCCGATCGGGACAGGCCACCAAACGTAGCGGGGTGTCGTGTTCGAAGACCTCCCAACGCTTCTGCAGCCGGGCGGCATGATCGGCGTCGATCACAAAATGCACGACGGTCAGCTCGTCGGCGTGCAGTCCATTCCCATACCGCAGCGCTTCGACCTCCGCAAGGTCGATGGCGTCCACGAAGACCAACACCCGGTGCCGGGTGTAGCGGGCCAGCACCGGCTTTTCCGTGCGTGACATCTCCAGCACGGAAGCCTCCGCGCGGTACTGCCGGTTCAGCCGCATCAGCGCGAGCACCAGCAGCGGGAAGACGACGACGATGAGCCAGGCGCCCTCGCTGAACTTGGCGACCGCGAAGATCCCCACCACGACGGTCGACAGGATCCCGGCGGAGAAATTGACCACCACCTTGCGCCGCCAACCTGGGCCGCGCGTGCTCAGAAAATGCTTGGTCATCCCATAGCCCGCCATCGAGAATCCGGTGAACACGCCGATCGCGTAGAAGGGCACCAACGCATCAACCGAGCCCCCGGTGATGAGGAGCAACGCGATCGACAGGGCGGTCAGGGCGATGATGCCGTTGGAGAAGACCAGGCGATGGCCGCGCTTCATCAGCGGACGCGGTAAAAACCGGTCTCCGGCAACGAAACTCGCCAGCGCGGGGAAGCCGTTGAAGCTGGTGTTGCCACCGGTGTAGAGGATCGCCGCGGTCGACGCCTGCACCAACGCGTAGAGCACCCCGCCGATCGCGCCGTGCCCGAAGACCGCCCGCGCGATCTCAGACAACATGGAGGGGTATCCGTCGGTGTACGGGACGGCATGGGTCACGTGCGTCAGCCACGCCACGCCCGCAAGCAAGAACGCGAGGATGCAGGCCATGATCGTCATCACTCGCCGGGCGTTGATGCCTTCCGGCTTGCGGAAAGTGGTGACTGTGTTCGATATGGCTTCGACTCCGGTCAGTGACGAGCCACCGTTGGCGAACGCGCGCAACACAATCAGAACCGTCGCGCCCATCACCAATCCGCCGCCCTGGTGAACCGGCACCGCTCCGGCGATGTGCTGGGCATCGTATGTCGGCAGGTTTCCGCAAAGCTCGCGGATGACCCCGACAACGATGGTCAGCGACACCATGGCCACGAACGCGTAGGTGGGCACCGCGAAACGGGCCCCCGCTTCGCGCAGACCGCGCAGGTTCGCAAAGCACATCAACAACACCATTCCGACGGTGATCTCGAGGCTGTAGGGGCCCAGCACCGGCAACGCCGATGCCACCGCGACCGTCCCGGCGGCGCATTGCACCGCGACCGTGACCACGTAGTCGATCAGCAGCGCCGCGGCGGCGACCTGCGCTACCCGAGGACCGAAGTTCTCGCGTGCGACCACGTACGATCCGCCGGACCGCGTATAGACCATGACAACTTGCCGATAGGACGCGGCGACCAACACCAGGATCAAGAGGATGACGCCGGTGATCGGCAGCAGCAGTGCGAACGCGGCCATCCCCGCTGCCGGCAACAGTTCGATCATGATCTGCTCGGACCCGTATGCGGTCGAGGAGATCGCGTCGGGTGACAGCACCCCGAGCGCAACCGGGTTGGACAGCTTCTCGTGCTCGAGCTGCGAGTTGATCAAGGGCTTGCCGAGGAAGCCCCGCTTGCACACGTCGGACAGGGATGACCATGCCCTGTGCTCGCCAGGACGCCTATCAGCCAAAGATGCTGGCACAGAACATATTCCTTCCCCCCATACGTGAACATCTTAATGGCAAGCCATGCCGCTTCGCCGAAAGCGTATCTGCCGCAATTGTTTTTGTCGCCCCGCCTTATCAGGCCAGCATCGATAAACACAGGAAATTACCAGAAGAACTGCCAGCACACTCTCAGCGGTTGACTTGCACGTAACAAATATGACGCCATTGGTAATAAAGGCTCGGATTTCGAATGGATTGGCGCTCCGCGTCAACACCGTTGAGAGGTAAGGCACTTCGCCCCATAACAGGTTGCGCGCGGGTTGTCCGAGATCGACAGTAAACGCACAGATAAATCAAAGGTGTTGTACAGCAGCCTTTCTGGGTGCCATCGCATCACTTCCTTTATACCATTTGACACAATCCGCGCTTGTAAAAATTGAGTTCTCTTGTGCTCCAGTTAATTCAGAGTCCGAAATGCGGCGTCGCGGTGCGCTTCATCTGCGGGACAGACGAGTTCGTGCGCGCCGCATCCTGAATCTGTCTGTTAGCATCGAATTCGATCGTCATTTCCTTGGAGTAGCGCGCGATATCCGTCTCGGCACAGTAAGTGCTTGTGCCACATCGGTTTCGCGTGACTGCCCGGCCGGACGCGTGAAGCCACCAGTCCAGATCAATGTTCAGGGGAAGGGACACCGTGTTTTGCGGAGGAGTGGAACGTCATGACCCAGTGCATCATCGTCAGCGGTGATGACGCGCTGGCGTCGACCATCGTCGACGAGCTGAAGAGGGCGGGCGCGCGCGTCGCGAGGCTCCTGGATGCGGAACTCGCCGGCGCCCGCGTCAAGACCGAACTCGCCAGGGCGGGAGTCGCCTCGGCGTCGGCTGTGGTGTGCGCCGGAGATGACGACGCGACCAATCTGGAGATTGCGCTGCTGGCGCGGAAGGCCAACCCGGACATCCGCGTGGTGGCCCGGGTGGCCAATGACGTACTGCGCGAGGCCGTTGCCGCGGACGAGGGCCCGAACGCCATCCTCGGTGTTGCCGACCTCGCGGGCGCTGCGGTGGTCGAGGCTTGCCTGGCGCGCACCACGCACCCGTTCGAGGTGGCGGGGATCGACTTCGTCGCCTTCGGCGCCGAGGCCCCGTTCGATGCGTCGCTGCGGGAGATCTACGGCGACCTCGCCCCGGTAGCGATGGTCCCCAACGAGAACGCGGCCAACGCCGGCGAGGTCCTGGTATGCCCGGGGCGGGACCTGCGGGTCAGCGCAGGCGACTGGACGGCGATGATCGGTACCACCGAGGAGGTCGCGGCCTGCGGCGTCAAGGTGCCGCGCCGGGACCGCATGCGTGCACGCCAGTCGCGAGTGCGCCGGGTCCTGTATGCCGCACGTGCCCTGCCCGACGAGGTCAACCCCGCGTTCTACCCCGTGATCGCCGCGCTGATGCTGTTGGTCATCGGCTCGACGACGCTGCTGCATTTCTCCTACACGCACCCTGGGATGTCCTGGACCGACGCGTTCTACTTCACCAACGAGACGATCACGACGACGGGTTACGGCGACTTCAGCTTCGCCAAACAGCCGACCTGGCTGCGGCTCTACGCCGCCGTACTGATGCTGGCCGGCGTGACCACCACCGCTCTGCTTGTCGCCTTCATCGCCGATGTGCTGCTATCGCGGCGCTTTCTGACGCTGTCCGCACGCCCGCGGGCACGCCACTTGCGCAACCACATCATCGTGGTCGGATTGAGCGCGCTCGGGGTCCGGGTCGTCACCGACCTGACCGAGGCCGGTTACGACGTGGCAGTGATCGAGCGCGACCAGAACAATCCTTTCCTGTCGACGACGGCCGAGCTCGACGTTCCGGTCATCTTCGGGGACGCGACCCTACGCCCGACCCTGGAAGCGGCCCGGGTCGACAGCGCCCGCGCGGTCGCGGTGCTGACCCGAGACGACATGGTCAACATCGAGACCGGGATCGTGGTTCGCGAAATGCTGGGCTCCGAGCCCGCCCCGCTGGGCAATCGATGGAGCAAGGTCCCGCTTGTTCTGCGGGTGTACGACCATGACCTGGGCTCCGCCGTCGCCCAGCGGTTCGGCTTCGAAAACGTCCGGTCCACAGTCGAACTGGCCGCACCGTGGTTCATCGGCGCGGCGATGGGCCTGCAGGTGCTGGGCACGTTCTCGGTCGGTAACCGATCGTTTTTGATTGGCGGGATGTACGTGCAGGCCGGCAGCGAACTCGACGGGCTGCAGATGTTCGAAGTGTCCACACAAACGCGTGTCATCGCAATCACTCGGGAGGACGCCCCGGTTCGGCTGCACCCGCGTCGCGACTCCCGGCTCAGCGCCGGTGACACCGTTTACCTGGTCGGTCCCTACCGGGAACTCATCGCAACCCTGCGTAAGGGCCAGCCGCTGCCGCGGCCGGCCGCGGACGACTCGCTCGTCGACGGTGAATGCAGTTGCGCGGGAACAGGGATGGACGCCGAGGTGTCGAATGAAGACAACGTTCGACGCCTCCAACCGGTCAGAGAGGGGCGCGGCGTCGCGAGCCATTGACCGCAGAGCACACCGATTCGCAACGCCGCGGCGCAGGCTGAGCCACGCCGCGCCAAAAATTCATTGAGGGGGAGAGTTTTGTCGTCCATCGCTGGGGGAATTGCCGCTTACCCGGCCGACCCGCGCTCGTTCGAATAGTTCGGTTGTGCAATGGATTTCGCAACGCTTCCGCCGGAGGTCAACTCGGGCCTGATGTACGCCGGTCCGGGTTCGGGACCAATGCTTGCCGCCGCCCAGGCATGGGAATCGATTGCGGCGGAGCTACATACCGCCGCCGCCTCGTACGAATCGGTGGTCTCCGGTCTCATCGCCGGACCATGGCTGGGTCCCTCATCGGCCATGATGGCCGCCGCCGCGAACTCCTACGTGTCGTGGTTGAGCGCGGCCGCCGCACAGGCGGAGCAGACCGCCACGCAGGCCATTGCGGCCGCCGCGGCCTATGAGGCAGCGTTCGCGGCAACCGTGCCGCCGCCGGAGGTCGCGGCCAACCGGAGCCAACTTGCGATGCTGGTCGCCACTAACCTGTTGGGCCAGAACACGCCTGCGATCGCCGCGACCGAGGCTCAGTACGGCGAGATGTGGGCGCAAGACGCCGTCGCGATGTACGGCTACGCGGGATCCTCGGCCACGGCCACGCAGCTGACGCCGTTCACCCCACCGCAGCAGAACACCAACTCGGGGGCGCAGGCCAATGCGCTCAGCCAAGCCGCCCAGTTGCCCGCCGGGTCCACGCGGAGCGCGGTCTCGGCCGCCACCGGGCCGGCGAGCTCGGCGTCCGGGGCGGCGGGCACCGCGGCGTCCGCACTCGGCGTGAATACGCCGTTGGATCTGATCAACGTCGGCGCCGACGCCATTGCGTACGGAGTCGACGCCCCATTGGCCCCGCTGGGGGCGGTATCCATGCCCATCGACCTGATCGGTGCTGAAACCGGTTTGCACACCGATGACATCGTCAGCGATTGGGATGCCAACGGCGCGCCCGTATCGATAGTGCGGGGGGTGACGCCAGCCGGTCCGGCGACGACGCCGAACGTGTTGTCGACGACGATGTCGGGCGGGCTGGGCGAGGCGGACTCGATCGGCCGGCTCTCGGTGCCGCCGACCTGGGTCGCGGCGACGCCGGCGGTACGCCCGATCGCGCTCGCGTTGCCGGCCGCGCCCGTCGGCGCCGCCGCCACGGCTGTGGCGCCCGGTTTCGAGAGCACGCTCGGCGAGATGGCCCTGGCCGGCACGGCCGGACGCGCCATTCGTGACGCCGTCGGCCGGCGCGACCAGCGGATCGCGGCACCCGTTGGTACGCAGGCGATCAGGGAGCGGCCGGCCGATACGGATGAGGACGTGCCCGCCGACGGTGAGCCGCGCACCGTGGTGACGGGGATCGCCGCCGAGATCCGCGAGTTCGCCCGGCTGCGCGACGAGGGGCTGATCTCCGACGAGGAATACGTCGAGCAACGTAATCGCCTGCTCGGCCGCTGAGACCTCAGAGATTCAGGCCGGAGAACATGACTCGGTTCGGGTCGTACTTCTGCCGCACGGTCGTCAGCCGTGACAGGTTCGATCCGAAGTAACGCGCCGGTGAGCCGTTGGCTTCCAGGTAGTTCACATATCCGCCGACCGAAATCTGTTGCACCGCTTGGTGTGCGGAGCTCAGCCAGCTGTTCGCGGCGCTGACCTGGCTGCTGGAAGGTTCGACATACCACTGCAGGACGGCGGCCTGATTGCGCCACGGGAACGCGGTGTCACCCGCGGCCACGTCCGCGACGGCGCCGCCGAGCGGGTCGACGAGGACCGACGCCTGTCCCGCGCCTGCGGGCCACTGCCCTATCGCGGTGGCAATGGCGTGGGCCGCAGTGGAATCCACCGGCCCGATGACGTCGGATCCGGCCACGAAGGAGCGTGCCGGGGGGTTGGCGCTACCGCCGGCCAGGAACATCACCAGATCCGTGCGATTCATCGTCTTGTTCGAAACCGACGTGGGCGCCACCCCGACCGCTGACTTGATCGCATCGGCAACTCCCGACCCCGCGCCCGCCGGGCATGTTGCCAGGACATGGCAGTTCGGGGCGGAGCCGACCATGAGATCGACGATGCCCCAGGTGTTTCGGTCGGCGGCGCTGAGCCAGGATTGCCAGCCGACGAGCACCTGGGTGGCCGACGCGGGCGGAAAGTCGAGCCGCACGACGTCGCTGTCGGCCGTCGCGAAGGTGGAGAACGTCATCGACGTCGTCACCCCGAAATTGCCGCCGCCACCGCCGCGAAGCGCCCAGAACAGGTCCGGGTTGTCGTTGGCGGAGGCGGTCACCACGTCACCGCTGGGCAACACCACCGTCGCCGACTGCAGCGCGTCGCAGGTCAGGCCCGCGTGCCGGGTGTCGGGGCCGATCCCACCGCCCAGCGCGAGTCCCGCGACGCCGACGGTCGGGCACGTCCCGCTGGGTATCGCGCGACCGGCGCCGGTCAAGGCCTGATGGATCGCGTACAGGGTGGTCGCCGGGGTGACGGTGACGTTGTTGCCGTCGAACTTGGCGCCACCCGGAAGTCCACGCAGGTCCAGGACCAAGGTGCCGTTGGCGCTCGACGCGCCGACGTACGAATGCCCACCGCCACGCGGGGCGACCTTGAGGTTGTTGGCCGTCGCGAATGCGAGGGCTTTCTGCACGTCGGCCTGCGACGAAACCGTCACGACCGCGGCGGGACTGGAGTTGTCGTAGAACGAGTTGAAAACCTTTTTGCTGGTGGCGAATTGGGCGGCGTTGGTCGGCAAAACAACGGCGCCGCCGATGGCGGAGGCCAGCCCGCCCCATCCGGCGACGGGATCCGCGGCGGCCCGCGCGGTGCCCAGAACCGCGCCAGTTGCCAGCATTCCGACGGCGCCGCGAAGAAAGGCCTGGCGCGAGATGTCCCTCTGCAACCAGGGGTCCAGCGGACGGCTGCGATTCGTCGTCATGTGCGGAGATTCTTAAACATTTCTCACCGAAAAGCCCGGAGCTTACGGCCGTGTCAGATCACAGTGTGGCCTCGATCCGCAGCGGGGCTTGACGGCACGCATCGGCCCAATAAGCGACGCCGCGGCCGCGACGGCCGCGCAAAACGCTTATTGTGCGAAGCTTTATCCCACCGTGTCGCAAACGTGACAGTGATAGCTCAGAGTTCGTAACGTGATTCGAGTGCTTCCGGCGCACTCCACGAACGAGGGGGAGGCTGCATGAAGGCACGTTCACGAACGCATCACTGGATCTGGGTGTTTCGGAACCAGCCGCTGACCGTTCGCCTGCTGGCCGTGGCCGCCGGCCTGCTCACCGCGGCGTCGGCGTTCGCCGCGCCGGCCGGGGCGGACAACCCCGACGATAACTTCATCGACGCGCTCAACCACGCCGGCATCGACTTCGGCGAGCCGGGAAACGCGATGTCGGTCGGTCAATCCATCTGCCCGATGCTCGCCCAGCCGGGCGGCAACTTCGCGGCGGCCGCGTCCAGCGTGTCGGGCCGGGGCATGTCCCCCATGATGGCGCGCATGTTCACCACCATCGCGATACAGACCTACTGTCCCGAGCAGATGGCAAACCTGGCCAGCGGCAATCTGTCCGGTGCGGTGCCGCAGATGCCCGGAATGGCCGGGCAGCTCCCCGGCATGAACGGGCAAATCCCCGGCATGAACGGCCAGATCCCCGGCATGGCCGGGCAGATCCCGGCGGTGCCAGGTATCTAACGGGTGCCCAGCGGATCGATGGTCCAGGCGATGTAGGCCATCGCCCCCGCGACCGTCGCGGTGGTGATGAAGTCAATTCCCTTGCTGCGCACCGCCAAAAGGCCGGACCGATCATCGGAGAGCACCAGTCGCAGCGCCGCCGCCAGACCGACACCGATACCGATCAGCAGCGAACCGCGCCGCCAGAAGCTGGCCCCCACCAGCACGAGCGCCGTGGCAAAGGTCAAGCCGACCAGCAGGATTGGCCACTGGGCCCTGACGAGGGACCTAGCGCTCATTGCCGCTCGGCCAGCTCGACGACGTTGCTGAGCAGGAACGCCCGGGTCAACGGGCCGACTCCACCGGGATTCGGCGACACGTGGCCGGCGACCTCCCACACGTCGGGGTGGACGTCGCCGACCAACCCGTTGTCGGTGCGGCTGACGCCCACGTCGACGACCGCGGCGCCCGCACGCACCATGTCGGCGGTCAGCATGTGCGGCACCCCGACGGCGGCCACGACAATGTCCGCCTGCCGGGTGTACGCGGCCAGATCGCGAGTTCCGGTGTGGCACAGGGTCACCGTGGCGTTCTCGGAACGGCGGGTGAGCAGCAGCCCCAGCGGGCGTCCGACCGTCACGCCGCGGCCGATGATGACCACGTGCGCCCCCGCGATCTCGACGCCGTAGCGCCGCAGCAGGTGCACGATCCCGCGCGCGGTACAGGGCAGCGGTGCCGGAACGCTGAGCACCAGCCGGCCGAGGTTGGTCGGGTGCAGTCCGTCCGCGTCCTTGTTCGGATCGACGCGCTCCAGTGCCGCGTTCTCGTCCAGGTGCTTGGGCAGCGGCAACTGCACGATGTAGCCGGTGCACTCGGGGTTGGCGTTCAGCTCGTCGATGGTGTCTTCCAGCGTCGCCGTGCTGATGTCGGCGGGCAGGTCGCGGCGGATCGACGTGATGCCGACCTTGGCGCAGTCCGCGTGCTTGCCCCGGACATAGGCCTGCGACCCGGGGTCGTCGCCGACCAGAATGGTGCCCAGTCCGGGGGTGCGACCCGACGCGGTCAGTGCGGCCACCCGTTGTTTGAGGTCGACGAAGATCTCATCGCGGGTGGCCTTGCCGTCCAGTGTGATTGCGCCCACGCCTGACAGTCTGGCAGACATCGATGATGGCGACCCGCCACGCCCGGCTTCGCCGCGCTCGCGATCGCCATTAAGCTCCCGATATGTCAACCGCTCCGGACGTGTTCAGCCCGGCCAAGCTCGGCCCGATCACGCTGCGCAACCGCACCATCAAATCGGCGACCTTCGAGGCCCGCACGCCCGACACCTTGGTGACCGACGACTTGATCGAATACCACCGCCTGCCCGCGGCGGGCGGCGTCGGCATGACCACCGTCGCCTACTGCGCCGTCTCCCCCGGCGGCCGCACCGAGGGCAACGGGATCTGGATGCGCCCGGAGGCGGTGCCGGGATTCCGCCGGCTCACCGACGCGATTCACGCCGAGGGCGCGGCGGTGTGCGCGCAGATCGGCCACGCCGGTCCGGTCGCCAACGCCAAATCCAATAAAGCCAGGGCGCTGGCGCCGGTGCGGTTCTTCAACCCGATCGGAATGCGGTTCGCCAAGAAGGCGACCCGCGACGACATCAACGACGTCATCGAGGGCCACGCCAACGCGGCGCGGCTGGCCATCGAGGCCGGATTCGACGCGGTTGAAATCCACTTGGGTCACAACTACCTGGCGAGCGCTTTCCTGTCCCCGCTGATCAACCGCCGCGCCGACGAGTTCGGCGGATCGCTGGAAAACCGGGCGAAGGTGGCCCGCGGCATCGTCATGGCGGTGCGCCGCGCGGTGGAAAAGGAGGGCACGCCGATCGCGGTGACCGCCAAGCTCAACATGACCGACGGCGTCCGCGGCGGCATATCCACCGAGGAATCGTTGACCACCGCGAAGTGGCTGCAGGACGACGGTGGCCTCGACGCGATCGAACTCACCGCGGGCAGTTCGCTGGTCAACCCGATGTACCTGTTCCACGGTGACGCGCCGCTCAAGGAGTTCGCCGGCGCGTTCAAACCGCCGCTGAGTTGGGGCATGCGCATGACGGGCAAGAAGTTCCTGCGCGAGTACCCCTACCGCGAGGCCTATCTGTTGCGGCACGCCAAGCTGTTCCGCGCCGAGCTGACCATGCCGCTGATCCTGCTCGGCGGCATCACCAACCGGGAGACGATGGACCTCGCGATGGCGGAAGGGTTCCAATTCGTCGCGATGGGCCGGGCGCTGCTGGCCGAACCCGACCTGATCAATCGGATCGCGGCCGACGGCGCCGCGCACAGCGTGCATTCCGCGTGCACGCACTGCAACAAGTGCATGGCCACCATCTACACCCGCACCCAGTGCGTGGTCACGGGTGCCCCCGATCTGCTAGCCCACTGACGATAGCGGGTCCCGCAACGCACATTTGGGCCTCAGGTTGGCCTTGGGTCCACGAGTTACAGTTGGTCCGATGAGCTCAGCAGCCCCGCCCGTCTTGACGGTTCGTTTCGATGGGTCAGAACGCACATTTGCCGCCGGTCACGACGTGGTGGTGGGGCGCGATCTGCGCGCCGACATGCGCATCACGCACCCGTTGATCTCGCGCGCGCACCTGTTGCTGCGCTTCGACCAGGGTCGGTGGCTGGCGATCGACAACGGTTCGCTCAACGGCACTTTCGTGAACGGCCGGCGGGTGCCGGTGGTCGAGATCCACGACGGTCAGTGCCTCAACATCGGAAACCCGGACGGGCCGCAGCTGCTGTTCGAAGTGGGGCGGCACCAGGGAATGGCCGGGCGCCCACCGCAAACCGAATCGATGGGCATTCCGGCGGTCGCGGCTCACCCGGGCGGGACGGCCTGGTCCGCCGCGCCGGGCGGCCCGCCCGTCGCCGCGCCGCCCGGTCCCCCACCCGGACCGGCGGGCCGCCCGCCCAACTGGGCG
>NZ_LZJF01000070.1 GCF_001666835.1 Mycobacterium sp. E3251 | reverse complement strand
TGAAACCGCGCGCCCCCCGCGAACCGCGAATCGGCGTCGGCCACGCCCTCGGCGCGGATCACCCACTCGAAGGCGGCGAGATCCGGATACTCGCGCATCAGCCGGCCCGATTCGTCGAGCACCGCCTCGATCTGATCGATGGCGGTCCCGGGGCCCGCGGCGGCCGCCCGCAGCCGGGGCAACGCGACGTCGGTGCGTGCCGCGATCGCGGCCTTGATCAACTCGGCCTTGTTCGGAAAGTAGTTGTACAGGCTGGCGCTCGTGACGTTCGCGGTGCGAGCGATCTCGCGAATCGTGGTGCGGGAGTAGCCCATCTCGGCCACACACCGCATCGCCGCGGCGATGATGCGCGAACGCGTCTGCTCCCCGTCGGCGCCCACCGGGCGGCCCAATTGCGACGGTGCGACGCTCATGCCGCGCGGAACCCGCCGCGGGCCGGTCCATCACACACTGCGCACCTCCGCGCGGAAGCCGGAACTAATCGATCACTCGATTATATTCGACGGTGTCGGGCACGAGAGCCGGCGGACAGGACGCGCGAGTGGGGAGAGCACGGTGACGCGGGCGCAGCGTGGGCGCCCGGTCGGCGCCAGCGGCGAGGAGACCCGCCGGCGGATCATCGTCGCCGCCATGCGCTGTGTGGCCACGGTGGGATACTCGCGAGCCACCATCCGTGAGATCGCTCGCACCGCGAACGTCACGAGCGCCAGCCT
>NZ_LZJF01000069.1 GCF_001666835.1 Mycobacterium sp. E3251 | reverse complement strand
GTGCGCGCCGTCGGGAACCAGCATCGGGACGACGACCTCGGGTGCGTCGTAGAGGATCTGGCCGCGTGCCACCCGCCGCTCTACCGAGTCGGCGGGCCGGCCGTCACCGGTGAGGTCCGACCGCCACTTGTCCTTCATGCGGTCCAGCAGTCGCGTCCGCACGTCGCGGGTCTGCAGCCAGACGAACCGGACCGGCCGGGTGTGGTGCGGGGCCGGCGCCGTGAGCGCCTCGGCCACGGCGGCCTCGATCAGCTCGGCGGCGACCGGCTCGGCGCTGAACCGGCGCACCGACCGGCGCAACAGCTGCGCCTGCCGGCGCCCCATGTCGAGCGCTTCGGCCGTGCCCAGCCAGAACAGGTCTTCCTCGCCGGGCCGCAACAGTTGCCGGGCCGTCGACCCGTCGTCGGCCACGAGATTCTTTGGCAGGCCGCGCACCACGGCCACCGGCATGGCGGTCAATTTGCCCTTCACCAGATCCGCCGCCGCCGCCACCTCGTCTGCGACCGCGATCTCGGTGACCACCAGCTCGTTGCCGTGGCGGTCGACTGTCCCCGAATAGCCGTGCAGTACAGCCAGACCCGCCGACCCCACCGCCGCATCGATCTGGCCGTTGCGCCACGCGCGGCCCATCGTGTCGGTGATGACCACGGCCACGTCGACGCCGAGCCGGTCGGCCAGCCCGGCGCGCAGCGCCGCGGCGCTGCCGTCCGGGTCGACCGGCAGCAGCGCCAGTTCGTCGCGGCCCACGTTGGATCCGTCCACACCCGCGGCCGCCTGAATCAGACCGATGCGGTTCTCGGTGATCAGGGTGCGGCCCTTGCGCGCCAGCACCCGCACCGCCTCGGCATCGACCAGCTCGCGCCGGAGTCGGTCGCGCTCCTCGGGGTCCTGCGGCGCCGGCACCAGCCGGCCCTCGCACTTGGACACCACCTTGCTCGTCACCACCACGACGTCGCCGTCGCGGAGCCAGGCTGCGGCCGCGGCCAGGGCGGCGCTCAGGTCGTCGCCGGGACGGAATTCGGGCAGTCCGGCGACGGGCAGGATCTCGATCGTGGATCCGGTGCCGTGTTCGGTCACGGGGCCACGCCCGCGAGCTCGAGCCCGGCGCGCACCATCTCGGCCGTCGCCTTCGGGTCGGTCATCAACAGCGGCACGGCCGTCACCGCGACCCCCTCGATGTCAGCGTGGTCGCCCTCGTGCACCAGCCAGCAGTCCAGGATCCCGGTGCCGCGGCGCGCCCCGTAGTGCCGGCCGACCGCCTCCGCGGTGGACTCCACCCCGATCACCGACAGGCACGCATCGGCCATGCCGCGCAATGGTTTTCCGCCGATGATGGGCGAGTAGCCGACGACCGGGGCGGTCGCCGAGCGCAGCGCCGCCCGGATGCCGGGGACGGCCAGGATGGCGCCGACGCTCACCACCGGGTTGGAGGGTGCCAGCAGGATGACGTCGGCGTCGGCGATGGCCGCGACAGCATCACTTGTGGCGGTGGCCTTTTCGGCGCCGACGAACGCGAAGCTGTGCGTGGGCACGTCGGCGCGGTAGCGCACCCACCACTCCTGGAAGTGGATCGCCCGCCGGGTGCCGTCGTCCGGATCGGTGATCACCACGTGCGTCTCGCAGCGGTCGTCGCTCGCGGGCAGCAGCCGGGCGCCGGGTTGCCAGCGATCGCACAGCGCCGTGGTGATCTGCGAGAGGGGGTAGCCGGCGTTGAGCATTTGGGTGCGCACCAGGTGGGTGGCGATATCCCGGTCGCCGAGCCCGAACCAATCCGGCTGCACGCCGTAGCGCGCCAATTCCTCTTTGGCGTGCCAGGTTTCGTCGCGGTGACCCCACCCTCGCTCCGGGTCTACCCCTCCACCTAAGGTGTACATGCAGGTGTCCAAATCCGGGCAGACCCGCAGTCCATGAATCCAGGCGTCGTCGCCGATGTTGACGATTGCATTAAGTTCGTGGTTGCCGGCTCCCGCGTCTGGGTGCTGTTGCGTTTCGAACTGCCCCAGCCCGAGCAACTGTTGAATCCCCAGCAGGAAGCGGGCGCCGCCAACCCCACCGACCAGAACGGTGACCTTCACGTGGACGACAGTACTGCCCGGCGACTGTGCGGTGGCGGGGCCGTTACGCGGCCCTTAAGCGTAGTCGCGCGCGGTGTGATCGACACGCCGAATGCGCAAAACAACGGAAACGCCGTAATTCGGTCACGAGATGGTATGGAAATGCGCCGTAATGCTTGACCCGGCAGATTAACCCGTGTCTAATCACAACAGTGTCATTTCCCGGTTGGCCGGCCGGTTCCGGTGTCGCAGACCGAGATTCGATCACTTGTTCGAATTGTCTGTACACATCAGAAAAGTGGGAACCACTCACTCTCCCAATCAAAATGAGGAGGCGGACGACCGTATGTCTTACGAACATCTTCGAGGAGTCATGGCGAGCACGCCGCACACCCCTATCGTCTCAGCGCCGGTCCGACCCGTTCGGCCGCACCTGACCGTGGTTCCTGATGCGCCAGTCGCATTCGAGCCCGAGCCGATGCCGGCGCCCGTTGCGGACCAGTGGCAGGACCGGGCGCTTTGCGCCCAAACGGATCCCGAGGCTTTCTTCCCGGAGAAGGGCGGTTCCACCCGGGAGGCGAAGAAGATCTGCCTGGGGTGCGAGGTACGCCACGAGTGCCTGGAGTACGCCCTGGAGCATGACGAGCGCTTCGGCATTTGGGGCGGTCTCTCCGAGCGCGAGCGCCGCCGCCTCAAGCGCGGCATTATCTAACGCCGCGCCAGCGTCATTCGTCGTCGATCGTCGGGTCGATGACCGACGGCTCTACATCAAGGTAGATGGCCACCTGGGCCACCAAGATTTCGTGCAGTAAATCACCGAGCTCGACGGTGTCTTTGGCCCGTCGCTCGATCGGCTTGCGAAACAAGACAATTCGCGCCCGTGTGGCGTTGCCGCGGACGTCGACGCCGGCCGGGATCAGTCGTGCCAGCGGGATCGGCCCGTCGGCGATCACCTCCGGCGGCCACTGCACGCTGTCGGGATCCTTGGCGGCGATGCGCGGAATCTCGTCGACCGCCACGTCGAGGTCGGCCAGGCGGGCCTGCCAATGCCGCTCGATCGGTTCGTAGGCCTCCAGCACCGCCATGTCGAATCGCTCGGCCCGGCTGCGCCAGCCGGGCACCGTCGGCGGCAGCAGCGGGCCGCGCACATCGCGGCCCCGCCGGGAGGACCGATGGGAAGCGAATCGGCCCTGGGACCGATCCCTCCGCGGGGAGCTGCGCGAATCGCCCACGCGCCGATGGTAACGGTTGCACATCGGGGGCCGGCCGGTTGCGCGTGTCCGGCGCTTCGACGGCGTTTCCGCACGATAGCCTTTCGCTCGTGAACGTTCCCCGTCGCTGTTGCCGGCCCGGGTGCCCGCACTACGCCGTGGCGACCCTGACGTTCGTCTACTCGGACTCGACGGCAGTCGTAGGCCCGTTGGCGACCGCGCGGGAACCGCATTCCTGGGACCTGTGCGTCGGCCATGCCGGCCGGATCACCGCACCCCGCGGGTGGGATCTGGTGCGGCACGCCGGACCCCTCCTTTCCGAGCCCGCCCACCCTGACGAGGACGACCTGGTCGCCCTGGCCGACGCGGTGCGCGAAGGTGGCGATCGCGTCGTGCCGTACGCCCCGGTGAACGGCTTCGCCGACCCGCACATCCATCACGGCGGGTCGCAGGCCACCGCGCCCAGCAGCAGTGTGCTCGCGCCGCCCGAGCATCGATCCGGCCGGCGCCGCGGGCATCTGCGGGTGCTGCCCGATCCCAGTGACTAGCCGTTCCGGCGTCGCGCGCATTCCCCGCACACCGCTGCGGTCGGTGTTTCCCGGGGGCCGATAGGCTGACGGCCAACAGGCGAAGGAACGAAGCATTTTCATGGCGTCAGGAGGCCCCGGCATGTCTCGGCTCGCCGCGACCGTGCACCGCGTCGTCAAGGCTTATGACGTGCGCGGGCTGGTCGGCGAGGAGCTGGACGAGCCGCTGGTCACCGCCTTGGGGGCGGCCTTCGCCAAGCTGATGCGCGGCGAGGGCGCCCGGCAGGTGGTGATCGGCCACGACATGCGCGACAGTTCGCCGACGCTGGCCGCGGCCTTTGCGTCGGGCGTGACGGGCCAGGGCCTGGACGTGGTGCGGATCGGCCTGTCCTCCACCGACCAGCTGTACTTCGCTTCCGGGTCGCTGGACTGCCCGGGCGCGATGTTCACCGCGAGCCACAACCCGGCGGCCTACAACGGCATCAAGCTGTGCCGCGCGGCCGCCAAGCCGGTCGGCGCCGAGAGCGGCCTGCGCATCATCAGCGAGGACGTCATCGCCGGCGTCGAGCGCTATGACGGACCACCCG
>NZ_LZJF01000068.1 GCF_001666835.1 Mycobacterium sp. E3251 | reverse complement strand
CGGTCGCCGGCCAACTCGCCAAGGCCGCCGGGGCTCGTGTCGTCGGGATCGCGGGTGGTCCCGAGAAGTGCGAGCTGCTCACCGACCAGCTCGGCTTCGACGCGGCCGTCGACCACCGCGCCGACGACTGGGCCGCCCAGCTGGCAGCGGCGACACCGAATGGCATCGACGTCGACTTCGAAAACGTCGGTGGCGACCTGATGGACGCGATCTTCGCGCGCCTCAACATCGGCGCCCGCGTCGCGCTGTGCGGCCTGATCTCCGGCTACAACGCGGCCGATCCCCCGCCGGGTCCGCGCGCGTTCGGCAACCTGCTCATTCAGCGCGCCACCTTGCAGGGTTTCATCGTGCTCGACCACTTCGGGCGCGCGCCCGAAGCGATGACGGAAATCGCGGGCCTGATCGAGGCCGGGAAGCTCACGCCGCTCGAGACCGTCGTCGAGGGCTTCGAGCAGCTCCCGACTGCGATCAACATGCTCTTCGACGGCAAGAACGTCGGCAAGCTGGTGGTCAAGGTCGGCTGACCTCAGCCGAATTCGAGTAGGGCGAAGACACCGCGATACGGCTTCGCGGGCGGGAAACGCCAAAACGCGGGATACAGCTTCCCAAAGAACAAGCCCCGTCCGGCGGGCATCGGTACGTCGTGCACCCCACGGATCCCCGGCACGGATTCCGCGAGCTTCGCCAGTTGACGCACCGAGAGGCTGAAGGGCATCGGCGGTACCCGGTAGCGCTTGGACGAACGCAGCCCCCTTCGCGCGACCTTCTTGACGATCGTCGGCGGTAGGTCGAAGAACATCCATCCGCCGGGAAAGCGCTTGGCGCACTGAGCAATCAGTCCCAGCGCCTCATTGGGCTGCAGGTACATCAGCAGTCCTTCGGCGGTGATGAACACGCCGTTGGCGGTGTCCACCTTGTCCATCCAGCTGTAGTCGAGGGCGGACTGCGCGAGGTGAGTGATCCGCGGAGACGGTGGCAGCAGCCGTTGCCGAAGGTCGATGACCTCAGGCAAATCCACCGACAGCCAACTGAATTGTGCGCCGGGTAGCGCGCGGTCCAAGCGCCAGAAGGACGTCTGGAAACCCTCGGCAAGCGCGACCACCGTCGCCCGGGGGTGCGCGGTCAGGTATTCGATCGCACATCGGTCGATGGCCAGCGAGCGCAGCGCCATCTCCTGGCCTCTGCGCCCGAACTTTTCGAAGTCGAAGTCGAAGGACTCCACCAGTCTGATGGCCATCGGATCGTCGATGATCGGGTCCGGGCGCCCGGCCTGGTATGCCCTGCCGTAGAGGGTCAGCAGCGCCGTTTCCGAAACACCGGTCAGCAGCCTGGCATCCACCTTCTGGCCGTGTCGATTCGTCATCGCGCCAAACCGTAACCGGCTCAGCGCCGAATGTGGATGCCCACGCGCCGTCGGTGCCGAGCGGCTAGGCCGGTGCGGAAGCCGGATCGATCGGAATCGCGATCTCGTTGCGACGCCGCATCGGCAGCGTCCAGGGCGGATCGTAGAACCAGGACTCCGCCTCTCCGGCGGTCTTGATCCCGTTGTCCCGCAATGTTTTCAGGAGCTCGTTGGTGCGAGATGCGACCGCCTTGGGGCTGCGATCGCCGCTGAATCGCAGCACGGCTATGGTCGCGGGCGGCACGCTGACGAGGCGGACTCGATCATCTTTGGGCGCGGGAAGGGTCTCCATCGTCCACTTCTGCGGCATGAAGAACCGAATCACCCAGCCACTCTCGGGGCCGGCGGACTGGACGACGGGCGCGGTCATCGCGATCTGCTGGCCGCCCCGGCCCGGCTGCTGGCTGACGGGTGCCGTCATCGAGATCGATTCGTTGCCCCGATTGCCGCCGAATATGTATCCCGCCAGCCGTCGGAACCCCATGTCACGAGCGCGGTTTTCGTCGGCGTCGACTGTCGTCTCGGCGGCAATCCGCGGACCGTAGCGGCGTATCTCGACGCTGTCGGTGAGCGGATGGCGCGTGTATTTCGGTTCCTCGAGGCCAACGCGAATGCCTCCTACCGCCAGGACCGATTCGGCGACCTGCTCGGCGAGCTTGATCGGGTTCATCATCAGGACCATTTGACCGACTCAGCCCTGGGGGCGCAAGGGGTAAGGAGAAGGCGCGGCTTCCGCGCGTGGCGGGTTGGGATCGGTAGCCGATCCGGGGGTCTGTACTTGGCCCAACGACGACGCCAGTCCGGCGGCGCCCCACGAAAGGAAGTCAGAAATGAAGATCGTCCCGGCCAGCATCGAAGAGCAGATCAATCGGGTGGACCGGCAGCGCAGCCTCTACATCGGACTCAGCGCCGGCGCGGTGGCGCTGTGGAGCGCCTTCCGGCTGATCTGGGCCCTCTACATCGGGATGACATTCGGCTGGCTTCTGGGGTCGATGGTCTTCCAACTGGTGCTATGGGGCGTGATCGGTGCGGTCTCGGCGGTCGCGGCGGCCGGGTTCCTGACCCGCTACGCCAAGGGATCTTAACTCGTCCAGAGGGCAGCGCGAAGTTCCGAACCTCCATGAGGTTCGGAACTTTTGCGTTCGGAGGTTAGAGCTGGGCCCGGTGCACGGACCGGATCGATTACCTAGCGCAGCTGTTGGATGCGGATCAGGTTGCCGGCGGGATCGCGGACCGCGCAGTCACGCAGTCCATACGGCTGGTCCGTCGGCTCCTGGACGATGTCGACGTCGTCGGCCTGCAGCTGCTCGAAGGTGCGGTCGAGATCCTTGGTCGCCAACAGCAACGTGGCGTAGCTGCCCTTGGCCATCATCTCGGCGATGGTGCGCCGCTCGTCTTCGGTGATGCCCGGGTTGGCGGCCGGCGGATTCAGGACGATCGACGTGTCGGGCTGGTTCGGGGGTCCCACGGTGATCCAGCGCATCTCGCCCTTTCCGACGTCGAGGCGGACTTCGAAACCGAGGGTGTCGCGGTAGAAGGCGAGCGAGGATTCCGGGTCGTCGTGTGGCAGGAAGCTGGAGTGAATCGTGATGTCCATGGGGTCAGGCTAAGCGGGCCCGGTGACCCGAGCTTCTCGATTCCTGATCGGTCTGGTCACCTGTTTGGCCACGCACGGCGGCATTCCGGCCAGCGCGTCGGCCCCCTGGCGCCGGTAGGTGCTCGGCGGCACGCCGACCAGTTCGGTGAAGCGAGTGCTGAAGGTGCCCAACGAGGAGCAGCCGACGGCGAAACACACGTCGGTGACGTTCAGGTCACCACGGCGCAGCAGCGCCATCGCACGCTCGATGCGCCGTGTCATCAGATAGGAGTACGGCGACTCGCCGTAGGCGCGGCGGAATTCGCGGCTCAGGTGACCGGCGGACATGTGTACGTCGCGGGCGAGCGCCTCGACGTCCAGCGGCCGCGCGTACTCCCGATCGATCCGGTCGCGGACGCGGCGGAGCAGCGCGAGGGTGCGCAGGCGCTGCGCCGCGTCGGGTCCTTGGCGCACCGGTAATCCCTACGCGCCGACCAACTCTGGATGGAACTTGGCCGCCATCCGGCGCAGCCCGTCACGCCAGTCGACCGTCGTGCCGCCGATGAGCTCATGCATCCGGTCGCTGTCCGTGGGATTGCCGCGCAGCGCCTGCTCGCTCACCTCGAAAACCGGTTCCTTGCCCACCAGCGAGCCGAGGTAGCCACACCACTCCTGGATGCTGACCGTTTGGTCACCGCACCAGTTGACGGTGGTCGCCGGAACCGACGCCACCTCCAGCAGCTTCGGAATGGTCGCGATGATGTCGTCCTCGTGAATCGGGTTGTAGCGTGCGGGTTCACCGGGCGGCACCGGGATCGGGATGCCCGCCAGCATCATCTCCATGTGGTAGAACGGCCACCCGCCGTTGTCGCCGTAGGGGACGTTGAGCCGGGCGATGGTGGTGGGCACCCCGAGGGCCCGCGCCATCGACCGGGCGACGACCTCCCCCGCGATCTTGGAGATGGAGTAGGTGGGAAACAGACACTTGTGGTTGTCGCCGAGGGCGGCGGCCTCGGTTCGCGGATTGTCGTCCGGCGGGTCATAGACGGCGGCCGACGAACAATGCAGAAACGCCTTCGCGTCGCGGCAGTGCGCCATGAGCAGACCCACCGACTCCGCATTGGCGGCTAGGTCTTTGTCCCAATTCCCGCTCTTGGCTACCGCCAGGTTAAGGATGTACTCGAAATCGGTTGGTAGACTGGTGAAGTCACCGGCAGCCAGGTTGACCTGCTCGCAGCGGACACCCGCCTTCTCCAGGCCCTCCCGGGCTGCCGGATCGGTGAACCGGGCGATGCCCCATACCTCGTTGTCGGCCGCGAACGCCCGCGCAATGGGGGTCGCGATTTGACCGGTCGGGCCGGTGATCAGGATCTTTGAGCCGCGCATGCGCTGATAGTAGCGACTCAGAGCCCCGGTTGGTCGTCGATGATGCCGAGCCAGATCTGCGCGACGTCGATGGCGACTTTCTCACTGATGAAGGCGTGCTGCGTCCCGGTGTAGATGTCGCGGAAAGCCCGCTCCAAGCGAGTGCCCTCCCGGATCGAGCTGGTGCCCGCAACCAGGTGGGCCCACTCGGCGCAGCTTCGCGCGATGTCGGTGGCGTACACCGCCGCCACCCGCATGTCCGCGCGCAGCAACGGCGTCAGCTCCTCCCCCGAGGCCACCGCGGCCTCGGCGGTGGTGAACGCGTCGAGCACCAGCAGCCGAGCGGCCCGCCAGGCCGCGCGGTGGTGAGCCAGCCCCTTCTGGAAGGTCGGGCGGCTGGCCAGCGAAGCCATGTCACTCATCCGGAACTTCGTCGCCGCCAGCTCCTGGACGTCATCGAGCATGCTCTTGGCGACGCCCAGCGCCCACGACGCGTGGCCTGCGGCGGTGACCGGCATCAGCCCCATCCGGGTGGCCGGCGACGTCCCGCGATACGGCTCGCGCACGAAGAGCTCGAAGGTGCGGCTCGCCGGCACGAACACCTCCTGGGCGCTGTAATCATAGGAGCCGGTTCCCTTGAGCCCCTGGACAAACCAGCCGTCATTGAAGCTGATCTGATCCCGCGGAATCACCGCGACCCGCATCTCCGGGAAGCCCTCGCTGATCCAGCGCATTTCGCCGTTGTCCATGGGAAAGAACCCGGCCGCGACGTACTGGGAGTGCCCGATGCCCGAGCCGAAGTTCCACGACCCGCTCACCAGGTAGCCGCCATCGACGGCGGATCCCTGGCCGTTGGGAAAGAATTGGCCGCCCATCGTGACGCGGTTGTCGTGCGCGGTGAACACCTCGGCGAAACCCTCGTCGGGCAGGTACGCCGCGGCGGCGAAGGAGGACGGCAGGTTGGCGATGCCGACCCAACCGAAAGAGCCATCCTGCCAGGCCATTTCGATCCAGGTCTCGATCATCTCGGTGAACGACGGTTCCGCACCTCCCGCGGGGGCTGGGTTGAACGCGGACATCAGCCCGCTCGCCCACATCTCGTCGACGATCGCCGGGGTGAGGGTGCGCGCCCGCTCGGATTCTGCGGCCTCGGCGCGCACCAGGTCGCGCATCCCGCGGGCAAGCGAGACCACCCGGTCATCGGTGTCGGCTATCGACGTCATTCACCTGTCCCATCATCGCGACGGCATCAGCGGGAAACTGATATCGGTGACCGTACCAACCGCTTTCCGTTCCAAAAACGAAAATCGCGCCGCCGAATGCGAGAGGGCAGCATGATCAACACCATTGCCACGGTTGTCGTGGTAGCGCTCGGTTTGCACATCCTGGTCAAGTTCGCCTTTTTCGCGCTGCCGTATCGCCGGCGTCGCGCCTTGCTGGACAAGCAATACAGCGGCAGGGCTTCGGCGACGACCGCCTCTGATCGCGTGCTGCTGGGCTTCACCGTCGCAATCGCCGTGCTCGTGTTCTGGCGCGGTGTGGACTCCGTCAGTTTCCTTGGCGGATTGTGGATCGGTGCGACGCTCATCCAGTTGTACTTCCACCAGTTCCACCGCCCGGTACCGCCCGAGCGTGCCGCTCCACCCCAGACATCGCCGATCAAAGAAATGTCGTACGCCATCCAGGACGCGCCGTGGCGGCCGTGGCCTCAATTACTCACGCTGTCGGCACTGGTGGGGGCGAGCCTTATCGGGCTGTTCTGGAAGTGATGGCCGTGCAGCGGTCCGCGGAAGTTGCCGCGCCGCGGTCAGGTCTCGCCCTACCGTGGGGGACGTGCGGTGGATCGTGGACGGGATGAACGTGATCGGGAGCCGCCCGGACGGGTGGTGGAAGGACCGCGGTGGCGCCATGGTCGCATTGGTGGAGCACCTCGACCGATGGGCGGCCACCCATGGGGACCGCGTGACGGTCGTGTTCGAGCGGCCACCGTCGAGCGCCATTCCCGCATCGGTGATCGAGATCGCGTACGCGCCCCGGGCGGCCGCGAACTCCGCCGATGACGAGATCGTCCGCCGCGTCCAGGCCGACCCCCAGCCGCACGACATTCGGGTGGTGACGTCCGACAATGGGCTGAGCGATCGCGTAGTCGGTCTGGGCGCCTCGGTCCACCCCGCTGCGAGCTTCCGCGACCTCATCGACCCCCGAGGACCGCGAGCCTCATGAACGCCGGCCGCGGCGGCGCCGCAGTGAACCGCGTTTGCGCAGCCGCCGGGATCGACATCCCGATCATTCAGGCGCCGATGACCTATATCGCCGGTGCCCAGCTGGCCGCCGCGGTGTCCAACGCGGGCGCGCTGGGCGTCATCGAGACCACATCCGAGCAGGGCCGGGCCGACCTGCGGCGAGTCCGCGACCTCACCGACCGTCCGGTGGGCGCGAACATAGCGCTGATCATGAACCGCGACCCGGCCACCGTGGATCTGTTGGTAGCCAACGACATCCGTTTCGTCACCACATCGGCCGGCGATCCGGCGCTGTTCATCGGCCGGCTCCACGATGCCGGCATCACCGTGTTCCATGTGGTGGGCACCCTCGCTGCGGCCCGGAAAGCGGTCGACGCCGGAGTGGACGGGCTCGTGGTTGAGGGCGTCGAGGGCGGCGGGTTCAAGAACCGATTCGGTGCGTCGACCATGGTGCTGCTGCCGCTGGTGGCGGCCGAGGTCGACGTGCCGATCGTGGCGGCGGGAGGGATTTGCGACGCGCGCTCGATGGCGGCCGCCTTCGTTCTCGGCGCCGAGGGCGTGCAGATGGGCACGCGGCTGCTGGCCTCGGCGGATTCTCCGGTGCACGGCAACCTCAAGCGGGCGGTCGTCGCCGCCGATGAAACCTCCACCGTGCTCCTCCCCCTCGACGGCAAACGCATGATGCGGGTGATCCGGACGGCCGCCGCCGAAAGGCTGGACACCGCAACGTCTTCCGGCGACGGCGCCGCGGCGCTGCAACGGGTGCAGCGGCTGTATTTCGACGGGGACATGGACGCCAGCGTCGCCAACACCGGTCAGGTGGCAGGGCGGATCCAGGACATCCCGCCGGCCGCCGAGATCATCGAGCGGATGTGGGCGGGATGCGGCGAAGCGCTGGCGGCCACCGCGGACCGACTCGGGTCGCCGGGGGTTAGCTCGGGCGACTCCTGACGTCGAAGACGACCTGTTCGCCTTCGACCTTGGAACAGCTCACAGCGACGGACATTGGCAGCGCGCAAACAGCGCCTGGACGCCCGCGCTGGGGAAAACGCTGTCGGCGGACCGGGTCAGCCCGCCGCGGCCAGTGCCGCGTCGTAGTTGGGCTCCTGGGCGATCTCGGGGACCAACTCGGTGTAGGTGACCTTCCCGTCGGCGCCGACCACGACGATGGCCCGGGCCAGCAGACCGGCCATCGGGCCGTCGTTGATGGTGACGCCGTAGTCCTCGCCGAAGCTGCTGCGGAACGCCGAGCCCGTCTTGACGTTGTCGATGCCCTCCGCCCCGCAGAACCGCGCGAACGCGAACGGCAGGTCTTTCGACACGCACACCACCGTGGCCCCGCTGGCGGCGGCGCGCTCGTTGAAGGTCCGGACGCTGGCCGCGCACACCGGCGTGTCCACGGACGGGAAGATGTTGAGCACCACGGCTTTACCGCCAAGCTGGTCGCTACTGACCGCCCCCAGGTCGCCGCCGGTCAGGCTGAAGGCCGGCGCCGGGGATCCGACGGCAGGCAGCTCGCCGACGGTGTTGATCGGGTTTCCACGCAACGTTATCTGTGCCATGCGGACAGTCTGCCAAGCCCGCCGAGCATGCCATGGGCCAGGTCCCCATGTCCTAATTGGTGGGTTACAGGGCGTAGACGACATGCCGGGCCGTGCCGAACACTTGAGTTCATGACTCGCAAGGTCGTCATCGCCGGCTTTCCCGGCGTGCAGGCGCTCGACGTGGTGGGACCGCACGACGTCTTCGCCGGTGCATCGCTGCTGACCGGGGGCGGGTACGACGTCGTGGTGGGCTCGGTCGACGGGCAGGCGATCACCACACCGACCGGGCTGGGCTTCGTCGCGGCGCCGCTGCCGGACCCGAACGATCCCAGCGAGAAGATCGACACGGTGGTGCTGCCCGGCGGCGGAGGTGTCGAGGCGGCCCGGTCGGATGCCGAGCTGATCGGCTGGATCAAGGCCGTCGCCGGAAACGCCCGCCGCGTGGTCACCGTCTGCACCGGCGCGTTCCTGGCGGCCGAGGCGGGCCTGCTGGACGGGCAGCGGGTCACCACACACTGGGCCTTCGCCGGGCGGTTGGCCCGTGAGTTCCCGGCGATCGACGTCGACGCCGATCCGATCTTCGTCCGTAGCTCGGACACCGTATGGACGGCCGCGGGTGTCACCGCGGGGATCGACCTGGCGCTCTCGCTGGTCGAAGACGACCACGGCACCGAGGTTGCGCAGACGGTCGCCCGCTGGCTGGTGCTGTATCTGCGCCGCCCCGGCGGGCAGACGCAGTTCGCGGCGCCGGTGTGGATGCCGCGCGCCAAACGGAACGCGATCCGCGCGGTGCAGGAGGCCATCGAGGCGGAACCGGGCGGCGAGCACAGCGTCGACGAGCTGGCCCGCCGCGCGGCGATGAGCCCGCGGCACTTCACCCGCGTGTTCACCGCCGAGGTCGGCGAGGCGCCCGGCCAGTACGTGGAGCGCATCCGCACCGAGGCCGCACGCCGTCAGTTGGAGGAGACCGACGACACCGTCGTCGCGATCGCCAGCCGCTGCGGCTTCGGCACCGCGGAAACCATGCGGCGCAACTTCCTTCGCCGGGTCGGCATTCCGCCGGACCAGTACCGCAAGGCCTTCGCCTGACACTGACGCCTGAAACCGAAAGGACGACACCATGAACCAAATCGCGATCGTGACCTATCCGGGATTCACCGCGCTCGACATGATCGGCCCGTACGAGGTGCTGCGCAATCTGCCGGACACCGAGGTGCGGTTCGTCTGGCACGAGGCAGGGCCGATCACCGCGGACTCCGGTGTGCTAGTCATCGGGGCCACCCATTCGCTGGCCGACACACCGTCGCCCGACGTGATTCTGGTGCCGGGCGGCCCGTCGACCCCGGTGCATGCCCGCGATGAGGCGCTGCTGGACTGGCTGCGGCGGGCGCATCGGAGCGCCCGATGGACGACGTCGGTGTGCTCCGGGTCGGTGATCCTTGCGGCCGCCGGGCTGCTCGAGGGCCGCCGCGCGACGTCGCACTGGCTGACCGTCCCGGCCCTGAAGGCCTTCGGTGCCGTTCCGGTGGGCGACGAGCGAATCGTGCACCAGGGCGACGTCGTCACCTGCGCGGGGGTGTCGGCGGGACTCGACATGGCGCTGTGGCTGGCCGGCGAGATCGGCGGCGAAGGTAGGGCCAAGGCGATCCAGTTGGCGATCGAATACGACCCTCAGCCGCCGTTCGACTCCGGCCATCTGTCGAAGTCGTCGGCGACCACGAAGGCGGCCGCGACCGCGCTGCTGTCCAGAGACAGTGTGAAGCCGGCCAACGTGAAGGCGGCCACGATGCTGGCGTGGGAGCAGGCGCTGGCGGCCGTGCGGTCGCGGCGGCGGGGGCGACAGCCGGTGACCAGTTAGTCAGGCGCCGGGCTGCAGGATTTCGTCGGACGCGAGCCGGCCGCCGGCCTGCAGCCAGGCGGCCACCACCCCGGGCGCATCCCGGTTGGGGTTGTAGATGTCCTCCTCGCTGGAGAACAACCCGTCCCCCGCGTAGACCAGCCGAGTCCAGTTCGGAAACCAGAAGGGTTCGCCCTTGGGGTCCGTCGGATGGTCGAGCAGATTCTTGATCATTACGACGACGGCGTCGTTGTCTTCGTCGTAGGCGGTCCAGTCGGACGGAAATCGCATGTGCGGGAACGGTGCCATAACCGCGACGATCCAGTCCCGCACCGCCTCGCGGCCATGAAACACCCCGTAGTGGTGTTCGGTGTAGACGACATCCTCGGTGAAGAGATCGGCGAACGGTCGCCAGTCGCCCGAGGCGCTGCACCCCTCCACTACCCGCGTGTAGTTCTCGACGGCTTGCTCGATTTCTGCCCTGGTGAATTTGCACATGGCGGACACACTAGAACGTGTTTCGGTTACAGGTCGCTCGTCTGGATAGGGATATGGCATGAACGTCTTGAAGTTGTTCGATCTGCGCGGCAAGCGGGCGCTGGTAACTGGGGCATCCAGCGGCATCGGCAAAAAGGTGGCGCAGGCATATCTGCAAGCGGGCGCCGACGTCGCCATCGCGGCGAGGCGAGCCGAGGGTCTGGAACAGGTGGCCCGGGAGATCGCGGCGGACGGCGACGGCAAGGTCGTGCCCGTTCGCTGCGACGTGACCCAACCCGATCAGGTGACCGAAATGCTGGAGCTGGTGAACGTGGAGTTGGGTGGCGTCGACATCGCGGTCTGCAACGCCGGCATCATCACCGTGAACTCGATGCTGGACATGTCGCCCGAAGAATTCGAGCGCATCCAAACCACGAATGTCACAGGCGTTTTCCTTACCGCGCAAGCAGCGGCCAGGGCGATGGTGCGGCAGGGCCATGGCGGCGCGATCATCACCACGGCCTCCATGTCGGGCCACATCATCAACGTGCCGCAACAAGTGGGCCACTACTGCACGTCCAAAGCGGCGGTGATTCACCTGACCAAGGCCATGGCCGTGGAGCTGGCTCCGCACAACATCCGGGTCAACAGCGTTAGCCCGGGCTACATTCTCACCGAACTCGTGGAGCCGTTGACGGAATATCACCGGCTGTGGGAGCCGAAGATCCCGCTCGGGCGGATCGGCCGCCCCGAAGAACTGATCGGCCTGTACCTCTACCTGGCGAGCGAGGCTTCCAGCTACATGACCGGTTCGGACGTCGTGATCGACGGCGGCTACACCTGTCCGTAGGTCATGCGACGACGACGCGGCGGCCGAAACGGGCGCGCACGCCGGGCGAGAACAGCGCCCGCAACGGCTCTCCCGCGGGGAGAACCATGCTGGCCGCCACCAGCTCGTCGTGCATGTCGACGACGTCGGCCGCGTGCAGTGGCCAGGTTTCGTGTTCGTTGGGTATCCACCAGGTGTGGCCGGCGGTGCGGGTGTGCGCGCCCCATCGGGCGGTGAGCCAGATTTCCAGCGGTGTCGGTTTTACCGGGGCGCCGATGGCGACCTCGATTCGGCTGCGCAGGCCGCGGCGGGGCCACCGGCGCACGCTGTCATAGGTGATGCGGTCGCCGTGCCGTTGCGTCCGCATTTTCGCCCAGGTGTAGGGGACGCCGAGGCCGACCCGGGTGACCGGCACGACCGCGAGACGCGCCGTCTCCAGCGACCGGAACAGCACGCCATGCCTGGCGGCGTCGTCGACCGAATACAGCCGGACATTCGTCTCCGGGAAGCTGCCGAAGTACGGAAGTCGCAGCACCGAGCCAACTTTGGTGCTGTCCATGACGAATGGGACCAACCCGACGTAGGTCATCCCGTCGGCGAAGACGTCGGGCCGGGTACCGGGCGGGTACATCGTCTCGACGGCGTCGGGCCGCACCGGCCAATGGATGAAAGTCAGGTCGCGCCAGCATTGGTCGAAGGTGATGGGACCGCGAAGCGGCGGCGGGATCACCGGGTATCCCTCGAGGCCCGGGCTGTCGCCGGGTTCGGGCGCCGGCCCCCCGGGAGCCGTCGTCATCCCTCCAACTCCCCAAATACCTTTCGTTCGATGCCGGCTTGCGTGGTGGCCGGCAAGACGACGAGGCCCTCGAGTTCCTGACGCGCCAACTCATAGGCCTGCCGTCGTTCCTGCGCTGTCGCGGCGGCATCCGACGCCACGCGAAACAGATTCTGAGCGCGCGCGATCCGCTGCTGGTCCGCCCTGGAGAAGTCGGTGCGGCGTCTGCGTATCGCTTCCGTCTCGGCGGCGTGGAAGGCGGTCACGTAATCCTCGACGGCGGCCCGGTACTGAGCGGCGGTGTCGCGGTCGTCGAGGAGGTCTTCGGCCTTGGTCGGGCGCAGGAAGTCGGCGCGGAGCTTGGCTTTGTGGAAGGCGACGGTGAGCGGATCGCGCATGTCCGTCATGAGCGGAAAGTCGAGCAGTTTGGCCACGTCGAGTTCATACTCGAGCCAGCGGGCGTCGGTACGGCTGTGCTCCTCGAGGACGCGGCGCAGCGACCGCCACTGCGCGACGTGATTGTCGCCGGTGTCCGGTGTTTCCGTCCGCTCGATCCGCGGCGGTTGTTCGGCCGGCCGACGGTTGGCGCTGAACGCTCGCACCGCGGCGATTGTCGCCCCGGCCAGGGGCAGGATCACGATCAACAGCTCCGCCAACCGGATGAGTAAACCCACACGGCCAGGATGCCACTCGCGCAGCGGCTACAGAATCCCGAAGCCGCGCAGGGCTTTTATCCCGAACCAGATCCCGAAAACCACCCCGGCGACGATCAGGATGGGCCGGTCGTGCGCCTGCAGCCAGCGCAACGCCCGGTCCAGGAGGGAGCGTGACCGCTGCGGAGAAAATGCCGCCGCACCCACGATGCTCAGATTCACGCTCGCCGCAAGCGCCACGAAGAGAACGTATGAACCGATATTGGCGGGCCTGCTGAGGTTCGCATCGCCGATGACGCTGATCGCCGCCAGCGTGAATACCCAGGCTTTCACCGACACGGTGATGACACCGGCGCCGATGAGGAAGGCCTTGCCGGGCGTGGCCGACGTCAGCGCGGTCATCCACTTCGGTGGCGGGGCGTTGGGATCATCGTCGCTGAACAGCTCTCGCGCCGCGGTAACCAGAAACAGCAGGGCCACCACCAACAGCACGGTCGACACGATCCAGTGGTGTGGGTGATTCGAGTCGGCTTCGCGCTTTCCCCAATGCAGAATCGTGCCGAAGATGAGTCCTTGCAGCAGGCGTGTGCTGACGTGCCCGGCCACCCAGGCGCCGGCCGCTCGCACACGCGACGGGGTGCCCAACAACATGATCGTGATGACGATCTCGATCGGTTCGAGTGCGCAGCCAAGGATCAATGGGACGAGGCTGCCCCACATGGCGAGCACTATTGCGCTCCCAGCGCCGCGCGCATCTCCGCCTCGGCGATCGCCGCGGCCAGATCAGCGGGCTGTGGGCGCACGGTGGCGTCGATTCGGTCGATACGCCCCGTGAAGCGGAAGTCGTGCCCGTACGGCGCAACCGGGGAGCCGGTGTCGGTGCCGACGTCCAAGGTCTCGCCGCTCATCGAGAACCGGAACGGCACCGTCCGCTCGACGCGGCTGCCGGCGACCACGGCGTCATCGACGCGCAGTGACACCGAGGCGCCCTTGCCCAGTCCACCGCCGTCGTAGTCGAACGAAAGCCCCAGTGCGACTGGGCCTTCCGGTAGTGGTTCGGGGGCTTTCACGGTGGTTAGCTCGTGACCGACGTAGTTGTAGGAAAAATGCGGAATCCCGTCCTGCAGGTACAAACTCCACCCGGCCATCGCCCCGCCCATGCTGATTACCACGCCCCGACCGCCGCCCTTAGGTATGGTCAGCTGCGCCCGCAGCTCGAACGAGGTGCTGGTGTAGCTCAGCGTCACGGGTTCGGGGATCCGCACTTGCCCGGCGTAGTAGGTGACCGAGGTGCGCTCGCCCAGCAGGCTTGGCCGGTTGGCGGGCAGCGCGCGGGCCAGTGTCGCGTCGCTGAGCGGGTAGACGTCGTATTTGCGCGCTTCGGTATCGAAGACGGCCTGCAGTTCCGCGAGCTTGTCGGGGCATTGTGCGGCAAGGTCGACGCCTTGGCTGAAGTCACCCGCCAGGTGGTAGAGCTCCCAGCGTTCAGCATCCCCGAATGGGGTTGCCCGTTGGGTGCGGACCCAGGGCAGTCGACCGTGAAAGCATGAGGCGATCCAGCCGTCGTGGTACACGGCGCGATTGCCGAAGATTTCGAAGTACTGCGTGGTTCGCCGACTGGCCGCGGTCGCGTCGTCGAACGAGTACCGCATGCTGACACCTTGGATCGGCTTCTGTTCGACGCCGTTGACGCGCGCCGGCATCTCGATGCCGGCGGCTTCGAGGATCGTGGGGACGATGTCGATGACGTGGTGGAACTGGCTGCGCTGCTCGCCAGCCGCCGTGATGCCCTGCGGCCAGGAGATCGCCAGCCCGTTACGGGTTCCGCCGAAATGCGACGCCACTTGTTTCATCCACTGAAACGGTGCGTCGAGCGCGCACGCCCAGCCGACGTTGTAATGGTTTTCGCACCGGGGGGTGCCGAAGTCGGCGATGTGAGCCAGCAGCCATTCGGGGTCTTCCGGCAGACCATTTTGAAATGCCGGTGAGCTCCACGCACCGTGTATCGTTCCTTCGGCGGACGCGCCGTTGTCGCCGCACAGGTAAATGAATAGCGTGTTGTCCCATTGCCTCAACTCGTCTATGGCGTCGATGACCCGCCCGATCTGGGCGTCGGTGTGGGCCAAAAATCCTGCGTAGACCTCCATCAGGCGGCGGGCCACCGGCTTGTAGCGATCGTCGTAGTCCGCCCATGCGGGTATTTGCTCGGGTCGTGGCGTCAGGCGGGCACCGGATGGAATGATGCCCATTTCAAGCTGGCGGGCATATGTCCGCTCCCGCAGGGCATCCCAGCCGTCGTCGAACTGGCCGGCGAAGCTATCCGACCATTCCGGCCATACCTGGTGGGGACTGTGGGTCGCGCCGGGCGCGAGGTACAGAAAGAACGGCTTGTCCGGTGCCGAGGTCTTCTGCAGCCGGATCCAGTCGATCGCCTTGTCGGCGAGGTCTTCGGTCAAGTGGTAGCGGTCGCGGCCGAGGTACGGCTCCACCGGTGTGGTTTGGTCGTAGAGCGCGGGTTCGTACTGGGAGGTGTCCCCGCCCAGGAATCCGTAGAAGCGCTCGAAGCCGAGTCCAGTTGGCCAGCGGTCGAACGGTCCCGCGGGGCCGATCTCCCATGTCGGCGTGAAATGTGCCTTGCCGAACAGAGCCGTGCTGTAGCCGCTCAGCCGCAGCACCTCGGCGACGGTAGCTGTGCTCTGCGGTATCACGCTGTCGTAACCCGGTAATCCGTAGGCGATCTCGCAGATGGTGCCCATGTGCGCGCTGTGATGGTTGCGCCCGGTCAGCAGGGCGGCGCGCGTCGGAGAGCACAGCGCGGTGGTGTGAAATTGGTTGTAGCGCAACCCGGCACCGGCGACACGGTCGAGGGCCGGTGTCGCAACGGGGCCGCCGAACGTCGTTGCGGCGCCGAATCCGACGTCGTCCAGCAATACGACCACGACGTTGGGCGCCCCGGCCGGCGGGTGGACGATCGAGGGTTTGATCGGTGTGGAATCGCCTGCAGAGGGGCGGATGACCCCGCTGAAACGTTCATTGCCGCGGGGTAGGTCGGCCATCGCGCCTCCTGATGCTGGTTAAGCTGGTTCCCGGCCGTCCCCCATGCAACTTCGGCGCTTTCACCGTAGCGGGCGGCGAATTCTCGTCGGCATCACGTCTGCGGTCGCACTCCGAGGACGTCGCGAAACAGCGCCTGCCGCAACGCGAGTTCGCGCGGGTCACTCCAGAGGTGAAAACCCAGCCGGTTCATGACGTACGCGAAGCCGATGCCGGTGTCAGGGTCGGCGCAGCCGAAAGAGCCGCCGAAGCCGGGAGTCCCGAAGGCGCGTCCCGAAGAACCGAATGCGAAGTGCGGCACGGGTTTACAGAAGCCCAGCGAATACGCCACGTCGACGTTCATCACCTTGTCGCGGATGCCCTGGCTCGGCGAGAGCGCCGGCGCCGCAAGGGCCGCGACGGTGTCGGCGCCGAGGCCGAGCTCGGCTCCCCCGGTTGCCGCGCTGCCGTACATGCGCGCCACCGACCGGGCGGTGCCGATGCCGTTGGCCGACGGAATCTCGACCGCCCGAACGTCCTCGCGGTTGTAGTCACCGTTGAACGGGTTGACGCCGCGCGGGACCGCGATCGCGCGGGCGGTCAGGCCGACCGGGTTGAGCGAGGCGCCCACGAATCCCGGTGGCATGACGTTCAGGTGTAGCAGCGTTTCGGCGCGCACCCAGTTGTGCACGTGCGCGACCCGCTCGCGGTTGACCGAATCCGGCAGGCCGATGTGCAGGTCGAGCCCCAGCGGCCGGACGATTTCGTCGGCCATGAAGCGGCCCAGCGTGCGGCCGGCCGGGTCCGTCCGGCGGATCAGCTCGGATTCGTACCAGCCCAGCGTGATCGCGTGGTAACCGTGCCGCGAACCCGGTCGCCACGCCGGCGCCTGCGCCGCCAGGATGGGTGAGAGCCTGGCCGGGTCGGCGACGTCGGCCAGCGCCGGCTTCGGTTTGAGCGCGCACAGGCCGGCCTGATGCCCCAGGAGTTGGCGGACCGTCACGTCGCCCTTGCCCGCCCGCGCGAATTCCGGCCAGTAATCGGCCACCTTGGTGTCATAGGAGATGAGTCCTCGGGACACCGCGACGGCCACGACCAGGGCGGCGACCCCTTTGGTCGTCGAGAACATGTTGACCATGGTGTCGGCCTGCCAGGGTTGTTTGGCCAACCCGTTCCGGTAGCCGCCCCACAGGTCCACGACCTTGACCCCATCGCGGTAGACGGCGACGGCCGCGCCGACTTCAGCACCGTCGCGGAAACTCGCGCGAAAGGCGTCGGCGACCTTTCCATAGCCGGCATCCACGTCGCCGCCGATCAGGTCCGCCGACACCGCAACCTTGAGCACCATCGTCACGCCTCCGAAAGGAGACTAAGCCAGCGGCGGACGCGAGCAGCGCTTTTCGGGCCGTCTCATCCCAGCGGGTCAGTGGGCGCCCAGACTGCCGCTCAGGTACTGGGCGCGGCAGGCCCGGCGCGCCAGCTTGCCGCTGGTGGTGCGGGGAATCGCGCCCGCCGGCAGGAAACACACCTCGGTGACCGGCAGCCCGTGGCGGCGCATGACCGCGGCCCCGATGGCCTCGATGGCCGGCCGCGGGTCGGCGCGGCTGGTGCCCGTCGCCCGCTCGGCGATGATCACGAGTCGCTGATCGGCCTCCTCGCCCGGCACGGCGAAGGCGGTCACGTATCCGCGCCGCACCAGCGGGGACGCTTCGGCGACGGTCGCCTCGATGTCCTGCGGGTAGTGGTTGCGGCCGCCGATGGTGACCATGTCGGCGGTCCGACCGGTGACGTAAAGCTCGCCGTCGACATAGGTGCCCAAGTCCCCGGTCCGCAACCACGGGCGATCGAGGAGCGAGCCTTCGGCGTGGCTGGCGTCGGCGAGCCGCGATCGCAACCGGGCGCCGAACGCTCGCCCGGTTTCGTCGGGCAGTCCCCAGTAGCCCCGGCCGACATTGTTGCCCTGCACCCAGATCTCGCCGACCCGACCGTCGGGCAGTTCGGTCCCGGTGGCCGGGTCGACGATTACGGCCCATTCGCTGCGGCCCACCTGGCCGCAGGAGACCTGTGCCACGGCTTCGGGGTCGTCCGGCGCGACCCGCACCGCGCGACCGGCGCCCAGTTCCTCGCGGTGGAAGTAGGCGGGGGTCGCCTCGGCGGTGGGCGCGATGGTCGCGACGAACAGGGTGGCCTCGGCAATGCCGTATGAGGGCTTGAACGCCGTCGGTGGCAATCCGTACGGGGAGAACGCCTTGTTGAAGGCGGTGATCGCCTCGATGCGGACGGGCTCGGACCCGATGATCAGCACCACCTTGCTCAGGTCGACATCATCGCCCGGCGCGGGCACTCCCCGCTGGGCGGTCCATTCGTAGGCGAAGTTCGGCGCCGCGGTGACGGCCCGGCCTGTCTCGGCCGACAGGGCTCTGATCCAGCGTTGCGGCCTGCGGACGAACGCGGCCGGCGACATCAGCGTGGAGTGTCCGCCGTATACCGCCGGGAAGCCGATCATCGATAACCCCATGTCGTGGTAGAGCGGCAACCAGCTCACACCGTGGGTGTTGCGGTCCAACAGGTCAATCGAAAGGATCATCTGCACGAGGTTGGTGCCGACCGCGCGGTGCGTGATCTCGACGCCGACCGGGGGCCGCGTCGAGCCCGATGTGTACTGCAGGTGGGAGACGTCGTCGTGGCGTAACTCGTTGCGGGCGAACGAATCCCGATCCGAGTCGGGGATCTCGTCGATGACGATTACCCGGGGCCGGTGCGGTTGCGGGAGGGTGCTCAAGAACTCCTCGACCGCGTTCCGCGCCGCCGATGTGGTCAACACGGCCGTCGGCCGCGAATCGCGCAGGGCGGTGTTCAGGCGTTGCGCGTGGCCGGGCAACTCGGGCGCGAACAACGGCACCGCAATGGTTCCCGCCTTGATCGCCGCATAGAACCCCATCACGTAGTCGAGGCTCTGCGGCGCCAAGACGGCGACCCGCTCACCATGGCC
The DNA here is from genome assembly GCF_001666835.1 of Mycobacterium sp. E3251. GTDB lineage: Bacteria > Actinomycetota > Actinomycetes > Mycobacteriales > Mycobacteriaceae > Mycobacterium. Next base: position 100,623 of record NZ_LZJF01000068.1, on the reverse strand, counting down.
GGCGACCTGTTGGACGCGCGCGCCGATGGCTTCCAGCCTGACACCGAACTGGTTCCACGTCACCTCTTCGACGAGTCCGTCGGCCGAACGGTTGAAGTCCAAGAAGCGGTACGCCACGGTGTTACCGACGTTCGCGATGTTGCGATCGATGAGCGAGATCAGCGTGACGTCCGGCGGCACCACGATGTTGCCCTGGGCATCCAGGCAGTCCTCGATCTCGAGCAGGCCGGGGACGGCTTTGGCGCGCTGCCGGGAACCGAACTCCATGGCCCCACTGTAGGCACAGCCGCCGTGCCGCGAACGTGATCATCGGCACGCCAAGCGCGAAGGGCCTTCGGTGAGAATCGAATTCGCCGGTCGGCGCCGACCCGTCGGTGACCGTCGTGCGCCCTCGTCGCGGCGCCCGCAACGTGAGCGGTAGCCTACGCGCGGGCGGCATGCAGGGTCGTCGATGATTGCACCGGGGAGTTGGCCATGTCAGGCAGGACGTTTTCATTCGAGATCAACCGCACCAGCACCGCACCCGCCGCGACGCTGTTTCGGCTCGTGACCGACGGCGCCAACTGGTCGAAGTGGGCGAAGCCCATCGTCGTTCACTCGAGCTGGGCCCGGCAGGGCGATCCCGCGCCCGGTGGGATCGGGGCCGTCCGCAAGGTGGGCATGTGGCCCGTGCTGGTACAGGAAGAGACCGTCGAGTACGAGCAGGACCGCCGGCACGCCTACAAGCTCGTCGGTCCCCCGACTCCGGCCAAGGATTACTCGGGCGAGGTGGTCTTCACGCCGAACCCGACGGGCGGGACCGACATCCGCTGGACCGGCTCGTTCACCGAGGGGGTGCGCGGGACGGGGCCGGTGATGCGGGCCGCCATGGGCGGAGCGGTCCGGTTCTTCGCCGGCCGGCTGGTGAAGGCCGCCGAGCGGGAATCGAGCGAAGGGCGGTAGCACCCTGGCATGGCGCGTGACGGCCGCGCTCGGCGGCCGCCACGCTTCGATTCACGAGCTACGGGTTGTTGAACTGGTTCTCGTACGTCTGCTGCTGCTGCATGTCCTGATTGAACTGCTGCTGGGCCTGCTCGTTCTGTTGTTCCGCCTGCTGCATGGACTGTTGCAGCTGCTGCTGGTCGAGCTGCTGCTGCAGTTGGGCCTGGTCGTCGTCGTCATCGGCGGCAAAGCCGCCGGAGAAGTTGGGCGGCGTCTGGGGCGATACGGCCACGTCGGTCAGGCGCATCGGTGCCTGCGCCGAGCCGAAGAGGGTGAGCAGGGCGGCGGACGCGGCTCCCGCGATAAGGAGGCGCCCCATTCGTCGCCGGCGGTGGTCAGCGGTGCGGGCGGTCATCCTTCGGTTATGCGCCGAGACTTTAGCTGCCGCCTGGGTGGCGGCTGTTCCCCGAATATGAAGTCCGCCCGCTACTTCGCGTCGACCTCGTCCTGATACTTCTTCGTCATGTGCGCGACCGCGTCCAACTGCGACTGCGCCAAGCCCTCCCGGGCCTGTCCGGCGCGCGCGGCGGCGTCCAGCGTCGGCTGCGCCTGGCCCTGGAAATGCGGCATGACTTCGGCGGCAAACAATTCGGCGGACCGTTTGGTGGCGGCCGGGTTGGCCCACTCATGGCCCATCTGCAGCATGCAGCCGAACCCGCCGGACTGATCCCACAGCCGCTGCACCTGCTCGCGCGCCCGCTCGGGCGTCCCGATCACGCCCGCCCCGTTGTCGTTGATGACGTCGATCATCTCGTCCAGCTGTTCGCCGGGCATCGTCATCTGCGGGAAGGCGGCCACCTTCTGGAAGTACCGGAACCACGGCTCGATGCCGAACTTGACCTCTTCCCGGGCCTGCTTTTCCGTTTCGGCGAGGTGGAACAGGCCGACCAGGCTCCAGTTCTTGCGGTCGACCTGCGTGCCGAAGGCCGCCGCGCGCTCCTCGACGATGCCCCAGTGATACGAGAGCGCGTTGAAGCCCTCGACGGTCAACGTCGCCCCGATGGAGAGCAGGCCGATGCCATGCTTGCCGGCCAGCCGCGCTCCCGTCGGCGACGCGACGGCGGCGACCGACAGCGGAATTCCGCCGTCCGAGTACGGGGCAAGCTGCAGCTTGGCGTCGAACAGCTGGTGTGTGGCCGTCTTGGCGCTCACGGTCTCCCCCGCCAGCAGCCGGACGACGATGTCGAGGTTCGTTTCGAGCAGCTCGCGCGTGTCCGTGGGGGTGAGCCCTATCATCGACGAGTCGCTGGGCAGTGAGCCCGGGCCCACGCCGCCGATGATCCGGCCGTGGGTCAGGTGATCCAGCAGCATCAGCCGGTCGGCGACCCAGAGCGGATTGTGGTACGAGAGCGAAATGACCCCGGTGCCAAAGCGAATGCGTTTGGCGCGCTCGGCCGCGGCCGCGATGAAAACCTCGGGCGAGCTGATGATCTCGCTGCCGGCCGAGTGGTGTTCGCCCATCCACACTTCGTCGAAGCCGAGGGCATCGAGGTGCTCGATGAATTGCAGGTCGCGTTGCAATGCGAGCGTGGGGTTCGTACCGGCCCGATGGAACGGGGCGATGAAGTATCCAAACCTGAGCTTCGCCATTGAAGTCCCCTTGCAGCCGAGTTGCGCAGAACCATAACCCGAATGCGGTGCCCGGCCTAGGGCGTTGGCGCCGCCGAGTTCGGCGAGACCGAGTTTTCAGCCGGCGGGGCCAGGTAATCCCGGCCCCGCCGACTACGGGAACAAGTCTCTGTCGCGGTGTGTTCCGGCGGGCTCAGCGTGCGGACGTCAGTAGCCGCCGCAGACGTTGCCGACGCACCCGCCGCCGCCACCCGGGCCGCCGCCGCCACCGCCGACACCGGGGATGCTGCCGCCTCCGCCGCCGGGGCCGCCACCCCCCGTGGGACCGCCGGGAACGCCGCCGCCACCGCCGCCCGGACCACCGCCACCGGTCGGTCCGCCGGGAACGCCGCCGCCACCGCCGCCGGGGCCGCCACCGCCCGTCGGGCCGCCCGGAGCGCCGCCGCCGCCACCGGGCGTGGACGGAGCCACGCTGGACGACGGCGTGGTCGTCGGGGTGGTGCTGCTGCTACTCGGCCCCTTATTGCCGCCGCCGCACCCGACCGCAAGCACGAGCATCGCCGCACCACCGAAGAGCGCGACCGAAGTCCTGGCTGCTGATGTCATCGAAGTCCCCAATCCCCACTTGCGCCACGGCAACTGGTTCTTTCTCCTTACCCCGGCGCGCACCCGGGCAAACGGGATTCGATGCGGGACTTCTGCCCGGAAACGCCGATGGCCCATCCCGCCGGGGATGGGCCATCGATACACGCGGTTCGGCTAGCAGTCGAGACCGGACACGCAGCCGGCAAGCGTAGCCGAGTGGACGCCGGCTCCGGCTGCATCAGGCGGGGCCAACGCGACGCGGGACGACGAGTGCGTGGCCGGCGCCCCCGCGCCGCCCGTCGGGCCGGCACTTACTCCGCCGAATACCACCGCCAACATCACCGCGGTCATCCCGCCGAACACGGCAGCCGCCCTGTGGTTTTGCACCTTCATCAGCCGCTCCTTCCGGTCCCAGCGCGTCTACGAGGATGGCGCGCAGCCATAGCACAAATCTACACCTGTGCAATTATTGCAACAAGACAGATTGCGTCGGTTACGGCTTGGGTCACCCGCGGGCGCACCGCGGGGCTGTGATCGTGCCGCCGGAAGAGGAAAGCGCGACAGAGTGGCCGCGTTAGGAGCCGATGGCCCATCTCGGGCTAATGGGCCATCGGCGAGCCAAATCGTATCCTCGGACAACAGTTGCAGTGCGGGAATTTGCTGCATCGAGAATAAGAAATTTTCTTATTCGTAAATTGGATACCGCGTTTCGGCGCATCAGCAACTGCACTCAGCCCTGCGCCACCTGGGCGAACGGCATCCGCTCTCTAGGCTTCCTTGGTGATCAACTTGCGCAGCGCCACGCGGTCGGGTGTCAGCAGCTCGGCGATGCGCGGCTTGTTCACCTCGGCGACGATGATCTCGCCGACCTCCTGATAGACCTCGCTGAAGATCCCGTGGGACTTCATCTTCTCGGTCTGGTAGAGGTTGTCCTCGGTCGGCGTGACGTAGTAAACCGCGTCGGCCTTGAACCGGTGCACCAGCCAGAGGTGGATCAGCGTCATCAGGCGCTTCTGGCGCAGCTTCTCGGCGAAGGTGTTCTGGTCACGCACCTGCAGGATGCTGCGGCCGTGCCGGTCCTTGATGGGATCGACGACGACGTTGGCCAGCTGCTCGTCCCCGTTGCCGTAGATGCCGAGCTCGAGGACGTCCGAACCGGCGCGGCGGGGCCGCAGGGTCACCCGCAGCTTTTCGCCCAGCTGGTAGTTCTCGCTCCACAGCGCCAGCCACTCCTCCAGCAGCTTCTTGGGCACCTCGGTCTGGGCGAGGTGCTGATGCTGGGTAGAGCCCTTGCCCATCGCCTTGGTGGTCGCCGTACGCCCGGACGACGCCTGCAGCGCGGCGTCGCTGCGTGGTCCGCCGACCAGCGTCTGCGGGGTCCGGTACGGCGACTCGACCAGGCGCATCTTGCGCTGCAGCCGAGCCAGCGCCAGCATCCCGTCCTGCTGCAGCGACGTGGCGAACTCCTCGGCGGCAACACCGTCGATCTGGTGGCCGCCGTAGGTGATGAAGTTGAAGACGAAGCCCATCTTGCCGAGCTCCTCGGGGAAGCGCTTCATCTCATCATCGGTCATCCCGGTGGTGTCCCAGTTGAAGGACGGAGAGAGGTTGTAGGCCAGCATCTGCTCCGGGAATTCGGCGTGGATCGCGTCGGCGAACTGGCGTGCGTCGGCGAGATCGGCGGTCTTCGTCTCCATCCAGAGGATGTCGGCGAACGGCGCGGCCGCGAGCGACTTGGCGATGGCGTACGGAATGCCGCCGCGGATCTGGTAGTAGCCCTCCGGCGTCTTCGACAACTCCGGGTCCCACGGCGGGTCGACGCCCAGTTCCTTCGCCTTCTCCCGTGCGGTGTAAAGCGATGCGCGCGCCGCGAACTGGCGCCACTCGTCGGGGGTCATGCTCGGCGACTCGTCTTCGGTCTCGCCGAACGAGAGCACCTCCGCGACGGCCTCGCCGTAGGTCATCAATCCCGCGTCGTCCTCCCAGGCGGCCACAAAGCGCGACTCGACCTGGTCGAAGAGGTCGTCGATCGAACCTTGCCCGTCCTCGCGCCGGGCGTTCACGGCGTCCGAGATCAAACTCTGGATGCCCTGACGCTCCAGCCAGGCGGTGGCGGCGCCGTACTCGGAATCGGGCAGAGCGTAGAGCAGGTGGCCGTTGAGTTCCTTGACCCCCAGCTCGTAGAAGCGCCGGACCATCGCCAGGAAACACGCCTTGTACGACGGGATGTCGAGGTTGGTGGCGCCGAGCAGGAACGGCTGATCGCGCTCGTCGGCGCGGCTGTCGATCAGGTTGGCCGCCTCGGCATCGGTGCGGGCGACGATGATGCCGGGCACCTTCATGACGTCGAGCTGGAACCGGGCCGCGTTGAGCCGCTTGATCTGTTCGTCCGACGGCACCAGCACCTTGCCGCCCTGGTGGCCGCATTTCTTGGTGCCCGGGCGCTGGTCCTCGATGTGGTAGCCGGCCACGCCGACCTCGACGAAGCGGCGGATTAGGTTGCGCACGTGCGGGTCACCGCCGTGGCCGGTGTCCGCGTCGGCGATGATGAACGGCCGGTAGTCGTACGCGGGCGTGGTGGCGCGCTGCCGTTCGGTCATGTTCAGTCGCTGGTATTGCTGGTTGCGATCGGCGGTGAGCAGGGCGCGCACCAGCACCGCCGCGTCGTCGGGCACCTGGCTGAGGGGATAGCTGGCGAGGTCGGGACCCGGGTCCTCGGTGGTGGAACCCTTGGCCGAGGTCGCCCAGCCGCCGAGGTAGATGCCCTCGATGCCCATCCGCTTCATGGCCACCGCCTGGCCGGGCGAGTAGGGGCCGAACGTCGTGATGCTCTTCTTCGCGGCGAACAGCTCGCGCAGCCGGTCGTAGAAGGCGGCGGCCGCGTTGCGCGCCACCGGGTAGTCGGTCGGGATTGTGCCGCGCTGCTCGACTACCTGGCGGGCCGTGTAGAGACGCGTGATGCCGGCGAAGCGCGGGTCGTCCATGTAGCGCTGCGTGGCGGCGATGTCGTCTTCGAACGATGTCCGGACTTCGGTGTCCGAGTCAATGATGGCCATGGCCCTACGCTCCTCTTCGGCACGATTTCCCTGGACGGAGTCTATCCCCGGAGATGGCCTTTCAATCAGGGGCCGAAAGACCCATGCCAAAACTGTTGCCGGACGCCTGTATCCGCAAGCCGGCGACGGCGTGGCACGGCCGCGGGGCGCCGCCCGGGCGGTCTCGGTGCGCACCGCTTGCGGCGCAACACCTTTCGTACGCAAGCCCCGGCTCAGCCGGGGCCGCCGGCCGCGCGCCGGGTCAACCACTCGCGCTGGCGACGGACGAACTCCGCGTCGACGACCCTTCCGTGGCCCGGCACGTACACCGCGTCCGGCCCGCCGACCGCGAGCAGCCGCTCGAGGGTGGCCGGCCACGCCGCCAGGTCCGAGTCGGCGTCGATCGCGGGATCGGCGGACTCTTCGACCAGGTCGCCGGTGAACACGACGACCGGGTCGTCGGCTCCCCCGGGAGCCACCACCACCAGATCGGAGGCGGTGTGGCCACGGCCCAGGTTGGCGATCGTCACGGCGCGATCACCGAGGTCGATGGTGGCGTTGAAGACCCCGCGCCGCGGGGGTCGCAACGCCGCGATCGCTCGATCTATCTCCGCGGCGTCGGCGCCGTGGTCCAACGCGTCCTCGCGCATCCGCCCGGTTCCCGACGACAGACATTCGACCACCTCGGGCGCGCAGTAGATGTTCGCGTCGGCAAACGCCGAAGAACCCAGCACGTGGTCAAAGTGCTTGTGGGTCAAGACGATATCGCTGACCGGGCGGCCGGCGAGCCGTCGCACGCCAGCGTCGATTGCGCGCGCCTCGGGCAGCGTCGTCCCGGTGTCGACCAGCAGTACTCCGGTGCTGCCCCACACGAGTCCGACCGTGACATCGCAGAACGGCAGCCGGCAGCGATGCACGCCGGCCGTCAACCGTTCCCAGGCGAGATGCACACCCAGCAAGCTAGCTGAGCATGTCGGAGATAGTTGACGTGTTGGCAGAAGCCGGAGACAAGGCCGGAGAGAAGGTATTCGCGATGCGCGCAGTCGTCATCACCAAGCGCGGCGGTCCGTCGGTGCTGCGGGTCGAGCAGCGGCCCGATCCCCCGCCCCCGGGCCCGGGGCAGCTGCGGGTCGCGGTGCGCGCGGCGGGGGTCAACTTCGCCGACCACCTCGCCCGCGTGGGCCTGTACCCCGATGCGCCGAAGCTGCCGGCGGTGGTGGGCTACGAAGTCGCCGGGACCGTCGAGGCCGTCGGCGACGGTGTCGATCCGGGCCGCGTCGGCGACCGGGTGCTGGCGGGTACCCGCTTCGGCGGCTATGCCGAGATCGTCAACGTGGCTGCGAGCGACTCGGTGCCGCTGCCGGCCGCGATGAGCTTCGAACAGGGCGCCGCCGTCCCCGTCAACTACGCGACCGCATGGGCCGCGCTGCACGGATACGGGTCGCTGCGCCCCGGGGAAAGGGTGCTGGTGCACGCCGCGGCCGGCGGCGTCGGCATCGCGGCCATCCAGTTCGCGAAGGCCGCCGGGGCCGAGGTGCACGGCACCGCGTCACCGGCGAAACACGAGAAGCTGGCCGAACTGGGGGTGGACCGGGCGATCGATTACCGCCGTGACGGTTGGTGGCGCGGCCTGGATTTATACGACGTGGTGCTCGATGCGCTGGGTGGCACCTCGCTGCGCCGGTCCTACGCGTTGTTGCGGCCGGGCGGACGGCTGGTCGGGTACGGGGTGTCGAACCTGCAGCATGGCGAGAAGCGCTCGCTGCGGGCGGCCGCCCCGCATGCGCTGGCGATGCTGCGCGGGTTCAACCTGATCGACCAACTCTCGGAGTCCAAGGCGGTGATCGGCCTCAACATGCTGCGGCTGTGGGACGACCGCGGCACGCTCGAGCCGTGGATCACTCCGCTGGCCAGGGCGCTCGCGGAGGGGACGGTCGCTCCCGTCGTCCATGCGGCGGTGCCCTTCGCCGAGGCGCCGGAGGCGCACCGCATCCTGGTGGCCCGGGAGAACGTCGGCAAGGTCGTCCTGGTGCCGTGAGTTTTTAGCGGCGCCGCAGTGGTTATCTATCTGCCATGGCTGTCACCGAATCCCGCGAAGTCGTCATCGAAGCGACACCGGATCAGATAATGGATGTGCTGTTCGACATCGAAGCGCTGCCCGAGTGGTCCTCGGTTCATCAGAAGGTGGAGGTTCTCGAGCGGGACGATCAGGGCCACCCCCTCAGGTCGAAGCAAGTGGTCAAGCTCGTCGGCGTCAGCGACGAGCAGGAGTTGGCGTACACCGTCCACGACGACGGCGTCAGCTGGACTCTGGTCAGTGCCAAACAGCAACGCGCGCAAGACGGTCGCTACACCCTGAAGCCCGACGGAGACTCCACCCGGGTGAGCTTCGACCTCACCGTGGACCTGTTGATGCCGGTGCCCGGGTTCTTGATCAAGCGAGGCTCCAAGAGCCTCATGGACACGGCCACCAAGGGATTGCGTAAACGCGTGCTGGAGCGCAAGGGCGGCAAGTAGGGGCACCCGGCCGTCAAATCCGGCGCTTCCGGATGGTGGCCGCGCGAGCGACACTGTCCGTATGAAACCGACACCCGTGAGCAACTTTCGGCGGGTCGCATCGATCGCCGGTGCGTTGACGATCCTCGGAGCGGTGGCCGGCTGCGGCGGCCACGGTGACACCCGCATGACGGCGCCGTCGACGCCGAAGGTCACGACGCTTGGGCGGACCGCCCGGGCCGCCCCCGCCGAGGGGCCGTTGACCATCACCAGCCCGGCGTTCAACGACGGTGCGCCGATCCCGGTGCAGTACACGTGCAAGGGCGCAAACATGGCGCCGCCGCTGACATGGTCGGCGCCGTTGGGGGCGGCACTCGTGGTCGACGACCCGGACGCCGTCAACGGCCTCTACGTGCACTGGGTGGTGGTCGGAATCGGCCCCGGTAGCGGCAGCAGCGCCGACGGCCAGACGCCGGCCGGCGCGACCACCCTGCCGAACACCGCCGGAGAGACCGCATACAAAGGCCCCTGTCCGCCGGCCGGAACCGGCACGCACCACTACCGGTTCACGCTCTACCAGCTGCCCAACGACTACCGGCTGCCCGACGGGCTCGCCGGCGTGCAGGCGGCGCAGACGATCGGCGGCGCGGCAACCGCCCAGGCCCGGCTGACCGGGACGTTCGCGGGCTGAGCGTCAGGCCATCTCGTCGAGCGCCTGATAGCCGGCGTTATAGCCGGGCGTGAAGGTGATGCCGGGACCACCGTGGCATCCCGCACCGCCGAGGTAGAGCCCTTCGATGGGAATCGGAAAGTCGAGGAACCCCTTGGGGCCGGGCCTGTTCGGGCCCATCAAGTCCGGATGCAGCAGCCCGTGGCAGAAGTCGCCCGCGGGCGCACCGAACATCGTGTTCATGTGGTAGGGCGCAAAGGTGATGTGCCGGATCACGATGTCCTTGAAATTCGGGGCCAACCGGGTGATCTTGTCGATAACACGCTGTGCCATAACATTTTTGAGCTGTCCATGATCGTGGCGGTCGACTTCGACAGGGAAAGCGTAAGCGTAGGCGCTCGCGGCGTGCTTACCGGGCGGCGCCATCCCCGGATCATGCACGGACGGTATCTGCATTCCCATCGACGGGTTGTCCGGGACGATGCCCCGACGACAGTTCTCCCAATGCAGCTGTTGTTCTTCGGGATCACCGAAGATCCCGACCGACTGCTGCATGCCTTCCTCGTTCAAAAACTCATAGGGCGGCGCGAATTCGGGCAGCCCGTCGAGGGCGAAGTGGATCTGCACGAAGGAGGCGCGGTGGTCTCGTCCGCCAAGACGTGAAATGAGCTCCCCCGGCACATGTTCGGGGGCGATCAGCTCGGTGAGGGTGACGTCCGGCGCGAGGTTGGAGACCACGATCGGCGCGGTGATCGTCGAGCCGTCACGCAACCGCACCCCGGTCACGGCGCCGCGGTCGACGAGGATCTGCTCGACCTTGCTCCGGAACCGGAGCTCACCGCCGTGGGAGACGAAGAGCTCACGCAGGTGTTCGGTGAGCGCGCCGATGCCGCCCTTGAGTTTGGTCATCATCGCCGTGCTGTCGTCCGGTACCGCCAGAGCGAATGCCAGGCAGGTGGCACTGCCCGGAGTGTAGGGGCCGCGGTAGGTCGAGTTGACGGCAAGGAACGCGAGCATCCCCCGCATGACGGCGTGCTTGTCCTTGTCGGGCAGGTAGCGGTCGATGACGTCCATCGCCGAACCGAACAGCATTTCGTGAATGGCGCGGCGTTCGGCGTCGTTCGCCGCGCAGGCGTACATCTCGTCGAGGGTCTTGGGCGGTGTGCGAACGTCGAAGCGGCCCAGTGCCTTTGCGGGCCCCTGGCTCCACCCGATCAGTTCGGCCATGCCCGTGACGGCCTCCATGCCGTGCTTCTCGGCCAGGTGCGTCATCAGCCGCATCGGGTCGCGGTAGAAGATCATGGCCTCCTCGCCGTGGTCGCCGATGTTGGTCGACATCACGTCCGGCTCCACCGTGGGCAGCGTGTCCAGCCCGAGATCCTTGGTGATCTGGCTCGCCGTCGGGAATTGGACGGAGCCGGCGATCTCGTACCGGAAGCCGTCGATCAGTTCGACGGTCGCCGCCATGCCTCCGGCATAGGTGTTGCTTTCCAGGCACAGCGTTCGGACGCCCGCGCGTTGCAGTACCGCGGCCGCGGTGAGCCCGTTGTGGCCCGCTCCCACGACGATCGCGTCGTAGTCCGACATGGCGTCCTCCCTCGATTGGCGCGTGACAAGAATATGTCAGTACTGACACAATCGGAAGATGTCAGTTCTGACAAATTTCGGCCGGCTGGGATACCATTCCGGGGGGATGAACGCGCCGACGAACCGTCATGAGCTACGCCGACGATCGACGCATGAGGCGCTGCGCCAAGCGGCATTGAAAAGCTTTGCGCGCAAGGGGTTTACCAATGTCACCGTGACCGAGCTGGCCCGCGAGGCCGGGGTCACCGAACGGACTTTCTTTCGCCACTTCCCCACCAAGGAGGCGGTGCTCTTCCAGGATTACGAGACGCAGCTGGCGTGGCTGGCCGAGGCGCTCGCCGACCGTCCCGCCTCCGAGTCGCTCTTCGATGCGGTGCTGGCGAGCGTCGCGGCCTTTCCGCATGACCTCGAGGTGGTCCGCCAGGCCGCGACGGCCCGCGCGGAGTTGATCAGCGCGGAGCGCATCGCGAGCCATCTGCGCGTCGTGCAGTCGTCGTTCGCCGAGGTGCTGACCGATTTCGTCAGGGATCGCAACCCGGGCGTGGCGAACATCGATCTGCTCGCCGAGGTCACCGGCTCCGCCGTGGCCGCCGCTCTGGTTGTGGCAGTGGAGAATTGGGGCCGCAACGGCTGCATGGGCGACCTCGGCGAACTCGTCGCGTCCAGCCTGGAGCTGCTTCGCTCGGGTTTTGCGCCGCTCGCCTGATCCGTTGAATGTGCGCCCACGGTGGCGACACGCGGAGCAACGCCGCCGTCAGCGCACACTCGAAGCCGCCAGCGCACAATTAAACGGCTGCCGCGCTCTCGACGGCCGCCTCGACGAAGCGGCGCAGCACGGCGTTGCGGGCGCGCGGCAGAAACGCTAGCGAGACGGGGCTCGTGGGGGCTCCGCGCAGCGCGACGAACCGCACGCCGGGGTGGATGTTGCGCCGGACCGCGACGTCCGGGATCACGCCGATGCCGCGATCGGCCGCGACGGATTCGAGCCACTCGTCGAAATTGGTTGTCTCGACGATCGTTTTCGGTCCCTCGCCCGCCGGCCACGACCATGGCCCGGTGGTCCCGCTGGCGGTGTTGACGACCAGCGGCCACTGCGGGACCTCGGCCCAGTCCAGCTCCGATCTGGTTGCCAGCGGCGAGTGCACCGAACACACGGCCACCCGGGACTCGTCGAAGAGGTGCACCACCCGCACCTGGGTCGCCGTCACCTGGCCGCGGACCACGGCGACGTCCACCCTGCCCTGCTGGACGGCGCTCAGCGCATCGTCGGTGCGGACCAGTCTGACCGTTGTCCCGGTGGCCCGCTCGAAGCGGGCGACGGTGTCCTGGGCCCACGGGTCGGGCAGCAACCAGCTGAAGCCGAGGCCGATGCTCGCCTGGCGGCGGACGGCCGCGAACGCCCGGTCCAGCTCGGCGAGGACCCGTTCGACGTGGTCGAGGAACGCCCGCCCGGCCTGGGTTGTCTCCACGTGCCGCGAAGTGCGGTCCACCAGCGTCACACCGAGCGCGTCTTCCAGTTGGCGGATGGTGCGGCTGAGCGCCGGTTGGGTGATGCGGAGTTCGTCGGCCGCCTGCGTGAACGACCGCAGCCGCGCCACCGCCTCGAACGCCCGGAGGTGGCGCAACTCGACCCGACCGCTCGCCAATGCGTCCATGCTTGGCAAGCATAGATCGATTACAGCTGGCATTTCACAGGCCCTCTCGACGGACCTACCGTCGTAGCGAGGACACAGATCTCAAGGAGACGAAATGCCGCTGCTTTACATCGACCTCATCGAGGGCCGCACGCCGTCGGAGGTCAGGGCCTTGCTCGACGCGGTACACGAGTCCGTCGTCGAAGCGTTCGGGGTGCCGCCGCGCGACCGCTATCAGGTGGTGCGCACCCATCCCGCCCACGAAATCGTCGCTTTGGATACCGGTCTCGGCATCAGCCGCTCGTCGAACCAGGTGATCGTCAACGTGGTGAGCCGGCGGCGCACGCGGGCGATGAAGGAGAAATTCTACGAGCTGCTGGCGACCAACCTGGCAGAGCGGTGCGGCCTCGACCCGGCCGACCTGATCGTCTCGATCACCGAAAACGGCGACGAGGATTGGTCTTTCGGACACGGCCGCGCGCAATTTCTCACCGGGGAGCTGACATGAGCCTCGACACCCGGCTCACGGAATTCTTCGGCATCCAACACCCCATCGTGCTCGCCCCGATGGCGATGATCTCCGGCGGCCGGTTGGCCGCGGCGGTGACCTCGGCCGGGGGCCTGGGCCTCATCGGCGGCGGCTACGGCGACTCGGATTGGTTGCGGCGCGAATTCGAACGGGCCGACGGGGCACGCGTCGGATGCGGGTTCATCACCTGGAGCCTGGCCCGGCAGCCCGAGCTGCTCAACGAGGCCCTGGCCCGGCAACCCGCCGCGATCATGCTCTCCTTCGGTGACCTGCAGCCGTTCGCCGACCGCATTCGCGCCGCCGGCGTCCCACTCATCGCGCAGGCGCAGAAGCTCGACCACGCGCGCCGGGCCCTGGACGCCGGCGCCGACGTGGTGGTGGCGCAGGGCGGCGAGGCAGGCGGCCACGGCATGACCGTCCGGTCCACCTTCACGCTGGTGCCCGACGTCGTCGACCTCGTCGCGGACCGCGCACCGGACACGCTCGTGCTGGCCGCGGGCGGGGTGACCGACGGGCGCGGGCTGGCCGCCGCGCTGGCGCTCGGCGCCGACGGCGTACTCGTGGGCACCAGGTTCTGGGCGTCCCCGGAGGCGTTGGTGTCCCCCCGCGCCCACGAGCGGGCGCTGGCCGCCGGCGGGGACGACACCGTCCGCACGCGCGCCTACGACCTTGTGCGGCGGCTGGATTGGCCGGCCGGATACAACGCGCGGGCGCTCGGCAACGCCTTCCTCGACACCTGGCACGGCAACGAGGATCGGCTGGCGGCATCGCTGCCCGAGGCGGTCGTGGATTACGAAAAGGCTGTCGCGGCAGAGGATTTCGACGGCGCCGCCATACTCGTCGGCGAGGGGGTGGGGCTCGTCCGGCGAGTCCGGCCCGCGGCCGACATCGTGGCCGACATGGTCGAGCAGGCCGGCCGCATCCTGAAGCGCACGACCGGGCCGGGATCAGTACAGCGGTGACCAGTCCGACGTCCGCAGCAGGCGGCTCTGCCACTGGTCGCGGTACTTGAGGGCGTCGAACATGTAGCTTCCCGGTGCCCGGTGCTCCGGCGGGATCTCCTTGGTCAGCAGGTGGACCAGTGCGGCGTAGTTGTTGGAGTCGTCGATCTTCTGCCACAGCATGGCCTCTCGGCGCCGGCTGCTCCCATGCGCCACCTGGAAGCACGCCTGGATGTCGAGGATGCGCATGCGGGCCGGCGCCTGGGACAGCGGCCGATAGTAGATCTCGTCCCAGGACCGGATGTAATCGTCGAGCGGCGCGTACGGCCAGCCCGTGTCTTCCATGAACATCGTCAACGGGTGCGTCTCACCCGTGGTCGGCACGCTGGCCAGGTCCACCGTCTGCAGGGGTGACCAATTAACCGGTAGCAGCAGCTTGCCCGTCACCTCGTGACGCAAATTGTCCAATTCACGCATCCACGGCTGGAGGTCACCGCGCTGAGCTCGGCGAGCCAGCCTTTCCCACGCCGCGCCGTCGACGATGCCGGTGATGGTGACCACGTTGTAGGACAGCCCCGAGCCGTGGGCGTGATTGGTGTACCAGAGCAGCCTGGCGTCGTCACCGGCGGCGAGCGTCGGCATCCAGCCCTCGCGATACGTGGCCTCGAATTCGTCCTGCCGCGCGCCGACCACTTTGTGGGTCTCATGCAAAAACAGCATCGGAACTCCTTGCCGTCAAGCGTCTTTGGCGATCAGCGCGGCGAGCTCGCGGCGGTTCACCTTGCCGGTCGAGCTGTAGGGGATGTGGTCGACGATCGCCAGCCGCTCGGGCAGTTTGAAGTAGGCGATCAACTCGCGACAGTGCGCTCGCAGCTGTTCGAGGGTCACCGGCGCGCATGCCGTCACTGCCACCCCCACTCGCTGGCCGAGCTCGTCGTCGGGGATTCCGGCGACCGCGACGTCGCGCACCGCCGGGTGGGAACGAACCGCTTCCTCCACCTCGATCGGCCCGAATTTCTCGCCGCCGCGGTTGATGGTGTCGCTGAGCCGTCCGCTCGGGAAGAGGTAGCCGTCGGGGTCTTGGCGGGCGAGGTCCCCGGTACGCAGCCAACCTTCGGTGACGTTTTGGGTGCTGTTCACCCATAACTCGCCGACCGTTCCGGGCTCGACGTCCTCCCCCGTCTCGGGGTCCACCACTCGCACGTCGACACCAGGCAGCGGCCGGCCGACCGATCCCGCGCGGGCCGGATCGCGGTGATCGGCGGGCATCAGCGTCGTGTAGGCGCCGAGGGTCTCGGTCTGCCCGAATACGTTGGCGAACGCCACATGTGGGAGGGCATCCATCGCCCGGCGCACCAAACTTATCGGCGCGGCGGCGGCGCCGTAGGCGACGGCGACCAGAGACGACAAGTCGGCGCCGGCGAAGTCGGGATGGTCGAGGATGCGCTGCATCATCGCGGGAACCAGGAATGTGGTGGTCACCCGATGCTCGGACACCAGGCGCAGCCACTCGCCCGCGTCAAATCGCCGCTGTACCACCGACGTATTGCCCGAGTACAAACTGCCGAGCGTGCCCAGTGCGCCCCCGACGTGGAAGAACGGGACGCACATCAGCCCCACCGAGGGTGCGGCGTCGGCGCGGAACGGTGCCGCCATCCCCTTGATCCGCCTTATCAGCTGCCGGCCGCCGATCCCGACCGCCTTGGGCAAGCCCGTTGTCCCGCTGGTGAACAACACAAGGGCCTCGCCGCCGGCGTCGTCGCGCGGGGGCGGCGGCACAGCGGCGCCCTCCAGCAGCTCTGCGCCCGATACCGTCGGCGCACCGGCCTCGCGGAGCCGCTCGGCGTACGGCTCCCCCGCGACGGCCACCTCGGCGCAGCGCGCGCTCGTCATGAGGCTGTGGAGTTCGGGCGGGGTCAGCGCGGGGTTCATCAGCGCCGCGGCGGCACCGATGCGGGCCGCCCCCAACACGGTCGCGATCGAGAGCACACTTCCGCCGTCGACGACTGCGACGCGTTGGCCGGCCCCCACGCCCCGCTCGGCCAGGCCGGCGGCACAGCGGTTCACGGTGCTCGCCAGCTCGCCATAACCGATCGAGCGTCCATCGACGATGAGCGCGACGCGGCCGGGATCGCCATTCGCGGCGGCCTCGAGCATCGTTCCGATAGTCATCGTGTGCGGCTCAGTAGAAGGGTGACCATGCGGAGGTGCGCAGCAGCCGACTGGTCCACTGGTCGCGCAGGTCGAGAGCGTCGTGCATCCACGTGCCCGGTGCGCGGTATTCGGCGGGAATCCGCGTCTGGAGCAGCCCGAGCAGCTGATCGGGCCGCTGGATGCGCTGCATCAGGACGACCTCCCGGCGTAGGTGGCTGCCCAGCGCGGGCTGAAAAGCCGCCTGTATCGCCAGCATTGACGACGGTCGCCGGAGGCTCTGCGCATACACGCCGCCGCTGCGGGCGATGTATTCCTCGAACTTGTCCGGATAGGGCCACATGGTGTCTTCCATGTAGAGGGTGAGTTCGTGCTCCCGGCCGTCGACCGGCACCTCCCCCAGCGGCTCGTCCTGCAGCGGCGACCACGGCAGAGGCGCCAGCAGTTTGGCCTCGACGTCGTAGCGCAGCTCATCCAGCTCGCGCATCCACGCCTGCAAATCACCCTGCTGCACCCGGAGCGCAAGGCGCTCCCACGCCGCCCCGTCCCGAACGGCGGTGACGGTCACGACGGTGTAGGACGGTCCGCTGCCCTGGGCGTGGTCGGCGTACCAGAGCAACCGGGCGTCGTCACCGTCGGCGAGCATGGGCATCCAGCCCTGTCGGAACGCGGCCTCGAAATCGTCTTCGCAGCGGCCGCGCACCTTATGCACCTCGTGCATGAACAGCACGCCGAGACGGTAACTCCGAACGCGTTGTCGGGTCTACAACTGCGCGATTACGCCCTGGACAGTCGAGTTGCGAACTGGTTTGCTCGACTCAGTAATTAACTCACCGGGCAGGAGTCGCCGATGGCCCGTCTCAACGTGCCGGATGGCCCCGGCGGCGAAGCCGCCATGATCTGGACGCTGCGGCCGCAACTCGGCGACATGGTGGAGCGGATGATCCGCGGCGCCTACCAGCAGAGCGTTCTGCCGGCCGACGAGCGCGAGCTGGCCAGGATGCGCATCGCCCAGATCAACGACTGCGTCGCCTGTTCGGACTTTCGGGCCCAGTCGGTGCTGGACGCCGGGGTCACGCCGGAGCTTTACGACAACGTCGCGGCGTACGCCAGCTACCCCGGCTACACGCCCCGCCAACGGCTTGCCATTGAGTACGCCGAGCGCTTCGCCACCGATCATGGCTCGCTGGACGACGCCTTCTTCGCGCGGCTGCGCGAGTCGTTCTCCGACCCCGAGATCCTGGATCTCACCCTGTGCGTCGCGGTATTTCTGGGCCTGGGCCGCTCGTTGACCGTGCTCGGCGTCGATCAGTCTTGCGCAATCGATCTGTAGTAAGGAGCCGAATGGACCTGGCGACCGTCGACGAATTGCTGACGACGACGCGGTCGGTGCGTAAGCGCCTCGACTTGGACCGGCCGGTCGGCCGCGAGGTGATCCTCGAGTGCATCCGGCTGGCGATGCAGGCGCCCACGGCGAGCAATGCGCAGGACTGGCGCTGGCTGGTGATCACCGACGCCGACAAGCGCGCCGCGATCGGCGAGATCTATCGCAGCATCGGCGCCGAGTACCTTGCGTACGCGACCAAACAGGCGTCCGACCCGCAGACCCGGCGCGTGTACGCCGGCGCGCTGGCCCTGACCGACACGCTGGGCAGCGTCCCCGTGCACGTGATCCCGTGCCTGGCGAACCGCATCGACAACTCCACTCTGCTGACCGCCGCGTCGGCGTGGGCGTCGATCATCCCGGCCGGCTGGAGTTTCCTGCTCGCCCTGCGGTCGCGGGGGCTGGGATCGGTATGGACGACGATGCATCTGGCCAAGGAACGGGAAGTGGCCGAATTGCTCGGTATCCCGGACACGGTGACGCAGGCCGCCCTTTTCCCGGTGGCCTACACGATCGGTACCGACTTCCGTCCGGCCACGCGCCCGCCCGCGGAAACCGTGACGTTCTGGGATAGCTGGGGAGCCGGCTGATGCAGTCCTACACCGTGCGATTTCACGTCGACGCACCGCCGGCGAAGGTGTGGCGGGTGCTGCATCCGCCCGCGCCGCCCAACGCGCCGCGGCCCCGAGTCCTCACATGGCCCACCGGCAGCATGGAAATCCTCAACGAGGGCAACGAGGCCGGCGAGGGCCTGGTCCGCACCTGCGTCTACCCGGTGCCCAAGTACCTGCTGTCTGGAGGCCGGGCGCGGTCGTGGGAGACCGTCACAGAGGCGGAAACCAACAAACTGTCACGCTACGTGGCCGTGGGCGCGCCGCTGTGGTCCCGGGCCGAGGGTTATCACCGGCTCGAGGAGCAGCCCGACGGCACGACGGTGCTGACCTTCCACGAGACCTATCACGCCTACAACCCGCTGCTGCGGTTCTTCCTCGAACGCCCGGTGCACGCGAAGATTTCTCGGGACAACCTGGATACGTACGAGCACGCGCTCGGCTACGCCGGCCGCGTGCGGCGGCTCCCCTAAGGGGTTCGTACGGCGCCGTGACCATGGGTTACGCGTCCGGGGGCGCCGGCCGGCGGATGCCGCTTTGCGTGAATTCGGCTGCTCAGCCCGGTACGCTGACGTGCTATGGGGATTGAGGCTGGTGTACCGAGCGCGGGGCGGTTGGCGCTCGCGGCACTGATGATTGCGGGCTGGGCGGTGTCGGTGGGCGTCGCGGCGGCCGACCCGGACCCGAGGGGACCCGCACCTGGACCGCCGCCGTCGTCGGCCTCACCGGCACCCTCTCCCGCCGCCTCGCCGGCCGCCTCACCGGCACCGGGACCGAAGTCGAGCATCGATAAGGACGGCATCTACAACGTCGGGTCCGACATCGTGCCGGGCATTTACAGCTCCGGGGGCCCCGCCGACAACGGCACCTGCTACTGGAAGCGGATGGGCAATCCGGACGGCAACATCATCGACAATTCGATGAGCAAAAAGCCTCAGGTGGTGCAGATCGACCCGACCGACAAGGCGTTCAAGACCTCGGGTTGCCAACCGTGGCAGCTGACTCCGGACGCAACGCCGCCGCCGACTACACCGCCGGCCGGTGTGCAGAGCACGCTCGGCCTTCTCAACGGCCTGCTCGGTGGCGGCCAGGGCGGACAACAGCCTCCGCCGCCCGCCCCGCACAACTGACGGTTCCTGACGGGCCGTGGCCAGTGCGCAACAAGTTGTCGTCGTCGGCGCCGGTGTCAGCGGTCTGACGTCGGCCGTGTGCCTGGCCGAGGCCGGCTTGTCGGTGCGGGTCTGGACGGCCGGCACGCCACAGCACACGACCTCTAAGGTGGCGGGCGCGGTATGGCTGCCGCCGCGGCCGGCGGAGCGCGCAAGCGGCACGTTGGATTGGACCGAGCACTCCCTGCGGGTCTTCCGCGAACTCGCGGACGACGCCGACTCCGGCGTTCAACTGTCGCCGGCGATGGCGGTCGGTGAACTGACTGCGGCCGAGGCGATGTCGTCCGCCGCGGCGTTGATCCCCGACCTGCGCCCCGCCGACCCCGCCGACCTTCCGGGCGGCTTCGGCAACGGCTTTCGCGCCACGTTGCCGATGATCGATATGCCGCACTATCTCGACTACCTCACCCGGCGGCTTGCCGCGGCCGGCTGCGCAATCGAGGAGCGACCGGTGCGATCACTGGCCGAGGTCGCCGATGCCGCGCCGATCGTGGTCAACTGCGCCGGTCTGGCCGCGGGATCCCTGACCGGCGACGAAACGCTGCGCCCGCTGTTCGGCCAGCACGTCGTGCTCACCAACCCCGGTCTGCGGCAACTGTTTCTGGAAATCAACGGCGGGCCGGAATGGACCTGCTACTTCCCCCACCCACAGCGCGTCGTGTGTGGCGGCATCAGCATCCCCGGGCGCTGGGACACCACCCCGGATCCCGACGTGACCGACCGAATCTTGCACCGCTGCCGCCAGATCGAGCCACGGCTCGCCGAAGCCGAGGTGATAGAGGTCATCACCGGGCTGCGTCCCGACCGCCCCTCGGTGCGGGTACAGGCCGAGCCGCTGGGACGGGGCCGGTGCATCCACAACTACGGCCACGGCGGCAACGGCGTGACCCTGTCGTGGGGTTGCGCGCGCGACGTGGTCCGTCTGGCCGCTCAGCGGGAGGCGCGGTGAGCATTGACTACACGCTGGACGCCCACATCGCCACCATCACGATCAACCGTCCCGAGACCCGCAACTCGCTGGACATGGAACACTTCCGCGACCTGGCCCACGCGTGGGCGGCGTTCCGCGATGACGGCGGCGCCTGGGTGGCGGTGATCACCGGTGTCGCACAAGACTTTTGCACCGGTGCCGACCTGAAGAAGTTCATTCCCGAGCTCACCGGCGATCTGCCGCAGTCCGAGGGGTGGAACAAGGACGACGCCATCCACGCCGTACTGCACCGCTTCCCCGTCTACAAGCCGATCATCGCCGCGGTCAACGGCACCTGCGTCGCGGGCGGCTTCGAGATGTTGAGCTCAACCGACATCCGGGTCGCCGTGCCCGCCGCGCGATTCGCGGTGATGGAACCCAAGCGCGGCCTTTTCGCCGGTGGCGGCAGCACCGTGCGGCTGCCGCGTCAGATGCCCTATCCGCTGGCGATGGAGTTGCTGCTGACCGCCGACATGGTAGACGCGGAGCGGGCGCTGGCGATGGGGCTGATCAACCGCGTCGTCCCGCCCGGACGCCTGATGGATACCGCGTACGACTACGCCGAACGCATCGCGGCGAACGCGCCGCTCGCGGTGTCCGCGACGAAGCAGTCGGCCGTCGAGGGTCTGGCGCTCGACCTCGCGTCGGCGTACGACAACGAAACCCGGCACAGCGACCGCATTTTCGAGACACAGGACGCCAAGGAAGGCCCGCGGGCATTCGCCGAGAAGCGTCCGCCGCGATGGCAGGGCCGCTAGCGCCGGCTGACGTCCCGAATGATCAGCGACAGCACCCAGCTCACGATGGACAACACGATCGCGGCCCAGATCGCCGTCCACCAGAAATGATCGATCTGCAAACCCCAGTGTGTGGTGTGCTCGGTGATCCACGCGGTGATCCACAACATCAGCGCGTTGACCACGACATGGAACAAGCCCAGGGTCAGGATGTACAGCGGGATCGACAACAGCTGGACGACCGGTTTGATGAACGCGTTGACCAGACCGAAAATGATGGCGACGATGAAGATGATGCCGACCCGCTCCAGCTTCGTGTCGCCGCCGACGAACGTGATCCCGTGGACGAACTTCGTGACCAGCCATAGCGCGAAACCGGTCAGTGCGGCGCGAATCAGGAAAGGGCCCATGCCCAAGATCCTCTCACCAGACGTGCGCGAAGCGCAGCCTGTCGAGTTGACTGCTGATACTGCTCGTTAAGCGTCGTCGCGCTGAGACGACAGGTACTTCACCATCTGGCACAGGTTGACGACGGCAGCGCTCAGTTTGTAGATGGTGGCGTCGCGATCTGCCACGCACGCCTGCCAGTCGGCGAACTCCTGCGGGGGTTTCTGGTTGTCCGCGTTGAGGTGGATCTTCTGCTCGATCTGGTCGCACAGATCCGCGAGGGTCAGCTGCCCCGGCGCGCTGATATCGGAGAACCATTTATCAGTCATGTCGGATGGCCGCCTCCCCAAAATTTCAGGTTGCTCACGAGAATATCGGGTCGTCTGTCACGAGGATTGCGCAGCCGCTCAATTCAAGTTGTAGAAGCGCTGCGCGTTCAACCCGCCGATCTTTTCGCGGGCCTCTTCGCTGATATCCGGGCGGGTCCGCAGGTGCTTGGTGCTTTCCGGCCATTCACCGTCCCAGTGCGGGTAGTCGCTGGCGAACATGATGAAGTCGGCCCCGAGCACGTCGATCACTCCGGGCAGGATCGGTTCCTCCGGCTCGCACGTCACCCAGATGTTGCCCGCGGACAGGTACTCGTGCGGATCGCGCTGCCAGCCACGTTCGACCCAATCGCCCCGCTTCTCGTAGTGCTCATGCAGGCGATCTATGAAGAACGGAACCCAGCCCGCGCCCGCCTCGAGGAAGGCGACCCGCAACCGCGGGTGGCGCTCGAAGACGCCGCCGGAGACCAGCGCCGTCATGGCCGTCATCTGGTCGAACGGGAAACTGATGCAGTGCACCTGAATGTAATTGGTGAAGCGGTCCACGCCGATCTTCGGCAGGTGGATGCCCGGGGCGCCATGAATGCCCAGCGGCATGTCCAGGTCGACCGCGGCGGCGTAAAAGGCGTCCAGGTCGGGGTGGTCGAGGTTACGCGTCTTGAGTGCCGGCGGAACCAGAGTCGCCACCAGCCCAAGCTCTTTCGCTTCGGTCATGACGTCGATCGCCGCCTGGCCGTGCTCGATCGGGGTTACCGCGACGCCGCGTAGCCGTCCACCCGACGGGGCGCAATAATCCGCGATCCACTGGTTGTAGAGCCGCGAGAACCCCGCCCCGAACTCGGGGTCCTCGAGTGTCGGGGCGCACAGGCCCAGGCTGGGGTACAACACCATGGTGTCGATGTGGTCGCGATCCGCATCCCCCAGCACGCCTTCGGTCGATCGGCAATGGATGTCGGGCGCCTTGCTGATGCCGTGTTGGGGCGGACAGCCGGCACCCGGTCCTTCGTCCACCGGATAGCTGCGGCCTTCGAACATCAGCCGGCTGCCATCGGCGGCGGGCTTGATGTACTGCGGCCAACGCTTGATCGCTTCGGTCGCCAACGATGGGTTCTCGGCGACATGTCCATCGGCGTCGATGATGCGCATGTATTCGCAACTTACTCTCGCGCCATCGCGCTCGGTACTGCACGATGCTGACGTGACAACTCAACGGTTGACCGCCGATCAGCGGAACTCATTCATCGCGGCGTTGTTGGGCTGGACGATGGACGCGTTCGACTACTTCATCGTCGTGCTGGTCTACGCCGACATCGCAAAGACCTTCCACCACAGCAAGGCGGAGGTCGCGTTCGTCACCACGGCCACCCTGATCATGCGACCGGTCGGCGCGCTGCTGTTCGGGCTGTGGGCTGACCGCGTCGGTCGGCGGCTGCCGCTGATGGTCGACGTGATGTTCTACTCCGTGGTCGGCTTCCTGTGCGCGTTCGCCCCTAACTTCACTGTGCTGGTCATCCTGCGCCTGCTGTACGGCATCGGGATGGGCGGCGAGTGGGGCCTTGGCGCCGCGCTCGCGATGGAGAAGGTTCCCGTCGAGCGACGCGGATTTTTCTCGGGGCTGCTGCAGGAGGGCTATGCGTTCGGTTACCTGTTGGCAAGCGTCGCCTCGCTGGTGGTGATGAATTGGCTCGGGTTGTCGTGGCGGTGGCTCTTCGCCTTGAGCATCGTCCCCGCACTGGTCAGCCTGATCATTCGCTATCGGGTGGAGGAGTCCGAGGTGTGGGAAGCCGCGCAGGATCAGATGAAGCTCACCAGCACCAGGATCCGCGACGTGCTGCGCGACGCAGCCATCATCCGCCGCTTCATTTACCTGGTGCTGCTGATGACGGCCTTCAACTGGATGAGCCACGGCACTCAGGACGTCTACCCGACTTTCCTGACGTCGACCGCCAACCACGGCGCCGCCCTGTCCAGCGCGACGGTCAAGTCGATCGTCATCGTCTACAACCTCGGCGCCATCATCGGCGGATTGTTCTTCGGCACGCTTTCGCAGCGATTCAGCCGCCGGTACACGATCATCTTCTGCGCGCTGTTGGCGCTGCCCATCGTTCCGCTGTTCGCCTACTCTCGCGCGGCGGCGATGCTGTGCCTCGGCTCGTTCCTCATGCAGCTGTTCGTGCAGGGCGCGTGGGGTGTGATTCCCGCCCATCTGACCGAGATGTCACCGGACGCCATCCGCGGCCTCTACCCCGGCGTGACCTACCAGCTCGGAAACCTGCTGGCCGCGTTCAACCTTCCCATCCAGGAACGGCTGGCCGAGTCGCACGGCTATCCGTTTGCCTTGGCGGCGACCATCGTGCCGGTGCTGATCGCTGTGGCGTTCCTGACGCTGATCGGCAAGGACGCCACCGGAATTCGTTTCGGCACCGCCGAAAGCGCCTTCCTGCCGACCGAAGTGACGTGAGTTTGCCACGTCGAGATTGCCGCTATGGCCGTGTCCCGGACGCCGGCCACGACCGTGGCGGCAATCTCGGTAATTAGGAGCCGACCGACCCGGGACTGCCGAGCAGGCGCAGCAGCAGGTGCATAGCCACCGTCGTCGAGCGCTCCCGGATGTCCGAGCGGTTGCCGGGCAGCCGCAACGTGCGGGTGTCCCTCCGGCCGTCCGACAGCTCCACCGTGAAACAGACTGTGCCAACCGGCTTTTCGGGAGAGCCGCCGCCAGGACCGGCGATCCCGGTGATCGCGACGGCGGTGTCGGCGCCGAAACGGCGTAGCGCCCCCGCCGCCATCGCCTCGGCCACCGGCTCGGACACCGCGCCGTGGGCCGCGATCAGCGCCGGATCAACGCCCAGCAGATCTGCTTTCGCGTCGTTCGAATAGGCCACCACCCCGCCGGCCACATACTCCGACGACCCGGGCCGGTCGGTCAGTCGCGCCGCCACCAGGCCCGCGGTGCAGGATTCGGCCGTCGCGATCCGACGACCGGCCAGCGCCCGGCCGACCAGATCGTCCACGGTGGAACCATCTTCGGAGAACAGCTGCTGTGCGTGGCGGTCACGCACCAGTTGGATCAGCTTCGCGTAACTGGCGGCGGCGTCCGGCTCGTAGCGCGTGACCATCTCGACTTCACCCCGCCGCAAGCAGGTGGTGATCTCGAGTGACTCGAAGCCGGGCACCGAAGCCTCGGCGTCGCGCAGCGTCTCGGCCAGGCCCGACTCGGGCAGCCCGAACATTCGCACGGTCTCCTGCCGATAGAGCGTTCGGCCGGCGATCGCCTGCTGGGCGGCGGGCGTCTCGATGGCCCGGTGCCACATCGGCTGCAGCTCGCGCGGCGGACCTGGAAGCACAACGACCGTCGGGGTGCCGGGCACCACCACGCCGGGAGCGGTGCCGACCGGGTCGAGCACCTGCGATCCCGCCGGAATCATCGCCTGCTTGCGGTTGGCGGCGCGTACCGCCTCGAACTCCACGCCCTCGAAGCGCGCCATCAGCTTCTCGAGGATGTTCGCGATCTTGCGCTCGGTCTCGTCGTCCAACACCAGCTCGCGATTGCAGAACCGCGCCACCACCTCCACGGTCATGTCGTCGGCCGTGGGCCCAAGTCCACCGCTGGTGACGATCAGATCCATGCCCTGGTCCGCCATGAAGCGCAGCTGCGCCTCGATGTCTTCCGGGCGGTCGCCACAGATCGTGATGTGCGCCAGCTCGACGCCCAGCTCCAGCAGGCGGTCGGCGATCCAGGGTCCGTTCGCGTCCTGGACGCGCCCGGTGAGAACTTCGGTTCCGGTGACGACGATTCCCGCGCGTGCGCTCACCGCCATGAGCCTACTGGCAGGGCTGAGAGACCGACGTGACCAAGCTCGAACTTGACGCGGCCGGCCGCACGTTCCGCGACGCCGTGGGCGGCTAGCCCTCTTCGAGGTAACGCTCGACGGAGGCGACCTTCTGCGTCATCGCGTCGCTGACACCGGCCCGCCAGTCCGCCTTGATCACGGTGCTGACCCGCGGCGCGCGGGCGGCCACCGCCTCGACCGCTCGCTGCACGACCGCCATGACTTCGTCCCAGCTTTCGCCCTCGATCACGGTGAACATCGAGTCCGTCTTGTTGGGCAGGCCGGAATCGCGCACCACCCGAACCGCTTCGGCGACGATCTCGCCGACCGCCTCCCCCACTCCCATGGGCGTGACGGAGAACGCGACGAGCACAGACACCCCACAAGCGTATCGAGCAGGCCTGGCAGCATCGAGGCCCATGCGGGTTTTGGTGCAGCGGGTCGCCTCGGCGACGGTGTCGGTCGGCGGCGAAGTGGTGGGCGCCATCCGGCCCGCCGGTCAGGGCCTGCTGGCCTTCGTCGGCGTCACGCACGACGACGATCCCGACAAGGCGCGGCGGCTCGCCGAAAAGCTTTGGTATCTACGCATTCTCACCGACGAACGCTCGGCTGCCGACGTGAACGCGCCGATCTTGGTCGTCAGTCAGTTCACCCTGTACGCCGACACCGCCAAGGGCCGACGACCGTCCTGGAATGCGGCCGCCCCGGGCACGGTCGCCGAACCGCTGGTCGCTTCGTTCGCCGAGGCCTTGCGGCGGCTGGGTGCCGAGGTGCAGACCGGGGTGTTCGGCGCCGACATGCAGGTCGAATTGGTCAATGACGGCCCGGTCACGGTGTTGCTGGAGCTCTGAAGGTACGTTGGACACGTCGATTTCTCGTGACCGATTGTTGACGGGAGGGGCGACTATGAGCGCGACGCCCGAGTTTGGCTCGCTCCGTTCCGACGATGACCATTGGGACATCGTCAGCAGCGTGGGCTACACCGCCTTGCTGGTGGCCGGATGGCGTGCGCTGCATGCCGTGAGCCCGGAGCCGCTGGTCCGGGACGACTACGCCAAGGTCTTCATCGAGGCGTCGCGAGACCCGTATCTGGCGGGGGTGCTCGCCAACCCGGGGACCTCCGAGGACGAGATGGCCTTCCCCCGGCTCTACGGCGTGCAGACCCGGTTCTTCGATGACTTCTTCGTCGCTGCCGGTGCCGCGGGCATCCGGCAGGCCGTGATCGTGGCCGCCGGCCTGGACTCCCGCGCATATCGACTCGAATGGACACAGGGCACAAAGGTTTTCGAGATCGACTTGCCAAAGGTGCTTGAGTTCAAGGCGCATGTGCTCGCCCAGCACGGTGCCAAACCCAAGGCCCCCAGGGTGGAGGTTGCCGCCGATCTGCGCGCCGACTGGTCGAGGGCTTTGGAGGCCGCCGGCTTCGACGTGGAACGACCCAGCGCCTGGTCGGTGGAGGGAGTGCTGCCCTATCTGACCGACGAGGCCCAGAACGCACTCTTCACCCGGATCAGCGGACTCAGTGCGCCCGGCAGCCGAATTGCCATCGGCGCGTTGGGGTCTCGTTTGGACCACGACCAGCTGGAGGCCTTGGAGGCAGCGCATCCCGGCGTCAACATGTCCGGGGACGTCGATTTCTCCGCCCTGACCTACGAGCCCCAGACGGACCCCGCGGAACGGCTGGCCGCGCATGGGTGGGTGGTCGAGCCCGTCCGCAACACGCTCGATCTGCAGGCCGGTTACGGGATGACCCCGCCCGACGTCGACGTCAAAATCGACAGTTTCATGCGTTCCCAATACATCACGGCAACGCGATAGAAGGTCTAGGGCCTCAATAGGATTTTCACGTCGTCGCCCGACCGCGACGCCGCGGTCGCGTAGCCCTTGGGGGCTTCCTCCAACGGCAGCGTGGTGGTGAAGATTCCGTCGACGTCGAGCCGCCCGGACTGTAGCAGCGGGATCAATTCCGGCCAGGTGCGCTGCACCGGCGCCGTCGTCATCCGTAGCGTGATGCTGCGGATCAGGCAACCCAGGGCGTTGAGCGGGAACGGATTCATGTCGTGGACACCGACAACCGAGACCGTGCCGCCTGGTCGCACCGCATTGAGTGCATCCGTCAGGGACGCGTCCGTGGCGACGGCATCGATCACCGCGTCGGCGCCGCGGCCCTCGGTGCCGGCGAGGATGGCCTCGACCGCCGGCGCCTTGAGTGGCGTCGCGCCCCACTTGGCGGCCCGATCCAACCGACCCTGCACCTGGTCGACTGCGAAAACGGTTGCGGCGCCTTGAAACAGCGCGCTGCGCAGCGAGCACAGCCCCACGGCGCCCAGGCCGATGACCGCCACGGTGCCGCCGAACGGAATGTCGGCGCGCTGCGCCGCCGCCCAGCCCGTGGCGAGGTTGTCGGTGAGCAGCAGCGCCTGTTCGGTGCTGATGCCTTCCGGCACTTTGAGCAGTTGAAAGTCGGCCGCCGGAACGGCAAGCAGGTCGGCCTGCGCTCCCCCGAGCAGACCGCCGCCGAAGATCTGAAAACCCTTGTGGCACATGACGGGATCGCGGGTGGCGCAGCCGGAGCAGGCTCCGCACCCGGTCACCGAGGACACCATGACGAGGTCGCCCACCTTGACGGTGCGTACCTCCGGCCCCGCGTCCACGACGGTGCCGATCGCTTCGTGGCCGAGCGCAATCGGGTCGGACATCGGGAAATCGGCCTCGTAGAAGTGCAGGTCGGATCCGCAGATGCCGGCGGCGGCGACCTCGACGATAGCCCCGTCGGGTCCGGGAAGGACGGGATCCGGTCGGGTGTCGACCCGGATGTTGTGGGGCCCGTCGACGACTACCGTTCGCATAGTGGCGTGCTCACTTCCTTTGCCGCACAACAAATTGTGACCAGTCGGGCGCACGCACGGCGGCCCAGTACTCGTTGAGACGCCACGGACTGACGGTGTGGATCTCCCCGTCGGCGTTCTTGAAGTAGGAGTGTTTGACCGCGGGGTGCGCCCACACCATCTTCTTGATCTGGGTCTGCGTCCGGTCATGCCATTCGGTGGCGGCGTCGGGTTTCGGCTCCAGCGAATGCACCTCTGGGTCGGCCAGCCGCGCCAGGCACTGGTCGATGTAGCGCATCTGCAGCTCGGACTGAAAGATCAGGCTGCCGCCGTGGGCGAGGTGCGTTCCGGGCCCGTAGATGATGAACAGGTTGGGGAACTTCGGAACAGTGATGCCCAGGTAGGCGTACGGTCGGCTCCCCCACATCTCGCGCAGGTCGACCCCGTCGCGCCCGGTGATCTTCAGCGGCCACAGCACGTCGGTGTGCCGGAAACCGGTGGCGTACACGATGACGTCGATGTCATGCGCCACACCGTCTTCGGTGACGATGCCGCGTGGGGTGATCCGCCGAATCGGCGTGCGCACCAGTTCGACGTTGTCCCGCTGCAGTGTTTGCAGCCAGCTGCCGTTGTCCTGCAGTGTCCGTTTGCCGCAGGCGGGATAGTCGGGCATCACCTTGGCCAGCAGGTCGTGTCCTTCGCCGATCTGGCTGGTGATCCACTGGGAGAACATCATTTGGGCGGCGGCGTTGATGTCGCTGACGGCATGCTCTTGGTCGGCGTAGTCCGGGTCGCCTTCCGCGGCGTCGAGCCCCTTGTCGGATCCCGGCCAGAGGACGAGAAAGCGGTACCAGCGCCCGTAGAACGGCAGGTGGCGCATGGCCCACCGCATGCCTTCGCCGACCTCGTCGTGATACATCGGGTTGGGGAACATCCACTGCGCGGTCCGCTGAAAGACGGTGAGGTGCTCAACATCCGGGGCGATGGCGGGTGCGATCTGGAAACCGCTGGCCCCGGCGCCGACGAGCGCGACGCGCTTCCCTCGGATGTCGACGGAGTGGTCCCAGGCCGCCGAATGGAACGACGGGCCCGCGAAGCTCTCGGCGCCGTCGAAGTCGGGAATGTTGGGCCGGTTCAACTGACCGACCGCCGTGATCAGGGCACGGGCGCGCACCGTGCGCGTCTGGCCTTCGGCGCCACACAGCCGGATGCTCCAGGTGGCGTCTTCGTCGACCCATTCGGCGGCCACAACCTCGGTATTCCACAGCACGTGCTCGGCCAGGTCGTGCTTCGCCATGACCTGCGTGAAGTAGTCCTGCAGCTCGTGCTGTTCGGCGAAGAAATGGGTCCAGTCGTTGTTGGGTTCGAAACTGTAGCAATAGAAGTGGTTGGCCACGTCGACGCGGGCACCGGGATAGCTGTTCTCCCACCAGGTTCCGCCCGGGCCGGGGTTTTTCTCCACGATGGTGAAGGGAATGTTGGCCTGCTTGAGCCGGATTCCGGCCAGGATGCCCGATTCACCGCACCCGACGACGAGGACCGGGATGTCGGCCGCGCTCTCGGTCGGCAGGGCATGCGGGCGGCGGGGATCGACCCCGTCGAGGTCCATCTCTTCCAGCACCAGGGGCAGGTAGTCGTCGGTCACGTGCTCGCAGGCCGCCCAGTCCATCATTTCGCGAATGAGATCGAGGCTCAGCGGCTCCGGTTCGGGGCAACCGCGGTCCCGATACTCGGTGATCACCGGCAGGGCGACCGCGCGGGCCCGCGCCTTGTCCTCCTCGGACATGAAGCCCTGGATTTCGTTGAGAAAGACGCCCATCTGCTTGAAGTCGCGGATGAAGCGCGGGTCGCCGGTGATGTGCACGAGCGAGAGCAACAGCGTCGGGATGCTGACATCCGCGAGGGCGGCCTCGATCTCCGCCGTGGAGGTGGTGAAGGGATCGCCGGCATAGGCGCTGCGCATCGAGTGTGGTTCCTCTCGGTGAACGGCTGTCAATTACGCTACGAACCGTGTCGTAATTGGCAGCACCACGCTACCCGCTGGCCACGCGGTGGATCAATAGCCCGCTACTGCGCGTCACCAGCTCGGGAATGCCCAAGGATGCGCGAGACGATCTCCCGTTGCGCGGCGTCGTCCGGGGCAATGCCACATGATCACTCGAAATCCGAATCTCGCGTCAGGCCCACTGACAACTTCAGGGCGCCATTTCCTGACGCCGCTATTGCGCCGCTGCGAAACAATGGGTTCACGTCGACGAGTGCTCCCGGTGAGCCGGAGATGGAGGAGCGTCATGGCCTCGTTGCTCACGGCCTGCGGCGGATTCCTGTTGGCCGTCTTGTGGATGGATCTCATCTTCGACGTACAGGTCCTTCGATTCCGTTCCGCGCCAACCGATCTGCCCGAGGCCGTACTCGCCTCCATCGCGGCTTACTACCATCGCGCGACCACCACGTCGCGCCCGATGAGCCGGCTGATCGCCGCGGTCATGATGATCCTGCTGGTGGCGTTGACCTACCAGTCCGCGCGTGGGCATGACCCCTGGTGGCTCTTGGTGTTGTCGGCCATCCTTGCGGGGAGTCCGACCATGCTGGCGTTGACGCAAACGGTTCCCGACGCGGTGCGGCTCGGCCGGCGAACGGACGGTCCACCCGAGCAGACCCGCCTGGCGCGGTCCGTCTGTCGGGATCACCTCGTGTGCGCCGGCTGCATGTTCGCGTTTCTGGTGCTCTGGATCGCGCGCAGCGCGGCACTTTGAGCGGCCGACGGGCCGTAGTGGCAAAACGCAGGTCAGGACCCGCTGGCCACGTCAATGCGGTCCGTACTAAACTAGAACACGTTTCAATTTGTTTGCGTCGGTTCCGCGCCCCACAGGAGTAGGCATGCACACCGCCATCTGCGATGAGCTTGGTATCGAGTTTCCGATCTTCGCGTTCACCCACTGTCGTGATGTCGTGGTCGCGGTCAGCAAGGCCGGCGGTTTCGGCGTGCTCGGCGCGGTCGGCTTCACCCCCGAGCAGCTCGAGATCGAGCTCAACTGGATCGACGAGAACATCGGCGACCACCCGTACGGCGTCGACATCGTCATCCCGAACAAGTACGAGGGCATGGATTCGCACCTGTCCGCCGAGGAGCTTGCCGACACGCTGCGCAAGATGGTGCCCCAGGAGCACCTCGACTTCGGCAAGAAGATCCTGGCCGACCATGGCGTGCCGATCGAGGACAGCGACGGCGACAGCCTGCAGCTGCTCGGCTGGACCGAGGCGACCGCCACGCCGCAGGTCGAGGTGGCGCTCAAGCACCCGAAGGTGAAGATGATCGCCAACGCCCTGGGCACTCCCCCGGCCGACATGATCAAGCACATCCACGAGGCGGGACTCAAGGTGGCCGCGCTGTGCGGGTCGCCGTCGCAGGCGCGCAAGCACGCGGACGCGGGCGTCGACATCATCATCGCCCAGGGCGGCGAGGCCGGTGGGCACTGCGGCGAGGTGGGCTCGATCGTCTTGTGGCCGCAGGTGGTCAAGGAGGTCGCCCCGGTGCCGGTGCTCGCGGCCGGTGGCATCGGCAGCGGCCAGCAGATCGCGGCGGCCCTGGCGCTGGGTGCCCAAGGAGCGTGGACGGGCTCGCAATGGCTGATGGTCGAGGAATCCTCGAACACACCGGTTCAGCAACAGGCGTACGTCAAGGCGGGTAGCCGGGACACCGTCCGCAGCCGGTCGTTCACCGGCAAGCCGGCCCGCATGTTGCGCAACGACTGGACCGAGGCGTGGGAGGCGCCGGAGAACCCGAAGCCGCTCGGAATGCCGCTGCAGTACATGGTTTCCGGGATGGCGGTGCGGGCCACGAACCGGTACCCGAACGAGAGCGTGGACGTCGCGTTCAACCCGGTCGGTCAGGTTGTCGGCCAGTTCACCAAGGTGGAGAAGACGGCGACGGTCATCGAGCGCTGGGTGCAGGAGTACCTGGAAGCGACGAACAGGCTGGACGAGCTGAACGAGGCTGCTTCCTCCGTCTGACGGCGGAGCTAGACCTCGTCGTCGAGCTCGTCGCGGCCGCTGAACATCTCCCTCGTCCGGTCCACCGCGTACGTGCCGATCTCGATCGAGTTCTGGACGATGCCGCTGACACCGCCGGAGATGTCTCCCCGGATGATGTCGCTACCGTGTTCGACGATGTCGGAGGCCTTCTCGACCGCGTTGGTCGCGATGTCCTTGGCCGCGTCGACCGCATCTTTCGGGCTGAAGCCCATCTCGAGTCTCCTCTCGTCGCGGGACAGTTGGCTATGACTCTAGACCGGGCGCAGTAACTAGTAGTTGACCAAGGTGCGCCAATAGGATTCGGGGATCTCGGCCCCGGAGCGCAATAGCCGGGCCAGCCCGACGGCCATCGCGATGCCCAGCAGGCCGAGCCAGAGTCCGGCCAGGCCGATGATCGCCCAGAGCACGGCGGTGACGACGGGCCACGGCGAGAGCACCGCGAGGACAGGTGCGAAAAAGAAGCCCGTCCCGATGTACCACGCCGAGCCGGCACGATCCGACGCGAGGACGAACCGCAGCCAACGCGGGATCGGAGGTGCGCCGACCTGACCGTCGTCCATGGCTCAGCCGCTCACTCGGACGGAGGGAAGAATCCCGCCCCGGTGAACCATCCCTCTTGCCAGCCCCGCTCGCCCAGGCACAGCATCGGCAGCCCGCGATCCGACTGCGCCGCGGCTTGCGGCCCAGGGCACTTCGCGCCCGCCTGCTGCACCCCGTACAGCGGATAGGAGATGACCCAGTATCCGGTGGTGGCCGCCGGGAACTGGTTGGGCGGAGGGAAGTGGCACGCCTCCGCCTGGCCGCTCGGGCCGCGGCCGAAGATGAAGCGCTCATAGTTGTCGCACGGCGCGCCCAACGACGCCTGATAGTTCATCCCCGGCACATCGCCGTCGTATCCGGCTGCCGCGCACGGCGCCACGCCAATCGCAATGCCCGCTATAGAAGCGGCGCTGAGCAGTTCCCGAATCATGTTCCACCCCGCCTGTCGTCGCCGGTGACCTGCACCAAAGCATATCCATCGGGCCGTCGCTCACAAGACCGTATCGCCGGTCGGAATGCGAAACGAGGAACACGTTCCAATTTGCCCCCGGCGATCTTGCGTCAATGCTTCCCAACCGTGGTGCGGCAATGGTTTATTTGCACAAAGACGACTAGACCACTTCGTCACCGAGGAGCGGGCCATGCCAACCGTCGAGCCAACCGCCAAGCCGGTCCCCAATCTCCCTCCCGGATTCGACTTCACCGATCCGGACATCCACGCCGAGCGACTGCCGGTGGAGGAACTGGCCGAACTGCGACGGACCGCGCCAATCTGGTGGAACGAGCAGCCCCTCGGGGCCGGCGGGTTCGACGACGGCGGCTTCTGGGTGGTGTCCAAGCACAAGGACGTCAAAGAGGTGTCGCTGCGCAGCGACGTCTTCTCCAGCCTGCAGAAGACGGCGCTGCCGCGCTACAAGGACGGCACGGTCGGCGAGCAGGTCGAGCGCGGCAAGTTCGTCCTGCTGAACATGGATGCGCCGCAACACACCCGACTGCGCAAGATCATCTCCCGGGCCTTCACTCCCCGGGCCATCGAGCGCCTGCGCGGCGATCTCGCCGAGCGCGCGCGGCGCATCGTCGAGGAGGCGGCCGCCCAGGGTCGCGGTGACTTCGTCGAGCAGGTGTCGTGTGAGCTGCCGCTGCAGGCCATCGCCGGGTTGATGGGTGTGCCACAGGAAGAACGCAAGAAGCTCTTCCACTGGTCCAATGAGATGGTCGGCGACCAGGACCCCGAGTTCGCCAACAACGACGCCATCACCGCTTCCGTCGAACTCATCATGTACGGCATGCAGATGGCGGCGGACCGGGCGAAAAACCCGGGGGAAGACCTCGTCACCAAGCTGGTCCAGGCCGACATCGACGGGCACAAGCTCTCCGACGACGAGTTCGGATTCTTCGTCATCCTGCTGGCCGTGGCCGGCAACGAGACCACCCGCAACTCCATCACGCAGGGCATGATGGCCTTTACCGACTTCCCCGATCAGTGGGAGCTGTACAAGAGGGAGCGCCCCGCCACCGCTGCCGACGAAATCGTCCGCTGGGCAACCCCGGTGACGTCCTTCCAGCGCACCGCGCTGGAGGACTACGAACTCTCCGGCGTGCAGATCAAGAAGGGCCAGCGGGTGGTGATGGTCTACCGCTCGGCCAATTTCGACGAGGACGTCTTCGACGACCCGTTCACCTTCAACATCCTGCGCGACCCCAACCCGCACGTGGGGTTTGGCGGCACCGGCGCGCATTACTGCATCGGGGCGAACCTGGCGCGGATGACCATAGATCTGATGTTCAACGCGATCGCCGACGGCATCCCGAACCTGGAATCGATCGGGAAGCCCGAACGGCTACGGTCGGGCTGGCTCAACGGGATCAAGCACTGGCAGGTCGACTACCACACCGACGGCGCGAAATCCCCTGCCGCGCAGTAGCCTCAACCGCATGGCAACCCATCGAGCAGTTCATGTGAAGTCGGCCGGGGCACCGTTGGAACTGGTCGATGTCGAAACCAAGCCACCGGGACGTGACGAGGCGCGGATAACCGTCACCGCATGTGGAATCTGCGGCACGGACGCACACTTTGTCGCAGGCGGCTTCCCGGGCATGACATGGCCGTTGACTCCCGGGCACGAAATCGCCGGGACGATCGCGGAACTAGGGGCGGGCGTCGAGGGTTTCGCCGTCGGCGATCGTGTCGCGGTCGGGTGGTTCGGCGGGTGCTGCTACCACTGCGATGAATGCCGCAAAGGCCACTTCATTCATTGCGAGAACGGGAAGGTGCCGAGTTACCAATATCCGGGCGGGTACGCGGAATCGGTGACCGTCCCGGCGAGTGCGCTCGCCCGCATACCGGAAGGGCTGTCCGACGCGGAGGCCGCGCCGATGGGTTGCGCCGGCGTTACCACCTACAACGCTTTGCGCCATACCAAGGCGGTGCCCGGCGACCGGGTCGCCATCCTCGGTGTCGGCGGCCTCGGCCACCTCGGGGTGCAGTTCGCCCGGGCGATGGGGTTCGAGACCATCGCGATCGCTCGGGGCAGCGGCAAAGAGGAGGATGCCCGGAAGTTGGGTGCCCACCATTACATCGACTCCACCGCCGCCGATCCCGCAGAAGCGCTGAAGGCCCTGGGCGGGGCGGCGGTCGTGTTGGCGACCGCGGGCAACTCGCCGGCGATGGCCGCAACGGTTGGCGGGATATCGCCGCAAGGCGAGCTGGTGACCATCGGCGTCACGCCCGAACCACTGCCGATCAGCCCCATCCAACTGATTACACCGGGGATCAGCATCGTCGGTCATCCTTCCGGCACGGCGAAAGACGTTGAAGACACGATGCATTTCGCCGTGCTGTCCGGGGTGCGGGCGTGGGTCGAGGAGCTACCGCTGTCCCAAGCCGCGGACGGATACGCGGCGTTGGAGCAAGGGCGCGCGCACTACCGCACAGTGCTGACGATGTGATTACAGTCGGCCTATGACCGACGAGTGGAGCTTGGACGCAGCCGACGGCGAGTTACTTCTTGGCACCGGCGTTCGCGGGCGAGCCGCGCGAATGGGCCACCGTCTCACCATCGCCATGACCCGCTGGCATGCCACCGTGGGCTGGGCCGGCTCGGAGCCCGCCACCGTGGAGCTTGTGGTCGAAACGGATTCCTTCGAGGTGTTACGCGGCGAGGGCGGCGTGAAGGGATTGTCAGGACCCGAGAAGGTTTTGGTGCGGTCCAACGCCTTGAAGTCGTTGGACGCCGGCCGTTTTCCCGAGATCCGTTTCCTCGCACGGGACATCGGCAAGACCGACGACGGGTACCGCCTCACCGGTCAACTCGACATTCGGGGAAAGTCGCGGGGCCACGTAATCTACTTGCGCACAGAGGATCTCGGGGACGCTTGGCGTATGTCCACCGAGTCAACGGTCCGACAGACCGACTACGGCATCAAGCCGTACTCATTGCTGATGGGTTCGGTCCAGGTCGCCGACGACGTTTCGGTGTCCTTCTCCGCGGTTCACGCGAAAAACGCCTGAGCGCCTTATCCCGCGCCGACGTCAGGGCTGCGGCTGGGAGGGCGCCTGCGAGGCCGAGGCGCCCGTCGCGTCGCCGGTGTCGCCCGGGATGTGTTCGAGCATTCGCGTCAGGTAGGGCTGCCTGCTGTTGGGCTCCGGTTCCGGCCGCTGCTCGTCGGGTGCGGTGGCCTCCGTGATCGGTTCGCCGGCCGGGACTTTCGCCTGCGGGGTCAGCGGTGCGACGACCGGGGGCGGTGCTACGGCCTCGGCGACTTGGGGCGGCGGCGCGTGCTCCGTGTGCCGCGGGACGGGCTCGCTGGCCGGGGCCAGTTGAAGGCCCACCGCTAGCGATATCGAGGAGACAAAGGTGACCACACCGGCGGCCAGAGTGGTCACGGCCCCGGCGTACGACAGCTTTCGCGGCGCCGGCGGCGCGGCGACGGGTGCACTGGGGTGCACCACCAGCTGGTCGTCGGTGAACTCGGTGCTTCGGGCTGCGGTCAGCGCAGCGCCCCGCGCGATGGTCACCTGCGCCATCGCTTGCACGAATACCGGCACCGGCAGGGTCTTTTCGAGCTGCCAGGACAGGCCGTCGATGTCGCTGTGCGCGCCGATGACCACCACCCCGGCGGGCTGCCAGCCATTGCGGTCGAACATGCCGGTCAACCAGCGAGTCAGGCCGTCGAAACCGCCGCGCACCTGCTTGGTCGCCGTCTGCGTTTCCCCGTCGCGGGTATCGACCATGACCACGGTCGTCGAGTCGTGTTCGAGGAGACAGACCGCGGTCTGTTCATAGCCGATGACCGGCGCGAGGGCCCGCGCCAGTGTCTCGACGGCGTCGAGTTGCCGGACCGGCACGACGTTGTCGAAGCCACCGTCGGTGAGCGCTTCCAGCAGCAACGCGGCGTGGGCCGCCGCGTCGTCGTTCCACGTCACCCCGATGACCCGCAGTCGATGGTCGCTGGCGGCCGCCTGCGCTTCGACCCGTGCGATCTCGTCCGCTACTTGCTCCGCGGTACTCACGGCGCGGCCGCCGCGACCGGCGTCCAGCACCAGCTCCTGATGGTCCAGGATGGTGCCGTCCGCGCCGTGCCCTTCAGCGAGGACCCACCCAACGGCGGTCGGCGTCACTGATAGCCCAAGTACCGTGTCCAAACTCATGCCCCAATCGGTCCCGGGCCTCCGACACCCTCAGCGGCACCCGCGCACGCCAGGAAACCCCTGGTCAGTTGGGTCGTAAGGGCCGGAACGGACCGAGATAACGTGGTCTCCATCGGCTTGCTCCGTGAGAGCCTACGCGGTCGACACAAGTCCGGCTGCCCCGGTTCGATCTCGCCGGACAATCAGCCCGTCGGTAACCAATCGATGCGCCCACAGGACGCGCAGGTGGGAGAAGGGCCGCCGGCGCCGGGAATCCATGGCTTCCTCGGGCGGCGATAAACGTCTTGCGGGTACCGAATCGACCTTTTCGGCGGCGGTTCGGCGTCGCCGCGCCGCTCGACGTCATGGCGGGACCGAAAATGGCGGCTTTGCGCATTACGGCCTACCCCGCCCCGGACCTCGCTGCCAGGCGTTTTGCTGGGACGAGTCGCGAAAACCCGGTCCGGGCCAACCGAGGCCAACGTTGCGGCGGTCTTATCCCGGGACCGCAATTCGCCGGGAAATTCCGATACCAAACTGAGACATCCCCGCGTCCCGATCGACATTCGGGCTATTCGCACGGTAAATTCCTGCCTGAGACGACGGTCACATACGACAAGGGGCAGGTATGACAGATCTGAGCGAGATGGTCCGGGCCTGGGGGCGCCGGCTTTTAGTCGGTGCGGCAGCGGCCGTTACCCTCCCGGGGCTGATCGGTCTTGCCGGCGGCGCACCGACCGCGGGAGCGTTCTCGCGCCCGGGCCTGCCGGTTGAATACCTGCAGGTGCCGTCGGCGGGGATGGGCCGCAACATCAAGGTTCAGTTCCAAAGCGGCGGCAACAACTCCCCCGCGGTCTATCTGCTCGACGGGTTGCGCGCCCAGGACGACTACAACGGCTGGGACATCAACACGCCGGCGTTCGAGTGGTACTACCAGTCGGGCCTGTCGATCGTCATGCCCGTCGGTGGTCAGTCCAGCTTCTACAGCGACTGGTACAGCCCGGCCTGCGGCAAGGCGGGGTGCTCCACCTATAAATGGGAAACGTTCCTGACCAGTGAGCTTCCCCAGTACCTGGCCTCCAACAAGAGCGTCAAGTCCACGGGCAGCGCTGCGGTCGGCATCTCGATGGCCGGCTCGTCGGCACTGATCCTGGCCGCCTACCACCCCAACCAGTTCATCTACGCCGGTTCGCTGTCGGCCCTGATGGATCCGTCGCAGGGCATGGGCCCGTCCCTGATCGGCCTCGCGATGGGTGACGCCGGCGGTTACAAGGCGAGCGACATGTGGGGCCCGTCGAGCGACCCCGCGTGGCAGCGCAACGACCCCACGCTGCAGATCCCCAAGCTGGTCGGCAACAACACCCGCCTGTGGATCTACTGCGGTAACGGCACGCCGTCGGAGTTGGGCGGGGCGAACATGCCCGCCGAGTTCCTGGAGAACTTCGTGCGCAGCAGCAACCTGAAGTTCCAGGACCAGTACAACGCGGCCGGTGGGCACAACGCGGTGTTCAACTTCAACGCCAATGGCACACACAGCTGGGAGTACTGGGGAGCCCAGCTCAACGCCATGAAGCCGGACCTGCAGGGCACCCTTGGTGCCACCGCCGGCGGCGGCGGATAGCCTCACCTGCCCCGAGGTCGCTACTGCGCCCGACGACGACGCCGTCGGGCGCAGTAGTGCGTCATGGGCCCCGTTTGGCGTCGGCCGATCAACGCGGCGCGGCGAATTGGTTGGTGATATCCGTCCAAGCCGTCGCGTCCCTGCGGTGATCGTTCATGTTGCGGCACTGGCCGTAGACGCGTAGGACACCCAGGTGCGGTTCGTCGTCGTGGCGGTAGACGATCACCGTGACGCCATCCTTGGTGAGTGTCTTCGCGAACGCGTGATTGTTGGGTGGTAGGCCCTCGGCCCAGCCGTCGCCGGCCAGCGTGGTGGCAATCCGGGTGATATACGTGTCGGCCGGTGCCGTGGCGGGCACCGAGAATGTCAGATAGATCGAGCCCTGGTACGGCGGGTCGTCCCGGTCTTTGCAGGACATCAGCGCGTAGCCGGCCGAGGAGGCCTGCAGGCCCGCCGCGGTGACGATGTTCTGGGCCGAATTGACGACCTGAGCCTTCGACTGCTCGTCGTTCACCGGGCTGGCGGGATGGTCGATGGCGTCGGCGGGCGTGGAATGCAGCCGATCCACCATGATGAGCGCCGCCCCGAGCAGCAACGGAATCGCCAGCGCGACGGCGATCAGCGCGCGAATCTGCTTCGAGCGCAACGATTTCCCGCGCTTCCCGCCAACGCGGCGCGGGCCGCGACTATCCATGGTCGACGACATCAGCATCTCAGGCTAACTCCGAAATGCGCTCGCATCCGGCGCTGCCGCAGAATCATGTCATGCAGAGCCGGCGCGTCACCCTGGTTACCCGCTGCGCCGGCACGATCGTCGGGCTGGCGATCCTGGTCGCGTCGCCCGCGAGCGCCGACGACGCGAGCCCGCTCACCGAGTTGGTCGACGCCGCCGCGCAGCGGTTACAAATCGCCGAGCCGGTGGCCGCCTACAAGTGGACCACTCGCGGGGCCATCGAAGACCAGGACCGCGTCCGGCAAGAACTCGCGAAAATGGCCGCCCAGGCCTCGGCCCGGCGGATCGACCCCGACTACGTCACCCGGCTGTTCGGCGACCAGATCCGCGCCACGGAGGGCATCGAATACAGCCGGTTCGCGGATTGGAAACTGAATCCTGATGCCGCCCCGGGCCAGTCGGTGGACCTGTCGGCGTCGCGGTCGGCGATCGACGACCTCAACCAAACGATGCTGAACCAAGTCGTGGGCAACTGGGACCTGCTGCAT
Organism: Mycobacterium sp. E3251; assembly: GCF_001666835.1. Taxonomy (GTDB): domain Bacteria; phylum Actinomycetota; class Actinomycetes; order Mycobacteriales; family Mycobacteriaceae; genus Mycobacterium. Next base: position 60,153 of record NZ_LZJF01000068.1, on the reverse strand, counting down.
TCGCCGGCCTGCGCCGCACAGCTCGACCTCGCCGCAAGCGGCGTTGTCCGCGCGCGCAGCCTCGACGCCCTCTATCGGCGGGCGCTGGCGTTAGCAACTCAGTCATATTGCCAGCAATAATTTAATTTTTCCTCATCGGTTTCTAACACTTTCTTTTTGTTCCGCGATATTGCCGTTTCCGCAGATAGAGGGCATATCTCGCGGCATTTTCGAATGGGTAACGCTTTGGCCACAGCGGCCGAATTCCATGACATGAAAATTCTCTGCAAGCCTCTCGTCAAGTCCCTGGCGGTCGGCGGGTTCGTTGCAGCGTCGATAGCTTCGTCCACCGGTATAGCCACCTCCGCGCCCACCCCGAACTGGGACGCGATCGCGCAGTGCGAGTCCGGTGGCAACTGGCACGCCAACACCGGAAACGGCAATTACGGTGGACTCCAATTCAAACCGGGTACCTGGGAACGGTACGGCGGTGTCGGCAACCCGGCGGCCGCGTCCCGAGAGCAGCAAATCGCCGTAGCCAACCGGGTTTTCGCCGACCAAGGGGTGGAGGCGTGGCCCAAGTGCGGCGCCCAGTCGGGCCTGCCGATCGGTTGGTACTCGCACCCCGCGCAGGGCATCAAGGAGATCATCAACGGGTTGATCCAGGCGGCGGCGCCGCACTGACGATATGTCCTCGCGGTCTATGACCGAACGGCAAGCTGTGTTTGGATCAGGCCATGGAAGGTTCGGCGACTGTTCATATGGCGGCGTCTGCGGACAAGATCTGGGATCTCATCGCAAACGTTCGCAACATCGGCCGGTTCTCCCCCGAAGTGTTCGAGGCCGAGTGGCTGGGCGACGCCAATGGCCCGGCCCTCGGCGCGAAATTCCGTGGCCATGTGCGGCGTAACGAGATTGGGCCGGTGTATTGGACGACGTGTGAGGTGACCGCGTGTGAGCCGGGCCGCGAATTCGGGTTCGCGGTGCTGCTCGGTGATCGGGCGGTCAACAACTGGCACTACCGATTGGCACCCAGCGGCGGCGGCACGACGTGACCGAGTCTTTCCGCCTCAACCCGGCGCCCTGGCTCGCCGTCTACTGGCTGTTCGGGGGTTTCCTGCGTAAGCGACGCAACGTGCGCGACATGACCAAAACCCTGAATCGCATCAAAGATGTGGTCGAGGCTGGCTGACGCGCCGTGAAATCGATCTTCATCACCGGTGCGGGCAGCGGCATGGGCCGGGAGGGGGCAAAGCTGTTCCACGCCAAGGGGTGGCGGGTCGGCGCCGTGGACCGCAACGGTGACGGTTTGGCGACGCTGCGGGAAGAACTCGGCGGCGACCGGTTGTGGACCCGCCAGGTCGACGTGACGGACAAGGCGGCCCTGGAGGGTGCCCTCGCCGACTTCTGCGCCGGCAACAGCGACGGCGGGCTCGACATGATGTGGAACAACGCGGGCATCGGCGAAAGCGGATGGTTCGAGGACGTGCCCTACGAGGCCGCCATGCGCGTCGTCGACATCAACTACAAGGCGGTGCTGACCGGGGCCTACGCCTCGTTGCCGTACCTGAAGAAAACGCCTGGCAGCCTGATGTTTTCGACGTCGTCGTCGTCGGGCACCTACGGCATGCCGCGCCTGGCCGTCTATTCGTCGACCAAGCACGCCGTCAAGGGATTGACCGAGGCGCTCAGCGTCGAGTGGCACCGGCACGGGGTTCGCGTCGCCGACGTGCTGCCCGGCCTGATCGACACGGCCATCCTGACCACGACGACGAATCACTCCAACGACGGCGGTGCCCCGAGGACGGCCGATGAGCTTCGGGCCACCGCGCCCAAGAAGGGGTTGTTCCGGCTGATGCCGGCGAGCAGCGTGGCGGAGGCCGCGTGGCAGGCTTACCACAACCCGAAGCGGTTGCATTGGTACGTGCCCAAGAGCATTCGCTTGATCGACTTCTTCAAGGGCTTGAGTCCGGAACTCGTGCGACGCAGCATCGTCAAATCCCTACCCGCCCTGATGCCGAAGCGGCAGTGAAGGAGGTGAACCGGTGCGAAACCGGTTAATCGCGGTGGTTTTCGTGGTGATCGCCGGCGTCGGCGTCGCGGGGTGCGGGCAGGCCCAGACCACGCCCCGCAAAGCGGCCCGTCTGACCATCGACGGGGCCACTCACACCACCCGCCCTCCGGCGTGCAGCCAAAACCAGCAGTACCGCACCATCGACATCAAGGACCGCGACGGCGGTGTCGAGGCAGTGGTGCTCACCAGTGGTTACCGGGTAATGCCCCAGTGGGTGAAGATCCGCAACGTCGACGGATTCACCGGCAGCTTCTGGGAAGGCGGCGTGGGCGACGCGCACGCCGACGTCACCAACGACGCGTACACGATCAGCGGTAACGCCTACGGCATCAACAGCAGCAACCCCGACAAAGTGGTGACGACTGAGTTCAAGATCATCGCCGAGTGCTGACGGTGTCCGGGGTCCGGGCATAGGCTCGGTGGCATCGATCGATGGAGGGGCCGGTGAAGGAACGTTTGCACTGGTTGGCGATGCACGGCTTCATCCGGGGCGTCGCGACGCTCGGCGTCCGGCGCGGTGACCTGCACGCCAGGCTGATCGCGGATCCCCGGGTGGCCGCCGACCCGGTGCCGTTCTACGACGAACTCCGGGCGGCGGGACCGCTGCTCAAGGGTCGCGTGAGTTATCTGACGGCCGACCACGCGCTGGCCCACGAGCTGCTGCGCTCCGAAGACTTCCGCGTGCTCGTGTTCGGGGCGAATCTGCCCAAGCCGCTGCGGAGGCTGGAGGGCCGCACCCGCGACGGTCTGCTGCATCCGCTTCGCGCACCGTCGCTGCTCGCCGTCGAGCCGCCGGACCACACCCGCTACCGCAAGACGGTGTCCGCGGTCTTCACTCCCCGCGCGGTTGCCGCGTTGCGCGCTCGCGTGGAGCAGACCGCCGCCGACCTGTTGGATCAGCTCGCCGCCGAGTCCGGCGCCTCGCAGGTCGTCGACATTGTGGGTCGGTACTGCTCGCAGCTGCCGGTCGCGATCATCAGCGACATCCTCGGCGTCCCAGAGCGCGACCGGCCGCGCGTCCTGGAATTCGGTGAGCTCGCCGCGCCGAGCCTGGACATCGGATTGACGTGGCGGCAATACCGCAGTGTGCAGCGAGGGCTCGAGGGCTTCAGCTCCTGGCTCGACGAGCATCTCGGCCAGTTGCGGCGCACCCCGAGCGACAACCTGATGAGCCAGCTGATCCAGATAGCCGAAAGCGGTTCCGCCGAAACATATCTGGACGAGAACGAGCTGCAAGCCATCGCCGGGCTGGTATTGGCGGCCGGGTTCGAGACCACGGTCAACCTGCTTGGCAACGGGATCCGCATGCTCCTAGATGCGCCCGACCGCCTGAACACCTTGCGCGAACGGCCCGAGCTGTGGCCCAACGCCGTTGAGGAGATTCTGCGGCTGGAATCGCCGGTACAGCTGACCGCGCGGATCGCGCGGGGCGACGTTGAGCTGGCAGGCAGGCGGCTCCAGCGCGGCGACTTGGTGCTCGTCTATCTGGCCGCCGCCAACCGCGACCCGTCCGTCTTCGACGAGCCGCACCGCTTCGACATCGAACGGCCAAACGCCGGAAGGCATCTCGCGTTCTCCGGGGGCCGGCACTTCTGCCTGGGCGCCGCGCTGGCGCGTGCCGAGGGCGAAGTCGGGCTGCGTACGTTTTTCGACCGCTTCCCCGAGGTCCGCGCGGCGGGCATGGGAAGCCGGCGTGACACGCGCGTGCTGCGCGGCTGGTCGTCACTGCCGGTCGCGCTGGGACCGGCACGGTCGATGGCTCGCGTCGACGGCTAGCGAGGCGCGCCGGGAGAACATCGGCTGTTGACACCCGTTCGGCAACCGAGTTTATTTGCGCTATGACAGACGTTTCTATGATCTCGGTCGAGGATGTCGTCCTCGGGCTATGGCAGGCGCTCTCGCGGCGGGACTGGGAGGCGGTCAAGACGTTTTTATCCGATGACTGCCTCTACGTCGACATGCCCGTTCCGGCGCTGTCGGCGCGCGGGCCGGAAGACATCGTCAAGCGGCTCAAGATGGGTCTCGAGCCGCTGGCGGGCTATGAGAACCACGACGGCGTGCTGGTGTCCAACGGTGCCGACGTGATGTACGAGCACTCGGAGACATGGACGTTCACCACGGGCGAGCGAGGCGTGCTGAGATTCGTGACGGTCCACAAGGTCGAGGGCGGCAAGATCACCGTCTGGAAGGACTACTGGGACATGAACAGCCTGGTCAGCTTCGCTCCCCCGAACCACTTCGAGAACCTGGCGACGGCCGACACCAGCTGGGTCTTCGACGCGACAAGCTTGGTCTAGCAGACTCGTCCGTAACTGCGGCGCCGAAAATCGAAGATTCGGGTGCGGTCGTCTGACGCGTTCAGGGCGGGCGCCTCAACCGACGCTGGTTGGACTCGATCACCCGATGCTTGCTAAATGGATAGGAAACTCTATCCCTAGAGGCAACCCAATCTGGCTTCCCGGTCATTCCGGAGAAGTGCTTTGTCTACCACCATTTCCTTCATGAGTTCGTCATGGATTAGGCAACGACAATCACATGACCGAAACGAAGTCAACGAGGAAATGCCATGAGCGCCAGTAACATCCACCCGTCGACTGCTGTCGACCAGCAGAACCCCCTCCGGTCGGTGCTCTCGAAGAGCTTCCGGGTCGCCTTTGTCGTGACTGTGACTCTGGGCACCTTGGCTGGGACCGGGGTGGTCCTGTGGCTGTTGAAAGCGCTCGCGACGAGCAGGTACGGCGTCTACTTCGGGGTCTAGCCCGAAGTGATCTCGGCATCTTGAGAGGTCCCATGTTGAAATCGGAAATCGCGGTTGTGCTCGCCCTGTGCGCCGCGCTGGCATCCGCGATCGGCGCGGTGAGCCGTCAACAATCCGCGCGTCAGGTCACCGACGAACCAGTCGGCCACTGGGAGTTGTTCCGCATGTCGTTGCGCGACGCCCGGTGGTGGCTTGGCGGCGGGGGAGCCGTTGCCAACTACAGCCTGCAAGCCGCCGCGCTGGGGCTCGGGTCGGTCATGTTGGTGACGGCGCTGCAGGTGACGGCGCTGCTATTTGCCCTGCCGGTCAATGCGCGGCTGAACCATCACCGGGTGACCCGCCCGCAGTGGATGTGGGCGACGGTGCTCGCCGTCGCTTTGGCGGTGGTCGTGGCCGTTGGCGACCCGAAGGCCGGGCAGTCGCAGGGGTCGCTGACAGCCTGGACTGTGGTGGCCCTGGTGTTGGGTCCCCTACTGGTGTGCTGTGTCCTGGGGGCGCGCATTTGGCCCGGTCCGCGTGCGGCGGTACTCCTTGCGGTGGTGGCCGGTTCGTCGCTGGCCCTGTTCGCGGTGCTAACCAAGGCCGTCGTCGCGGCGGCCGGACATGGTTTCGGGGCGCTGCTGTGCGCGCCGGAGTTCTATGTCTGGATTCTTGCGGCGTTGGCAGGGATGATCTTCCAGCAGTCATCGTTTCGCGCTGGTGCGCTGACCGCCTCAATGCCGTCGGTGACCGTGGCCAAGCCTGCGGTGGCATCGGTTCTGGGCATCGTGGTGCTCGGCGAGACCCTCAACGCCGATGGCGTGGGCATGATCGTCTTGGCGTCGGCGGCGATAGTGGTGATTGTCGCGATAGTTGCTCTGGCCCGGGGTGAGGCCCCTACCGCGGCGCTCAGTAGCGAGCAAAACGCGGAAACCTATGATCATCCTGAGGTGCCGGAGACGCTCAGGCGTCCGCGCGTAACGTTGGATCCGCGGTGCCATCGACACCTATTTCTTGGCGAGTGCAGGTCGACGGACCACGGACGGGCACACGTCGAAGTACAGAGCGAATCGCATGCTGGGTGTTCGACGCGACGGCCTTGGTCTGAGCGGTCTTCGCCCGCAGCACCGGATCATCGGATCGCTATAAGCTGCAACGGATTCGGCGACATCGGCGCTCGAGTCGCTTGGATGGTCACCCCTCGTATGTCGACCATCACAGCGCCCTGCGCAGCGCCGACGTCGCCAACCGCTATAAGTACTGTTGGACCGCGGCGATGAGAGCTGCTCGGAGCAACATGCTCCCAAACCCCTTTCTCGAAGTTTGGTGACGTCGCCCGATTCGTCGATCGGAGCGTATGCCGCGCGGCGGTTGATCACACCGGAATTTGGAAAAATTGGTTACGACTCGGCGAGCTTCCTGAGGCGTTTCAAGGTTTCGGCGAGCGTGCGTCCCACCTGGCGCACGGCGATCCGGTCGGCGATGTATCCGAGCAGCCCGCCCGGCGCCTGGTACGACAGGCGGAAGGTCACCTTCGTTCGGCCGTCGTGCGCGTCGCGCAGCCGGATCCGCCCACGCAGGGTGATGCCGGTGAGACCCACGAACGCCAGGTCGCGGTCGTCATCGAATTCGACCACTTCGATGAGTCCGCCGACGGGGACGGAGCCGATCTTCCAGTGGACCGTGTAGCGCGCGCCGACGCCGGCCGCCTTGTCGTTCGAGGACTCCCAGCGCTCCAGGTTCGTCATGAACGACGGGTAACAGTCCGGGTCGCTGACGATCTTCCAGACCGCGGAACGGTCGGCGTTGATGACGCAACGGCGTTCGACGCGCATCAGCCGATCACCGGGAATCGCCGCTCGGCGGCCAGCCGGTCGACGCCGCCCTGCAGGCTGGCCATCACCTTGTCGTGCACCGCTTGGTCGTCGCCATCGACCTCGATCGGGTGCTGGACCTCGATCACGATCTTGGTGGGCAACGGAATGTGGCCGGCCAGGTCGCTGATGTTTAGACCCCACGGCAGTGCCAGCGATATCGGGACGCTCTTGAGCCGAAGCAACCTGTCGGCCATCAGCAGCTTGGCCAACCACTGCCCGCGGTTGAGGAACAACGCGCTTTCCTGCCCGCCGACGCTGGCGACGGGGACGATCGGTACTCCGGCCTCCCGGGCCAGCTTCACGTAGCCCATGCGCCCGCCGAAGTCGACCTTGTGGCGTTCCCACGAGGGCCGGAACACCTCGTAGTCGCCGCCGGGGTAGACCAGCAGAGCGGCGCCGGAATCCAATGCGAGACGGGCATTTTCGGGATTGGCGGCGACGGTGCCGAATTTGCGCAGCCAGCCCAGCGGAGGTGCGGACACCACCAGGTTGTGGGCCAACTGGTAGAAGGGCCGCTCGACGCCGAAATAGGAGCAGAAGGCGAGCGTGAACACGAAAGTGTCGGGCGGCACGTTGCCGCCGCTGTGATTGCCGACCAGCAGCACCGGCCCCTCGGCCGGAATGCGATCCATGCCGCGCACGTCCGCCCGGAAGTAGAACGACGCCAGCAGCCAGGTGCCCGGGAGCTGGTCGCGGATGTAGTCCGGGTCGCGCTGGTCGAGGTCCGCTTTGGGCACCCACGACACCACCTTGTCGCGGGCCCACTCCAAGACGCCCTTCGCGGTCGCCATAACCGCCCGTATACCCCGGCTTCACCGGGGGTCAAACGCGGTAGAGACCTGCGGCGTTTTCGTGAGCGATCAGGTCGACAACCCGGATGGCGTCGCTCTCGCTCCAGTCGTCGTTGGCCACAAATTCCCGCAATACGCGATGAATGCCGGTGCGCCACAGGGCCGCACCGAGGAAATGGAGTTCCGCGGGGCCGAACCCGTCCGAGGAGTAAAGGATCTTGTGGAAGGGCGCCAGCTCCAGCAGCCGGGCGATGAACGCCACCGACCGCGCGCCCAGCTGGTTCACGCTCAGCCCACCGTCGAGATAGACGTTGTTGAACGCCTGCGCCAGATATCCGGCCTCCCGCTCGTAGGGGTAGCAGTGCAAGAGGACGATCGGGGTCTCCCCTGACTGGCGCAGGAAGTCGAGCAACAGCAGCGGGTTGGCCTTGTGCAGATCGCAGTCGCGGTCGCCGAGGCCGACGTGGAATTGCAGGGGTTTGCCCAGCCGCAGCGCCTGATGCAACCCGAAACGCAGCAGCACCCGATCCTGTAACCGGGTACCGCCGCTGTCGCGCCACCGGCCGGCGGCCTCCGCGACCTGCGACGGCGACGGCTCGCTCAGGTCGCCGTCGAATCCGCCCCGGTAGGCCAGGATCGACTTGGTGCCGACCGCCGTCGCCGCGCGCCCACGCAGGATGTCCTCGAAAGCCGCCGCGTAGTCGCCCGGCGCCCGCGCGGCCTGTTCGGCGATCTGCTCGACCCGAATTACCTCATATGCGCGGCCGCCGGAAAGTTCGGCCATGCCGGCGGTGCCGGCGGTGCCGGCGTCGATCCCGGTGTCCACCAGCCAGTCGCTCACTCCTGCGGCCGGTAGGAACATGCGGGCCAGCTCGGCCTCGCTGAGCTGACTGCGGTGATCCCAATACGATTGTGGGTCAACGTGTTTGGTCAGTCCGAGGATGGGGCCGCAGTGCGCGCGTAGTGCGAAGCCGAGTTGCGAGTCGAACCCCGAGCCCACGATGGGTTGGGTGTTGGCCTCGTTGAGCGCGTTCTCGAACCGTTGCCGATCACCCGCCGTCAACCAGCAACCGTGGACATGTTGATCGATCAGTCGCACGTCACCGATGTGCTGTGCCAGGGCGTCCGACGTCATCGCGTGCCCCGTCACAGGCTCCAGGCCATCCGGAATTTGTCGGCCAGTTGCTCGGTGTCGAGGTCGCCGTACCGCTCGTGCTCCAGGTGGCGGACGGCGACCACCATGTCGACCGCCGGGTCGCCCAGAATGCCGCGCAGCAGTTCGGAATCATCCAGTGCCGCAATCACTTCGGCCTGTCCCCTGGCGAGGTTGACGACGTCGTCGCGCTCACGGTCGGAATCTGACAGGGCCGCGGGGTCGACGGTGATCTCCGGTGGCAACGCCGCTTGGCGCTTAATCCCGTCGAGCGCCAGCCCCAGGATCGCCGCCGACGCCAGGTACGGGTTGGCGGAGGGGTCGACGATTTTGACTTCGACGTTCCCGCCGCGCGGATTGGCGGGCCCGCCGGTGATGAACCGCACGGCCGCCTCGCGGTTCTCGGTCCCCCAGCACGCGTAGGCGCCGGCCCAGTTGCCCGGGCGCATCCGCACGCCGGACACGATCGACCCGCACAGCACGCCTTGCGCCGCCGGCAGTCCGCCGACCAGCCCCGCCACCGCGCTCTCCCCCGCCGCCGTCATGCCGTGGGCGCCGTCGCCGTCGGAGAACAGCGGACCTTCCGGCGTGGTCAGCGAGAAATGTTGGTGGGCACCCGATCCCACGCCGTTCGCGAAGGGCACGGGTGACAGGCTGATGCGAACCCCGTGGCGGCGGGCCACCCGCCCGACGACGAGGCGCAGCAGCACCAGCTGGTCGGCGGCGGCCACTGGGGATTGCGGCGCCAGGGAAAGTTCGAACTGGTTGGCGCCGTACTCGGGGTGAAACTGCTCGATCGCGAGTCCCGCCGCCGCCGCCGACCGGGTGACGTCCCGGACGAACGCTTCATGCTCGAGGATGCCGGCGAGGCCGTACTGCGCCCACAACGCCGACGGGAGGCGGCCGCCGTCGGGGGCGACCAACAGGAATTCCACCTCGTGCCCGATCACCGCCTCGATCCCGGCTTCGCCGAGCGCGGCTTCGACCCGGCCCAGCGTGCCGCGGGCGCACGCGGGAACGGGCGCGCCGTCCTGGGAGAAGAACGCGGCCGGCGCCCACGCCAGCCCGTCGCCGACGATGCGCAGGGCCGACACGTCGATGCGCAGGCGCTGGTCCCCGATGACACCGACATCGGGCGTGAAGGCGATCCCGCTCTGGTCGATCGCGAAGGCGTGCCACGACGGGCTGGCGCCGAGACCGGGATCGGCGAACGCGTTGGTCCGCCGGATCGGAACCGTCTTGGCCAGGGTGAGGCCGGCGGGATTCACGATGGTGCCGACGACGGCGTCGACGCCCTCGGCCTCGAGCTGGGCGATCCGCGCGGCGGCAAGCGGTGTGCCGGTCATGGCAGTCATTGTGCAGCCTCGAGATGCCCGGGCTGCCGGATTCAGTTCTGGCGGGCGATCAGGTCGGTGACGAACCGATCGAGGAAGCCGTCGATGGGACCGCCGCCCACCGGCCGGATGACGAACTTCGTCAACCCCGCATCGATGTAGGCGTCGAGCTGTCGGTGCAGGCGATCCCATCCGGCGGCGATCAGGTCGGCGGGGTCGACGTCGGGGCGGCGCTTCCGGGCCGCCGCGGCCACCTCAGCGGGCAAGTCGCCTTCTGCTACCGCCAACGAGATCCCGAAGTGGTCGGGGTCGATCTGCCGGCCCGCTTGCGCCGCGGCGCGTTCGATCGCCTCACGGCCCGCTCGCGCCTCTTCGGGGGTCAGGAAACTGCCCAGCCAGCCGTCCCCCAGCGCGCCGATGCGCCGAAAGGCTCCGGGCGCCGAGCCGGCCAGCCAGATATCCAGCGGCGGAGTCGGCCTCGGCAGGACGGAAGCCCCGTTGACCGTGAAATACCGTCCGGTGTAGCTGGCCGAATCCTCGGCCAGCGCCGAGCGCAGCACCCGCAGCGACTCGTCGAACACCGCGGCCCGCTCCCCGTCGGGGACCACGAACACCTCGCGTTCGGCCGGAATCGCCGACCGCAGACCGAAGACGGGAAGGACCCGCTTCGGCGCGACTGCCGCCAACGACGCCAATTGTTTGGCGACCAGGACCGGATGCCGCCCGGGAAGAACAGCCACCGAGGTGCCGACCTTCAGCCGGGTCGTCCTGGCGAGGGCGTAGGCCATGCCGACCACCGGATCGACCGCCGGGGAGTAGACCAGCTCCGAGAACCACAGCGAATCCACCCCGCTGGACTCCAGCCGATCCACGATGGGGGCCAACCGATCCGGAGCGGTATCCGCACCCAATCCGACGCCGAAGCGAATCTTCACAGCTACCGCAACGCGGCGACGCGGCGTTTTGTGCCCGCGAAAGATAAACCGCTGAGACGTTTTCCGGCGTGTCGTCGCAGACGTTTATGTGTCGCGGGCCCGATCGACCGCGGCGGGCGGCTATGCCCGGCTGGGAATGGTCAGTTTGCAGGCTTGGCCGATGTCGAGGGTCCGCAACACGCGACCCATGCCGACCCACAGCGCGCACGACAGGGCCAGATCGGCCAGCAGCTCGTCGGAGAAATGCTCGGAGCAACGGCTCCAGAAGTCCTCGTCGTCGCGCAGGGCGGTGTGATCGCTGGCGAACCGGTCCGCGAACTCGGCGGCCAGCCGCTCCTGTTCGCTGTAGCCGGGCCACGTGCGCCACTCCTGGGCGTGGTCGTACAACTCCTCGTCGACGCCGGCGGCGGGCCCGTCCTCGTCGCGGGTGTTGACGCAGACGACGCATTCGTTGCGGTGGGCGATCACCGCGCGGGCCAGTTCGCGGGTGCGCAGCGGCAACCGGTTCTTGGTGTAGACCGCGTTGCTGAAGCCGCCGAGCGCGGCGCCGATGTCAGGAGACTTCACAAACCAGCCGGCCAGGTCGTCGTCGGCAAATGTTCCGATTCGGCTCATGGCGTGATGGTACGCCCGCAGCGCCCGTTTCAGGGTGTGGGCACCGGGATCTTCGTGGTGGGACGGTCGTCGTTCCAGTCCCGTTGCGCGAGAACGCGGCCCGCGACTCGATTCAGCGCCGCTTCGACCACGCGGCGATCCGGTCGTCCGTCGAATCCCGGTGACCGGGCGAGCTTGTCGACCAGCCAGCCCACCAGCAGCGAGTGCACGTAGTCCACCTGCTGGGCCCCCGCGGGTGTCAGCCACATCTGGTTGCCGTCGCCCCGGGCGTATCCGGTCGCGATCAGGCGCGCGAAGGTGGGCTCCAAGACCTCGAACGGTATCCGTAGGTAGTCGGCGATGTCGGTGAGCCGGGCCGTCCCATATATCTGGCCGTAGCGGTTGATGCGCAGGACGCCCCACAATCCGGCCACGTCGAGTCGGCAGTCGGGTCGCATGGCGATGCTGCGTAATCGCATGCCCGGCACACCGCGCAGCATGCGTTCGACCGCGTTCTCCAGCATCTGATCCGGTGTCTCGGTGTTCGGCATGCCGAACGCATCGCCGAGATCGATTGTGCTGTCGTGCATTTCTCGTAGGGGTACCTCACGGAGGAACAACGCGAGGACGAACCCGACCAGCGCGACCGGAACCGCCCAGAGAAACACTTGGGTGAGCGACTCGGCGTAGGCGGCGACGATCGGCGCGGCCGCCTGGCGCGGCAACCGGTGCAACGCCTCCGGCGACGCTGCGGCCGCGGCGGGCGCGCGGCTGGCCACCATCGCCGGGCCGATCCGGCTGTGCAGGAAGTTCGTGAACAGTGAACCGAAGATGGCGGCGCCGAACGAGCTGCCGATCGTGCGGAAAAAGGTGACGCCGGAGGTCGCGACGCCGAGGTCGTCGAAGTCCACGGTGTTCTGCACGATCAGGACAAGCGTCTGCATGCACATCCCGATCCCGGCGCCGAGGATGACGAGGAACAGGGATTGCACCAAAACCGATGTCGACGGGTCCATCCGCGACATCAGAAAGAACGCCACCGCCATGACGGCGGTGCCGGCGACGGGAAAGACTTTGTATCTGCCCGTGCGGCCGACGATGACACCACTGCCCATCGAGGTGGTCAGCATCCCGATCACCATCGGCAGCGTGCGCAGGCCCGACGTGGTGGCCGAGACGCCGTCGACGAACTGCATGTACGTCGGCAGGAATGTCAGGGCGCCCAGCATCGCGAAACCGACCACGAAGGACAGGACGCAGCACACCGTGAACACCGGACTGCCGAACAGCCGGGTCGGCAGAATCGGCGCGGCGGCGCGGCTTTCCACCCAGGCGAAGACGCACAGCGCGATCGCCGAGCCGACGAACAGGCCGATGATCGTGGGCGATCCCCACGGGTAGGTGGTCCCGCCCCAGCTGGTGGCCAGTGTCAGCCCGGTGGCGCCCAGTCCGACGAACAGGATGCCCGCGTAGTCGATGACCGGTTTGGTGCGGTTGGACAGCGCCGGGATGGCGGCGGCCGCAACGAAGAAGACCACGACCGAGATCGGCACGTTGATCCAGAACGCCCAGCGCCAGGTGAAGTGGTCGGTGAAGTAGCCGCCGAGCAAGGGACCGATCACGGTGGTGACGCCGAATACCGCGCCCATCGCGCCCTGATAGCGGCCACGGTCCCGCAGCGGGATCACCTCGCCGATCAGCGCCATCGCGGTCACCATCAGCCCGCCGCCGCCGATGCCCTGCAGCGCGCGTGACGCGACCAACATGCCCATCGAGCTCGAGAGCCCGCACAGCACCGACCCGGTGACGAAGAACACGACGGCCGCCTGGAAAACGCGCTTGCGGCCGAACAGGTCACCGAACTTGCCGACGAGGGCGGTGATGATGGTCGAGGCGAGCAGGTAGCTGGTGACGACCCACGATTGATGGCCTGCGCCACCGAGATTGGCGACGATGGTGGGCAACGCTGTCGCCACGATCGTTTGGTCCAGCGCGGCCATCAGCATGCCGAGCAGGATCGCCACGAAGATGAAGTTGCGTCGCTGCGGGTCGACCGCGACGTCCCCGGGTCCCGAATCCGAAGTGTGGCCGGCCGGAGCCGCCGCTGGTGTCGCCTTCGTCATGCCCGCCTTTCCACGGCTTTCGATGGTAGTGAGTGCCCACGGTCAACCCGTGGCAACCAAAACCCACGAAAGGCGTGGGCGCGTCAGCTCGGCGGGCGCGAAACGCACTGCGCGGAGTAGAGCTCCACGCCGAGCTTGTCCATCAGCTCCAGCTGCGTCTCGAGGTAATCGATGTGCTTTTCCTCATCGGCCACGATCTCTTCCAGCAGGTTGGCGCTCGTGGTGTCCTGCTTCTCGCGGCACATGATGATGCCGGGCTTCAGCCGGTCCATCACCTCGTACTCGATGGCCAGGTCGGCCTCGAACTGCTCGCGCAGCGTCTGGCCGATGCGCAGCGAGAAGAGACGCTGGTAGTTCGGCAGCCCATCGAGCAGCAGGATGCGATCGGTGATCGCCTCCGCGTGCCGCATCTCGTCGAAGGACTCGGCCCGGGTGTGCTCGGCAAGCTCGGTGAACCCCCAGTTGTCCTGCATCTTCGAGTGCAGGAAATATTGGTTGATCGCGGTGAGCTCGCCGGTCAACTGCTCGTTGAGCAGGCGCAAAACATCCGGATCCCCTTGCATGATCACTCCCCTACGGTGACGTGAAACGGTGGTCATTTCGTGGCTCCGGGCCGGGTGCGCTGGGCTGAACACACCGTGCCGGGCCGTACCCGCACTTTGCCACGACGCGTGGCGATCTTCCAGCAAGGTATGGCTGTGCTCAGTGTGTGTCGCTCGCGGCCCGGGTGCGGCACGTTGCTAGCGGGTAAGGTTAGACTGCGCTAACGAACTTAGGTTAGACTCAACTAATAACGGTCTGGGTTCGGTACTACTTCTTCAAATCCCGATAAACCCGGGATGCCGAGAGGGAGGACAAAGTGCGCTCGCTTGGCCACGCCGCCGACGAAGGGGATGTCGCCCGCATGCAGGGGATGCACTGATGTATGTGTGCCTGTGTGTCGGCGTCACCAACCACACGGTGTCCGAAGTGGTTGCGCGCGGTGCCTCCACCTCCAAAGAGGTCGCGGCCGCATGCGGTGCCGGTGGCGATTGCGGACGTTGTAAGAGGACACTGCGGGCCATCATCGCCGCGTCGGCGAATCTCGAGACCGCTCCGTCGCTTTAGCCCCGGGCTTTGTTGAAGTCCGCCAGGGCCGCCGCGTTGGCCTGTGCGCCCATCAATTCGGCGAAGTGAGCGTTTTCCCGCGCGGTGGCTGCCGCGATTTCCGGCCGCACCGGTTCCATCATCGTGTGCTTGACCGCCATCAAGCTTGAAATGGGGCGGCTGGCAAGGGTTTCCGCGTGCCGACGGGCTTCGGGCAACAGATCCTCGGGGTCGCAGACCCGCCAGACCAGGCCCATCCGCAGCGCCTCCTCAGCGTCGACCCATTCCGAGGACATCAACAGCCAGGCGGCATTCTGCCGGCCCACCAGCTGCGGCAGCAGGTACGACGAGGCCGCTTCCGGGGCCACCCCCAGGCTGGTGAACGGACACTTGAGGCGGGCCGTCGATGACATGAAGGCAAGATCGGCGTAGCCGAGGATCGTGGCGCCGATGCCCACGCCCACACCGTTGACCGCGCAGATGAGCGGCTTGGGGAACGCGCTGAGGGCGTCGATCAGCCCGACGAAACCGTGCTTGCCCGGGGCGAAATCCGGATCGGTGATGCGGGCCTGCATCTCGGCGAGGTCGGTACCGGCGCTGAAGCCGCGGCCCGCGCCGGTCAGCAGCACCACCGCGACCTCGGGGTCGTCGGCGGCGGCCAACAGCGCCTCGGCGGTCGCGTCGTACAGGGCTTCGTTGAATGCGTTCAGCGCCTCGGGCCGGTTCAGCGTGAGGGTGCGCACCCGGTTTTCGTCATCGATCTGCAGCGTCACCGCTGCAGCCTAACGACGTCAGCCGTTGCTGTAGACGCGGGTGGGCGCGATCAGCACGACGGCGCGCCGCTCCCGGGCCATCACGCGGTCGTATTCGTCCCAGTCGTCATGCGTGCCGCCCGCGGCGGTGAAGACGTCGCGGAGCAAGAGCCGCAGCTGGTCGTCCGTGGTCAGCCAGGGCTGCGTGTCCTCGGGGCCGGCCAGCTCGGCGCGGCCCTCGACCGTCGCCCACTGCCAGCCCTTGCGAAAGGTGACCGCCAGTTGCGGCCGTGCGCGCAGGTTGGCCAGCTTGACCTTGCCGTAGGTGGTGAACCCCAACACCTCCTGGCCGCTTTCCGGATGCGGCAACAGGCCGACGTTGACCAGCGAAGCCTGCACCGTTCCGTCGGCCCGAACGGTGGACACCACCGCCAGGCCGTTTTCCGCCGCGGCCAGGCCGACGGCATCACGCAGAGATGTCATGTGGGTTCCTCGATGAACGGTGTCTTGAATACGTAGCGGCTGGTGGGGACGGTGTCGATGTTCTCGTTGGCGCCGAACGCCGTGGTGCTGGCGACCATTCGGCCCAGTCGGTCCTGCAAGTCGTCGTCGTCGGCGGCACCGAAAAACGCCTTGAGATCGGTGATCGCCTCCTGCGGGAACAACTCCTCGACGATGCCCGCGATTCCCGGTCCGTCCGGGGTGAGGGCGCGCACCACCCAGTTCTGGGTGTAGCCGAAGGTCGACTGCGTCTCGATCGCCACCGAGGTGTGGTCTCGCTGCCACCGGGCCAGCCAGGTCTCCTGGTCCAGGCCGGCGGGCCGGCGCAGCAGCGCAATGTTGGCTAAACCCGCTGTGCGCGAACCGGATTCGGTTACCGGCGCTTTGAGCGGAACCGATTCGGTTACCAGGTAGGCGGCGAGCTGTTCGCATTCGGCCTCCAGCAGGGTCAGCGCTGCGGACATCTGCTCGCCGTAGCACTGCTGGGTCCACATGCTCACCACCGCCGCGACCGGCGGATCCAGCGTCGTGAGCGTCATCAGCGAGTGGCGCACGGCGTCGTCGCGGACGTTGACCGACAACCCCGGCAGGCCCAATTCCAACAAGGCGTCGGCGACGGGGCCGCGCTGGCGGGCGCACCACCCCTCGTCCGAATCGGCACGCATGAGGACGGCGATGACCTTTTCCATAGGCAGAACCTACCCGCGGCGGCCGCGCTATTTGATCAGCCGGACGGGATGTTCGTCGCTGATCAATCTGCCGATCATGTCGGCCAATTGCCGGTAGGACTCGTCACGACCGCTCGACGAGCGGTACACCAGCCCGATGCGCCGTCCCGGGCGCGGCGCGGCGAACTGCGCTAGGCCCAGGCGGCTTCTCGTCGCCTCGACCGGCACCGCGCTCTGCGGGATAAGCGTCACCCCCAGGCCGCCGGTCACGCACTGCACCGCGGTGGCCAGTGACGCCGCCCGCGTATTGGCCAGCTCCGGTCGAACGCCCGCCTTGTGGCACACGTCCAGCGCCTGATCGCGCAGGCAGTGTCCCTCGTCCAGCAGCAGCAGGGGCAGATCGGCCAGTGCCGTCGCCGGAACTCGCCGCTTTCCCGACAGCGGATGTCCGGGCGGGAGCGCGAGGACGAAATCCTCGTCGTAGATCGGGATCGCGGTGACACCGCCGCTGTCGGCGGGCAGGGCGATGAGGGCCGCATCGAGTGCGCCCTCGCGCAATACCGTCATCAGCCGTTCGGTCTGGTCTTCGGTCACCCGCAAGGTCATTCCGGGGAACTGCTCGGTCAGGCCGGCCAGCACGGTCGGCAGGACGTAGGGCGCGACCGTCGGGATCAGTCCCAGTCGCATGCCGCCCCGCAGCGGATCGGACGAACCCGCGGCGGCGGCGGTGAACGCGTCCACCGCCTCGATGACGGCCTGGGCGCGCGGCAACAGCTCCGCGCCCTCCGCCGTCAAGAGGACACGCCGCGTCGAGCGCTCGACCAGCTGGGTGCCGAGCCCGGTCTCCAGCGCCGCGAGCGCCTGCGACAACGTGGACTGGCTGACTCCGAGAGTGGTTGCGGCGCCGCTGAACTGGCGCTTTTCGGCGACGGCGGCGAACGCGCGGAGGCCGGCGATCGTCGGCTGATAAATCTTATCGGGCATGCCTATAAGTGTAGTGGGAAATATCACCTTTACTTCAGACCGGCCGAGCGGGCAGCATTGGCAGAGAAAGCTATTCTTGAGTGAATCCAAATTAGGAGAGCCATGCCTTTGCTGACCATCGGCGACCAGTTTCCCGCCTATGAGCTCACCGCGCTGATCGCGGGCGACTTGTCCAAGGTCGACGCCAAGCAGCCCGAGGACTACTTCACCACTGTCACCAACGAGGACCACGACGGGAAGTGGCGCGTTGTGTTCTTCTGGCCCAAGGACTTCACCTTCGTGTGCCCGACCGAGATCGCCGCGTTCGGCAAGCTCAACGACGAGTTCGCCGACCGCGACGCGCAGGTCCTGGGCGTCTCGATCGACAGCGAATTCGTGCACTTCAACTGGCGCGCGCAGCACGAGGACCTGAAGAAGCTGCCGTTTCCGATGCTCTCGGACATCAAGCGTGAGCTGAGCCTGGCCACCGGCGTTCTCAACGCCGACGGTGTGGCCGACCGGGCGACCTTCCTGGTGGACCCCAACAACGAGATCCAGTTCGTGTCGGTCACCGCCGGATCGGTGGGGCGCAACGTCGAGGAAGTGTTGCGGGTCCTCGATGCGTTGCAGTCCGACGAGCTGTGCGCCTGCAACTGGCGCAAGGGCGACCCGACGCTGAACGCCGCCGAGCTGCTCAAGGCCTCGGCTTAGTCACGTAGGGTCTGATCAGGGAGGCGAGATGAGCGTAGAAAACCTCAAGGAAGCGCTGCCCGAGTACGCCAAGGACCTCAAGCTCAACCTCGGCTCGATCACGCGCACGACCGAGCTCAACGAGGAGCAGCTGTGGGGCACCCTGCTGGCGAGCGCCGCGGCGACGCGAAACGCTCAGGTAATCAGCGAGATCGGTGCCGAGGCGGCCGACATCCTGTCCGCCGAGGCGTACAACGCGGCGCTGGGAGCCGCATCGATCATGGGCATGAACAACGTGTTCTACCGTGGCCGGGGCTTCCTCGACGGCAAGTACGACGACCTGCGTGCGGGATTGCGGATGAACATTATCGCCAATCCCGGCGTGGAGAAGGCGAACTTCGAGCTGTGGTCGTTCGCGGTGTCGTCGATCAACGGATGCCCGGACTGCGTGGCCTCCCACGAGCACACGCTGCGCGAGGCGGGAGTCGCCCGGGAGACCATCCAGGAGGCGCTGAAGGCCGCGGCCATCATTTCCGGCGTGGCACAAGCGATTGTCGCCGCCCAGACGCTGGCCACCGTCGGCTGACGCAGTGACGGCACCGGCCTGGGTAGAACACGCGATCTGGTGGCAGGTCTATCCGCTGGGGTTCGTCGGCGCCTTTCCTTCGTCGGAGCCGCCGCGGCCGGAAGAACACCGGCTGCGGCGGCTCGTCGACTGGTTCGACCACGCCATCGCGCTGGGCGCGTCCGGCGTTGCGCTGGGCCCGATCTTCGCCTCGCGCACCCACGGTTACGACACCACCGACCACTACCGCATCGATCCGCGGCTCGGGGACGACGATGATTTCGACCATCTCGTCGCCGAGGCCCGTGGCCGCGGCCTGCGCATCCTGCTCGACGGCGTGTTCAATCACGTCGGCCTGGACTTCCCCCGCTACCAGCAGGCGCCGAACGATGAGGCGGCCGCGCGCTGGTTTCGGGGGCGTCCGGGACGATTCCACACGTTCGAGGGCCACTCGGAACTGATCACGCTCAACCACGACAACCCCGAAGTGGTCGACTACACCGCGGACGTGATGGCGCACTGGCTGGAACGCGGCGCCGACGGCTGGCGACTCGACGCGGCTTACACGGTGCCGGAACGGTTTTGGGCGTCAACGCTGCCACGGGTGCGCGAGCGCTTTCCCGACGCCTGGTTCGTGGGTGAGCTCATCCACGGCGACTACGCCGCCGTCGTACGGGCCGCCACCTTCGACTCGGCCACCCAATACGAGCTGTGGAAGGCCATCTGGAGCGCTCTCAACGACGGCAACTTCTTCGAGCTGGACTGGGCGCTGCAGCGGCATGGTGAGTTCCTGGCCGGCTTCGTCCCGCTCACTTTCATCGGCAACCACGACGTCACCCGCATCGCCAGCCGGCTCGACCGCCCCGAGCACGTGGCCCATGCGCTGGTGACCATGCTCACCGTCGGCGGGGTCCCCAGCATCTACGCGGGCGACGAACTCGGATTCCGCGGCGTCAAGGAGGAACGCTACGGCGGGGACGACGCGGTGCGTCCCGAGTTCGCCTCTCCCCCAGTGCAATTGGATGCGTTTGGTGCCGAGATGTGGGCGTTGCACCAGTTCCTGGTCGGGTTGCGCCGTCGTCACCCGTGGCTGCACCGGGCGTCGACCACCGCGCTACGGCTGGAAAACCGGCATTACCTCTACGAGACCCGCAGTGGCGACGACGCGCTGCTGGTCGCGCTCAACATCGACGACGCGCCGATGCGGGTGGCGCTGTCGGAACTGGGCACGTCCCACAAGCGGGTCATCGGCGGGTCGTCGGCTCCGCCGGAAGAGGTGGTGGACGCGCTGGTCGTAGAACCGCACGGCTGGCGAATCTTAGGCCCCGCCTAGGCGTTCCACAGTCAGCTGGTCCTGCCTGCCGCCGTAGTACTTGTCGAGGACCGCGAGGAAATCCTCGTTGTCGTCCGCGGCGCGGGCGAACAGCGTCATCGACGAGCGCAGCTTCAGGTCATCGGGCGAGCCGAAGATGTCGGCGACCGATCGGTCCCGCACCTCGTTGACCAGCCGAGTGCACTCACGCAACCGCGGCCCGAGCAGCTCATGGCCCAGGTAGGCGCGCGCCTCCTCGAGCGAGGAGATGCCGTAGCGCACCGCGGTCGGGCTTCCGCCCAATCCGCGTAACTGCGGGAAGACGAACCACATCCAGTGACTGCGTTTACGACCGGAGCGCAGCTCTTCGACCACGTTGCGGTACACCGGGGCCTGCGCGTCGACGAAGCGCTCGAGGTCGAACGGGTCACTCGCCGATTCCATGTGACTACGGTTGCACACTGTGGAATCCAAAAGACGGAAGGCCGTCAAACGACGAGTGCCCACGGTTCGCGACCTCGCGCCGCTGATCCAGTTCAAGCGACCGCAGTTCGACGCGACCAAGCGCCGCCTCGACGCCGCGCACACCATCGAAGATCTGCGACGCATCGCCAAACGCCGCACGCCCAAGGCGGCGTTCGATTACACGGACGGCGCCGCCGAAGACGAGCTTTCCATCCAGCGCGCCCGGCAAGCGTTCCGCGACATCGAGTTTCACCCGACAATCCTGCGGGACGTCAGCAACGTCACCGCCGGCTGGAATGTGCTGGGCCAGCCGGTGGTCTTGCCATTCGGCATCGCGCCCACCGGCTTCACCCGACTGATGCACACCGAGGGCGAGATCGCGGGCGCGGCGGCGGCGGCCAAGGCGGGCATTCCCTTCTCGCTGTCCACCCTGGGCACCTGCGCGATCGAGGACCTGGTGACCGCTGTTCCCCAGGGCAGGAAGTGGTTTCAGCTGTACATGTGGCGCGACCGGGAACGCTCGATGGCACTGGTCCAGCGCGCCGCGGATGCCGGCTTCGACACCCTGCTGGCCACCGTCGACGTCCCGGTCTCGGGCGCCCGGCTGCGCGACAACCGCAACGGGATGACGATCCCGCCGACGCTGACACTGCGCACCGTCCTGGACGCGGTACCGCACCCGAAATGGTGGTTCGACCTGTTGACCACCGAGCCGCTGGCGTTCGCGTCGCTGGATCGCTGGCCGGGGACCGTCGCCGAGTATCTGAGCACCATGTTCGACCCCAGCCTCACCTTCGATGACCTGGAGTGGATCAAGGCCCAGTGGCCCGGCAAGTTGGTGGTCAAGGGCATCCAGACGCTCGACGACGCGCGCGCGGTCGTCGAGCGCGGCGTCGACGGCATCGTGTTGTCGAATCACGGTGGGCGTCAACTGGATCGGGCCCCGGTGCCGTTCCACCTGTTGCCCTCGGTCTCGCGCGAAGTCGGCAAGCACACCGAGATCCTGCTGGACACCGGCATCATGTCGGGTGCCGACATCGTGGCGGCGATCGCACTGGGCGCGCGGTGCACGCTCGTCGGACGCGCCTACCTGTACGGGCTGATGGCCGGCGGGGAGCCCGGCGTCGCCCGCGCTATCGACATCCTCGCCGAGGGCGTGATCCGCACCATGCGCCTGTTGGGTGTCACCTGTCTCGAGGAGCTCTCCCCCAAACACGTCACCCAACTGCAACGCCTGGGGCCCATCCAGCCGCCCGCGTGACCGCGTTACTGCAGGCGGGCGACGCGTTCCGTGCGGTTGCGCACCAGGTCGTTGAATGCCTCGCCGGGCCCGACGTGTTCGAAGAGCTGCGGCGGATAGTGAGTGACATACATCGTGCGGCGGCCCCCGGTGGCGGTCGGCCGGGGTGAGGCGTGCATCAGGTCCTGGACATGGACGGTCACGTCGCCGGGGGCGGTGTCGATGCTGACCACCGGTACCCCTTGGAGCCGATGTTCCCAGCGGTAGTGAATCGCCTGGCCGTGGCTGCCCGGCACCACCTGAAGGTTGCCGGTCGAGGCGTCCGAGCCGGTCAGCTGGATGCCGACGCTCACCGCGGGGCACATGAGGGCGTGTCCACCCATGCCGCAGTCCTGATGCCAGGGGATGTTGGACAGCCCACTGGTGTTTCCGGGCACCTTGAGCAGCACCGCGCTGCCTTCCATCCGGTCGGGTGCGGGCCGCAGCGCGGGATCGATGAGGGTGCCCAGCCTGCGAATCCTCGGGTCGTTTTCCAAGGCGGCGAGGACGGGTGAGCGCAGCGTCGCGTAGACCAACCGGCACAGCGCGCTGCCGCCGTCCTCGTCGGTGACCCACCACGAACGGTCGTCCCCCGGCCGGGCCTCGGCCGCGAGGCGGTCGACTTCGCGGTTGGCGGCCCGCATCTCGTCGGTGGCGAAGACACCCCTGACGTGCAGGTAGCCCATGGTTTGCAGCTGTGCGGTCAACTCGGCGTCGTTCTCGTCCAGCGTGAACGTGGCGAGCGGGTCACGCCCCGCCAAGTCGGCGCGGGCCGGATCGTAGGGCGGCACCCCGGCATGCAGGTACCGCAGGACCGGGTCCCAGTCGGCCAGCTGGTCGAAGCCACCCCGCTCAAAGGACAATTCGTCGCTGAGCAGGAGGTTGATCGCCGTGCGGATTTGGCCAACCATGTCGTCCCAGGCCCGTCGGGACAGCCGGACGACGGCGTCTCCGGTGCGCTGCCCCTCGCCGACGCGGATCGTCGAGCCCTCGACGGCATAGGTGACCGCCTCGTCGCCGACGAGGAAGGTGATGGCGCCCGCTGAGGCGAGGTCTCTGGCCGCGGATTCGAGGACATCCGGGTCGAGGGCGGTCGGGGCGGTGCGCGTCAGCGGCACGAGCCGATTATCCAAGACCGCCAACGTGATAGCCACCACATTCCGCCGGCTGACCCGCGGCGGAGCGTCCGGGGGGAACAAACCGACGCCCGCCTGGGTTGAGCGCATCAGACTCAGTTTTTGGAGGATTGATGGCTGAAGCCAAATCGATGCCGGTGCTGTTTGTCACCGACACCATCGTGTTGCCCGGAATGGTCGTTCCCGTCGCGCTCGACGAGGCCGCGCGGGCGGCGATCGACGCTGCTCAGGCGAGTGAATCCGGGCAGCTGCTGATCGCGCCCCGGCTGGACGACCGGTACCCGTCGCACGGTGTGATCGCCAAGATTTTGCAGGTCGGACGCATCGCAGGCGGCGGCACAGCGGCCGTCGTGCGCGGTGAGCGCCGGGCGCAGATCGGGGCGGGAGCGTCCGGGCCCGGTGCTGCGCTGTGGGTCGAGGTGACCGAGGTTCCCGACGTCGAGCCGACCGACGAAGTCAAGGCGCTGACGGCCGAATACAAGAAGCTGCTGCTGGCCATGCTGCAACGGCGCGAGGCCTGGGAGATCGTCGACTATGTCAACAGGCTGACCGACCCGTCGGCGCTGGCGGACACCTCCGGCTACGCCTCCTACCTCTCCAGCGAGCAGAAGCGGCAACTGGTCGAGACCGAGGATGTCGCCGAGCGGCTGCGGGTGCTGATCGACTGGACCAGCGACCACCTCGCCGAGGTCGAGGTCAACGACAAGATCGCCGAGGACGTGCGCGAGGGCATGGAGAAGACGCAGAAGGAGTTCCTGCTGCGCCAACAGCTGGCCGCCATCCGCAAGGAATTGGGTGAGGGCGAGCCCGACGGCTCCGATGATTACCGCGCCCGCGTCGAGGCCGCCGAGCTGCCCGAAAAGGTGCGCGAGGCCGCGCTGCGCGAGGTCGGCAAGCTGGAACGGTCCAGCGACCAAAGCCCGGAAAGCGGCTGGATCCGCACCTGGCTGGACACCGTGCTCGACCTGCCCTGGAACTCACACACCGACGACTCGACCGACCTGAAGGCCGCGCGCGGGGTGTTGGACGCCGACCACCACGGGCTGGACGACGTCAAGGACCGCATCGTCGAATACCTGGCCGTGCGGGCCCGCCGCGCCCAACGGGGGCTGCAGGTCGTCGGCGGCCGCGGCTCCGGCGCGGTGATGGTGCTGGCCGGTCCCCCCGGCGTCGGCAAGACGTCGCTGGGTGAGAGCGTCGCCCGGGCGCTGGGCCGCAAGTTCGTGCGCGTCGCCCTGGGCGGTGTGCGCGACGAGGCCGAGATCCGCGGGCACCGGCGGACCTACGTAGGCGCGCTGCCGGGCCGGATCGTGCGGGCCATCGGTGAGGCCGGCTCGATGAACCCCGTTGTGCTGCTGGACGAGATCGACAAAGTCGGTTCCGACTACCGGGGCGACCCGAGCGCGGCGCTGCTCGAGGTGCTCGACCCGGCGCAGAACCACACGTTCCGCGACCACTACCTCGACCTGGACCTGGATCTGTCCGACGTGGTGTTCCTGGCCACCGCGAACGTGATCGAGAACATCCCCTCGGCCCTGCTGGACCGGATGGAGCTGGTGCAGATCGACGGCTACACCGAGGACGACAAGGTCGCCATCGCGCGGGATTACCTGCTGCCCCGGCAGCGGGACCGGGCGGCGCTGACCGCGGACGAGGTCACGCTGACCGACGCCGCTCTGCGCAAGATCGCCGCCGACTACACCCGGGAGCCCGGCGTGCGCCAGTTCGAGCGGCTGCTGGCCAAGGCGCTGCGCAAGGTGACCACCAAGCTGGCGGAGACCCCCGATCCGATCACCATCGACGAGCCGGATCTGGTCGAATACCTCGGCCGTCCGCGGTTCACTCCGGAATCGGCCGAACGCACGGCGGTGCCCGGAGTGGCCACCGGTCTGGCCGTCACCGGCCTCGGCGGTGACGTGCTCTACATCGAAGCCGGCGCGACGGACGGTGAGGCGGGTTTGCAGCTCACCGGTCAGCTGGGTGACGTGATGAAGGAGTCGGCGCAGATCGCGCTGTCCTACGTGCGCTCCCACGCTGCCGAGTTGGGTGTCGACCCCAAGGCCCTCGACCGGCGGATCCACGTGCACGTGCCCGCGGGTGCCGTGCCCAAGGACGGCCCGTCGGCCGGAGTCACCATGGTGACCGCGCTGGTCTCGATGGCCACCGGACGTCAGGTGCGCTCCGATGTCGGCATGACCGGTGAGGTCACGCTGAACGGGCGGGTGTTGCCGATCGGCGGTGTGAAGCAAAAGCTGCTGGCGGCCCAGCGGGCCGGCCTGGCGACGGTCTTCATCCCGGCGCGCAACGAGCCGGACCTGGACGACGTGCCCGCCGAGGTGCTCGACGCGCTGACGGTCAAACCGATGACCGATGTCGCCGAGATCGTCGCGCAGGCACTCGAGCCGGTGGCCGAGACCGTTACGGTCGCTGCTTGACCTGAGCTTGGCCGGGACGCGTAGCAAATTGGCTCGCGTCCCGGCCAAGCACGTTGGGCCGCCTGTCCTCCGCCCTGACCTGGCCTGATGCCGGCGCTTTGGGAGAAAAGGTTTTCAGCCTCCGTGCCTCGGGTATCAGGGGGTTGGAGGTTCGACTGCCCGATGAGGGCGGTGGGGTGAGCGAATCACCAAGTCAATTGGTTCAGCTGCTGTTCAGGCAGCCAACTGCTCGACAAGGGGGTTCACTTATGAATCTGAGCAAAATCACAGCCGGCGCTCTCATGGCCGGAAGTATCACGTCCGCGGCGCTCGGCATCGGCGCCGGTATCGCACAAGCCGGTCCGGACGGTCCGAATGTGCCAAATCCGAACATTCCGGGTCCGAATGTGCCAGGAGGCGACCGGGACGTACCGGGTCCGGGTCAACACGTGCCGGGACAGCCGATTTGTAACCCGGGCGCGCCGGGCGTCAACTGCAACCAGCCGGGCAGCCCGCTTCCTCCGGGACAGAACGGGTTCCCGCCGCCGGGGCACTACAACGACCCGGTTCGCTACGGGCTCCCGGCCACGTGGGTTCCGCCAGTGGGTGACCCCGACGGCACGCAGCTTCCCGTCGTGTTCAACCCGCAGCTGGGTCAGTGGGGCGTCAACACGTCGACTGGTTTCCAGGTGTTCACGCCCGCAGGCGGGACCTCTGGTTCAGGCCAGGTCAGCGGCGGGGTCAACCCCGGGACCTAAAACGGCGTAACGAGGCAGCCGCCCCTTCGGGGGCGGCTGTTTTCGTTGCACTGTGACATGGCGCCGAGGTCGGCGTTGAATGGGAGCCGTGACTCTCAAACGCCAAGTCGTCCACCGCGTGCAGCGCCTGCTGGTCAACCCGGTGGGCCGGCAGATGCCCGGGATCATCCTGGAAACCACCGGCCGCAAGAGCGGTAAGCCGCGGCGCACCGCCGTCGGCGGACGCTTGGTCGACAACCAATTCTGGATGGTCTCCGAACACGGCGAGCACTCCGACTACGTCCACAACATCAAGGCCAATCCCGCCGTGCGGGTGCGCATCGGCGGTCGATGGCGCAGCGGCACCGCTCATCTGCTGCCAGACGACGATCCGCTGCAGCGGCTCGGCGATCTCCCGCGGCTCAACAGCGCGGTGGTGCGCCTGATGGGCAGCGACCTGCTGACCATCCGGGTGGATCTGGACTGACGCGCCGCGCATGGCTTACGACGAGGACCTGGCCAACGAGATCCGCGAATTCGTCGCCTCCGAGCGCGGCATCGAAGAGAAACGCATGTTCGGCGGGCTCGCGTTCCTGGTGAACGGCAACATGTCCGTGGCCGTCAGCGGCCAGGGTGGTCTGCTGGTCCGGGTGCCGGCGGATGAGCTCGACAACGTGCTGCGGCGCGCTCACGTCGGCCCAATGGTGATGGCGGGCCGCGACGTTCGCGGCTGGGTACGGGTGGAGCCCGCGGGGTTGCGGACCAAACGACAGCTCGAGGGCTGGGTGGCCCGCGGCGTCGGCTACGCGCGCAGCCTGCCGCCCAAGTGACCGGCGCGGTTTGCTAGCACTCGGCGCGGGTACGTGACCAGGTGTGTCCGAACGCCAGCAACTGGTGCGACGGCTGCTCGACGTCGCCGGGACGACCTACGCCGCCGAGGCGCGAATCAAGCTCGCCGACAAGCCGATGCCGCTGTTTCAGCTGCTGGTCATCTGCATGCTGGCCAGCAAGCCGATCGATGCCGCCATCGCCATGGGCGCCGGGCGCGAACTTTTCAAGGCGGGGCTGCGCACGCCGAAGGCGGTGCTTGACTGCGATCGGCGGACCATGATCGACGCCTTCGGCCGCGCCCACTACGTGCGCTACGACGAAAGTTCGGCCACCCGGCTCACCGACATGGCCGAACGCGTGCGCGACGAGTATTCCGGCGATCTGCGGGAACTCGCCGACCGCAGTGAACGCGACGTCGCCGCCGCGAAACGGTTACTCAAGGGGTTCAACGGAATCGGCGATACCGGAGCCGACATATACCTGCGCGAGGTGCAGGACGTGTGGACCTGGGTGCGGCCGTATTTCGACGCCCGCGCCACCGCCGCGGCCAAAAAGTTGGGTCTGCCCACCCAGCCCGAGAAGCTGGGAGCCCTTGCGCCGCAAGGCAATGCGCGACTTGCGGCCGCACTCATCAGGACATCGCTGGACGACGAATTGCGCCGGCAGGTGAGCGCTTGACCGTGCGGATCGGTACCTCCGGGTGGTCCTACAACCATTGGGCCGACGTGCTGTACCCGCCTGGCCTGCCCACCGGGCGCAGGCTGGCCCGCTACATCGAGGTGTTCGACACCGTCGAACTGAACGCGAGTTTCTACCGCTGGCCGAAGGATTCGACCTTCGCGGGATGGCGTCAACAGTTGCCGGACGGCTTCAGGATGTCGGTCAAGGCGCATCGAGGACTGACGCACTACCGCCGTCTGGCGTCCGCCGGGCCGTGGATCGAGCGCTTCGAGCGCTGTTGGGAACTGTTGGGTGATCGCGCCGGGGTGCTGCTGGTTCAATTGCATCCCGAGCTGCAGCGTGACGACGCGCGCCTGGATGCCTTCCTGGGTAGCGTGCCGGCGTCGATCCGGGTGGCCGTCGAGCTGCGACATCCGTCCTGGAATGACGAGGCCGTCTTCGACCTGCTGGCCCGCCGTCGCGCCGCCTACGTAGTCATGAGCGGCGCCGGGCTGGCGTGCCTGCCGCGGGCGACCACCGATCTGGTGTACATCCGGATGCACGGTCCCGATCAGGACGAGATCTATGCCGGCAGCTACTCGACCGATGAGTTGCGGCGGTGGGCGGACCGGATCGCCGCGTGGCAGGACGACGGCAAGGACGTATGGATGTATTTCAACAACGACCTGGGCGGCCACGCGGTGCGCAATGCGCTGACCTTGCAAGACCTCTTGCGGTAAGCCGGCGCGCGTAGGCTGGGCATGTCGACTGCAGGACGGAGTCACAATCATGGCCAGCCCTACAACATTCGTCATCATCGGCGGTGGACTTGCTGGAGCAAAAGCGGTGGAAGCGTTGCGCGACAGTGGCTTTGACGGACAAATCACCTTATTTGCAGATGAGAAGCGTCTGCCCTACGAGCGACCCCCGCTTTCCAAGGAGTATCTGGCCGGCAAGAAGTCGCTGACCGATTTCACCGTGCAGAACTCCGACTGGTATCGCGACCACAATGTCGACTTGAGACTAGGTTCGCGGGTGTCGGCCGTGAACGCGGGCGACCATGCCGTCGCGCTTCCCGACGGCACCACGATGCGATACGACAAGCTGCTGCTGGCGACGGGATCGGCGTCCCGGCGACCGCCGATACCCGGATCCGATGCCGACGCTGTCCACTATCTGCGCACCTACGACGATGCTGTGTCACTGGATTCGGTTCTTACCGAAGGGTCTTCGCTGGCGGTGGTGGGGGCCGGCTGGATCGGCCTGGAGGTGGCCGCCGCCGCCCGCCAGCGTGGCGCCGATGTGACCGTCGTCGAGACGGCGAAGCAACCGCTGGTGGCCGCGCTCGGCGAAACGGTGGGCGAGGTGTTCGCCCGGCTTCATCGCGATCACGGGGTGAAGTTACGGCTCGAGGCGCAGGTCGAGGAGATCACCACGACCGGCGGCAAAGCCACCGGACTGAAGATGCGTGACGGGTCGACGGTGTCCGCTGATGCCGTGTTGGTGGCCGTCGGGGCCAAGCCGAACGTCGAACTCGCCGAACAAGCCGGGCTCGCCATGGGAGACGGGGGCGTGCTGGTCGATGCGTCACTGCGCACCAGCGATCCGGACATCTACGCGGTCGGCGACATCGCCGCCGCAGCGCACCCCCTGTTCGGCGGCCGGATCCGCACGGAGCACTGGGCCAATGCGCTCAAGCAGCCCGTGGTGGCGGCGGCCGGGATGCTCGGCAGCCCAGGGGAATACGCTGAGCTGCCCTATTTCTTCACCGATCAGTACGACCTCGGGATGGAGTATGTGGGGCACGCGCCCGGCTTCGAGCGCGTGGTGTTCCGGGGCGACGTTCCCGGACGCGAATTCGTCGCGTTTTGGCTCGACGGCGACAACCGGGTACTGGCCGGGATGAACGTCAACATCTGGGATGTGCTCGACGACGTCAAAGCGCTGATCAGGTCCCGGACATCCGTCGACCCCGACAGGCTGGCCGATGTCGAGGTCCCGCTGGCCGAGCTATTGGGCTGACGGTTCGACGGGCACCCATGTCCCGTCGATCACGTCGGGCGGGCGCTGCACCTGTAGCCTTTCCCGTTCGGCGCGGCGGCGTTTGATCCGGAGGCGGGCGTCGCCCGGCATGGTGACCAGCTCGTCACACGTCAGGTAGTACACGTCCTCGACGACGTCGATCAGGTCCGCCGCGACTCGACGGGATCCCAATTCCCGCAACGTCATCCGGAGTTGATGGGTGAATCGCAGAGTGGTGTCGTGGGCCAGCTCGCGGGAGTCGCGAGCGCTGGTGGTCAGCCGCTGGGCCAGCGTCGGCGGCGGCACTTCGGTCGAAGCCGCGTCGGCCACCGCGACTTCTCCGGCCGCGCGCAGCAACATCACCGGATCGTCGGCATACGTCTGGCTGGCCAGCTCGGCCTCCCCCGGCCCACGGTGTGCGACGCGGGCGACGGCCGCATCGACCGCGGCGGCGGTGCTGGGAGACAGCGCGCGGATGCTGGCGAGGTTGCCTTCCCGGGCGAGCGCACACAGCGGCGGGTCGGCCCGCAGGACCGCGGCGAGCTCGGCGGTCTCGGTCGCGACCACGGTGCTGTCCATGATCATGTCCACTCCGGGTACGCTGCGCGCCGCCTTGCTGCGTTCCAGCGCCGCCGCCGTGACGCCGGAATCGATCAGCCACAACGCAGTGAGGATCCAGCCTTGGTGAATGCGGTCCCGCAGCAAGCGAATCCGTACTTCCAGGCCGGCGTCGGGCAGCGATCCCAACTGTGCGGCGTCGAGGTGTTCGGTTTCGGCCGCCGCGCCGTAGGCACGCGTATCGGACTTGAGGTGGCGCAACAGGGCCAGCGATCGTCCCGCGACGACGGCTTTGGCGACATAGCCGAGGGCGCCGCCCGCCAGCGCGGGCTCACCGAACGGTAGGGGGTCTCCGACGTGCGGCCTGCCGACGAGGGCGTTGCGGGCGACGGCATCCTGATCCCAGCCGGGCAGCTGCGCGGCCGCGACCATGTTGACCGAAACCCCGACATAGGCCCGATGACCGAACACGGCGATGGCCCTGTTCCCCCACTCCTCGCCCACCACGCCGCCCAGCGCCAGCACGTGACTGAGCGCCCGGTTCGCGGTGCGCAATCCGCTCAGCTGGACATCCAAGGTGATCGGGGTGAGCGGCCCCGGCAGCGGCTCGCCGAGGTTGCCCGCACTGAAAATTGGGAAGCGCGGATCGACCCGGTCGTCGAATTCGCCCTCGACACCCTCGGGCGCCGCGCTGTGCTCCTCGCCGGAGGGGGCGGGGCGTGGGGCGACCTCGACCGGGAGCGCCAGTTGGCGCCCGTGGTCGGTGGCACCCGCGGCGGTGATCTGACGGCCGACGAGGCCGCGCGCGGTGTCGGCCACTGCCTCGAGCGCCTGCCAGCCGAACTCGAATGCCCAATCCTCCTGTACCGCAGCAATATCCATGTCCGGGATGAGCTGCGGCCAGCTGCGCACCCGATTCAACCGGGACCGCGGGTCGGCGGATCGCAGCATCCGCCACGCCGTGATCACGTTGACGGTGCCCGGGGAGGCGAGGTCCACCACACCGGAGCGGTCGGTGTTGAGCGCCGAGACCAGGAAGCGCACAAGATCGTCGACGTGCAGCACCCGCATCGGCTCCGCCGAAACCTTGGTGCGCAGCAGCGTGGCCACGGTGCGGCACACCATCCAGTCGAGCTGCCGGCCCACCGGCGGGGCGATCCGGACGACCAGGCTGGGCCCCCAACTGGTGGACACCAGTTCCTCGGCCGGCTTGTACAGTTCCGGCCGCCCCGCGGCCTGGGACACGAACAGCAGCCGTGCGCCGGCGCGGGCGGCCACATCGGTCACGTGCGCGAGGCCCTCGATATCGGCGCTGCCGGGCGCGGTGGTGTCGATGGGGGCCAGGTGGATCACCGCGTCGGCTTCCTCGGTGAGCTCTTGCAGGGCCCGGTTGCGCAGCGACGCGCAAACAAGGTCGACGTTGCGGTCCAGGCAGGGATGCGGCCGCTCAGCAATGCCGCTGACCGTGTGCCCGGCAGCGATCAACTGCCGTGCAACCAGCCGCCCAAGTGCGCCGGTGGCGTCGGTAACCAGGATCTGCACCTGGGTCTCACCTCCCCGACCTCAAACTAAACAATAGGCAAGACGGCACGACCTACGCGACCGTTACGGGGCAAACGGCGCCATGAGCTGGCGGGAATGTTATCGCCGGGTTATTGCAGCGTGGCGCTGCCGTCCGGGGCGACGGCAACCTTGGCGCCCCCGATGTCTTCACGCACGGTTACCTGCGCCGCCGCGCTGTCGGTGATCACAGCGAGGGTCCGCGACCCATCGGGCGTGCGCACGGCCAAGAACGCCTTTTCCGGTCGCCCCTCGCGATCGAACGGCGTCGTCCACGCTTCCACCGTCCCGACGCCCTCCCATTCCACCAAGGCGTCCCGGGTGGGCTCTCGGTCGACGACCGGTTGCACGTCCTCCCAACGGAACTCATCGGGCGGCTCGGTGCTGTACACGCCGAAGCTGTGCTTGGTCAGGAAGCCGCCGTTGGCGGTGATCAGGCCGCGCCGCCCGGGATTAGCCGCCAGCAACTCCGCCATAGTGGCGATCGAGTGCATCACGTAGTTGCTCCAGGGGCCGCCTGCGAACGTCAGACCGCCGGTGACGGTGAGCGGG
Source organism: Mycobacterium sp. E3251 (assembly GCF_001666835.1). Classification (GTDB taxonomy): domain Bacteria; phylum Actinomycetota; class Actinomycetes; order Mycobacteriales; family Mycobacteriaceae; genus Mycobacterium. The sequence continues at coordinate 27,805 of NZ_LZJF01000068.1, read as the reverse complement.
CGGGCGGGATCGTCGACCGGCAGGCCCAGTTCTGCCGCCGCCACCTGAACGGCCGAGGGAAAGCAGGAATACAGGTCGACGTAGTCGACTTCGTCGATGCCCATGCCCGCCAGCTCCAGCGCCCGGCCACCGGCGAGCCGGATGGCCGGAGACCGGTGCAGCTCGTCCCGCTCGGCGATGGCGGAGGTGTCATGCGCGTCGGTGCCGGCATGCGGAAAGATCCAGCGGTCGGCCGGGATCTGCAGGCGTCTCGCCTGCTCCACCGAGGTCAAGACGAGCGCGGCGCCCTGATCGACCATGTTGTTGGAGTTCATCAGCTTGGTGTACGGCCAGCTGATCATCCTGTTCTGCGGGCCGGGCTCGCAGATCTCTTCGGCGCTCACCGGTTTGCGGATCCACGCGTGCGGATTGTCGACCGCAACGGCGTTGAAGCGGGCCCACAGCTCGCCGATGCGCTTGCGGTGGTGTTCAACCGATTCGCCGTTCGCAATCCGCAGGGCCTGCTCGAACAGCGGGTAGACGAACGCTGGCCGGTCCAGCCGAATCCTGATTTCCGCGTCGCCGGCCATCGGGACGTCGGCGCCGCTGACCTCGGCCATCGGGACGGAGTCGTCCTGAACGGTCCACTCGAGCTTGCCGCCCTTGGCCCGCAGGCCCCGACGGGTGCGCCAGGTCTCGGCACCGGCCAGCAGCACCACCTGGGCGCTGCCCCGCTGGATGTCCAAGCAGGCCTGGTTGACCAGCGACTGCGGCACGTTGCCACCGACGGGGCTGTACAACGTGGTGAAGTCCGTCGCGCCGATCCGCTGGCCGAGCAGCAGCCCGGGGTCCCGGTAGTGCGCCGACAGGATGTTCACCACGCGGATGGAATCCACGGCCTCGATCACGGCCGAATCGGCGGCTTGCCGGGCGGCGGTCGCCATCAGGTCCACCGGCTCGACGGACCGCTTCTCCGGATCGATCTCGTCGCGGTGGTTGACCTGGCCGTAGCCGATCAACACCGGCGTCCTGGGGTGCACGGTCATGACAGTGAATTTAGCGTGGCTATCGATCCGGGTGGTCGCGCGGGCCGGATTCCCCGCGCGTCAGGGCGGCCCGAACAGCGCGCCGTCGGCGACGAGCCGGTCGATCTCCGGGTCGCCCATGCCCAGTACCTTCCGGCAGATCTCGACGGTGTCCTGGCCTGGCAGTGGCGCCGGGCGCTGCGGGGCCGGCGGGATGTGCTGGAACGGCGCGGGGCCCGTCTCGGCCGGCAGCGGACGCTCGATGAGGGGGTGCAGCATCTCGGCATAGAGTTTTCGCTCGACCAGCTGGGGGTCCTCCAAGATGTCCGGCGGCCGGTTCATCGGCCCGGCCGCAACGCCGGAGGATTGCAGCAGCTGGGCGGCCCGTACCGGTGTGCGGGTGCGGGTCCACGCCGACACCAATTCAACCAGCTCTCGCCGATTGGCCAGCCGCGCCTCACCGGTCGCGAAGCGCGGATCGTCCGCCCATTCCGGGTGATGGAAAACACCTGCGGCGCAACGCCATTCGTCATCGGATTCGATCGATATGACGCACCACTCGTCGTCGCCCGCGCACGGACAGACGGCGTGCAGGCTGGTGGTCTCGGAGATTCTCGGGACGCCCGCGGCCAGGGCGGCCTGGGTGACGTACAAGGTGTCGAGTTGGTTGATCACGGCTTCGGCTTGCGAGATGTGCACGTGCGACCCGCCGCCCGTCCGGTGGCGGTGGATCAGCGCGGCCAGCGCCGCGATCGCGGTGATCCGCCCGACGACGTGGTCGGGGAAGATGGTCGTCGCATCGTAAAAGGCATGCCGCCCAGTGTGGTTCCGATTCTCCGGTTCGTCGGCCGTCCACAACCGCGTGACACCGGTCGCGGCGCGGACCAGCGGCCCGTAGCCCATGCGGGTGCTCCATGGGCCTTGGTCGCCGTAGGCGCTGCTCTCGGCAAGCACGATCCGCGGGTTGACGGCACGCAGATCGTGGTAGGAAAAGCCAAGCGCGGTAAGCGTTCCCGGCTTGAAGTTGGCGAAGACGGTGTCGGACTCCGCGACGAGCCGAGTGAAGATCCCCTTGCCCGCGGGGCTGCGCAGATCCAGACCCATCGCCAGGTTGTTGCGATGCGTCCAGGCGAACGACTCGCTCATGGCGTCTCCGGCACGGGCCTGCCGCAACCCGTCCGGGTATTCGGCGCTTTCGATTTTGATGACCTCGGCGCCGAGGTCGCCGAAGAGCCGGCTCAACTCGCCGCCGGCGACGATGATGCCCAGATCCAAGATGCGAAGTCCCGCAAACGGATAGTCGCCGACGCGGCCCGAGGGCGATTGCACGACCGCCGGGTTCCCCCGCCAGCCCGGTCCGTCCCGCCCCGCGGCCGGGGCCGGGCTGCGGAAACCCGCGTGCAGTCCATCGACGACGAAGTAACCGGTGGGCACGCGGGTGCGCACCCCCGGGACCAACTCGACGTCGGTGACCGCGCCCACCGCCTGAAAGTGCTCGGAATCCATCACCCACGACGGCGTCAGCACGGCGGCGATCGGCACGCCATGAGCCTGCCCCGCGGCAACCAGATCCTTCATGGTCTGTTCGGCGAACAGCGCCTGGACCAACTCGCTGATCTGCGGCCACGCGGCGAAGCGCGCCCCGATCACGTCGTATTTCGGGTCCTGGAAGTCGGCCGGCTCGCCCAGCCAGCGCCGCAGGCCTCGCCATTGGCGCGGCGCCATCACGCACAGCCGGACGTAACCGTCCTTGCAGGGGTAAATCGGGTACGCGTCCTGGTTCTTCGGGCGCCCCCGCCACTGCCCGGTGCGGCGGATGCCGGCCGCGACCTGCCCATGCGCGCCGAACGCCGGATCGAGCGACATGACCACAGCATCGAAACGCGAGAAGTCGATGTATTCGCCGGTGCCACAACGCAATCGGTTGTAATACGCGACGAGGGTTGCCCAGGCCGCCTGGGCGGCGGCGGTGGCCGACGCGATACCGTCCGGCGGCAACACCGGGGTGCCGGTGGTGGGACCCGAGCGTGACAGCGAGCCGGACATCGCGTACAACACCGGATCGGTGGCCCGCCACAGCGACCGCGGCCCCGTGGCGCCGAAGTCGGTGATCGAGAGCACGACCAGATGCGGGTGCTGGGCGGCCAGCTCCTCCACCGACGTCCCGAAGGTCGGGGCCTCCCCATAGAAGCCGTCGTCGACGACGATGTCGGCCTGGGCGGCCAGGTCGAGGAACACGCCGCAGTCGTCCTCGTCGAACGGGTCCAGCACCACGCTGCGCTTGTTGGCGTTGTGCACGGCAAACGGGATGCTCGCGCCGGCCAGCATCGGCGGCGAATCACGCGCCGGGCTTCCGGTAGGGGGTTCGACCTTGAGCACGTCGGCGCCCAAGTCGGCGAACAGGCGCGTCACCGCGTCGCCGTTACCGCTCGACAAGTCGAGGACGCGCACGGCGTCAAGCAGCCCGTCGGACATCAGCACACCGTACCCGCCGGTGCGGTGGCCGGCCCGGCGGACGGTCCCCCCACCAGCCAAAAAGCCAACTGGGCAAGCTGATTGGGAGGGCGGACTCGCGGTCGGCTATCGTCACAGGCCGATCGGCGAAGCCACGGGCGAACGATCCGACGGAGGCATCTGATATGAGCGCGCACTTGACCTACATCGAGGCGGTGGTGGTCGGCGCGTTCCAGGGCGTCACCGAGCTGTTCCCGGTTTCCAGCCTCGGGCATGCGGTGCTGGTGCCCGCGGTGGTCGGCGGCCGGTGGGCCGAAGACCTGAGCGTCTCGGCCCCCCAATCGCCCTACCTGGCGTTCATCGTCGGCCTGCATGTGGCCACGGCCGCCGCGCTGCTGGTGTTCTTCTGGCGGGACTGGCTGCGCATCGTGGCCGGATTTGTGTCGTCATTGCGGCATCGCCGGATCAACACCCCCGACGAGCGGCTCGCCTGGCTCATCGTGGGGGCCACGATTCCGGTCGGCCTGGCGGGGCTGGTCCTGGAAAAAACGTTCCGCACCACACTCGGCAGGCCCGTCCCGGCGGCGATTTTCCTGCTGCTCAACGGCATCGCGCTGTACGCGGGCGAGGTGCTGCGCCGGCGGGTAGCGCCCGCGGCCGACCACGAGCGGCCGGTGGGTGAACAACCCCTGCACACCGGGGAGGCCGTCGACAACCGCCTGGCCCAACTCCCCTTGCGCCGTGGCATCCTGATCGGCGCCGCGCAGATCCTGGCGCTGCTGCCCGGCATCAGCCGTTCGGGCATCACCATGGTGGCCGGCCTGTGGCGCGGCCTGTCCCACGAGGACGCCGCCCGGTTCTCCTTTTTGTTGGCGACGCCGATCATCCTGGCCGCCGGCTTGTACAAGATCCCGGAGTTGTTCGGGCCCCAAGCGAGCGGGATAGGGGGCCAGGTGCTGGCCGGTAGCGTCGCCTCCTTCGTGTGCGCCTACCTCGCCGTGCGGTTCCTGACGCAGTACTTCCAAACCCGCACCCTCACGCCGTTCGCCATCTACTGCGCCCTGGCCGGCGGCGCCAGCCTGGTGTGGCTCGCCGTCAGCTGACGCGCAACGGCTTACACGATTTCTTCTGCCATCTCTTCACCGACTCGGTCACCAAACGGCAACTGCTGCGTATCGATTCGTGCAACGGCTAGGTGCGCAGCAGTGACGTAGCTCACGATCTACGGAGCAACGCGCGGCGCCGTACCACCGGGGGGATGCCTGAATGTTCTGTCGCCTTTGCCGGGCGGCCGGCGCCGCGATCGGGGCCGGCATGCTGGTGCTGTCGGCGTTCACCGCACCCAGAGCGACCGCCGCCGCTCCGATGAGCCCGAATCTGTTGGTCAACCCGGGCGCCGAGCTCGGGGACCCCTCACTGTCGGGATACAGCGGAGTATCGATCCCCGGCTGGACCGTGACCGGCACGCCGACGGTGATCAAATACAACACCCTGGTCCGGCTGCCCTCGCCCCTCGGGTCGCCGGGGCCGACCATGCCGAAGTTCCTGGCGTTTCCGTCCGCCCAGCACGGCCCACCCGACGGCGGTGCGCAGTACTTCGGCGGCGGAAACGTGGCGACGTCCACAATCTCACAAATCGTCGATCTCAGCGGCGCGGCGGCGGCCATCAACAACGGCAACGTGCCCTTCACGCTGAGTGGTTGGCTCGGCGGCAACCGGCTGGAACTGTCCGAGGCGTCGGTCACCGCTGACTTCTTGGGGCCCGGCCAATCACCTTTGGGCACAGCCAAAATCGGGCCGGTCTCGATACTGCAGCGCGGCTTCCAGACCGAACTGGTCGAACGCGACACCACGGGAACCATTCCCGCGGGCACAACCCGCGCGCGGGTGACCGTGACCTTCAAGGACACCCACTGGGCGGGCGGCGCCTACAACCACTCGTATGCCGACAACATTTCCTTCACGGTCGGCGTCCCTTTGCCCGCCCCGCCGCTACCCGCGCCGCCGAACTCCACCGTCGGCCCCCTCGATCACGTGTTCCTGGTCTACATGGAGAACCACGGCGTCAAAGACGTTGTCGGCAGCCCGAATGCGCCCTACATCAACAGCCTCATCAACACCTACGGATACGGGTCCAACTACTACGCCCTGACCCACCCGAGCAACCCGAACTATTTCCCCGTCCTCGGTGGGTCCGACTTCGGCGCGAACTACGACTGCGCGATGAACTGTTTCGACGCACCGAACCTGGCCGACACGCTCGAGGCGGCGAACAAGACGTGGGCCGGCTACGAACAGTCCATGCCCACCCCGTGTGCCACCGCGTCGAGTGGGGGCTACTCCCCCGGTGAGCTCCCGTTCCTCGCCTTCCACGACATCGTGTCCAACGCCGCCCGGTGCCAGGCGCATGTGTTGCCGCTGCCACGGATGGCTACGGATCTCGCGTCGGCCAACACCACCCCGAACTTCGTGTGGTTCGCCGCGGACGAGGACCACAACATGGAAGGCCCCGTCAACGTACGCTTCATCGGCAGCGAACTGACGTTCCACCAATACAACATCAAGGCCGGCGACCAGTTCCTGCAGCAGGTGCTGCCGACGATCGTGAATTCGCCCGCGTTCCAGACCCAACGCAGCGCGATCTTCATCACCTGGGACGAGGACTACAACAACCTGTCGTTGACGATCGGCAACGAGGGCAACCACGTGCCCATGATCGTCATCCCATCGCCGAACTCCGGTATGCGCCAGGGTCATTTCGTCGCGGCCACCCATAACGACCACTACAGCCTGCTGCGCACCATCGAAGACGCCCTGCACCTTCCCCGCCTCACCAACAACGACAAATTCGCGCAGCCGATGAATGAATACTGGCCATAGACCGGCCGCCCCTAGCCTGGCCGGAGGTACGAAGTAACCGACGAGTCGAGGCAACGCATGAGCCACTCCGAATCTGAAGCCGCCGCACCACGCCGCGAGTCGGTGTGGGACTACCCGCGCCCGCCCCGCGTCGAGCCGTTCACCGGTCGCATCACCGTCGAGTTGGGTGGTGAAGTCATCGCATCCACCCGTCGGGCCTGGCGGGTGCTCGAGACCAGTCATCCGCCGACGTATTACCTCCCGCGTGACGCGTTCGCCGAGGGGGCGCTGCGTGAGACGTCCGGCAGCTCCTGGTGTGAATTCAAAGGCCGGGCAACCTATTACGATCTGCTGGGCGGCGGCGTCGTCGCGCCGAAATCGGCTTGGAGCTATGTGAGTCCGACGCCCGGATTCGAAGCCATCGCCGGGGCGGTCGCGGTGATGGCCGCCAATGTCGACCGTTGCACGGTCAACGGAGAGGTCGTCGTGCCCCAACCCGGCGGCTTCTACGGCGGCTGGATCACCAGCTGGGTGACCGGCCCGTTCAAAGGCATCCCCGGCTCGACGGGTTGGTGATCGCGCCGCTACACCGGCTCTATCCGGTAACGGACCAAGCGCCGCGTGTCAGTGCCGAAATCCGCTGCGCGGCAAGACCCGTCGGGCCGCCACCCGTCACGCCCGTAAAAGCTCAGCGCGCGGGTGTTGCCCTCCAGCGCCCACAGCACGGCGCCTCGCGCACCGACTCGCCGCAACCGCTCCCGGGCGGCCACCATCAGCGAGCGCCCCACCCCCGCACCCAGATGGTCCGGGTCGACATACAGCGCCATCAGCTCACCAAAGTTCGGTAGGTCGTTTTCACGACATAGGCCCGTGGTGGCGAAGCCGCGGATCGCGGACCCCTCGACCGCGACCAAGGTGGACGGCATCCGCAACCCCACGCGGCCGAAGGTGTACCGGTCGACCAACGCCTCCGGGGTGAGGTTGTCCAGGTAGGCGCGGCCGATGAGCCCCCGGTAGGCCGACTGCCACGACCGCACGTGTAAACAGGCCACCTCGTAGGCGTCCGCCGGGACCGCCGCCCGCACCTGGGTCATCGTTGCAGTATTCGACGATCTGGGGTCAGATTGCCTAGTTGACACCCGTCAAGACTCCGGAGGGTACGAAAATGGCAGACACGGCGTCCGTCGGGCTGAAGGTCCGCGGCAAGGTAATCGTGATCACCGGCGGCGCCCGCGGCATCGGGTTGGCCACCGCGACCGCGCTGCACAATCTGGGCGCCAAAGTGGCAATCGGTGACATCGACGAGGTGCGGGTGAAGGAATCCGGCTCCGCGCTGGGCCTGGACGTGTACGGCAAGCTCGACGTCACCGACCCGCACTCGTTCGCGGACTTCCTGGACGAGGTCGAGCGCCAACTCGGCCCGATCGACGTGCTGGTCAACAACGCCGGCATCATGCCGCTCGGCCGGATGGTCGACGAGCCGGACGCCGTCACCCGGCGCGTCCTCGACATCAACGTCTACGGCGTCGTCCTGGGCAGCAAGCTGGCGGCCCAGCGCATGGTCCCCCGCCGGTCCGGACACGTCATCAACGTCGCCTCACTCGCCGGGGAGACCTACATCGCCGGGGCCGCCACCTACTGCGCCAGCAAGCATGCGGTGATCGGCTTCACCGATACCGCCCGGCTGGAATGCCGCAAGGCGGGCGTCAAGTTCTCGGTCGTCATGCCGACGTTCGTGAACACCGAGTTGATCGCCGGCACCTCGGGCGCCAAGGGCATCAAGAACGCCGAGCCGGCCGACATCGCGGAGGCGATCGTCAAACTGGTGGCTCATCCCCGGCCGCGGGTGCGGGTCACGAAGACCGCCGGCGCGATCATCGCGTCGCAGAAGTTCATGCCCCGCGCGCTGTCCGAAGGGCTGAACCGCGCGCTCGGCGGCGAGCACGTCTTCACCGACGACGTCGACGCCGAGAAGCGCAGGGCCTACGAGTCGCGGGCTCGCGGCGAGGAGTAGTCGGCGATCGCGAGCGCGGCGGAGCCGGGCGAAGCGGGTCGCCGCCATGAGGAGTAGTCGGCGATCGCGAGCGCGGCGGAGCCGGGCGAAGCGGGTCGCCGCCATCAGGAGTAGTCGGCGATCGCGTCGGGCGCCGTTCACCGCGGGCGCGGACAATCGGCGGAGTGAGCCTACAAACCCAGACAACCGCTCCCCTTGCCGACGACCAACTCGACCTGATCAACGCATACTGGCGCGCCGCCAACTATCTGTCGGTCGGACAGATCTACCTGCTGGACAACCCGCTGCTGACCGAACCGCTGGCGGCCGAGCACGTCAAACCGCGGCTGCTGGGCCACTGGGGAACCACCCCGGCGCTGAACCTGATCTATGCGCACCTGAACCGAGTCATCCGCGACCGCGACGCCAGCGTCATCTACGTCACCGGGCCCGGCCACGGCGGCCCCGCACTGGTCGCCAACGCCTATCTCGAGGGCACCTACAGCGAGGTGTACACCGGCATCGAGGAGGACGCCGAAGGGCTGCGAAAGCTGTTCCGGCAGTTCTCTTTTCCCGGCGGCATTCCTAGTCACGTCGCCGCCCAGACGCCCGGCTCCATCCACGAGGGCGGTGAGCTCGGCTATGCGCTGGTGCACGCCTACGGCGCCGCGTTCGACAACCCGGATCTCGTCGTGGCCTGCGTGATCGGCGACGGCGAGGCCGAGACCGGGCCGCTGGCCGCCAGCTGGCATTCCAACAAATTCCTCAACCCGGTCACGGACGGGGCGGTGCTGCCCATCCTGCAGCTCAACGGCTACAAGATCGCCAACCCGACCGTGCTGGCGCGCATCCCTCACGCCGAACTCGAGGCGCTGCTGCGTGGCTATGGCTACCGGCCCATCACGGTCGCCGGTGACGACCCGGCCAACGTGCACCAGCAGCTCGCCGCCGCGCTCGACGACGCCTTCGACGACATCGCGGCCATCCAAAGCGCCGCCCGCAGCGGCAACGCGACGCAGCGGCCCGTCTGGCCGATGATCGTGCTGCGCACACCCAAGGGCTGGACCGGCCCGAAGGTGGTGGACGGCAAGAAGGTCGAGGGCACCTGGCGCGCGCATCAGGTCCCGCTGGCCGAGACGCACGACAATCCCCAGCATCGGGCGCAGCTCGAGGAGTGGCTGCGCAGCTACCGGCCGGAGGAGCTGTTCGACGGCAACGGCAAGCTGCGCGCCGAGCTGCGGGCAGTGGCGCCCGTGGGCGATCGCCGGATGAGCGCCAATCCGCATGCCAACGGCGGCCTGCTGCTGCACGACCTCGACCTGCCGGACTTCCGTGACTACGCGGTCACGGTGTCGCAGCCGGCGACGCAAACCCACGAGGCCACCCGGGTGCTGGGCACCTTCCTGCGGGACGTGATCGCGCGCAACCGCGACCGGTTCCGGCTGATGGGCCCCGACGAGACGGCCTCCAACCGGCTGGACGCCGTCTACGGGTCGACGGCCAAGGTGTGGCTCTCGGAGCTCGGGCCCGACGACGAGAACCTCGCGCCCGACGGCCGCGTCATGGAGGTGCTCTCCGAGCACCTGTGCCAGGGCTGGTTGGAGGGCTACCTGCTGACCGGCCGGCACGGCCTGTTCAACTGCTACGAGGCGTTCGTCCACATCGTCGACTCGATGCTCAACCAGCACGCCAAGTGGCTGGCCACCAGCCTGGAGCTGCCGTGGCGGCGACCGATCGCGTCGCTGAACTACCTGCTGTCCTCGCACGTGTGGCGCCAGGATCACAACGGCGCGTCCCACCAAGATCCCGGCTTCATCGACCTGGTGGCGAACAAGCGGGCCGAATTGACCCGGGTGTATCTGCCGCCGGACGGCAACACGCTGCTGTCGGTGGCCGACCATTGCCTGCGCAGCCGCGACTACATCAACGTCATCGTCGCCGGCAAGCAGCCGGCGCTGGCCTACCTGGACATGGACCAGGCCATCGCGCACTGCGCACGCGGCGTGGGGATCTGGCCGTGGGCGAGCACCGCCACCGGCGAACCCGATGTGGTGCTGGCCTGCGCCGGGGACATCCCGACGCTGGAGACGCTGGCTGCCGCCGACATCCTGCGCCGCGAACTGCCGGAGCTGGCGGTCCGGGTGGTCAACGTCGTCGACCTGATGCGGTTGCAGCCGGATTCCGAGCACCCGCATGGCCTGCCGGACAAGGAGTTCGACGCGCTGTTCACCCGCGACAAGCCGGTCATCTTCGCCTACCACGGCTACCCCTGGCTGATTCACCGGCTCACCTACCGCCGCACCAACCACCCGCACATCCACGTGCGCGGGTTCAAGGAGCGGGGAACCACCACGACGCCGTTCGACATGGTGATGCTGAACGATCTGGATCGCTTCCATTTGGTGATGGACGTCATCGACCGGGTCGACGGGCTGGCCAGCCGCGCCGCCGAGCTGCGCCAGCGGATGGTCGACGCCCGGCTCGCCGCGCGCATCTACACCCGTGAGCATGGCGAGGATGACCCGCAAATCGCCGGCTGGACCTGGGAGTCGAGCGAGCAGAACGAACGTAGTGAGTGATGGGAGCGAGACGACCCATCGACCTGGGAGTCGAGCGAGCAGAACGAACGTAGTGAGTGATGGGAGCGAGACGACCCATCGACCTGGGAGTCGAGCTGATTCGCGCCGAGATTGCCGTCACGGTTGCCCTTCGGGGCCTACCACGACCGTGACGGCAATCTCGTTGAACCGTCGCGGCGGGCGCCGATCGGTAAGCTGGTTGAATGCTTGACGCCGCCGAGACACCCGACATTCACCATCCGGTGATCTCGCAGCTCTCGGCGCTACACCGGGCTCGCATCCACCTCGACATCGCTGTCGTCGTCGCGGTCTTGGTGCTGACCAACCTCGTCGCGCACTTCACCACCCCGTGGGCCGGCATCGCCGTGGTTCCCGCCGCCGCCGTCGGCCTGGTGTTCCTGATGCGCGCCAACGGTCTGGACTGGGCCGATCTCGGGTTGGGACGCGAACACTGGAAGTCGGGGCTGGGCTACGCGTTGGCCGCGGTGCTGGTCGTGGCCGCGGTGATCGCGGTGGGGGTGCTGCTCCCCGTGACCCGGCCGATGTTTCTGAACCACCGCTATGCGACGGTCTCCGGCGCGCTGATCGCCTCGATGGTCATCATCCCGCTGCAAACCGTGATCCCGGAGGAGCTGGCGTTCCGCGGCGTGCTGCACGGCGCGCTGCATCGGGCGTGGGGGTTCCGCGGCGTCGCGCTGGCGGGGTCGTTGCTGTTCGGGCTGTGGCACGTCGCAACGTCGCTCGGGCTTACCAGCAGCAATGTCGGCTTCACCCGGATTCTCGGCGGCGGTGTCGTCGGGATGCTGGCCGGGGTGACCGGCGCGGTGCTGGCCACCGGTGCCGCAGGATTCGTCTTCAGCTGGCTGCGCCGTCGCAGCGGCAGCCTGATCGCGCCGATCGCGCTGCACTGGTCGCTGAACGGCCTCGGGGCGCTGGCCGCCGCCCTGGTCTGGCACCTGACGGCCTGAGGCCGGTCACACCAGCAGCACCGCCGCACCGGCGATACGGCCGGCGCTGAGATCGGCTAGCGCACGATCCGCTTGGTCCAACGGGTATTCCGGCGTGGTCACCTCGATGTGGTGCTGGCCCGCGAAGTCGAGGAACGCCCGCGCATCGGCCCGGGTGTTCGAGGTGACCGAGCGGACCTGGCGTTCCTGGAACAGATGGCGCTGGTAGTTGAGCACCGGGATATCGGACAGGTGGATGCCCGCGATCGCCAGAGTGCCGCCGCGGTCCAACGCTTCCAGCGCGGGCAGCACCAGCTCCCCGACCGGGGCGAACAGGATGGCCGCATCCAGCGGGACCGGTGGCGGGTCGGCCGCGCCCTGCGCCGACGCCGCGCCCAGCTGCATCGCCAGTTCACGCGCCTCGGCTCCACGCGTCATCACGTGCACCTCCGCGCCCTGCGCCAACGCGACCTGCGCGGTGATGTGGGCGCTGCCGCCGAAGCCGTACAGACCCAGCCGTCCGCCCGGCGGCAGGTCGGCGCGGAGCAGGGAGCGATAACCGATGATCCCGGCACACAGTAACGGCGCCAACTCGCTGTCGCTGTAACCGCCGGGCAGCGGATGCGCGAAAGCGGCTGGCACCGTAGCGAATTCGGCGTAGCCACCGTCGGCGTCCCAGCCGGTGTAACGGGATTGCGGGCACAGGTTCTCGTCGCCGCGGCGGCAGTACTTGCACACGCCGCAGGTGTGGCGCAGCCAGGCGATCCCCACCCGGTCTCCCACCTCAAACCCGTCGCCCGCGTCGGGACCGACCTCGACGACTTCGCCCACCACCTCGTGGCCGGGTGTGACATGGTCGCGGTGTACGGGCAGGTCGCCCTCGGTGACGTGCAGGTCGGTGCGGCACACCCCGCAGGCCCGCACGGCGACCAGCAACTCCGCCGGCCCCGGGCGCGGCACGTCGGCGGTGGTTTGCTCGAGCGGGCCGGTGTCCATCGGTCCGGGCCGGCGCACCCGCCACGCGCGCATGGTCGTGGTGGTCAGCGGTGGAACCATTCGTCCATCATGCCGCTAACCACCACGGCCGCAACGTACTAACTGATCAGGTCCGTCGCACCATGCCGACGATCCAGAGCAGGATCAGCGACCCCAGCAGCGCGGTGAGGAACGTGAAGATCAGACCACCACCTGCGGTGTTGACGAAGAAGCTCAGGATGAAGCCGCCGATCAAGGCGCCGATTATGCCGATCACGATGTCCATCAGGATGCCGGCACCGCTGCCCCTGATGATCTTGCTGGCGAGCGCACCCGCCAGACCACCGATGATGATGTATCCAATGATGCCGACGCTCGTGAACGTCGTTGAGCGGGCCAGATATTCGGTAGCTGCCATGACGGTCATGCGGGTCTCCTTGCAATCGCTGGCAAAGCCCAGCGAGTTGCTGGGCCATCACTTCGGTATACCCGCTTTGCGTAACGAAAAAGGATCCGATTCGGAGACGGTTGGCGCATCATCGCGGCGCGCCGAGGGGCCGCGTCAGGTCGATTGCGTCCGCGGTGGTGCCGGCGCCGGGGTGGGGCTGACCTCTCCCGCGGGTGCCGGCGCCGGAGCCGGCGAGGGCGCCGGGGCTCCTGGAGCCGGAGCTGGCGCCGGTGCTGCTGGGGCCGGAGCCGGCGCGGGTTGGGCCCCCGGGGCCGGCGGGGCACCAGCCGCCGCGGCGGGCGGGCCCGCCCAGGGCTGGATCGACTCGGCGAGCGCCTTGGCCGCGCCCTTGTCGACGGGGTCGTTCGCCGTGCCGAGCCACACCACGAACCAGCGTTGCGGCGGGCCGCCGTTCGGCGTGTTCGCCGCGGGCAGTCCGACGACGCCGGTCCAAATCTGGCCGTTGGGCTTGGAGGCGTCGCTGAACTTGACCTCGTAGTACGACGCGCTGCCGGTGACGCCATTGGCCCCGGTGAGCGGGGTGCTTTCCTGGTTGATTCGGGTGCCCGGATACGGCAGGAAGAACTCACCCATGTCCGAGCCCAGCCGCACCGCGGCCTTCGTGTTGTTGGCTTCGGCACTGGCGTAAAGCTTTTGGTCCAGCCGGCCCATCACGATGCGGGTGTCGTTGGCGACCGGTGGGGGCTGGTCGGGCAGCGGCGGCTGCCCCGTCGTCTTACTGAGCAGCGCCGAGCCGTAGTCGAGGTGGGAGGCGTCCGACTCCACCCAGCCGGGAGGAAGGATGTAGCTGAAGCCGCCTACGGCGTTGGCGATCCGCCCGGCGTTCGGGTCGGCGGGCGGCGGGGGCGGCGGCGCGTTCGGGTCGACGGGCGGCGGCGGCGGTGGCACGGGCGCGTTGGGATCGACCGGTGCCGGAGGGGCGCCGGGCGCCGGAGCAGCCGGCGGTGGAGTGGTTGCGGGAGCCGCCGGGCCTGCGGCGGGAGCCGGGGCGGGGGCGGTCGTCGTCGCCGGCGGGACCGGAGTCGGGACTTCCGGGTCGGCGTTCGAGGTCGCCGGCAAAGCGATCGTGACGGCGCTGGCACTGGTCACCGTGGCTATCGCCAGCGTCGCCCACAGGCCTTTGCGACGTGTCGAGTTGGGTTCCACCTGGTCCATGGCGACGAACCTACCGTGTTACCGCTGTGACGCAAGGAGCCTTGCGGACAATTGCGATGCCGTTTTGCCGATGTTGCCGATGTGCAACCCACCGGGCGGCCACGCGCTCGGTCCCGTCCCTCAGTACGCCGCCGGATAGAGCGCCACCTCATGGGCTTTGACGGAGAACCACACCTGCTGCCCGGGCGCCAGCCGCAGCTCCGACGCGGCGTCGACGGTGATCTCCGCGGCCAGCCCGGGGGCGCCGTCGGGCTGCTGCTCGCCGCGCACCAGCACCGCCGACCCGCGAATGTCCATCTCCGCCACCGTCACTTCGACGGTGTTGCGTGGGCTGCCGTGTGGCAGCTCCCGATAGACCGCCACCGCCGTCGGCGGAAAGACCGCGATCGCGTTGCGTCCCTCAGCGAGCTCGTCGCCTCCCTCAACGGCGGGGGCCGCGTGCCAGCGGGCGCCCGAGCGCGCGTGCAGCGAGCGGTCGGGGCCGATGGTCCCGTTGACCAGGTTGATGCCGGCGATGCGCGCCCCGAAGTGGCTGCGCGGCGTCGTCAGCACGTCGGCGACCGGGCCGATCTCGGAGACCTTGCCGTCCTCGAGCACCAGCACCCGGTCGGCCAGGGTGAACACGTCGAGCAGGTCGTGCGTGATCAGCACGACAGCGCAGCCGGTGCGGCCGACCGCGCCGCGCAACACCGCGCGAATCCCCGCGGCCGCGGCGACGTCGAGGCCCGCCAGTGGCTCATCGAGCAGCAGCACGTCGGGTTCGGCGGCCAGCGCCCGCGCGATCGCCACCCGCTGGGCCTGACCGCCGGACAGCTGGCGCGCCTTCCGGCCCGCCAGCGGCTCGGCCTCCACCTCGCGCAGCCAGCGCAGCGCCGTGGCCTTCTCCGCGCGCCGGGCCGGGCGGAGCCGGCCGCGACGGCTGTGCGGACCGAACGCCACGTTGGCGGCAACGCTCATGTGCGGGAACAGCAATGGGTCCTGCAACAGCAGGCCGACGCGGCGATCATGGGTGGCCACGTCCACCCCGGCATCGGTGTCGGTCAGCACCCGGCCCCCCAACCGCACCAATCCGCGGTCCGGGCGAAGCAGCCCGGCGATGACGTGCAGCGCGGTCGACTTGCCCGCGCCGTTGGGTCCCAGGACCGCCAGCACTTCGCCCGCCGATACGGAGAATTCGACGTCCAGGCGGCGCTCCGCCACCACGGCGCGCAGGTGCAATTCGCTCATGGCCCGGTCTGCCTCGTCTCGGTGCCGGTCAGCCGGCGGGCGCCCAACCCCAACACCACCACGGCGGCCACGGCCACCAGCAGGATCGACAACGCCACCGCCGCGTCGGCGTCGGTGACGCGCTGCAGGTAGATCTCCAGCGGCAGCGTGCGGGTGACTCCTTGCCGCGACCCTGCGAACGTCAGGGTCGCGCCGAACTCCCCCAGCGAGCGGGCGAACGCCAAGACCGTGCCCGACGCCAGGCCCGGCAGCAGCAGCGGGAGGGTCACCCGCCACCAGACGGTGCTGGGACGCGCCCCGAGGGTCGCCGCGACGACCTCGAAGTCGGCGCCGGCGGTGCGCGCGGCCCCCTCCAGGGAAATAACCAGGAACGGCAGCGAGACGAACGTCTGCGCCAGCACCACCGCGGTGGTGCTGAACGCGATGCTGATGCCGGCGGCGTCGAGGTACCGGCCGAGCAATCCGAGCCGGCCGAACGCGTAGAGCAACGCGATCCCACCCACCACCGGCGGCAGCACCAACGGCAGCAGGATCAACGGCCGCAACAGCCGCACCGGCCGCGCCGTGCTGCGGGCCAGCACCAACGCCATCGGCACGCCGAGCAGCACACACAGCAGGGTGCTGGCCGCGGCGGTCTTGAGGCTGAGCAACAGCGCCGTCCGGGACGACGGGCTGGTGATCAACGACCAGAAATTCGGCCAGTCGACCTTGATCGCGATGGCCAGCAACGGCAGCACCACGAACACCGTCCCCACCGCGGCGGGTAGGTATACCCACCGCGGCAGATCCGGAGGGCGCTCGCTGATACGTACACCCCTAACAGGGATCGGGAGATCTGGACCGCCTCAACCTAGCGCCGGACGTATAGCCAATCGGGTAACGCGCGGGAGTTTCCGCCGATGAGCCAGTTCGGAGCACGTCTGTTGTGAGATTCTGCTGAGATGCCCGCTCCTTCGGGTGTCGTGACGTTCCTGTTCACCGACATTGAGGGTTCGACCCGTCGGTGGGAGGCCGACGCCGACGGGATGCGGGTGGCGCTGGCCGCCCACGACATGGTGTTGCGAACGGCAATCGAGGCGCACGGCGGTTGGTTGTTCAAGCACACCGGCGACGGCGTCTGCGCGGCGTTCGCGTCACCGCGCTCAGCGGTCGACGCAGCGGTGGCCGCTCAGCGCGACCTGGAGTTGCCGGTGCGGATGGGGCTGGCGACGGGCGAAGCCGAGCTGCGCGAGGGTGACTACTTCGGCACGGTGCTCAACCGCGCCGCACGGGTGATGGCGGCCGGTCACGGCGGGCAGATCCTGTTGGCCGACTCGACCGCGGGTCTGCTCAGCGGAGTCGACCTCGTCAATCTGGGGTCGCGACGGTTGCGGGACGTGCCGATGCCGGTCGGGGTGTTTCAAGTACGGGCAGCGGGACTACGTGCCGAGTTTCCGCCGTTGCGGGCGCTCGACACGCCTCCGGGAAACCTGCGGCCCGCGACCACCAGCTTGATCGGACGGGAGGTTGAGGTCGCCGACGTCGAGGCGGCGGTCAAGGCGCATCGGATGGTCACGCTGACCGGCGTGGGTGGGGTCGGCAAGACCCGCCTCGCGACGGAAGTCGCCGCGCGACTGGCAGATGTGTTCCCCGACGGGGTTTGGCTATTCGAGCTGGCCGCGGTCACCGATCCGGCGGCGGTGCCCGACGCGGTTGCCGCGGTGCTCGGCATCACCCAGCAACCGGGCAAGACCGTCACCGAATCGGTGGCCGCGGCACTGGAGGGCAGGGTACGGCTGTTGGTGCTCGACAACTGCGAGCACGTTCTCGACGCCGCCGCTGACCTGATCGAGGCCATCGTGGCGCGCTCGGCGGCCGTACGAATCCTCGCCACCAGTCGCGAAGGACTCGGAGTCCCCGACGAGCAGGTGCGGCCGGTGCGCTCGCTGGACGCGGCGGCGGGCGTCGATTCTGCGGCGGTGACCCTGTTCGTCGAACGCGCCCAAGGCATTTCGCCGGGCTTCTCGCTGGCCGACGGCGGTGAGGCCGGCGCGGTCATCGAGATCTGTCGGCGCCTTGACGGGATTCCCTTGGCCATCGAGCTGGCCGCCTCACGGATGGCGTCGATGACCGCCGGCGAGATGCGCGATCGCCTCGATCACCGGTTCAGGCTGCTGGTCGGCTCGCGTCGGGGCCTGGAACGTCATCACACGCTGCGCCACGCGGTGGCCTGGTCCTACGACCTTCTCGACGACACTGAAAGGACTGTGCTGCAACGCTGTTCGGTTTTCGCGGGCGGTTTCGACGTGCAAAGCGCGTGCGCGGTGGCCGGATCGCAAGAGCTCGACGAGTACGCCATCCTGGAGGTATTCGACGCCCTGGTGCGCAAGTCGCTGCTCGTGACGGACAAGTCCGCGGCGCGCACCCGCTTTTCGATGCTGGAAACCATCCGCCAGTTCGCCGAGGAACAACTCATCGCATCGGGTGAGGCAGACGCGGTCCGGACCGCGCACGCCCATTACTTCGCCGGACGGGAAGCCGACCTCATGGCGCTGTGGGACAGCCCGCGACAGCGCGAGGCGTACGGCTGGCTCACGGTCGAGCTGGCCAACCTGCGCATCGCCTTTCGTTGGGCCGCCGACCACGGCGACCTGGATGCGGGCGCCGCCATCGCCGCGTATGCGGGCTTGCTTGGTCCGTTTCTCGAGAACTACGAACCCATCGCCTGGGCCGAAGAAATGGTCGGACCCCTTCATGCCGTCGAACACCCGCGGCTGGCAGCGGTATGCGTGGGGGCATCGCTGTCCGTTCTTGTCGGCCGGTACCAAGAGGCTGTGGGCTACAGCGAAATCGGTCAGACGGTTATCGCCGCCGCAGGCGACAAAGTGTCGTACTTCGGCGAGGCGTTTCTCGGCAGTGCGTATTTGTTCGTCGGGCAGCCCGAACGGTACCTCGAGCTGTGTCGCGCCCAGGTGAGGCGCAGCGGCGACGCCAACACGTTCGGGAGGGCGAACCTGGCTTTCGCTTTGGCCGTCTGCGGTTCGGCCGACGAGGCGACGGCAATCGCCGACAGCCTCATCGATGCCGCCGAAGCGAACGGAAATCCATGGGTGCTTGCTTACGTACTTTTCGTGTACGGGTACGCCGTCCGGGCCACCGATCCGGGTCGCGCCCTGGCGGCGCTGCGCCGTAGCCTGCTCGTCGCGCGGGACAGCGGCAACCGGTTCTACGAGACCCAATTCCCATACTGGGCCGCCGGACTCATGGCCGAGCAAGGGGACTCCTGGGCGGCCTTGGATCATCTCGCCGTGGCCATTCGCAGTAACCACGAGTCGGGCAACATCGGCATGATGTACAACGCGCTCGCTGTCTTCGCCGTGTTCCTCAACCGGCTAGGACGCTACGAACCGGCTTCCATCATCGCCGGGCTTGCGGCGGTCAGTGCGATGGCGGCAACGACCTTGCCCGAACTCGGAGAAATGATCGCCGATCTTCGCAAGGTCCTCGGCGACCAAAGCTACGAATCGCTCGCCCGCAAGGGCGAGGTGATGACCACGGCCGACATCGTGACCTACGCCTATGCCCAAATCGACAAGATCCGAACCGATTTCGAACGGCCCGCTGAATTCTAGGGTTTGGCGAAGCCCGACTGGGCCAAAATGTTTTGACCGATTTCACCGGTCACCACGGCCACGAACCGTTGCGCCAACGCCGACTGCGGAGCATTCTTCAGCACCGCGATCGGATAGACGTTCACCGCGCCGGCGGCCTCCGGGAAGCTGACGCGGGTCACCTTGTTCCCGGCGCTCTGGGCGTCGGTGACGTACACCAGCCCGGCGTCCGCCTGGCCGGTGGTGACCTTGTTGAGGACGTCCGTCACGCTGGGTTCCTCGCTCACCGGGTTGAGATGGACGCCGGTGCTGACTTCGACCCGCTGGGTCGCCGCTCCGCACGGCACCGGCACCTGGCAGACCACCACCCCCAGCCCCGGCCTCGCGAGGTCGGCGAAGGCGCCGATCTTCTTGGGGTTGCCTGGGGCGGTGACGATCACCAGCGTGTTCGACGCGAAGTTCGTCGCGCTGCCGGACAGCAGGCCGGCCTTGGCAACCGTGTCCATCTGCGCGGTGTCCGCCGAGGCGAAGACGTCGGCGATCGCACCCTGCGTCAACTGGATGGCCAGTTCCGACGATCCCGCGAATTCGAAGTCGACGTTGCTGCCCGCATTTTGGGCTCTGAACTGCGCACTGATCTGAGTGAACGCGGGCTTGAGCGAGGCGGCGGCGAAGACCACCACTTTGCCGGATGCGGAGGGCGGTCTCGAACCGCACCCGGACAGGCCCATCGCCAGCACCATCGACACCACACCGGCCAGGATCCCGATCCGCCGCATGCATGCACCCTAGCCCGCCGACGATGCGGACCAATTACGGGCTTAATCGCGCAAAAAAGTGCCCGCCGAATAGTTACGCAAATGATCCGCGCGTCGCGGCGTCAACAATTTCGCCGACTAGCTACTGTCCAGTAACATCTAGGCAGATTGATGCCATAACGCGCTGAGATCCCAGGCAGATCCCCTCGGCGGTCCCTGTGGATGGCCACACGGAACTGCCCGGGTCTGGGTTCAACGTTGAACACGAGGAGGTCATGGCAGTGGAAGTACTGGTCACCGGCGGAGACACCGAACTGGGGCGCACAGTGGCCGAAGGCTTCCGCGATGCCGGTCACAAGGTGACGCTCGTGGGCGCGCGGCGCAGCGACCTGGAGATCGCCGCCAAGGAATTGGATGTGGACGCGATCGTCTGCGACACCACCGACCCGGCGAGCCTGACCGAGGCCCGTGCCTCGTTCCCCCATCATCTGGACACCATCGTCAACGTGCCGGCGCCCTCATGGGAAGCCGGCGACCCACGCACCTACTCGATCGCCGACACGGCCACCGCGTGGCGAAACGCCTTGGACGCCACCGTGCTGTCGGCGGTTCTGACGGTGCAGACCGTCGGCGATCACCTGCGCTCGGGTGGCTCCATCATCAGCGTGGTGCCCGAGAACCCGTCGCCCGGAAGCGTCGACGCCGCCATCAAAGCGACCCTGTCGAATTGGGTCGCGGGGCAGGCCGGCATCTTCGGCACCCGTGGGATCACGGTCAACGCCGTAGCCAGCGGGCGCAGCGCCCAGCCCGGCTATGACGGCCTTTCTCGCACGCCCCCGTCGGTCGCCGGCGAAGTGGCGCGGTTGGCGTTGTTCTTGACCACCCCGGCGGCTCGCCACATTACCGGCCAGACGCTGCACGTCAGCCACGGCGCGCTCGCCCAATTCGGCTGAGGGCGTAATCGGCGGCCGAGCCGTATCGTCCCGCTCGGCGTCGCACTACGGTAGATCGCGTGGCTATTCGACTCGGTCTGCAGATTCCCAACTTCTCCTACGGCACCGGGGTGGAACAACTCTTCCCCACTGTTCTGGCTCAGGCCCGCGAGGCCGAATCGGCTGGCTTCGACTCGGTTTTCGTGATGGACCACTTCTACCAACTCCCCATGCTGGGCGACCCCGACCAGCCGATGCTGGAGGCCTACACCGCCCTCGGCGCGCTGGCCACCGGCACCGAACGAGTTCAGTTGGGCACCTTGGTAACCGGCAACACCTACCGCAACCCGGCCCTACTGGCGAAGACCATCACCACCCTCGACGTGGTGAGCCAGGGCCGCGCGATCCTGGGCATCGGCACCGGCTGGTTCGAACTCGAACACGACCAGCTGGGTTTCGAATTCGGCACCTTCACGGACAGGTTCAACCGGCTCGAGGAGGCGCTGCAGATCATCCTGCCGATGATCAAGGGCGAGCGGCCTACCTTCTCCGGCAAGTGGTACCAGGTGCGCGAGGCGCTCGCGAATCCGCGCTTCCGTGACCACATTCCGCTGATGATCGGCGGCAGCGGTGAGAAGAAGACGATCCCGCTGGCGGCGCGCCATTTCGATCATCTCAATGTGATCGCCGGATTCGACGAGCTGCCAGGGAAATTGGACGTCGTGCGGCGGCGCTGCGAGGACATCGGCCGGGACCCCGCGACGTTGGAAACCAGCACGCTGACCACGGTGCTGGTCGACGAGAACGCGAAACCCGATCAGATTCCGGCCGAAATGCAGCAGCGCATGGTGGTCGGCGGTCCCGATTCGGTCGCCGACCAGATCAAGACCAAAGTGGTGGACGCGGGCATCGACGGCGTGATCATCAATCTGCCCTTCTACACCCCCGGCGTGATCAGCGCCGTCGGCGAGGCGCTGCGCCCGGTCGTCGGCCTCTAGCCGCCGACGCCGCCACTTTGGGGTCGCGGATTGGTGCCGCCGCGGTAATACTTCGATGTAGCAGCGTCGACCTGCGCCACAACGGCGCAGCGCAGAGGTAAGGGGCCGGGACGGCCATGAAGAAAAGAGCCCTGGCGGCGGTCGCGGCCGGCGTGGCGTTCGCCGCGCCCCCGATCGCGCATGCCGACAACAACTGGATCGCCATGGCGATCTCGGACTCCACCGGCCGCATCAACATCGCCGACGGAGCGGCCAGCCAGGGCGCGGCCGAGAAGGCGGTGATGGAGACCTGCCGCAAGAGCATCAGCGACTGCCGACTGCTGGCCAGCGGGCAGGGCGGGTGCGTGGCGCTCGTTTTGAATGCGGCCAAATCCCGATACTTCGGCGGCTGGGGTCCGACCCGCGAAGAAGCCGAAGCGCAGGCGCTCGAGCGTGCCCCCGGCGGCACGATCCAAGCGGGCCACGACCACTGTGCGGGTGAGGGCTCCAGCCAGTGACGCCGCCCGCGCGCCGATAGCTGACAACCCTGATAACTGCGCCACACCGCTGGACGCTCACCAGGGATTTCGCCCGCGGACACCTTTAGTGTTGCAAACAACACATGGGTATCAACTAGGTTTCCGGGTACCCGCCTGACTAGCGTTGTGGCTAACTGCAGTCGCGTGTCCAAAAGCCCCCGTCAGGAGCAGCGGAAACATGAGCCCCCCACCAGAAACCACAGCTGGAACCGAACGTCGCCACCAGGTGGTCATCATCGGTTCGGGATTCGGCGGGCTCAATGCGGCAAAGAAGCTCAAGCACGCCGACGTCGACATCAAGCTGATCGCGCGCACCACCCACCACCTGTTCCAGCCGTTGCTGTACCAGGTGGCGACGGGCATCGTGTCCGAAGGCGACATCGCCCCGCCCACCCGCGTCGTCCTGCGCAGGCAGCGCAACGTCCAGGTGCTGTTGGGTGACGTCACGCATATCGACCTGGCCGGCAAGTACGTGGTATCCGATTTGCTCGGCCACACCTACGAAACCCCTTACGACAGCTTGATTATCGCCGCGGGCGCCGGACAGTCGTATTTCGGTAACGACCACTTCGCCGAGTTCGCCCCCGGCATGAAGTCGATCGACGACGCACTGGAGGTGCGCGGACGGATCCTGAGCGCGTTCGAACAGGCCGAGCGGTCGCGTGACCCCGAACGACGCGCCAAGCTGCTGACGTTCACCGTGATCGGCGCCGGGCCCACCGGTGTCGAAATGGCCGGGCAGATCGCGGAATTGGCGGCCCACACGCTGAAGGGCTCGTTCCGTGGCATTGACTCCACCAAGGCGCGAGTGATCCTGCTCGACGCGGCCCCCGCCGTGTTGCCGCCGTTCGGCGACAAATTGGGCGCGCGGGCGCGCGCCCGGCTGGAGAAGATGGGTGTGGAGATCCAGTTGGGGGCGATGGTCACCGACGTCGACCGCAACGGCATCACGGTCAAGGACTCCGACGGCACCATCCGGCGCATCGAGTCCGCCTGCAAGGTGTGGTCGGCGGGCGTGCAGGCCAGCGGCCTGGGCCAAGACCTCGCCGAACAGTCGTCGGTGGAACTCGACCGCGCCGGGCGGGTCAAGGTGCTGCCCGACCTGTCCGTCCCGGGGCACCCGAACGTGTTCGTGATCGGCGACATGGCCGCCGTCGAAGGCGTTCCGGGCGTGGCGCAGGGCGCGATCCAGGGCGCCAAGTATGTCGCCGGCACGATCAAAGCCGAACTGGGCGGCGCCGATCCGTCGGAGCGCGAGCCGTTCCAGTACTTCGACAAGGGCTCGATGGCCACCGTTTCGCGGTTTTCCGCGGTGGCCAAGGTCGGTCCGCTGGAGTTCAGCGGCTTCATCGCCTGGCTGATGTGGCTGGTGCTGCACCTGGTCTATTTGGTCGGGTTCAAGACCAAGGTCAGCACGCTGCTGTCGTGGACGGTGACCTTCCTGAGCACGCGGCGCGGCCAGCTGACCATCACCGAGCAGCAGGCCTTCGCCCGCACCCGTCTCGAACAGCTGGCGGTGCTCGCCGCGGAGACCAAGCGCCCAGCGACCGCCAGGCGGGCGAGCTAACCGGCCAGCCGGTCGGCTTGCCACGTGCTGAGTAGTCCGCCGCCGGCCAACATCAGCACGGTCGAGCCGGAATCGATCGCGGTGTTCGAGAAAGCCGTTTCGGGGTAACGCAATTCGTGAATCGAGGCGCGCGGCGCCGAAATGATGTCGTCGCCCGACGATCCGGCGCCCAGCTCCACCCGGTGGCGTAGCAGGGGGCGGTCATCGCAGTCGGCGTGTAACGACCCGGACCAAAACCCCTGGTGCTCTTCGCATCTGCCGACCTGCACGCGCTCGCGGAAGCGCACCTGGGCCCCGTCGTGCAAGGAGAAGGCGGCGCTGGACACATGGCGGGCGTCGGCGGCGACCACGGTCGGCTCCAGGTCGATATCGAGGCTGCCGGTCGCCTGTATCTCCCAATGGGCGTGGGAAGTCGGGACATTCGCGCCGGGCAACGCGACCGTGGCGGCGGCGCTGCGGAGCCTGAGCCGGGCGCCGCGTTCGACGATGACGCGAAGGTCGATGCTGTCGCCGCCCAGCGGCGTGGCCGCCGCCGACACCAGATGGACCGTGTCGGGCGAGGTGCGGCGGGCCGCCACACCCCCGCCACATTCGATGCGTGGCAGCCGGTTCGCATACGCGACCACCAGGACCCGGGATCGCATCACACGTTGGCCGCCTCGCGCAATTGCGTGCGGACCCACGCCAGCACCTGCGTCGCCGCCGGGTCGTCGGTGAGCGACTGCAGGACGGTGGGCCGGCCATCGCGGACCGCGGCGGCGTCGTCGGCCATCACCTGCAGGTCCGCCCCTACCAGTGGTGCCAGGTCAGTCTTGTTGACTACCAACAGATCCGAGTAGGTGACCCCGGGCCCACCCTTGCGGGGCACCTTGTCGCCACCGGCCACGTCGACGACGAAGATCTGCACGTCGACCAAGCCCGAGGAAAAGGTGGCGGTCAGGTTGTCGCCTCCGGATTCGACCAGGATCAGGTCCAGCGGCTCGTGCGCGGCGATCAGGTCGTCGATCGCATCGAGGTTGGCGGTGATGTCGTCGCGGATCGCGGTGTGCGGGCAGCCGCCGGTTTGCACCGCGGCGATCCGGTCGTCCGGCAACACCGCGTGCCTGCGCAGGAAGTCGGCGTCCTCGGTGGTGTAGATGTCGTTGGTCAGCACCGCCAGCGACAGCTCGTCGCGGAGCTGCCGGCACAGCGCGGCGACCAGCGCGGTCTTGCCGGACCCGACCGGGCCGCCGACGCCGACGCGCAGCGGCTCCCCCGGTTGCCGGACCCGTCGCGGCCGCTCGAGGGGTGGATGCGGGTGGCCGTGTGAATGTGTTGGCATCTCGTGTCTTTCAGCGGACTGATGGAAGCGGTTGGCGCGCGGGCGCGTTGGTAGGCAGCGTATCGACCACATCATGGCCAAGTCGTGCGAGTGGTCCTGCGACCGCCCAGTCGTTGCCAGGAAAGTCACAGCTGTCTGCCGGGTACGTCAAAGTTGTAGACGAAGGTCGAACAGGTACGTTGTATGGCGGCGGCCGAAACGGCCGCCCGGACGAGTTCGCCGTACCCGGAGAGCGACAAGACGGTGACCGCGGGATGCCTGGCGTGCCGGTCAACCGAAAACGGTCTGCGAACTTCTCCTCCGTTTAGTTTCGGTCGTCGGGGCATCCTCCGCCGTGAATTGAAACTCGACGAGAGGATTTTCGATGTTCAACCCGTTCGCCGGCCAGGCCGACATTCCCAACCGTGAGGGTGCGTGGGCGCAGCAAGCCGAAGCGGAGCTGTCCACGCGCCGTCACCGCGAAGAGATCGACCGCTGCCTCAGCCACGGGCTTGAAGCCGCCCCCACCATCAACGACCGCACCCTGTCGACCTTCGCCCGCGGCGAGCTCCCCCACTTCGCCGGGGAACGCGGGACGTTCCTCAAGGCCCCGTTCCTGGAGGATGTGAACGACGTCGCCGACGCCGAGGTGGCCGTCTTCGGAGCACCGCTGGACGCCGGGACGACCTACCGCCCGGGCACCCGGTTCGGGCCAATGGGCATTCGCCGCTCCACCAACCTGTTCGGCACCTATTGCTACGAGCTGGGAGTCGACCTACGGGAACAGCTCAACATCGTCGACATCGGCGACGTGGTCACGATCCCCGCCAACATCGAGAAGTCGTTCGACCAGATCAGCCAGGCGATGGCCCACGTGGTCTCCAAGGGCGTGTTCCCGGTGGTGCTCGGCGGCGACCACTCGATCGGCTTCCCGACCGTGCGGGGTCTGGCCCCCTACCTGGACGGCAACGTCGGGATCATCCACTTCGACCGCCACGTCGACACCCAGGAAACCGACCTCGACGAGCGGATGCACACCACCCCGTGGTTCCACGCCACCAACATCAAGAACGCCCCGGCCACCAACCTGGTGCAGATCGGCATCGGCGGATGGCAGGCTCCGCGCGCCGGCGTCCAGGTGGGCCGCCAGCGCGGCAGCACCGTCATCACCGTCGGTGACGTCGAACGCGTCGGGATCGAAAAGGTCGCCGAGATCGCGCTGGAGACGGCGTGGAAGGACGCCAAGGCGGTGTACCTGTCGTTCGACATCGATGTCATCGACGCGGGATTCGTGCCCGGCACCGGCTGGCCCGAGCCCGGCGGCCTGCTACCGCGCGAGGCGCTCAACCTGATCCGGATGATCTCCGAACCCGGACTGAACGGCATCGAGGTGGTGGAGTGCTCACCGCCGTATGACTGGGCGGAACAGACCGCGCTGATGAGCAGCCGCGTCATCCTGGACAGCCTGGCGGTCATGGTGCGGGCGGGCAAGCTCGGCAAGAAGCCGGCCGCGCTCAAGCGGCACGCCTGGGGCCCGTTCGCCGACTGACGAGGTGGGTTATGAAATCCGCCTGTCGGGCTGTCTACTTGCGGTCTCCACCCAGCGCCCGCGCTTAGGAGATTAGTCCCGGTCAAACCGCCGGGTAACGACACCGAGGCCAACAGTTGGTCATTGCTAGTTGGTCACGTAGCAAATACTGCTGTCTGCTGCCGTTTGGGCCGCCGCGCGCCGAATCCCTATGCGCGGTCCGTCCTCCTCGGACCGGCGGGGAGGCTGCGGCATTGGCGATGCCACTACATCGCGCCGGGACAATCGGGCGACGCCTCGCACCAAAGTCAATATGGATAAGGGGCTCTCGCCACGAGGTTGCGCCCCGGCCGGTCCCGCACTCCCCCGTCCGGAGGCGCGGATGCTCACCGTCGCCCGGGGCGCCCGGCCCGGCCGGGCCCCATGCGGCACCGGGCCTCGGACAACTATTTCGGCGGCTGAAAATCGACTTTCAGCAAATTCCCAGGAGTTAACCATGGTTGTTACAGGTGCAACTAAGAATATTAGGTAGTTGTACGGCGACGAGACGGCGGAGCGTCTCTCGGCGCCGCGGTGCGGCGACGCGAACAACTCGGCGTCGCGCCACTCGTGCGCAAGCCATGGCGCACGAAACCGGATCGCCAAGCCAGCGCCCCGTCCGGGCCCGCGGCGTTTGAGCTGGCGCCTGGTCGGCTGGTTACGGGGGTTTTGTAGTGGATTTTGCGGCGTTACCGCCCGAGGTCAACTCCGGGCGGATGTATGCGGGCGCGGGGGTTGGGCCCCTGGTGTCGGCGGCCGCGGCGTGGGACGCGCTGGCGGCCGAATTGGGCTCGGCGGCGGCGGCCTATCGGGCGATCGTGTCGGAGCTGACGGGTGGGCCGTGGGTGGGTCCGTCGTCGGCCGCGATGGCGGCCGCGGTGGCGCCCTATGTGTCGTGGATGAACAGCACGGC
>NZ_LZJF01000067.1 GCF_001666835.1 Mycobacterium sp. E3251 | reverse complement strand
ACGACTTCTACTCGTCGGACTTCTACACCGACAAGCTGTTGCAGTACCTGCGCGAACGGGCGCCCGGCGACGACCGGCCCTTCTTCGCGTATCTGCCCTTCCAGGCGCCGCACTGGCCGCTGCACGCGCCGGACGAATCGATCGCGAAATACCGTGGCCGCTACGACGCCGGTCCGGACGCGCTTCGCGAAGAGCGGCTCGCGGCCCTCAAGCGGCTGGGTCTGTGCCCGCCCGACGTCGAGGCGCATCCGGTCGTCGCCGACGGCGCCCCGGAGTGGGCCGACATGACCGACGAACAGCGCGCGGTGTCGGCCCGCAGCATGGAGGTCTACGCCGGGATGGTCGACCGGATGGACTGGAACATCGGCAGGGTGATCGAATACCTCTCGGACAGCGGCGAACTCGACAACACCGTCGTTATCTTCCTCTCCGACAACGGTGCCGAAGGTGCGATCGTCGAAGCGATGCCGCTGCACGGTGCGCGTATCGCCGCGCAGATCGAAAAGCATTGCGACAACAGCGTCGACAACCTCGGCCGGCCATCCTCGTTCATCTGGTACGGGCCGCGATGGGCGCAAGCGGCCACCGCGCCGTCACGGCTGCACAAGGCCTTCACCACCGAGGGCGGCATCCGGGTGGTCGGCTTCGTCACCTGGCCCGGCTTTGACCGGCAACGGGAGGTGGGGACCGCGTTCAGCACCGTCATGGACATCGCCCCGACGGTGCTGGAACTGGCGGGGGCCGCGCATCCCGGCACGACGTATCGCGGGCGTGAGGTGGCACCGATGCGCGGCCGCTCCATGGTGCCGTATCTGTCGGGCGGCGCGGAGGCCGTGCATGACGCCGACACGGGCACGGGGTGGGAGTTGTTCGGCCGCCGCGCCATTCGTCAGGGGAACTGGAAGGCGCTGCACCTGCCCGCACCATACGGCCCGGGCGGCTGGCAGCTCTACGACCTCGCTGCCGATCCGGGCGAGATCCACGACCTCGCCGAGTCGCACCCGGACAAGCTGGGCGAGCTGCTGACGTTGTGGGACCGCTACGTCGAGGACAACGGCGTCATCCTCGATCCGGTCTCGGTGTTCGACCTCGAGTTCGAGGCCGAGGCCTGATGGCTGAGACAACCTCGTGTGCGATCGTCGGTGGCGGCCCGGCCGGAATGGTCCTGGGGCTGCTACTGGCCCGGGCGGGTGTGCAGGTGACACTGATGGAGAAGCATGGTGACTTTCTGCGCGACTTCCGCGGCGACACGGTCCACCCGACCACCATGCGGTTGCTCGACGAACTGGGCCTGTGGGAACCGTTCGCGGCCTTGCCTTTTACCGAGGTCCGCACCGCGAAACTCGAATCCAACGGGCGGTCGGTGACCTACGTCGACTTCGAGCGGTTGCGCCAGCCCCACCCTTTCGTCGCGATGGTGCCGCAGTGGGACTTGCTCAACCTCCTCGCCGCCGCGGCACAGGAGGAGCCGAGCTTCTCGCTGCGGATGAACACGGAAGTCACCGGCTTGCTGTGGGAGGGCGGCCGGGTTGCCGGAGTGCGCTACCGCGGGCCCGAGGGCCCGGGTGAATTGCGCGCCGAGTTGACCGTTGCCTGCGACGGCCGCTGGTCGATCGTCCGGCATGAGGCCGGACTCAAGGCGCGCGAATACCCGGTGAGGTTTGACGTGTGGTGGTTCCGATTGCCGCACAAGGAAGACACCGAATACTCCTTCCTGCCCCGCCTCGGTCCGGGCAAGGGACTCGCCGTGATCCCGCGGGAGGGTTACTTCCAGATCGCCTACCTCGGGCCGAAGGGCACCGACGCCCAGCTGCGGGCGCGCGGCATCGAGGCGTTCCGGCGCGACGTCGAAGAGCTGCTACCGGACATGCCCGAGTCTGTCGCGGCGCTGCAATCCATGGACGACGTCAAACACCTTGACGTGCACGTGAATCGGCTGCGGCGCTGGCACACCGACGGGCTGCTGTGCATCGGGGATGCGGCGCACGCGATGTCGCCGCTGGGCGGGGTCGGCATCAACCTGGCGATCCAGGATGCCGTCGCGGCCGCAACGATACTGGCCGAACCGTTGCGACGACACCGGGTCAGTGGTCGCGAGCTCGCCGCGGTGCACCGCCGCCGCGTATTGCCCACGGTGGTGACCCAGCTGGTGCAGCAGGTGCTGCACCACATGTTGCTCGGGCCGCTGTTGCGCGGCGCCGACCCCACCCCGCCCGGGGCGCTGCTCGGCCTGATGAAACGATTGCCGTGGCTGTCGGCCGTGCCGGCCTACTTCGTCGGCGTCGGCGTGCGGCCCGAGCATGCGCCGGAATTCGCGCGCCGCGCCCCCGCTGACCACGACGGCTGAATCAGCGCTCCGGTATCGGCAAATCCCCTGGTCGCAGCGGGGGGCGGTTTGAATTCTCGCGCGTGGGGGTAGGCTTTCATGAGCAAATTGAGGTCATAATTCGGTCCGATCTCCGCGGTGCGGACGCCGCCTGTGGGTGAGGCACGGATCGAGAGGAGGCCAGCAATCGTGAATATCAAGAAGTTAGCAGGCAAAGCCACTGTCGCCGGCGCGCTGGGCGCGGCGGCACTTGGGCTCGGTACCGGTATGGCAAGTGCGCACCCGGGACCGTGGCCTCCGCCGGTTCCGCCGGGTCCGCACGTTGTCGACGATGGGCATTGGAATCCGCTGCCTCCTGGGCAGGTCAAGCAGCTATGTCCGTGGCAGGCGCCGCCCGGCCATTGGATCGGTGGGCCGCACGGGGTTCCGTGCACCTGACCCGGCCAACGCAGCAGCTCTCGAACCACTGGTTCGAGAGCTGCTTTCTTCGCTGAATTCCTCAGCTTTGAGTGCCTCCTAAGGCCTGCGTAGAACCAGGCGTCGCTCTTGGGTGTCCAGTATGGATTCAAGCCCATCTGGTGCGCCCGACGGAATTCTTGCGTTGGTTACTGCGGCGACTTGCCGGTTGCTGCGGATTTAGTCCGCGAGTCTGGGTTGATATACCCGGGCGACGTGCCATACTTTTTAGTATGGAAACCGCGGTGGACCCCTCGCTGCTGAGCCCGTTCTGGGAGACTGACCTTCAAACTCGCCTCAAGCACTTCGCTACGTTGCGTGCCCGCAGTGGGGGTGTTGAGTTCATTCCGCAGCAGGATGGGCGTGGCTTTTGGTCGGTGACGTCCTATGCCGGGGTGCGTACGGTGACCCGGGACCCCAAGAGGTTCACGAGCACCCTTGGTTTCTCGTTGGACGACATGCCTCCGGATCTGCTCGAGATCCTTGGCTCGATCATCGTGATGGACGATCCCCAGCATCAGCAGTATCGGCGTCTCGCACAGGTGGCGTTCTCACCCCGATCAATTCGCCGCATGACCGATTGCGTCGGCAGGCTGGCCGACGCCATCGTCGAAGAGATCCGGGAGCGTCGTACGTTTGACTTCGTCGACACTGTGGCGGCAAGCCTTCCGTTCCAAGTCATCGCGGACCTGCTGGGAATCCCGGTCGGCGACCGCACGCGCTTGCGTGAACTCATCGACCTGATCCTGGGCGTCAACGACGGCCACGTCAGCGACATCGCTACCAGTTTGCAGGCGGTCAGCGAGTTCTTCGAGTACACCATCGACCTTGGAAGGCAGCGACGCCGGCATCCTGGCGATGACATCACCTCCGCTTTGATGCAGGCCGAGGTCAACGGGAAACGGCTCACCGCAGCGGAATTCGGGTCTTTCGTGATCCTGCTCGCCGCGGCAGGAAACGACACCACTCGGACTGCACTGGCGTGGGCGATGCACCTGCTGAGCGAGCACGCCGACGAACGCGTCGCCCTGGCGGGCGATTTCGACGGACTTCACTCCAACGCCATCGAGGAGGTGCTCCGTTGGTCATCACCGGTGCTGCACATGCGGCGGACTGCAACGACGGACACAGTCCTCGGCGACGTTCAGATCGCTGCCGGAGACAAGGTCGTGGTGTGGTATCTGGCCGCCAATCACGATCCGAGCGTGTTCCCCGACCCGTCGCGCTTCGACATCCTGCGCTCCAACGCCCGCGATCATCAAGCTTTTGGAGCCGGTGGACCACATTTTTGCCTCGGAGCGGGGTTGGCGCGGATGGAGATACGCGTAGTGCTGGGCACACTGCTAGCTGCGTTCCCGACACTGCGTGCGACGGCTCCGCCCGATCCGCTGCGCTCGATGTTCGTCCACGGTGTCAAGGCACTGCCCTGCACCCTGGACTAACTCAGGGATCTGACCGCTGGACTGACACGGACATCGCCGACCTTGGCGAGCGGCGAATTCTGTTGCACCGCTTTGCGTGAAGGCGTTGAACACCGGCACCCCACCGGTCGCGCTGTAGCCACCATCATGGTCACGGCGCCGTGTCACGGCATCTCGGACAGCAACCGCCGCGCCGCTTCTACGCATGGTCGCAGCCGGTCGATCGGGCTGACCCCGGACAACGCCAACGACCGTCGCGGTACCTCGATCTCGATCACGATGTCGGACGGGAGCACCGAGAGGATGTCCCGCAGGGGCAGTTCACCCTCGCCGGGAACCATGCGCTCGAACATGGCTTCCTCCATGTAGTTTTCGATGCGCGGCCGCAGCGTGGTGTCGTTGAGTTGGGCGTAAGCCACTTGCGCCGGGTCGATCGCGGCGAGAGCGGCGGCGCCGGAACCGGAGCGCACCAGGTGCATGGTGTCGATCAGTAACCGGAAGTCGGGGCGTCCGACATGTCGCAAGGCGGCCAGCGCGGTCGGCAGGTCGCCGACGGTCAGGCCGGGCACCGGTTCGATGAGCGTCTGGATATTCCGTTGCGCGGCAATCTCGGTCAGGGCGGCGAACTGGTCGAAGCTGCGCGGTAAGTCCGGGTCCAGGCTGACCACATTGATCCGCGGGACGCCCAGTTTGGCCAGGACGTCGAGATCGGTGCAGAACGCGCTCGTGTCGGCGCCGGGCGCTACGAGGAAGCCGTCGCCGAGGGAGATCGTCACGCCGCGGTCGTGCATCGCGGCGAGCAGGGTTTTCCGCAGGCCGGCGTCATCCTTGAGCGAGAAGCGGGGATAGCCGAGTGGCAACAACGGCATCCCCTGCAGCGCGGCGGAGATGTAACGGCAGCCCAGATCTGCCGCCAGGTTGACCAATTCCACTGGCGGAAGGCCGAACACGCTGAGCATGCCAATGCCGAGCCGGTCGGCGCCCGTTGTCATCTCAGGATGGCCGGCCGGCTAGTTGCGCCAATTGCGCGGCGCCCTGGGTGGTCTGGGTTGTCAGCGCGATGCGCCCGGACGTGACCTGGTCTTCGATGATCGGCGCCTCCAGGACGAGATTGCCGCGGACGAACGCCACGTGGTCCTGCAGGTGCGCGGCGGTGTATGACGCCCACGCCGCCGCCGACGGTGGGTCCAGGATCAGGGTCACCTCGTAGAAGTCGGCCGTCAGCGCCTTCGGCGGGTCCACGTTCAACAACCCTAGCTGCATGGACTCCGGGCCCAAGGTGTACGCGGTGGTCTTGCCGATGTCGCACGCGGTGATCGCGTCCGTCGGGACCACCGGTCGATTCGGGTCGGTGGCGGGGCACTTCTGCGCGCTGGCCGGCTGCGATTTGGTCACCGGGCGCACGGGCAACGGTGCGATCTTCACGATCGGCGGGGGCGGCGGTATTGGCTTGGGCGTCGTGGTGGTGGTGGTGGTGCCCGCGCTCGACGTGGTGGGTGCGGCCTGGTGGCGCGCCGAGTGGCAGCCGCACAACAGGGTCGCCAGCAGGCCGACGCACGCCGCGCGGCGCCCGACCGCACCAAGATTCTCACCTACTCGACGCCCAATCATTCGATCATTCTTGCAGCCGAAAACCCGGTGCCGCGGTACGCGTGGTGAGTCGTTGCGGCGCAGGGGGGTTCGCGCACGGCCGACATGATGGCCCACCGGGGCGGCCGCAACCTGCGCCCCACCCCTTTCTGACACTACGAAAATAGAGTAAGGTTTGGATCCGAGACGTCATGGACAAACGCCGAAAGCCTAATCCCGGGGAGCGTCGCCGCGACTTATGCGATGTGGCGATCCAGTTGTTGGCCGACGACGGGGCCAAGGGGTTAAGCCACCTCAAGGTCGATCGCAAGGCCGGCGTGCCCGACGGCACCACGTCCTTTTATTTCCGCACCCGCTCGGCGCTGCTGCGCGCCGTGGCCGAGCGGATGGCCGAGCTCGACCTCGCCGACCTACGGTCCGTCGCCGACGACTCCGACGGCCGGGGCGACAACCCCTCGCCCTCGCGACTGTCCCAGGTGGTCATTCAATCCGGTAATGAGCCGCAGCTGTTCCGTACCAAGGCGCGCTACGAGCTGACCATGCAGGCCGCCCGCGACCCGGCGCTGGCCGCAATCCTGCAGCGGGCCACGGACGAATTCACCAAACTGCACCGCGAAATCCTGGTCCAGCTCATGCCGCACGGCGCGGACCTGGAGCCCGCCGTGGTCGAGGACCTCAGCAATGTGACGTTGACGTTCATCAACGGCCTGCTGGTCCGGTACGCGCACGGCGACCGGATCGTCGACAGTCCCGAGCAGCTGGACGGCATCTTGTCGGCCATCGCCGCCGGCATTCTGCGGAGCCCGCAGCAGGGCCGGCTGACCGACACGGCCGGCCGGCGCGCCACGGGCCGGGGCCGGGCGACGGCGCTCGGCTGAGCGGGCTGAACATGCGTGAATCGGTGACGGCTTATGCGGCATGGGGTCTTGCCAGACCATTCGCCGTATGGTTCTCTACGAGAATAGAGTTAGGCCGTGATGACGGGCCGATTTCAGCCCAGCCCATGCGCATGTCACAGCAACGCATTTAAGCGGAGTGTATAAATTGCCCGAACCGGATCCAGCGCTGCCAAATCGTACGGATGCCGGTAAAAGGCAGCGGTAGGAGGGATTTCGTGACCACGAGCACCGATAGCCATGTGCGATTCGACCCGTACGACGTCGAGCTGATCGCCGATCCGTACCCGATGTTCAAGCGCATGCGTGACGAGGCGCCGCTGTACTACAACTCCGAATACGACTTTTACGCGCTGAGCCGCTTCGCCGATGTGAACAAGGGAATTCTTGACTACGGCACCTACAGTTCCGCGCGGGGCGTGATCATGGAACTGATCAAGGCCAACCTCGAGATCCCTTCGGGCATGCTGATCTTCGAAGACCCGCCGATACACGACGTGCATCGCAAACTGCTGTCGCGCATGTTCACCCCTCGCAAGATCGCCGCGCTGGAGCCGATGATCCGCGAGTTCTGCGCGCAGGCGCTGGATCCATTGGTGGGGTCGGGGCGGTTCGACTTCGTCACCGACCTGGGCGCCATCATGCCGATGAAGGTCATCAGCGCACTGCTGGGGATTCCCGAAGAAGACCAGGAGTACATCCGCGATCGCGGCAACGCCCAACTGCGCACCGAACCCGGCAAGCCGATGAGTGCCGCCGAGCATGGCTTGTCAGTGGGCGAGCAGTTCGAGGCCTACATCGATTGGCGTGCCGACAATCCGTCCGACGACATCATGACCGAGTTGCTGAACGTCGAATTCGTCGACGAAACCGGCACGACGCGGCGCCTGAGGCGCGAGGAGATCCTGGTCTACCTCAACGTGGTGGCCGGGGCGGGCAACGAGACGACGACGCGCTTGATCGGTTGGGCCGGAAAGGTTCTCGCCGAGCACCCCGACCAGCGTCGCGAGCTAGTGGAAAACCCCGGACTGATCCCGCAGGCAATCGAGGAGTTGCTGCGCTTCGAGCCGCCCGCGCCGCACATGGCGCGCTATGTGACGCGCGACGTCAGCCTCTACGACCAGACGGTGCCGGAAGGCAGCGTGATGCTCATGCTGCTCGGGTCGGCCTGCCGCGACGAGCGGCAGTTCGGTCCCGACGCGGGCGAATTCAACATCCACCGCCCCGCACGCCCGCACCTCACCTTCAGCGTTGGTGCCCACTTCTGCCTGGGTTCGGCGCTGGCCCGGCTGGAAGGCCGCGTTGCCCTCGAGGAGATCCTCAAGCGCTTCCCGGAGTGGGAGCCCGACCTGGCCAGCGCCACGCTCAGCCCGACGTCGTCGGTGCGCGGCTGGGAAACGCTGCCCACCGTGGTGCCCTGATGGCCGGACGCGTCGAGGGCAAGGTCGCGTTCATCAGCGGCGCCGCCCGTGGTCAGGGCCGCAGCCACGCGGTGCGCTTGGCGCAGGAGGGCGCCGACATCATCGCGATCGACGTCTGCGGACCCATCGAGAACCTGGCCTATCCGCACTCGACGCCGGAGGACCTGGCCGAGACGGCCGACCTGGTCAAAGCTCAGGATCGTCGCATCGTCACCGCGCAGGTCGACGTCCGCGACTACGACGCGCTGAAATCCGCCGTGGACGCCGGCGTGGAACAACTCGGGCGGCTGGACGTCATCGTCGCGAACGCGGGCGTGGGTACCGACGGCCGGAAGCTGCACAAGATCCGGGAGGACGTCTGGCAGGACATGATCGACATCAACCTGAGCGGCGTCTGGCACACGGTCAAAGCGGGCGTTCCACACCTGCTTTCCGGTGGTCGCGGCGGATCGATCGTGCTCACCAGCTCGGTCGGCGGGCGCAAGGCCTACCCGAACACCGGCCATTACGTCGCCGCCAAGCACGGCGTCATCGGCCTGATGCGTGCATTCGCCGTCGAGCTCGGTCAGCACATGATCCGCGTCAACGCCGTGCTACCCACCCAGGTGAGCACCACGATGGTGATGAACGACAACACGTTCCGGCTGTTCCGCCCGGACCTCGACAATCCGGGCCCGGACGACTTCGCTCCCATCTCCCAGATGATGCACACCCTGCCGGTGCCGTGGGTGGACGCGGTGGACATCAGCAACGCGGTCCTGTTCCTCGCCTCTGACGAATCTCGTTATGTCACTGGCGTTTCGCTTCCCGTCGACGCGGGCAGCTTGCTCAAATAACGCTATCTCAAGAGAAGTTGGAGACGACGATGCCCGAATACGACTACGAAGAAATGAAAAAGGAAGCCGAGCAGTACATCAAGTTCGAGAAGGACAAGAAGAACCGGATCGCCTACATCACCTTCAATCGCCCCGAGGAGCTCAACTCCACCACCCTGGGCATGCGGCAGAACTACGCCGACCTGATCCACAAGTGCAACGTCGACGACGACGTCAAGGTCGTCGTGATCCGGGGCGAGGGCGAGGATTTCGGCAGCGGGGGCGACTTGCCCGAGCAGCGGGGAATGCTGGAGAACCCAGGGATGCCGCTGCTGCACGAGCTGGCGATCAACGATGATGACGTCAAGTACCCGCCCGGCGGATCGTATCGCTACCTGTCGACCGTCACAGATTTCTATGCCAAGGCCCGAGCGGGCAACCGCCCGCTTCAGGAGCTGCGGAAGATCAGCATCATCGAGGCCAAGGGCTACTGCTACGGCTGGCACTTCTATCAGGCCGGCGACGCCGACCTGGTGGTCGCCTCGGACGATGCGCTGTTCGGGCACCCGGCCTTTCGGTACGTGGGCTGGGGACCACGGCTGTGGTGGTGGGCCGAGACGATGGGGCTGCGTAAGTTCTCCGAAATGCTGTTCACTGGAAGGCCGTTCAGCGCCAAGGAGATGTATGAATGCGGCTTCGTCAACAGCGTGGTGCCCCGGGAGAAGCTGGAAGAAGAGACCCTGAAGTACGCGATGGCGTGCTCCCGCTCCCGCCCGACCGACACCGTCGCGGTGCAGAAGACCTTCCTGGAGCTCTACAAACAGCACAAGGGTGAATACTTCGGCAGCCTGCTCACCGGCATGGTCGAGGGCATGCTGCCGATGATCCAAAACGACGCCGAGGAAGTGGACCTGACCGCGGGCACCTTCGAGAAGGGCCTCAACAACGTGGTGAAGGACAATGACCTGAACTTCCCGCCGGAGTGGCGCCTGAGCCGCTCGGGACGTGCGAAGCCCTGACCGTCTGATCTCGCATGTCGGCGCTGGCGGGTTTCCGGGTCGTCGAGCTGGCCGGGTCCGTGGCGGGGGAGTACTGCGGAAAGTTGTTGGCCGACTTCGGTGCCGAGGTCCTCAAGATCGAGGAGCCGGGGCGCGGGAGCCGGACGCGCGCGATGGCTCCCATCCTCGCCGACGGTCCCGAGGGCAGCGGGTTGTTCGCGTACCTCAACACCAACAAGCAGTCCGTCGTGCTGGATCCCGACCGCCTGCAGGAGCTGATCGCTTCGGCCGACGCGGTCATCGAAGATCGCGACTCGGGCGGGTCCGATCGGCATCCGTCCGTCGTTTTCTGTTCTATCACACCGTTCGGGCGGGACACGCCCGCCGAGTTCGGCAATGCCCAGAGCATCAACGTTTTCCATGCCAGCGGTTGGGGATACCACACGCCCAGCCACCCCGACCCCGCCAAGCCGCCACTGCAGGGGCCCGGCCGGTTCCTGGCCGACTACGAAGCGGGACTCGACGCCGCGCTGTGCGTGACGGCGGCGCTCTTCGGGCGCCTGCACAGCGGCCACGGCGATTCCATCGACATCTCCGCGCACGCCGTGCTGGCCTCCCGCGCCGACTGCATCATCGGCCGGTTCATCACCGGTGAGGTGACCGCCGAAGGCCACCGCAGCGACTACGACCAGGCAGGCCCGGCAGCGTTTTTCGCGTGCG
This sequence comes from Mycobacterium sp. E3251, assembly GCF_001666835.1. GTDB lineage: Bacteria > Actinomycetota > Actinomycetes > Mycobacteriales > Mycobacteriaceae > Mycobacterium. The sequence goes on along the minus strand of NZ_LZJF01000067.1, from coordinate 57,194 downwards.
CCGACGGCTTCGTGTACCTGTACATGACGAGCCGAACGCACTGGCTTGGCCTGGAAGAACTTGTTGGCCACCCGGCTTGGCTGGACGAGTTCGACGACGACTGGCTGGAGTTTTCCGTCACCCCGCAGAAGGTGGCCGCGTTCCATCGTGGCTTTGCGGCGTGGATCCGGGACCTCACCAAGGACGAAGTGTCCGATCGAGCCCAACGCCTGGGTGTGCCGCTGGTGCCGGTGAACGGTGCCGCGGACCTGCGTGATTCGCCGCAGTACCGGCATCGCGGTTTCTTCCAGCAGGTGCGGCACCCCGTGTTGGGTGACGCGGCGTATCCGACGGTGCCATACGCCTTCAGCGCGTCCCCGGCGCGAATCGCCTCCGCCGCACCGGCCCTCGGCGAGCACACCGGACAGGTCCTGGGCAACATCGATGCCCCGCGCCCGCGGCCCCGAGTCAGGTCGGCGCAACTCAAGCCGCCCAAGGATCCGCGCGGTGGACCGCTGCAGGGGGTTCGGGTCGTCGAACTCACCAAGGTGTGGGCCGGGCCCTACGCGGGCAAGCTGCTGGCGATGCTGGGCGCCGAGGTCATCAAGGTCGAAACCGCGGGCAGCCCCGAGGAGATGCGCGCCTACGGCGGCACCGACATCAACCACGCGCCCTACTTCCTCAGCATCAACCCCGAGATCCTCAGCGTGGACCTCGATATCAAGTCCAGCGACGGCATGGCGCGGCTGCGTGAGCTGATCGCCCGCAGCGACATCGTGATCAACAACCTGCGCCCGGGCGCGATGGAACGCCAAGGTCTCGGCCATGATCAGCTGACCGAGATCAAGGCGGACATCATCTCCGTGTCGATCAAGATGTGGGGCAACGACGGACCGCTGGGTCACCAAACCGGCTACGCGCCATGCTTCGCCGCGCTCGCGGGGCTCGCTTCGCTGGTCGGCTATCGCGGTGGGCCGCCGCTCGGGACGAGCATGCGCTACGGCGATTCGACCGTCGGCGCGGCGGCCGCATACGCCGCCGTGGTCGCGTTGTTGCATCGCGAGGTCAGCGGCGCCGGGCAGTTCATCGACTTGTCGGCCGTGGAAACCCTGTCATCGATGATCGGCGACTGCCTGCTCGAGCATGCCCTGACCGGAAGAGCTTTCGGGCCAAACGGAAATGACCATCCGGATCTCTGCCCGCATGGCTGCTATCCCTGCGCGGACGGTGGCTGGATCTCGGTGGCCGTCGCCGACGACGCGCAGTGGCGTCGGTTGTGCGACGTGCTGGGCGCGGGATCGCTGGCCCGAGAACGCTGCTACGCCACCATGCAGGGGCGACGGTGCGATGCCGAGACGCTCGACGCCTGCCTCACGCAACTCACCCGGTGCCATGAAGCCGAGCAACTCGCGGACCGCCTGCGCGCGGCGGGCGTCCCGGCCGGCAAGAGTGCGACCGCTCTCGACGTGATCGGTGATCAACGGCTGTGGGACCGCGAGCTCTATCGGTTCGTCAGCGACCATCGTGAGGGCCAGCGCCCGATTGTCGGGCCCTCCTGGCGGATGGCTCGCGGCCAGGCACGTATCGCCCGCGGCGCGCCGGACCTGGGCGAGCACACCGGCTACGTGCTACACGAGATACTGGGCGCATGACGGGGAAACTTGCACACACCGCGGCCCTGGTCACCGGTGCCAGCAGCGGAATCGGGGCCGCGACGGCGAAAGCGCTCGCCGCGGAGGGCGCGGCCGTGGCCCTGCTCGCGCGCCGCGCGGACCGGCTCGCCGAATTGCAAGCCGATATCGAATCCGCCGGTGGCACAGCGCTGGTGGTGGCGGCCGACGTCACCGACGCCGAGCAGGTATCGGCGGCCGTGCAGCGCGCCGTCGCGCATTTCGGCCGGCTCGACACCGTGGTGAACAACGCGGGGCTGATGCAATCCGGACCGGCGGTCGAGGCGTCGCTGCAGGATTGGGACGCCATGGTGACGGTCAACGTGCAAGGGGTCCTGTACGTCACGCGGGCGGCGCTCCCGCACCTGATCGCCGCCGCCGCCGACTCGCCGCGCGGTATCGCCGACCTGGTCACCATCAGTTCGACCGCCGGGTGGGTGGCCCGGCCGAACACCGCGGTCTACTCGCTGACCAAGTTCGGCGTGAACGCCTTCAGCGAGGGCATCCGGCAGGAGGTGCTCGGGCAGCGGGTCCGGGTCGGCGTGGTGGGCCCGGGAACGGTCGATACCGAAATCTTCACCAACCTCGCCGAATCGTCGCGGGAGGCGATCGAGCGCCAGACCGCCGGCATGGTCAAGTTGCGTCCCGAAGACATCGCCGACGCGGTGCTGTTCATGGTGACCCGGGACCGCCGGGTGGCCGTCAACCACATGCTGGTGCGCGCGGCCGAACAAACCTGGTAAGCAATTGACTTCACATTGGGCCGTGGGCGACCGGTACGGGTTGGCGTTTCCGGCCGACCCCGCGGCGCTCAAAAGCGGTGCGGCGCCATTCCTCACGGAGGCGCTTGTCGCCTCTGGTGCGTTGTGGGACAACGGTATCGCCCGCGTCACCGGGTTCGCTGAGGTTGCCGGCGGCAGCACGGGACGCAAGGCGATGCTCTCGGTCGAATACGCTCATCCGGCCCCGGGTCTGCCCGCCGACTTGTTCGTCAAGTTCTCGCGCGATTTCGACGACCCCGCGCGCGACCGCGGCAGAACCCAGATGGAACCCGAAGTGCGATTCGCCGCGCTGTCCGGTGCGGCGGGATTTCCGATCGCCGTACCCCGGGTGCTGTTCGCCGACTATCACCGCCGGACCGGCACCGGGATACTGGTCACCGAGCGGATCCGATTCGGCGGCAACGGGATCGAACCGAAGTATCACAAATGCCTGGACTACGAGATGCCCGAACCCCTCGAGCACTACCGAGCGCTGATCACCGCGCTGGCCCGGCTCGCCGGCACCCATCGATCCGGCCGGCTGCCGGCCGAGCTGACCGCGCCCTTCCCGCTGGACGTGGCGACCGCGACGGTGGGGGATCGGGCGGCGCTGTCCCCGGCCAAGCTCGAGCGCCGCGTTGACCAACTGGCCGACTTCGCCGAGACCCGCCCCGGGCTGCTGCCCGCTTGTTCACCCGAGTTGGTGGCGCGCCTGCGTGCGGACGTGCCCCGGTTCGCGCATTATGAGCAGGCTGTCGCGGCCCTCTTGTCGACGGACTCCGACTACGTTGCGCTGTGCCATTGGAACGCGAACATCGACAACGCATGGTTCTGGCGCGACCCCGGAGGCGTTCTGCGCTGCGGCCTGATGGACTGGGGCTGCGTCGGCCAGATGAACCTCGGGATGGCGGTCTGGGGAGCCATGTCTGGCGCCGAAACCGACTTGTGGGACTTGCATTTCGACGAGCTGTTGCAGCTGTTCGTCACCGAATTCCATTGTTGCGGCGGTCCGGAGCTCGATCCGGTTCGGTTGCGCCGACACACACTGCTGTACGCGGCGGCGATGGGCGTCGCCTGGCTGCTGGGGGTACCGGCGTTGATCCGCAAGCGATTCGAAGCCATACCGGACAGCCGGCTGCATCCACTGATCCGGGACGACGAGAGCGTGCGGGCGCCGCTGCAGATGCTGTCGAACCTGCTGTTCCTGTGGGATCGGCATCGCGTGGGGGAGCTGCTTGACGCCGCGCTCGCGGAATGAGACACCTGAGCTAAGGCTCTTCGTCGTCCTCGTCTCGGAGCAGCTTCTCGGGATGATGAAAAGTGTTGGTGCGCGGCTGACCGCGGTCCAAATGCGGTGGCGGTATCCATTCCGTGTCGCCCTTGGCGTTCTTACGTGTCGTCCAACCGCCGGGCTTCAGCAGGTGGTGATGCGGTCCGCGCGCGAAGGTGAGGTCGTTGACGTCGGTGCGCCGGCACTTGGCCCACTCTATGACGTGATGGACCTCCGCGTAGTAACCCGGCACGGTGCAACCCGGTGCGGAACACCCGCGATGCTTGGCGTACAGCACGATTCGCTGGCCGGGGGAGGCGAGTCGTTTGGTGTGGTACAGGGCCAGGGCTTTGCCTTTGTCGAAGATCGCCAGATAATGACGCGCGTGGCGGCTCAAGCGGATCACATCGCTCATCGGAAGGATGGTGCCGCCGCCGGTCAGGCCGCGCCCGGCGGCGGCCTCCAGCTCTTGCAGCGTCGTGGTGACGACGATGGAGGCGGGTAAGCCGTTGTGCTGACCCAGTTTTCCCGAGGCCAGGAGGGCTCTGAGGCCCGCATTCAGCCCGTCGTGATTGCGTTGGGCCGCCGACCGGGCGTCGGCATCGATGGCATCCTGGCTTGGTGCGCCGTCTACGCATGGCACGTCGTCGAGCGGGTTGCACATGCCGGGTGCGGCCAGCTTCGCGAGAACTGCCTCAATGGTGGCCCGCAGCTCCGGGCTGATCACGCCGCGCAACTCCGACATGCCGTCGGCTTGCTGCTTGCCCAGGGTCAGTCCACGCCGCCGCGCGCGGTCCTCGTCGGTGTAGGTGCCGTCGGGGTTCAGGCAATCGGCGACGTGATCGGCGAGCTGGGCCAATTGTTCGGGGCGATAGTTCATTCCGTGGGTAACGAGGTCGGCTTCGACGGCTTGACGCGTCGCGAAGTCCACCCACCCGGGCAGCTGACGGAAAAACCTGCGGATCACCGCCACCTGCCCGGTGCCCAGCTTTCCGTCTCGTTGGGCGTCGGCGGTTGCGGCAAGGATCGGCGCCAGGGGCTCGCCGGTTAGCCCGCGCCGCGGCCCCAGGTCGGCCGCCTCCTGGATGCGCCTCGACGCTTCGGCGCGGCTGATCGAAGTCGATTCGGCGATCGCATGGGAGAGCTTGCCGCCCAACTCCTCTGCCGTGGCCTGGCGGGCCAAGTTGTTGATCAGCGGATGCTCGATAGCCGGGAGCTGGCGGCGCACCTTCTCGCAGCGCTTCAACATCGCTAATTGCTCGGGAGTGGCCAGATCGTCACCGTCGTAGCCGACCAGGTCGCCCATGGCAGCGTCGATGGTGTCGAATGCTGCCAGCACAGCCTCGCGGTCAATAGCCACACTGCGAAACTATCGGCACCCACCGACAAAAAACCCGCCGTTGAGACCGCTGAAGCTAAAGTGACACAAGTGGTTTCAGCAGAGGGCGCGCCTTCTTTACTGCGGCATCGGCATCGGCATCGGCATCGGCATCCGCGGCTGCAGAAGGTCAAATCTTAATCAGCCAGTCCACGGCGGGCTGGTAGTCATCACATCGACGCCGTCCTCGGTGATGTGCACGGTGTCCCGCCGGAATACCGCGCCGATTCCCTCCTGCCACACGTAGCCGGTGATCGCCAACACCATGCCGGCCTCCAGCTCGTCGTATTCGCCCGCGGCGAGCAAAGGCTCGGACACCACCGGCGGATCGAAACCCAACCCCAATCCGTGCGCGATCGGCATCGGCGGTATTGGCTCGCCGGCCGACTGATAGGCGGCGAGCAGATCGGAGGTGGGTGCGCCGGGGCGGCAGGCCCCAAGCATGCTGTCGTGCAACGCGTCCGACCGTCGGAAGAGCTCACGGGGAGCGTCACCGACCGGCCGGGTGCAGCCCACCTCGGCGACATAGCCATTCGCCAGTGCCCCGGCGGCGAACGCCACCAGGTCGCCCGGCCGAGCCTCGCCGGAATCGGCACGGCGCCAAGGCTGTTCCTTCGACGTCACCCAGGCGGCGTCCTGAGTGGCCGGCGTGCTCACCCCGCCCGCGGCCATGGCCTCCATCATGGCAGCGGCCAGTGTCCGCTCAGAGACTCCCGGCGCGAATTCGGACAAAGCCGCGGCGAGTCCGCGTTCGGCGACGCGCAGGGCGGTGTCCATGGCCGCGATTTCGTCAGGTGTCTTGATGCGCCGCGCCGCGCGCATCGCCGGCTCCGCGTCGACGAGCTCGGCATTGGGGAACGCCTCGGGCAGCAGCGCGGCGAAAGTGGGTGTGATCGCATCGGATCCGACGCGGCGCGCCGTCTCGGCACCGTCGATCTTCTTCAGCACGGCGATGAGCGTCATCGGGTTCCACGCCAGTCCGTAGAGGTGATCGTGCCCGATCTCCTCCGGAACCCCCTCGTCGTCAGTGCTGTTGAGGTAGATGTCCCTGGAAGCGCGCACCACCACACACATGGGACCGAACGGCCGCGTCCCGGCGATCCAGAGCTGCGGTGCGCCGGTGACATAACGAATGTTGGCCTGCCGCCCGAGCACCAGGACGTCGAGCCCGTGGGCGTCCATTTGGGCCAGTGCGCGTTCCCGACGGCCCATCCGCAATGGGTGGGGGTCGGGCACAACCTCAGTCGCCATAAGGGGAGTAGGGGTAGTCGGTGATCGGCAGGTAGCCGTCTTCGGTGATCACCACGATCTCTTCACTGCGGTAGCCGCCTGTCCCGTCCTCCCACACCACGGGTTCCAGAACCAGAACCATCCCGGGCGCAAAGACGAAGTTGTCGTCGAATTCTTCGCCGAGATCCGTTCCGATCATGGGCGCTTCGGCGGGGTAGGTGCCGATGCCGTGGCCCAGGTAGAAATGCGGTAACCACGGTTTGCGGCCACCGTTGGCGGCGATCGCCGCCCGCGCCAGATCACCGGAAGTGACACCGGCTTTGGTCGCGGCGAGCACCGCATCCATGATGGCCCGCCATTGCCGGAACTGATCCTGTTGCCGGGGCGTGGGCTGCTCGCCGACAACCCAGGTTCGGCCGAAATCGGAGCAGTAACCGAGGTACGTCATGCTGATATCGGTCCAGAGCACATCACCGGCGGCGAGTTCACGATCCGTGGGCAGCAGCGGCAACGCAAGGTCACCGTGGGTCGTCCAGACTCCGGTTTCGCGCGAGCTGGGCATGACCTGCCAGATGGCCTCCAGCATGTTGGTGGTGGCGCCCAGCTCGAAGGCGCGACGCACCAACGTGGCCGAAAGCTCGGTCTGACGCACGCCCGGCGCCAGGGCCGCCTGCACGTCCACCATCGCCTCTTCGGTGATGCGGGCCGCCCGGCGAAGGCAGGACAGCTCATCTCGCGTCTTCACCAACTGCGCGGCACCAACCACGATCGCCGCGTCCGTCGGCGCGCCCGCGGGGAACAGGTTGGGGCCTGCCCTGCGCATCGCCCCGGTCAGCTCGTCGACGGCGATGTTCGCGCCCGGCGGAATCAGCCCGGCCAGCTCGCGCGCGAATTGCTCTACGCCATGGTCGAATTCGAGGTAGACCGGGCCGTGCAGGTGGTCGCCGGGCACCGGGGGTGCCGCCGACGCTCCGCCGCGGAACGGCATGAACAGGTGCGGATGTTCGTCGTCGGCGAGCACGACCGCGACCGGGCGCTCCACATGCGACAGGCCCGCGTCCAGCAGCGGCCAGCTGGCGCCCGTCGCATACCCGACGTAGCCGTTCATCGACAGGATCAGCGCGTCGACACCATGGTCGGCCATCGCGGACCGCAGGCGCGCCCCGATTTCCGTACGCATGCGTGCCCGGTCCGGTTCGTCGGGTATGTCGATCACCGAGTCGTGGGTGAGTGAATTCGTCATCAGATACCCAAGTTGTGCGGGCAGTCGGACGACCACGTCACCTTGTTGATTCCGATCTCAAGGGTGCGGGTTTGCGACGACATCATCGTTTACTCACCATGTCACCGGAAGCTCGTATAGGCCATAGGCCAGCGCGTCGTGTTTGAACGGCAGCTCTTCCACCGGCACCGCGAGCCGCAGGCTCGGGACGCGACGCAGCAACGTGGGCAAGACGATCTGCAGCTCCATCCGGGCCAGCTGCTGCCCGACGCACTGGTGGCGGCCGTAGCCGAAGCCGACGTGCGGGCCGTCCTCCCGGCGCAGGTCGAGCCGCTCGGGCTCGGGGAATTGGCGGGTGTCCCAGTTCGCCGGCGCCACGTCGAGGATGATGCCCTCGCCGGCGCGGATGGTCTCGCCGCCCACGTCGATGTCCTCGACCGCGATGCGGCGCTGGCCCGTCTGAATGATGCTCAGGTAGCGCATCAATTCCTCGACCGCGACGGCAATCTCCTTCGGATCGTCGCTGTCGCGCATCCACGCCAGCTGGTCGGGATGGTCGAGCAGGGCCGCGACGCTCAGGCTGATCATGTTGGCGGTGGTTTCGTGACCGGCGATGAGGACGCCGGTGGCCAACTGCGCGGCCTCGCGGACGCTGAGCTCTTCGGCGTTGACCCGCTCGGCGAGGTCGGACACCAAATCCTCCGAGGGGCTTTGCATTTTCGCCCGCACCAGATCGGTCAGGTACTTCGCCAACGATGCAGCGCCCTGGGCCGTGTCCTCCTCCGTCGCGTAGCGGCCCATGCCCCGTTGGGCTTGGGCCTGGAAGAAGTCGGCGTCCTCGTAGGGCACACCCAGCAATTGGCTGATCACCAGCGATGGGACGGGCAGCGCCAACCTGCTGACGATGTCGCCCGGCTTGGGGCCGGCCAACAGCGCGTCGATGTGATCGTCGGTGATCTGCTGCACCGCCGGGCGCAGCGCCTCAACCCGCTTGAACGTGAAGGGCTTTGACAGCATCCGCCGGAATCGGGTGTGTTCCTCGGCGTCGGAGGTGAACACCGATCGCGGGCGCTTGTGCACCGTCGCGAGCATGCCCTCGTTCCAATGTGGATATCCCGGCAGCCGGTCGTCGACGCTGGCGCGCGAGTCGGTGAACAACGCCCGGATCGCCTCATAGCCGTGGATCAGCCACGGCGTGCTGTCGTCCCAAATTCGGACCCGGCTCAGCTGCTTGTCGGCGTTGAGCTCCAACACCTTTGGCGGCGGGGCGAACGGGCAGCCCGGCGCCCGCGACATCGGGAACTCCGGGATATCGGTGGTGGTCGAGACGTCGGTCATCGTTCTCCTTGCTGCTGGCCTGCTTCGGTTTTCGCCGGACTAGCCGGATGCCGCACCCACGTGGACCGGTGCGCGCCACAGGCCGACGATGGCGTCGATCAGGCCTTCGCCGGCGACCGGCCAGGCCGAACGCGACCGTGGCCCGTGTTCGGCAAGGGCGCCTTCGTGCTCGGCGCAGGTGTGCATGAGGAGGTTGCGCACCATGACCATGCGCTCGGAACGCACCCGCTTGGGCAGGTCGGGGAGGCAACGATTGATGCCGTCGATGGTCCGCACCAGCAGCGGCGACGTGAGCGCGTCTTTGGTGACGACGTGGCGGCAGGCGGGGTCGGCCATGGCTTGAGCGGCGAACCGCGCGTACCAGCTGGGCGTACCCAGCGCGTGCAGGTGATCGGTGAGGGGTCGCACCAACGCGCCCACCCAGTCGCGCAGGTCGGTCGACTCGTCGATGGCGCCCAACATCTGCGCGCGGAGCTCCTCGATGGGTTCCCGATGCCTGCTCTCGATCGCCCGGAGCAGGTCGGTCCTGGTGCCGAAGTGATAACAAGGCGCGGCGTTGTTGCCCTGCCCTGCCGCCTCGCTGATCTGCCGATTCGATACGGCGTACATGCCGCGTTCGGCGAACAGCACCTCCGCGGCCGACAGGATCGCGTCCCGCGTGCCCGTCGATCGGACGGACCGGGCCATCCGCTCGGCGGTCATCGCCTCAGTGAACACCGCGTGCCTGATTAAATCAAGCAGTTTATTTAATGGCTTGGCCGCCGCGGCGCTGTGCTACGCGTCCGCATTGGAATCCCGTTCCGTCAAGGTGATTTCATCGCTGCGACGCCCGGGCCGGCCCGCACCGGAATACAGTCGCCGTATGAATCCGCTCCAGCGGCTGGCCGCCAATCCGACGGCCTACCGCCGGCTCGTCCTCAATGGCCGGCCTGTCGCGGAAGCCGTTGAGGCGCTGATGCGGTTCGTGACGGGTGGGCGGCTCGGCGTGCTGGACCTGGCCGGCCTGCCGAACGTCCGGATCACGACGTCGGGACGCAAAACGGGCCTCGCCCGCACGGCGACGGTGCAGTACGTGCCCGTCGACAATGGGCTGTTGCTGGTGGGCTCCAACTGGGGCCGGACCCACCACCCGTCGTGGTCGGCGAATCTGAAAGCCACGCAGCGGGTTACCGTCCGCAGGCGCGGGCAGCGCTTCGTCGCGGCGGTACGGTTACTCACCGGCGAGGAGCGGGACAAAGCGTGGTCAGAGGCGCTGGCGCACTGGCCGAACTATCAATTAGCCCAAGACCGCGCGGGCGGGCGCCAGTTCCGCCTGTTTCTCCTCACGCCGCAGATCCCATCGCGACGCGGCGGGGACTAACCCGGATGCGACTTTTTCAGCTTCGCGATCTCGTCGCCCCAAACCGACTGCGCACCAGCATCACCCACGCGATAGATCTGGACCGTCGACCCGATGGCGGCGGCAAGAACGAGTATCGCGATGGTCGCCCGGACGACCACGCGGCTCTTGTCCGAGCGGCGTTCGATCACGCGCATCACCACTAGCACCAGCGCGGCCGCCAGCAGTGCGGCGGCGAAGTAGGTCATCGTCGCGCCCAGAGTGGCGTGCTTCTGCAGGATGGCGCTGGGTTTGGCCCTCAGGTCGTAAAGCCATTCCCCGGCGTTCACCGTGATCGGTGTCAACACCATGGTGACGACCGCGAATATCAGAGCGAGCCACAACAGCGGGCCCCGACGCGCCGTCGGCCAAAACACGCAGACGATCTCCAGCAGGGCGGTCAGCGGTACCAGCACGACCACGAAGTGCAGCAGCAGGGCATGGGCTGGCATGCCGTTGATGATGGTCATCGGGCTCCTTGGTGGTGGGCGGTCAGTTCGCGCTCAGCCGCCGAGGCCCTTCTTGATGGCGGCATCTTGTTTCTGACCAACGTCGTTGACGAAATCCGCGGGGGCCAGGGTGTCGGGCGGGCCGTCGAACTGCAGCGTGACGAAGGCCCTGCCCTCGGTGAACAGCAGTATCGTCACGCCCTTGCTCTTGTCCGGATTGTTGCCCAATAAGGTCGTTCCGCCGGTTCCGACGTTGGCAGCTTGCGTCGTCGGGTTCTTGATCACGTCACCCTGGGCGCCCTTGGCCGTGTTCAACGCGTCGGTGGCGGCACCGGGGTCCGCGAACACCTGGATGGTGTCCTTGATGACGTGGCTGCCGTCCTCGTCCTTGAACGTCGTCGCGACGCCCGGCTGGCCATTCGGGTTCGGGGTCGGTGGGGTGGCGGTGAACGGTATCGGCGCGTTGATGTCGCTCGCCTGGATCAGCAGTCCGGTGTACTCGCTCGGCTGCGCGGCGGCCGACGACGTCGGAGCCGAGCTGTGCGCACTGGTGGCCGAGCTGGACGACCCCGACTTCGACGGCGTCGAGGTCGTCGAATTCTTGCCGCACCCCGCTATCGCCACCGCCAGCGCCGCCGTCACCGCGACGCCCGCGGCCACCGTCCGTGAAGTCCTCATCGCTCGAGCTCCCTTCCAGGCCGCCTTCGGCGCCACCGTCGAGTTCGTTCCCGAATCGCACAGTACATTGCGGCGCGGCGCCACCGTGGCGCCGAAGGCCCCGGAAGAGATGAGGGGCTAATCCAGTTGGTCGCGTAGGCAGCGCAGGGTGCTGGCCAGAATGCGCGAGACCTGCATCTGCGACACCCCGATGCACTCGGCGATCTGGCTCTGCGTCATCGATTCGAAGAATCGCATGCGCAAGACCTCGCGTTCGCGCTCGGGGAGTCCGGCAACCAGGACGCGCAGCGCTTCCCGGTTGGTGATGTGTTCGATCTGCGGGTCGATGCCGCCGACCGCGTCCGCGACCAGTCGCGGTGTGCCCGAGCTGTCGGTGCCCACCGGCGCGTCCAGGGAATCCAGCCGGTAGGCGTCGCCCGCCACCAGGCATTCCACGATCTCCTCGCGCGGGACTTCCAGCTCCTGCGACAACTCGCCCGCGGTGGGTGCGCGTCCCAGTTTCTGGGCCAGATCGCCGGTCGTCCTGCTGATCTGCACGTGCAGTTCACGTAATCTCCGCGGGACCCGCATGCCCCAGCTGTAGTCGCGGAAGTAACGCCGAACCTCGCCCATCATGGTCGGCACCGCGAAGCCGATGAAGCTCGGGCCCTTATCGGGATCGAACCTGTTGATGGCGTTCATCAGGCCCAGTCGCGCTACCTGGATGAGGTCATCGAGCCCCTCGCCGCGGCGGGCGAAGTGGCTGGCCACGTGGTCGGCCAGGGGCAGGCATCGGGTCACGATCCGTTCGCGCTGGCGACGGTATTCGTGCGACTCGGCCGGCATCCGGCGCAGCAGCACGAACATCTCGACCACGTCGTCGTACGAATCGTCGGCTTTCTTGTCACGGCACGGCGGGGTGGACGCAGGACGGGCGGGAGCAATCACATTGGTCATAGGCGCACGCGCCCGTTCGCGGCGCGGCTGATCCTGAAAACTTTGGTGCACAAACATTTCTGCATTACTGACTCACTCCTCTGAGTCGTGTGCAACGAGACTGGCAGCTATGCGCACGTCGCCTCACTGCACCTGTATCCGCAGGACTGGTCGGTAATCGAACGCGCGGGTTACCGGCGGGAGATGACTCAGGTGCTTGTCGCCGGAGCCATGCCAAGCTCAGTAGCCATGCGGCTGACTGGCCGCTTTGAGCTAAACGGCGACACGTCCAGAACGGACTTCGTTTACGACTATACGCCCCGTTGCGTGCGCCCGCGATCGGTCACCCCGAGTCGGCCCCGGCCCTTGTCCCGACCGTTTGCACCGAATAAACGAACCGCATCGCAGCAAACCTCCTGACGCTTGCCCGGGCCAGTACTTTCACCGCGCGAAATGGACCGTCGGGATTACTCCGGTTCGAACCGGCGGCCGCTGGCAAAGCGGAGCGGCATTTCTCAGGTTAACCGGAGTCGACGCGCCCATCACATTCCGCGCGTGTCGGAAGGTGCCGGCCACGGTTCTCATTTCTGGCCCGGCTGGGTACTGTTCGCCTAATGTTCGTGACCGATTTCCCGCGACTTGCTCTCGACCCTAGCCGAGAGCCGTTCGCGCACAACGCATTACGACGGCGATGAATGCCGGCGGGCGCTCGCTGGACGGGCGCGGCGTGGTGGTGGCCGGCGGCAGCCGGGGGATCGGGCGGGCGGTCGTCGAGCTGCTCTGCGGCCTGGGCGCGGGCGTGATCGTCAACGGGCGCGACGCGGAGGCGGTGGAGGAGACCGTCGCCGCGGTCACGGCGTCCGGCGGGCACGCCAGCGCGGTGATCGGACCCGCGGACGACGAGCGCATCGCCGGCGTCCTTATCGATGACTGCGTGCGCAGGTATGGACGACTAAATGCGCTGATCAACTGCGCGGGGATCGCCGAACCCCCCGGCTCCTCGATTCTGAACATCTCGCCGGGCGACTTCGACCGCTTGATCAGCGCTCACCTCGGCACCGCTTTTCACACCTGCCGGGCGGCGGCTCCCGTCATGGCCGCGCAGGGGCACGGCGCCATCGTCAACACCAGTTCGGTCGCGTTTCTGGGCGACTACGGCGGCACCGGCTATCCCGCGGGCAAGGGCGCCGTGAACGCGCTGACCATGGCCATCGCCGCCGAACTGAAAGGCCACGGCGTGCGAGCCAACGTGGTGTGTCCCGGCGCCCGGACCCGGCTGTCCACGGGTGCCGAGTACGAGAAGCACATCGAAGACCTGCACCGGCGCGGGCTGCTGGACGAGATCACCATGCGCGCCTCGCTCGACAGCGCGCCGCCGGCCTTCGTGGCTCCGCTCTACGCGTATCTCGTGAGCGACCTGGCGCGGGCCGTCACGGGCCAGATCTTCGTCGCGGCAGGCGGATTCGTCGGCGGCTTCGACCGGCCGACGCCGCGGGTGCTGGGCTACCGCGACCACCGCGACGGCGAACCCTGGTCGCTCGACGATCTGCACGCGATGATCGGCGCCGCGCAAGCCGCGCACTGATCGACCCGGGCGGCAGCAAATTGATCTGGTCGACGCCGTGGCGGTGTCGCCACGGGCCGGGAGCGGCACCCCCGGGCGCCCTGATTTCACCACCGGTGCACGGGAAAGTCGCACGTTGTGGGTGTGCGGGGCGGCCCGGCGGCCTACGCTGTCCTGCGAACCGCAGGAGGGTGTTTTGACAATGCAACCGAACCCGCTCGACCCAGTTGCCAGCGAACGGCTGTCGCACGCAGGCAAAGTGTTCACCTCTGATCTCTCGATCAACGAATTCGCCTTGTTGCATGGGGCCGGGTTCGAGCCGATCGAGCTGGTGATGGGCGTCTCGGTCTACCACGTCGGTTATCAGTTCACCGGGATCCGGCAACAATCCGAGCTGCCCGTGCTCACCGACGCGACCTACCGGGCGCGCTGGAACGCGATGTCGCGGATGCAGGCGGAGGCCGATTCGCTGGGCGCGGACGGCGTGGTGGGTGTCCGCCTCGAATGGCGCCATCAGGGCGAGGGCGAGCATCTCGAGTTCATCGCGGTCGGCACCGCGGTGCGATACACGGAGAAGCCCGGAGCCTATCGCCGTCCCAACGGGCAGGCGTTCACCAGTCACCTGTCCGGGCAGGACCTGACCACCCTCCTGCGATCGGGATTCGTCCCGGTCGCGTTCGTGATGGGCAACTGCGTGTTCCACATCGCCGTGCAAGGGTTCCTGCGCACGCTCGGCCAGGTGGGGCGCAACGCCGAGATGCCCCAGTGGACGCAAGGCAGCTACCAGGCCAGAGAGCTGGCGATGTCGCGCATGCAGAGTGAGGCCGAGCGCGATGGCGGAAGCGGCGTCGTCGGGGTGCACTTCGCCATCTCCAACTACGCCTGGGGGCATCACACCGTGGAGTTCTACGTCGCGGGAACCGCGGTGCGTCGCGGCGGTGCGGCGCAGCCGGTGACGCCGTCGTTCGTCCTGCCCATGAGCGATTGATGACGAGCCTCGATCACGAGCGGGTCGGCCAGTCCATCGGAGCGGCCTTGTCGGGTCCCGGGGGAGTTGGGCTGGTCCTTCGGGTGTTCTCCGGCGTTCCGGGGGTGATTTTCACTCCCGCGCGCCGCGGCTTCTTCCGGTCGCAGCCGGAACGGGTGCAGATCGGCCACTGGCGTTATGAAGTCACCCCCGACGGCCGCCTGAGCGCCTCCCACCTGGTGAACGGCATCGTTCTGGGCGAGGAGGTCCTCGCCGCGGGAGCCGTCGGACCGCACATCGCCCGCGCCCTCGGGCAGCTGGTGACCGGCTACGGCCCGACGATCATCCCGAACATCGATGCGGCCATCGAGGTCCTCGATGCCGGGGCCGGACCGCGCTGACGCCGCCCGCTCGCCGGATGCCTCGGGGCCCGGTTCGAGCGCCGGTCTACACGCGTCCGGCGGCGAAATCGGCCGCCTGGTCCACCAAGCCGGCCTCGACGTACTGGCGGTGCGCGACGGGGTTGCCCCCGTCCGAACAGACCGGGTCGCCGGGCACGCACAACTCGATGGTTTTGGCCGAATAAGGTGGGCCGATCGTCACGGGCGGTTCGTTGAGGATGCTCATGAACTGGTTCGACGGCTTGCCAAAGAGCGCGAGCGCGGCCACGTGTTTGGAAACCTCGGCCGGCATCGGCTGCAGCGCCTGGACCAGGTGCACCCCCTCCGGCACCGCGCTTTCGGTGACGAAACCAATCACGGCCGCGCCCTGGGAGTATCCGCCCAACACCATCCTGGTTCGGGGGCACGAGACCGCCATGTGTTCGACGTGCGCGCCCGCGTCGCTGATGCCATCCACGGCCCTGGGGAAGTCCGTGGTCGCCGGATAGTCGACGGGATACACGCCAAGGGACCTGCCGCCGACGCGCGGGCGCAGGCTGTCGACAAAGCTCTGTCCGATCCGGCCGACGCCGGGCGGCTCATTGGTGCCCCGCGCGAACACCACCTCGACGTCGGGGCACGGCTCGGCCGCCGCGACCGGAACGGCCGCGAACGCCCAAAAGGGTGCCAGCACAGCACAAATCAAACCGCCGAGACGATGTGCCTTCACATCGCGATCTTGTCACAGGGTGACGAAGTGCGCGCGTTATGCGGTCGCGGCCGCCGGCGTGCTACCGCGCTTGCCGGTGCACCAACGAACCGGCGGCCCGGAGCACGCCGCGAAACGCGTAGGCGGCGGTCACCACGGTCAAGATGATGAGGAGCACGAACATGGGCAGCCAGTTGCCCCGACTGTGGTCGACCTCCCACCAGATGATGGTGAACAGCACGACACAGAGCAGCAGCACCACGTCCCGCCAGTTGCCCCGGTAAGACAGCGCCGCCTTGCGCAGCGCCCGGCCCCGGTCCGCGGTGTCGATCAGGTCGTCGATGCGGGCGTCGATGGTGCGTTGCAGCTCGGCGCGCCTCTCGGCGGCCTCCGGCGGCAGCCGGTCGAGCAAGTCCATGTCCTGTTTGATCAGCCCCCGATAATCCGGGCCCCGGAATTGCCCGGCGGCCACGGCAAGCATCGCGCCGCCGAACACGGGCGCGCTGTTCAGAGCGATCTGTCCGAGACCCGTCATGCCCGCTCCTTAACGGTCGTGGTCAACGTCGGCGGGGTCAGGATGCCTTGAACGGGCGCCGTCGCGTTCGCGGGGGCTCGGGGCTGTGCAGCGCGTCCATCGCACGCATCATCTGCGGGTAGGCGATCGCCGGTCCGAGCCAACGCGTGAGATAGCGCCGCAGATCGGCACCGCTGCGCGCCGGGCGTCCCGGGTCGGCGAGGAACGAATGCAGCACCCGCAGGCTGAATTCGTTCAATTCATCGAGGCCGGCTTCGTCGAAACCGTACCTCTCCCAATCGATGTCGTAGCGATGCAGCATCGAGCGGCCGAACGCCAGGGCGGTGTCGGAGATGATGGAGACCTTCTGCCCGCCGCGATGGCGTTGGTTGAGCACGAATTCGACCTGGTTGTCCGAGGCCAGCTCTTCGATGGCGTACGCAATTCCTTCGGTGATCGCCACGACGGGGTCGGTGACCCCCTCGAGGTGGGCCGCCATCCGATCCAGGAAGCCGTCGGCCGATCGCATCGCCGAGGCCACCAGCAGCGCCTGCGTCCCGGGGAAGTATCGATACACGGTCTGCCGGGTGACCCCGAGCGCCCGCGCCACGTCGGCGATCCGCAGCGCCGAGCCGGGCTCGGCAATGATCTTGTCGGCGGCATCAAGGATGCGCCCGATCGCCTCCTCGTCGGAGGCGGGCGTGTTCCCTGCCCAACCGTGACTGCGCATTTAGCGGGCGGCAAACCCGTAGTCGGTGATCCCCACAGCCGGATCATAGCGGCTGGGAGCAGGCGATCGTGGCTGGTTAACACGGGCGGACACTTCCGCGATTATGTATGCTCACTGCGGACCATGGGGGTGCCGCGCGGCAGGAAGGCCGAACTTTGCACTACGACACCGTGATCACCAACGGTCGCTGGTTCGACGGGACGGGTGCGCCGTCGGCGCGCAGAAACATCGGTGTGCGCGACGGCCGGGTCGCCACCATCACGCCAGAACCACTCGACACGGCGGGTGCCGATGTCATCGACGCGACGGGCCAGTGGGTGATCCCAGGGATCATCGACATCCACACGCATTACGACGTCGAAATACTCTGTGAGCCCGAGCTTTCCGAATCGCTGCGGCATGGCGTGACCACCGTGATGCTGGGATCGTGTTCGTTGTCCACGGTTTACCTGGACAACGTGGACGCGGGCGATATCTTCGGCCGCGTCGAGGCGATTCCCCGCCGCTACGTCATCGAGCACCTGGACACGGCCCGCTCATGGACCAATCCTGCGGAGTATGTCGCCGAACTCGAGCGGCGAAACCTGGGGCCCAACGTCGCCGCCTTCATGGGCCACTCCGACATGCGTGCCGCAACGATGGGGCTGGACCGCGCAACCCGCAAGGACGTCCGGCCGTCGGCCGCCGAGCTGGCGCGGATGGAGTCGATGCTGAACGAGGCGCTCGACGAAGGCTTCGTTGGGATGTCATCGCAGCAACTGCTGTTCGACAAACTCGACGGCGAGGTCTGCCGGTCGCGAACCCTGCCGTCGACGTACGCGACGTCCCGCGAACTGCGCCGGCTGAACGCTATCTTGCGGCGGCGCAACAAGATTCTGCAGTCGGGGCCCGACATCAAAAACCCGCTGTCGGTGGTGTCCCAGCTGGCGACGTCGCTGGGATTCGGCCGGCCCCGGTTGAAGACCAGCCTGCTCTCGGCGGCCGACATCAAGGCCATACCGCCGGTGATCCACCTGATGGACTCCCTGGCCCGAGCGGTGAACGCCCTGGGCGGTGACTTCCGGTGGCAGCATCTGCCGGTCCCGTTCGAGGTCTACGCCGACGGGATCTCGCTGGTGGTGTTCGAAGAGTTCGGCGCAGGCGCGGCGGCGCTGCACCTGCAGGGCGAGATCGAGCGCAATCAGCTGATGCGCGACCAGGACTACCGCCGGTGGTTCCGCGAGGACTACGACAAGAGGTTCGGGCCCCGGGTGTGGCACCGGGACTTCTTCGACGCCGAGATCGTCGCCTGCCCGGATGCGTCGGTGGTCGGCAAGTCCTTCGGCCAAGTGGGCCTGGACCGCGGCGGGCTGCATCCGGTCGACGCCTTCCTCGACCTGGTGGTGGAGCACGGCGAAAGCCTGCGCTGGCGGACCACGATCTCCAATCATCGCCCCGAGGTGCTCAAGAAACTGGCGCGGAACGAAACCGTCCAGATGGGCTTCTCGGACGCCGGCGCACACCTGCGCAACATGGCCTTCTACAACTCCGGATTGCGTCTGCTGCGGCACGTGCACGAGGCGGACAAGCACGGCTCCCCGTTCATGTCGATCGAGCGTGCCGTGCACCGGCTCACCGGCGAGCTCGGGTCCTGGTACGGAATCGACGCCGGCACCCTGCGCGAAGGGGACCGTGCCGACATCGTCGTGATCAACCCGGACAAGCTCGACGATTCGCTGGATCGCTACGCCGAGCATCCGGTGCAGTCCTACGGCGGCTTGTCCCGGATGGTCAACCGTAACGACGACACCGTCAGCGCCGTGTTGGTGGGCGGACGGTTGGCGTTCGGTGCCGGCGAGGCCGCACCGGCGCTGGGCAAGCAGAAATTCGGCCGCTTCCTGCGGGCGGACCAGACATCCAGGAACTTGACGCCGGTCGCTTAACCGTTGCCGGGCAGCGGCTTACGCCACGGATGCACCCAAAATCAGGTTGACGGCCTCGTCGAGTTGTCCCGCGATCTCATCGAAGCTGACGAACCGGGCGGTCATCAGCGCGCCGGAGAAAGTCATCTGCAGCGTCGATTTCACGGCGCGCGGCCAGCCCGGTCCCAGCGCGGCACCGATCCGGGTGCCGACCTCTTGGCCGATCTGCTCACGAATCGGCTTCACCGCCGGGTCATCTGCCATCAGGGCCGCGCCGCACGCCGCGGTCAGTTCGGGCTCGTCGGCTACCACGACGGCCATGTCTCGCAGGGTTGAGCTGACCCGGGTCTTGGTGGTGTCGTTGACATCGGTATGCAGCGGCAGCTCGCGGAGAAAGCGCAGGTACACCGCCGCGACCAGTGCGCTTTTCGACGGAAAGTAGGTGTAGGCGCTGGCCGGTGACACTCCGGCACGACTCGCCACCGAACGCATCGTCAGATTGGCGTACGACGACGCGCGCAGCTCCTCGAGCCCGGCGTCGAGGACCTTGCGGATCGTCTGTCCGGGCCGGCGGTCGGACCGACGAGCCGCATCTTTGGACACCGGTCCAGTGTAGGAAGGCGCCGAGAGCGCGAACAACCGTCTTCCGAATCTTGCCCGGCGGCGGATTTGCGCTACGCGCTGTTGTTTCGCGTCACCGCCGAACGGCGGTCCGGTACCCGCCGACGGCGATTTACAGACAGCTGTCCAGAACAGCTGGGCGCCCCTAGAGTGGCGGCTATGGCCGAAGCGGACCGGCAGCGCTGGGACGAGCGGTACGCGACCAAAGCACCGCCATCGATGGACGCGGTGGGACCACCCGACTTCTTGGCGCCCCACCTGGACGTACTGCCCACTGCGGGAAGGGCTCTCGATGTCGCATGCGGACCCGGACCGAGCGCGGTGTGGCTCGCGCTGCGCGGGCTCGAGGTGGTGGGCGTGGACGTCTCGCCGGTGGCGGTCGGTCAGGCGCGGGAGCTGGCTCAGCGCGCCGGCGTGAGCGATCGGTGCCGTTTCGAGGTCGCTGACCTCGATGACGGCCTGCCGGCCGGGCCGCCCGTGGACCTCGTCCTGTGCCATCGATTCCGGGACCGCCGCCTCGACCGGTTGATCATCGAACGCCTGGCGCCCGGCGGGCTGCTCGCGATCACCGTGCTGAGCGAAGTGGGAGCCGCCCCAGGCCCGTATCGCGCGGCCGCCGGCGAGCTACCCGCGGCGTTCGCCGAACTCGAGCAGCTGGCCGCCGGCGAAGGCGAGGGTCAGGCCTGGCTGCTTGCGCGCGCGGGACGCGAAGGCCGCTGAACGGCAAGCGTTTTCACCGCGTGAATCGGTGCTCACCGAAATGGCGTTTGGCGCTGCCATTTCGGCTCCCAGCCGGGTAATGTCACGCAGATGGAGCGGCGCGTTCTCGAAGCGGTCATCTACGAGCGCGAACCGCCGATCGCGCGGATCATCCTGAACCGGGTGGACAAGGCCAACACCAAGGACGCGGTCCTGGTCACCGAAGTCGACGAATGCCTGCACGAAGCCGACCGGGATAAAGAGATCAAGGTCGTCATCCTAAAGGCCAACGGAAAAGGGTTCTGCGGCGGGCATGTGGCCCGCTGGGGCCCTGACGAAAACCCGTATCCGGACTTCGGTGAGACGTTCGAGGACCTGTACAAGGGCACGGCCGACTTGTTCCTGTGGCCGACGCTGTACCTGTGGGAGTTTCCGAAGCCGACGATTTCCGCGATTCACGGCTATTGCATGGGGGGCGGGATCTATCTCGGTCTGCTGACCGACTTTTGCGTCGCGTCCGAGGATGCGTATTTTCAAATGCCGCTTGCTCAAAGCCTTGGCGAGCCCGGCGGGCACACCATGATCGAGCCGTGGTTGCTGATGAACTGGCATCGGACCATGGACTGGCTGCTGCTCGCCCCGACGCTCTCCGCGCAGGAAGCCCTCGACTGGGGCCTGCTCAACAAGGTGGTGCCGCGCGAAGACCTCGACGAAGTCGTCGAGGAGATGGCGCGCAAGATCGCTCAAATCCCATTGACCACACTGATGGCGGTGAAGAACAACGTGAAGCGCGCGTGGGAACTGATGGGCATGCGGGTGCACCTGCAGGTCAGCCACATCCTGACGAACATGGTCGGCGCCGCCTCCGACGTCCAGGCGCGGCGGGCCGAGCTGAAGCAATCGGGCATGAAGCCACGCGAATTCATCGGCCGCGACGAGAAGGATGCCGGGGCCTAGCCGCCTGGCTCGCCGGCGCCACCCCGGCGCCCGGCGTGCCGAGCCGCGACGTAGCCGAACACCATTGTGTACGCGATGCTTCCGCCGGCGCCCAGATAGTTGCGGCCCATCACCGTCGCGGTGATGTTGCCGGTCGCGTACAGTCCGCCGATCACGCGGTCGTCCTCGTCGAGCACCTGGGCGTGCTCGTTCGTGATCACGCCGCCGCACGTGCCGACATCGGCCGGAACGACTTTGGTGGCATAGAACGGTGACCGCTCGAGCGGACCGAGCGCGGCGTTGGGGCGATGCCCGGGATCACCCAGGCAGTCGTTGTACGCCGACTGACCGCGCCCGAAGTCGGGATCGAGGCCCTTGGCCGCAAAACCGTTGAAGCGCCTGATCGTCTGCTCCAGCGCGTCGGCCGGGACCCCCATCTGGTGCGCCAGCTCGCCGATGGTCTCACCGCGCATCACCGCGCCCCGTGTGATGAGTTCTTCGGGGAGGCGACGCTTCTTGAACGGGTTCGCCCCCGAAACGTACCGGCCGATGTAGCCCTCGTCGAAGACCATCCAGCACGGCACCGCCTTGTTCGCATACATCGCCTTGCCGACTTCGACGTACGAGTTGGACTCGTTGCAGAACCGCCTGCCGGTTCCGTCGACGTAGATGGCGCCGGGGCGCTGCCGCCCGCTGCCCAGCGCCTTCGCGGCGTCGCCCCCGTCGGCGATGAAAACCGACGGCAGCCACCAGGCCTCGTCCATCAGGTCGGTCTTGGCGCCCAGCCGGATCGCGGTCTGCAACACCTCGCCGGTGTCGCCGGCGTTCGCGATCGACCAGAGCCCCTCGTTCGGCTGGTCCCCGCTGTAGCGGCGGCGCATGTCCGCGTTGCGGCTGAACCCGCCCGCGGCCAGCAGGACGCCCTTCCGCGCCTCGATGTTCAGCGCCTCGCCGTGCCGTGAGACGCGCGCGCCTACGACCCGGCCATCCTCGACGATCAGGTCATCCATCGCCGCGCCCGTCCAGATCGGCGGCTCGCCGCGCAGATCGATCAGCACCTTGAGCATCTGACCGATGAGCGACGCTCCGTTGGTGAGGATCTCCCGACGGCGCAGCCGGGCGGCCCTGGTGCGCGCGAACACTCGCATCGCCACCGCGAAGGCTCGCGGCGACCGATTGAAGTACTGCACCGAACGCAGCTCGTTGGTCTTGAGCACGAACCCGCCATACGCCTTGGCCATCGAAGGCTGGACCCTGTCCCGCCAGGTCCCCAGAGCGGCGGCATCGTACGGGACGCACTCGATAGCACGACCGGCTTCGTTGCCCCCCTTGTGGTTCGGGTAATAATCGCTCCAGCCGGGGCACCGCACGAACCGAACACCCTTGCGGGTGAGGAAGTCGATCATTTCGTAGCCCGCGCTGAGGAACATCTCGCGGCGCGCCGGCGAGGAGGCCGGACCGATGTCACCGACGACGTCGTCGAAATAGGCCAGACCGTCCTCGTGCGAGTCCGGGATGCCCGCGGCGCGCATGAGCGGGTTGTTCGGCAGCCACACCATGCCGCCCGAGAGGCCGGTGGAACCGCCGACCAGGGCCTGCTTTTCGATCACCAGCGGCTCGATGCCGGAGTCGAGCGCCGCCAGCGCCGCGACCATGCCGCCCCCGCCGCTGCCCGCAATGAGCAGATCCACGGAGCGGTCCCACCGGGTGGTCATCGTGCCTCCGCGCGCAAGGCCAGGTCGGCGACCGGTACGTCGATGGTGGTGTTGGTCTTCTGGATCGCGGGAACCAACGCCTCGTGCGGCAGGCCGGCGAGAAAGCCGTCGACGACGCGTTCGAAGTTGGAGATCAGGCCCTCGATCTGGTCCGACAGGCGCATGTACTCGAAGCCCTTGGAGTGCAACCCTTTCTGCTGCCTCGGCAGATTGGAGAAGTCTTGCGCTGGGATCGGTGGCCAGCGCGGGTCGTCGGGCGCCATCGGCTCCGGGGGCTGGGGCCTGCCCGCGGAAACATCGTCGGGGAACCGGGTGAGGGACCAGATCTCGAACAGGGTGTCCTCGGGGCCCAGCGGGCGGATGCGGTAGGACGACGCGCTGCTGTAGGTGGGCAGGATGAAGTAGTGCGGGAAGCAGAACCCGATCGCGTCGGTGATCCCGCGGCGGACCAGCTCGTTGAGGTCGGGCATGGTGCTGCCCCGGGCCCGGTGCCAGCTGACGACGGCGTCGTTGAGGGCGCCGCGCCAGGCATTCATCGCCGCGGCGGGATCGGCGGGGAGCTCAATGTTCTGCAGTCCCTCGGCGATTCGGATGTCGTTGTCGTGCGTCATGCCGCCCATGCCGGTGCCGAGGGTACGCATGAAGTACAGGCTGCTCGCGACGACGGGGTGCACCGATTTGACGGGGCCGCCGTTCTGCGCGGAGGGCAGCAGCTGCGGATGGGTCTGGGGGACGTGGTAGCCCTCCATGAACGCCGCCGCCGCCAGCTTCCAGTTCACCGGCAGCCGGCAGGACTGCCACCACTCGACCCGCAGCGATTCCACCTGCCAGGCGTCGTAGGTCGACGCGAAGGGCTCCAGGCAGTCACGCAGCGCGGGGGCCCCGTCGTCGAGGTTGATCCACGCGCACCCGCCCCAGGTCTCACATCGCACCGAAACCAGCTGCAGGTCTTGCGGATTCATGTTTTCGTCGGCGAACGCCTCGGGCCGCAACACGAATGTGCTGCGCCCGTCGAGGCCCCAGCACCAGCCGTGGAAGGGGCAAACGAAAGTTCGCCGGGAACCCCCGCCTTCCACGAGTTTCACCCCGCGATGGCGGCACGCGTTGTGGTAGGCCCGCACCGTGTCCGCGTCGACACGCACCACGATGATCGACTGGTCGAGGATCTCGTATTCGACGAAGTCGCCGGGTTTGGGAATCTCCTCGAGCCGGCATGCCATCTGCCAGACGCGCGGCCAGAAGGCCGCCGCTTCCAGCGCGAAGAACTCGGCGTCGTAGTAGCGCTGCTTGGGAATGCGATCGACGGTCTGGACCGCCCACGGCACCGGCAGCGGTGTCCAGGTCCTGTCCGTGCCCACCGGGCTTGTCGCTGAGTCTGTCTTGGAAGCCATCTCGCCATCCCTCTTCGGTTACACGATTCGCGTTGTCCGCCCCTGCCAGTAACGCTCGCGAATGCGTCTCTTGTACAGCTTTCCGTTCGGGTCCCGTGGCAATTCCGGAACGAATTCGACGGTGCGCGGGCACTTGTAGCCGGCCAGGTGCGCTCGGCAGTACTCGATGAGCTCCGCCTCGAGGTCGGGCCCTGGACGGACGCCGTCGACCGGCTGTACGACGGCCTTGACCTCCTCGCCGAACTCGTCGTTCGGGACGCCGAAGACGGCCGCGTCAACGAGCTTGGGATGCATGATCAGCAGGTTCTCGACCTCCTGGGGGTAGATGTTCACCCCGCCGGAAACGATCATGAACGTGGACCGGTCGGTGAGATAGAGGTAGCCGTCGTCGTCGACGTACCCCATGTCGCCCAGGGTGCGCCAGCCGCGGTCGTTGTACACCGAGGCGGTCTTGGCGGGGTCCTTGAAGTATTCGAAGTCGGGTCCGCCTTCGAAGAAGAGCTCACCGGCGTGCCTGGCGGGCAACTCGGCGCCGTCTTCTCCGATCACGTGCACCGGTGTCATCGGTCTGCCCACCGAACCGGGGTGGGCCAGCCATTCCTCGGGACCGATGGTCGTCCCCGCGAATCCCTCGGTGCCGCCGTAGTATTCGTGGATGATCGGCCCGAACCACTTCATCATGTGGTGCTTGACGTCGACCGGGCAGGGCGCGGCCGCGTGGATCACACATCGCAGGCTCGACACGTCATACTTTTCCCGAACCGCCCTGGGCAGCTTGAGCATCCGCACGAACATGGTGGGCACGAACTGGGCGTGCGTCACGCGGTGGGTCTCGATCAATCGCAAGACGGTCTCGGCGTCGAACTTGCGCATGAGAATCGCCGCGGCGCCGACGCGGTTGACCGCCATGGTGTAGTTCACTCCGGCGGCGTGGTACAGCGGTGCGGGGGAGAGGTACACGCTGGACATGCTCATTCCGTACTTGTGAGTCAGCGCTAGCTCCAGCACCGCCTGAGCCCAGGAGCCGTTGCCGTCGGTCGGAAGGGGCCGGCGGACCGCCTTGGGCCGACCCGTGGTGCCCGACGAGTACAGCATTTCCGACCCGTCCGACGCGGGCGGCGCGGCACCGGCCGTCGCGAGCGCCTCCTCGTAATCCCGCCAGCCGGGCAGGGCTCCCCCCACCGCGAGGCGAATGGTGACGGCAGGGTTGGCCGCGCGGACGTGGGCGGCAAGCTCGGGCATGGTCGCGTCGACGAAGACCGCCCGCGCATCGGAGTCCCCGATGACGTAGGCGACCTCGTCCGCGGTGAAGTGGGTGTTGACCGCGGTGTAATACAGGCCGGAAAGCTGACAGGCCCAGGTGATTTCGAGGAACTCAGGCCGGTTCGGCGAGATCAGGGCCACGCCGTCGCCGGGGCGCAGTCCAGCCTCGTGCAACACCGCCGCGACGCGCCGGCTGCGGGCGTACAGCTCGGAGTGCGAGATCGTGCCACCGTCCGCGACGATGAGGGCCGGCGCCTGTCCGGCCCTCTTGGCGTGATCGGCGAGGTTCACTGGCGGCGCCTATGAAGGTGACGCGCCATCGGTCGTTGCGGCCGCCGCGGCCTGGCGCCGTGCGTGCTCGGACGGCAGCACCTTGTCCCTGAACACCGTCTGGATCAGCTCCTGGACGTCCTTGCTAATGGAAGCCAGGGCGACGAGGTCGTTCGAGCTCTGCCAGTGCACCCGCATGCCCATCAGCTCCCAGGCCCGCTTCAGATTGGCCTTGGTGAGCATCAGCGTCGTCAACGGCGCCTGGGCGATATGCCGGGCGATCGCCTCGACACGATCGTCGAGCTGGTCGCGCGGGACCACTTCGTTGACGAGGCCAACCTCCAGCGCCTTTTTGGCGTCGATCACCTCCGCGGTGAACAGGTAGTAGGCGGCCCGCCGCCAGTTCATGAAAACCCAAGGCTCAATGGAACATTCGCCGGAAGGCATGCCGAAACCCTGCAGCGGCGGATACGAGAAGTAGGCATCCTCGGCGGCGATGACGATGTCGGTGGTCAGGCCCATGTGCGTGCCGCCACCGACGCAGTAGCCGTGCACCTGAGCGATCGTTGGCTTGGAGAACTCCCACAGGTTCAGGGTTGGCTTGACGAACAGATCGGATTGCGCCTTCCACGGGTGGCCCGTCACCATGGCGTTCTCCACGAACGACGGGTAGTCGACGGCGTTGTTACCGATGGCGTGTCCCGAGCAGAAGCCCTTGCCGTTGGCCTTGAGGACGAGCACCTTGATGTCGTAGTCGCGGTCGGCGTCCAGCAGGGCGGCGTCGACCTCTTCGGCCAGCTTCTGGTCCTGGGCATTCGCCTTCTCCGGCCAGTTGAGCGTGACGCGGGCGATGGGCCCCTCTTTTTGGTAGATGATTCTCTCGCGAGTCTCGTTGAGATCCATGCGTTTCACCTTTCGTTGGTTCAAGAAGTGATGACGCCGATTTCGGCGCCGATGTCGTAGGTGGTCCCGACCCGGCCCGTCCATTGCACGGTGCCCGAGGCCCCCGCTTCGATCTCCTGTTCCACCTTCTCGGTGGCGATCACGTAGAGGGGTGTGCCCGCGTCCACGTGCTGGCCGGCGTCGACGAGGAGCCCGGTGAGCTCGGCCTCCGACACGGCCACCGAGACGCGCGGAATGCGAATGATGAAGTCAGCCACGCGCTTTCGCCTCCGCCAGCGTCCTCCCGAAGGTCTTCAGCGCCGCCGCGACGATTCGTGCCGGCGAGGGGTATACCTGCGCCTCGAGCGCCGCCGCGGCCGGGTTGGGGACGAATCGGGCGGCCACTCGTTCGACGGGCGCGGCCAGCTCGGAGAACAGCTCCGAGTGCAGGATCGCGGCGAGTTCGGCTCCGGGGCCGGCGAATTGGACCGCGTCATGGATGATGACGGCACGGCGGGTACGGCGGGCGGAGTCGACGATGGTCTCGACGTCGAGCGGCACCAGGGTGCGCAGATCGACGACCTCGGCGCTCACGCCCTGTTCGTCCAGCGTGTCCGCGGCGGTGAGGGCGTCGTGCACGCACCGTCCGTAGGCGATCAGGCTCACGTCGGTGCCCGGCCGCTTGATGTCGGCTCGGCCCAGCGGGATCGAGAACGCGGGATCGACGGGGACGGGACCTTTCTTGCCTTGCAGCCGAATGGTTTCGACGAACAGGCAGGGATCCTCGTCGAAAATCGCCGATGTCAGGAGGCCCTTCCCGTCGCGGGGTGTGGACGGCACGATCACCTTCATGCCCGGGATGTGCATGAACCATGCCTCGAGGCTTTGCGAATGCGTGGCACCGGTGGCCAGCCCGGCGTAGACCTGGGTGCGGATGGTGATCGGTGCCGTTGTGCGTCCGGCGGTCATGAACCTCAGCTTGGCCGCGTTGTTGATCAGCTGGTCGGCCGCGATGCCGATGAAGTCCATGATCATGATCTCGGCCACCGGCAGCAGCCCGTCGATGGCGGCGCCGATGGCCGCGCCGACGATCGCCGCCTCGGAGATCGGTGTGTCCAGGACACGGTCGTGACCGTACTTCGTCGACAGGCCCGCGGTCGGTCCGGACGCACCCGGATCGGCGATGTCCTCACCGAGCAGGAACACCCGGTCGTCGGCGGCAAGCGCTTGATCCAGCGCGAGGTTGAGCGCCTCGCGCATCGTCATCTCCCGCTCCTGCGTGTTCATACCGGGAACCCGATCGGGGTCGCGTACACATCCCGGTCCAGCTCGTCGATGGACGGGGAATCGGCGCCCATCACGGTTTGCAGCGCCGCTTCCACCGCCGCCAGCGCCTCGCCGTCGATGCGGTCGAGTTCGTCGGAAGCGCAGATGCCGGTGGCGGCGAGGTGGCTGCGGAACCGGGGGACCGGGTCGGCTTCCATCGCGGCGGCAAGTTGATCCTTGGGAATGTAGGGCATCCGGTCGCCGAAGTAATGGCCTCTAAAGCGGAACGTGACGCATTCGATGAAGCTGGGGCCGTCACCGGCGCGGGCCCGCCGCAGCGCGTCCTCGAGTGCGGATTTGACCGCCAGCGGGTCGTTTCCGTCGACCCGCACCCCGGGCATGCCATAGCCGGCCGCCCGGTCGGCGACGCGTTCGAGCTTCATGGTGTCGGCCGTGGGCGTCATCTCCGCGTACTGGTTGTTCTGGCAGACGAAGACCATCGGCAGGTCCCACAGCGCCGCCATGTTCGCCGCCTCGTGGAACGACCCGGTGTTGGTGGCGCCGTCACCGAAGCTGACCACCGTGACGCGATCGGAGCCCTTGCGTTTGGCCGCCATCGCCAGTCCCACCGCCACCGGTGGCCCGGCCCCGACGATCCCGGTCGAAAGCATCACGCCCATAACGGGATTGGCGATGTGCATGGTGCCGCCCTTGCCCCGGCTGGCGCCGACGGTGCGGCCCATCATCTCGCCGTAGATCTCCTCGAGCGGGACGCCCTTGCCGATGAGGTCGTGCAGGCCGCGGTAGGTGGTCACCAGCTGATCGTCGGGGCGCAGCGCCACGCCCATCGCGGCGGCAATGGCCTCCTGGCCGCGCGAGGGCCAGTAGACGCACATGAACTCGCCCGTGCCGATGCCTTTGAACAGCCGGTCATCGGCCGCCTTCATCAGCACCATCAGCTCGTACAGCCGGCGCTCGACGTCGGGGGAGTCGGTCATCGATGTCACGCACCCGACCACGGCTTGACCTTGAGGAAGCCGCCGCCGTCGACACGGAGCTGCTGCCCGGTGATGTAGCGCGCCGCGTCGGAGGCCAGGAACAACACTGCCTCGCTGATGTCCTCGGGCTCGACGTAGGGGATCGGCATCGCCTGCACGAGCGGGAAAACCGGTTCGGCGTCCTCGCGCGTCGGATCCTTCAGGTCCGGCCGGAAGGCCCGATACATGGGAGGGCTGTGCAGCATGTCGGTGTTGACATTGGTGGGGTGCACCGCGTTCATCCGGATGGAGAATCGGGCGAGCGCCAGGGCGAAGTCGTTGACGTAGTGCGCGGCAGCCAATTTCGCGAAGGCATACCCCGCGCCGCCGGGGCCCCCGTCGATGCCGGTGGTGTTCATCGACGACATGAACGCCGCATTGGAACCGATCACGATGATCGACGCGCCGGCCTGCAGATGTTTGAGGCTCGCGTGCACCAGGTTCAGCACTCCGACCAGGTCCACGTCCACGGCGTCGGCGAAGGCCTGCGGCGGCAGGCCCGCGGTGAGCGGGCAGATGCCCGCGTTGGCGACGACGACGTCGAGATGCCCCAACTCGGCGACGCCCTCATCGATCGCGGTGGACAGGGCCACCCGGTCGCGAACGTCCGCGACCGCGGTGAACGCGCGCTGGCCCTCCTTCTCGACCAGCCGGGCCGTCTCGTCGAGGTCTTCCCGCCGGGCCAGGGGATACTCGTTGGTCTCGATGTCGGCGCACAGGTCCACCGCAATGATGTCCGCGCCTTCGGCAGCCAGCATCCGCGCGTGCGAACGGCCTTGGCCTCGCGCGGCGCCACTGATCACGGCCACCTTGCCGGTTACCCTGCCCATCGCCCGTCCTTCGTCCGTGTATCTGCATCGCAACTCTCGTTGGGGCCCAACGGCATTGGTTTGCGTCGCCGCCGGTGCGGCCGCAACGACTCCGTCGGCCGCACGTTTTCGCGGGGATATGCGGGGGGCGTCGGAATCGTGCCAACGGTCGGATCCATCGCATCTCTTCCACGAAAAACTGCTCTGACCTGCGGTTGGGCTACCACTACGCCCTAGACTAGCTAGAATATCTAAAATAGCAAGGAATGAACGGGTCGACCGAGGGAGTTGGCGATGTCTGGCGTGCGCGGTGGTGTCCTGCACGGGGTGCGGGTGGTCGAATTGGCATCGTGGACCTACGTGCCATCGGCCGGTGCGGCCCTGTCGGACTGGGGCGCCGACGTGATCAAGGTCGAGGGTGTCGCCTCGGGTGACCCCGGGCGCGCGCTGGTCGTCGGCGGCTTCACCCGGCAGGCGGCGCGCCCGGACGCCGACTTCATCCTCGAGCTGGGCAACCGCGGTAAGCGCAGCATCGCCATCGACATCAAATCCGACACGGGTCGCGAGCTGTTCGGCCGCCTGTTGGCCAGTGCCGATGTGTTCCTTACCAATTGGCTGCCGGGTGCGCTCGAGCGGGCCCGGCTGACCGTGGACGACATCCGCTCGTTCAACCCGAAGATCATCATCGCGCGAGGCACCGGTCTGGGGGTGCGGGGGCCGGACCGCGACCGTGGCGGGTTCGACGCGGCCACCTACCTGGCGCGCGGCGGGGTCGCGTACACGCTCACGCCGTTCGGCACGGACACGCCCGCGGTGCAGGGTCCGGGGTTCGGTGATCTTCAAGGTGGGGCGACGCTCGCCGGTGGCGTTTGCGCCGCGCTGTTCCACCGCGAACGCACCGGCGAACCGACGATCGTCGACTCCTCGCTGCTGGCGCAGGCGATGTGGGCGATAGCGCCGTCCATCTCGGCGGCCGATTTCTTCGACATCGACGGGATCCCGGGCGCACCGCCGGGGCTGGCCATCAACCCGCTGGTGAACAGGTACAAGACCCGCGACGGCAGGTGGATCCAGTTGGTGTTCTTGCAGCCGGACAAGTTCTGGGCAGGGTTCTGTGAGCGAGTCGGCCTGGCCGAGCTGGCCACCGATCAGCGATTCGTGCCGTCGAGCAACCTGATCGCCAACGCCGCGGAGGCCACGGAGATCCTGACCAACGCGTTCGCCCGCCACGATCTCGCCCACTGGCAGAAGGCGCTCGAGGAGGAGCCGGGCGTGTGGGGCGCCCTGGCGACGCCGCGGGAAACGCTCAACGATCCGCAGGTCGAACCGAACGGGTACGTGGTGACCAACGTCGACGACCACGGCGAGAAGTACCGCATTGTCGCCGCGCCCGTCCAGTTCGACGAGACTCCGCCGGCGCCCGCGCGTGCGCCCGAACACGGCCAGCACACGGAAGAGATCCTGCTCGAGCTCGACGTCGATTGGGACGACATCGCCAGGGCGAAGGATCGGAAGGCGATTCTGTAGGGCGCCGGGCAGTCGACGAAAGGCGCTAACTGTGGGGACCAAAGTCATCGGCTGCCGATAACCCGGTGACCTAGGGCGCCCGCAGTCGTACGTTCGGTGCAAGGAGCACCGACATGACTGCATTCATGCGCGCCACCGACGCGTTCACCTGGGCGATGGAGACTGACCCACGGCTGCGATCGACGGTGGTCAGCGTCGTACTTCTGGACCGGACCCCGGACTGGGGGGAGGTGCGGAAGCGGTTCGACCTGATCAGCCGCACGTTGCCCATGTTCCGGCAGCGGGTGGTGCAGTCGCCTCCGCCGGTCCCGCCGCGATGGGAGTATTACCGGGACTTCGACCTCGATTACCACCTGCGGCGAGCAACGGTCTCCGCCCCCGGAACGCTCGACGACGTGCTCGAGATGGCCCGATTGGCCGAGATGCAGGACTTCGATCGGGCCCGCGCGCTGTGGGAAACGACGTTCGTCGAGGGTCTGGAAAACGGCGGCGCGGCCGTGATCTGCAAGTTTCACCACGCGCTCACCGACGGGGTCGGCGGGGTCCAGATCGCGATGCACCTGTTCGACCTCTCGGAAGACCCGTATCCCGTGGAACCCATGCCGCCCGAGCCGCAGGTCGTGGGCCCAGCGCTGCTCGGGCCCTACCGCGACGCCGTGCGGTACGACACCGGCTTGCTCAACAGCGCCCTGACGGGGGCAGTTTCCCTGGTGCCACGTTTGATGTACGACGGCGTCCGGCGCCCCGTCGCCACCATCCGGTCCGCGGCGACCACCGCGGCATCGGTCTACCGAACCGTCCGGCCGATCAGCCGAACCGGGTCACCGCTTGCGACGGACCGTGGCCTGATCCGGCGTCTCGGGGTGCATCAGGTGCCGACGCGTCCGCTTCGGGAAGCGGCGCACCGTTGCGGTGGGGCGCTGAACGACGCGTTCGTCGCCGGGGTGGCGGGCGGGCTTCGCCTCTACCACGAGAAGCACGGCGTGGCGGTGAACGACTTGCACATCACCATGCCGATCAGTCTGCGGACCGAAGCCGATGGCATTGGCGGGAACCGGATCACGCTGATGCGCTTCGACGTGCCCGTCGGCGAGGCGGATCCGGCGAGGCGCATCGCGGCGATACGGCAGCGCACCGCGGCGGTACGGAACGAAAGATCGCTGCCCTACACGCAATTGATCGCCGGGGTGCTCAACCTGGTGCCCCGGTGGTACATCGGTTCGGTGCTGCGCCATGTCGATTTCGTGGCCAGCGATGTGCCGGGCGTTCCGGTGCCCGTCTACCTCGGCGGCGCTGCGGTGCGGGCGCAGTACGCGTTCGGGCCCACCATCGGTGCGGCGGTCAACGTCACGCTTCTCACCTATGTCGACACGTGTGGTCTCGGGTTGAACGTCGATACCACCGCGATACCCGACTACGACGTCTTCCATGACGCTATGGTCGCCGGCTTCGACGAATTATTGTCTTTGGCAACCTGATCCGAAGTTCATGGATTACGGCACCGGGCAGGCACTTCACCGGATTGGTTGATTAGCAACCGATCCCGGAACGGTCACAGGCAGGTATCGATCTCGGCGGTTGTCTGGCACAACGCGAAATATCGACAAATCATGGCACAGGGCGCCTTTGAGGTTTGCGGCCGCGATGATGCGTTGCGCAGGAATTCCTCGTCCGCTTTGCGAGTAGCGGATTCGTGACGGCGCCGCAGGAGGTATCCACAACATGACGACGAACTGGGTTCCCGCCCAGACCTCGTGCGGCCCACACTCTGGTCGCATCCTCGACACCGCGCGCGGCATTCTCATCGGCCTTCGCCGATGCCCGTCGGAAGCTGCCTTGGACGAATTGCACAGCGCGGCATTGCGGCACAAGGTGCCGGTATTCGCGATGGCGTGGGCGCTGGTACACCTGGCCGGCGACGGCGAAAAGACACCGAGCTTCACCGACGCGCAATCGGCGGCCCGGCACGAGTGGGGAACGCTGTTCTCCTCCGCCGCATTGCCCTGCTGAGCGGGCATCAAGACGTTGGGACGGCCGAGCTTTCGAGGGGTAACCCGGCCGTCTCCAACTCCAGTCGGCGTCACCGTGCTCGGCCGACCCTAGCGCGGCCAGGCCGCCGATTCGCCGGCCGCGCGCAATGCCGCCACGATGCGCTGTTCCTTTTCCCGGAAGCGCTCCGTAGGTGCCGGCACCGAGATAGCAACCAGATTGTCGCCCAACGCGCGTCGTGCGATCGCGGCCGCCGAAATTCCCGGTGTGTGTTCGTCTCGATCGAAAGCGATTCCGGTGCGCCGGATCTCGGCCACCTCGGCGCGGAGTCGGTCGGCGGACCCGGGATCCAAGCGAGAGATCACCGCCTCGGCGTCGGCGCCGTCGAGCGCCGCCAGGGCCGCTTTGCCGTTGGCGGTCGACTCCAGGGGGAACCGGACGCCGACAGCCGACACGGCGCGAAGCCGATGCGACGATTCGATCTGGTCGACGAACCACATTCGCCGGCCACGCAATACCGAGAGGTCGACCGTCTCGCCGTCGGTCGCGCGCGCTACCCGTTCGATCGTTGGCCGGAACACCGCCGCGATGTGCGCGCCGTCGGAATTGCCGAACGCCAGCAATCGGTCGCCGAGGGAGAAACGGCCCTGTGGATCGACACTGGCGAGTCCGACCTCGACCAGGCCCACCAGCAGCCGACGGACCGTCGACTTGGCCAGCCCGAGTCGCTCACCGAGGTCGACCAGACGCAACCGTCCTGGCTCGGCGGCGATCTCGTCCAGCGCGGCGGCGGCGCGCCGCAATACCTGGATCCCCTCGTCGCGTCCCGCTGCAAAGTTTTCCCCCGAGGACGGCATTCGTCTACTATAGTGTTCCGCATCGCGAATCGTAAAGATCCGTAATGCGAATCAGAGGAGATTCCAGATGAGCGGGCTACCGGCCGGGCGGCACTATTTCCGCGGCGACGACGGCTACGAGGCGGCCCGTCGTGGCACCGTCTGGCACCAGCGGGTGCCCGAACGCTACCCCGAAGTGATCGTGCAGGCCGTTGACACCGACGACATCGTCGCCGGTATCCGCCATGCGAAGGCCCACGGGCTGAAGGTCAGCATCGTCTCGGGCGGCCACAGCTTCGCGGCCAGCCACCTGCGCGACGGCTCCGTGCTGCTCGACGTCAGCCGTCTCGACCACGTTTCCATCGACGCCGAAAAGGGGCTCGCCCGAGTGGGTCCGGGCAAGGGCGGCAGCCTGCTCATGGCCGACCTCGAGGCGCAGGGCCTGTTCTTTCCCGGGGGTCACTGCAAAGGGGTCTGCCTCGGTGGCTACCTCTTGCAGGGCGGATACGGCTGGAACAGCCGCATTTGGGGCCCGGCCTGCGAGAGTGTCGTGGGCCTCGATGTCGTCACCGCCGAAGGCGAACGGATTCACTGCGACGCCAGCAACAACGCCGATCTCTACTGGGCTGCCCGTGGTGCCGGACCCGGATTCTTCGCCGTGGTCACGTCGTTCTATCTGAAGCTTTATCCGCGCCCCGCCGCCTGCGGCACCAGCGTCTATGTCTATCCGTTCGAGCTCGCCGACGAGGTCTTCACGTGGACCCGCGCGGTCAGTGCCGAAGTGGACCCCCGAGTCGAGCTGCAGGCCGTGGCATCCCGCGGCGAACCGAACATGGGCATCGACACCCCGGTCATCTCGCTGGCGTCACCCGCCTTCGCGGACTCCGATGCGGAGGCGGAAAAGGCGCTCGCCCTGTTCGGCACCTGCCCGGTCGCCGATCAGGCGCTGGTCAAAATCCCTTATATGCCAACCGATCTGGCGACCTGGTACGACGTCGCGATGAGCCACTATCTGTCCGATCATTACTACGCGGTCGACAACATGTGGACGTCGGCGCCGGCCGAGGACCTGCTTCCGGGCATCCGGACGATCCTGGACACCATGCCCCCGCACCCGGCGCATTTCCTGTGGCTGAACTGGGGCCCGTGCCCTCCCCGCCAGGACATGGCCTACAGCATCGAGGGCGACATCTACCTGGCCCTCTACGGTTCGTGGAAGGACCCGGCCGACGAGGCGAAGTACGCCGACTGGGCGCGGTCCAACATGGCCGCGATGTCCGAATTCGCCATCGGGATTCAGCTCGCCGACGAGAACCTCGGCCAGCGTCCGGCGCGGTTCGCCAGCGACGCCGCGATGGCCAAACTCGACCGCGTGCGCGCCGAGTACGACCCCGACGGAGTGTTCAACAGCTGGATGGGGCGGCTCTGATGGCCGGCGACCTGTATCTGGGGTATCGCGGTGACGACGCGAAGACCCCGTTCGGCAAGTTCTTCACGCCCGAGATGGCCCCGCTGCCACGCCATGTCGTCGAGGCACTCGAACACGGCCCACAAGGCGCCATGGCGCTGTCGTCGTTCGACGAGGCCGCGCGCGTCGCCGACGACGGATACCAGCGGACCGAGAACGGTTATGGGGTCCTCGACGACGGTGGCTACCAGGTGTCGGTCCGCACCGACATGCCGGGCGTCACGCCGCAGATGTGGTCGTGGTGGTTCGGCTGGCACGGCTGCGACACCCGCCGTTACAAGCTGTGGCATCCCCGGGCCCATCTGCACGCCGCCTGGAAAGACGGCTCGGGCGTTGAAGACGACGGCCGCCGGGGCGCCGAACGCTACGTCGGCCGCTGGTCACTGATCAGCGAGTACATCGGCTCGACAATGCTCAACGGCGCAATCCAATTCGTCGATCCGGCGGCGATGGGCTGCCCGCCCGACGGCGCCGGTGCGGTGGCGATCTGCGCCCGCTTGGGATCCAGCGAGGCCCCGGTGGACGTCGGATGGTTCATTCACCACGTCCGGTCGACGCCGAACGGGGCCGAGATGCGGTCACGATTCTGGATGGGCGGACGGCACATCGAAGTGCGCAACGTCCCCGGTGTCGCATCACGCGCGGTGCGCCCGATCGCCTCGCGGGTGCTCGGTAACGCGGAAGCCGGCGCTCGCAATCTGATGGTCCACTGCGCCCAGGAGATGAATCACCTGGCGGCCTTCCTGCCGGAACTCTATGCCGCCTTCGGCGACGAATAGGCGGATCCTAGCGCTGGGCGCCCGACGGCGGACGCACTGCGCGAACCGCGGAACGATCGGGCGCATCCACGTCCTGTGATGCGTTGGCCGGCATGGCAATTCGTGTGCTTCCGAGATATCCCGCCAGCAGCACGAGTGCGCAACCGGCAAGCTGAAGGGGAGACGGGCGCTCGCCGAGCGCGACCGCGCCGAGCGCGACAGCGCCCACCGGGGTGAGCAACAGGAGGGCGGAGCTCACCGTGCTGGGTAGCCGGCCCGAGCAGAACGCGACAAGCAGCCAGCCGAACAATTGCCCGGTGATGGCAACCAGTGTCAACCACGCGAGGGCGCGCCAGCCCGGCCAGATGTCCAGACCATGCCACCACGGGCCGACGGCCACCGCCACGATCCCGGACGTCGCGAGCACGACGCCATAAGTCTGAATGGGCCTGCCGGCTTGCCCGCCGCGCCGCAGCAGGAACAGGAAACCGGAGTAGCAGACCGCTGCGCCCACAGCGTGCACCGTTCCGCGGGTCGGATCGGAGCCCGAAAGTCCTTGCTCGAGTACGCCACCGGCGAGCAGCACGCCAACCAGCAGGGCGGGCAGCGTCAGCAGGAATCGGCGCGAAATCCGCTCCCGATCGGCCAGCCAGCTGAGCACCGGGACAATAGCGACTTGGGCATTGACGATGACCGTGGACAAGCCGGCGCCGACTTCCGGGATGGCCTGCGTCCACAGCAACATGTCGCCGGCGAACAACACGCCACACACGATCGCCGACAGCAGCCCGCGCCGTGGCAAGCCACCGCGGTGTTGCCATTCGGGGATCGCAAGGATCACGACCACGGGCAACGCGATCAGACAGCGCGCGGCCGTGGCGGTGGCCGGCGTAGCGGCGGCCAGCTTGAGCAGCACCGCTGACGCCGACACGGACAAGGCGCCGATTGCCAACCCGGCCCGGTCCAGTGAGTGTGCGGGAATCCGGCTCATGGTCGGGCGGATACCCGTCGTGCTAATGGTTAAATCATTCTTTACCCATTAGCATGTTCCTGATGGCGCGGTCGGAAGCGGCCAATCTCGATCTGCGCGGAGGCCATCCCGCAGTCGATTTGGTCAACACGGTGGCATGGCGAGGTGACCCACAGCGCCGTGCGGACTATTTATCGGACTATCCGGACCTGGTGGCTTGGGCGCATCACGCAGGGGTGTTGTCGCTTCGCGAGGCGCGCACCCTCGCCGCGGACGTCGTCTTGGACCGCGTTGCCGCCACCGGAGCGCTGCATCGGACGAAGCTGCTCAGGGAGGCCCTGCACCGCATCTGGACGGGGTGCGCTTCGGCCGGAGATTCCGGGAAAGTCGCCGACGCCTACCGATCCGCGCTGCGGGCCAGCCGCCTGGTCGTCGGTCAGGATGCCGCGAACTGGGAGGAGTCCGCGCTGACGGCGCAAACCCCACTGCACCGGCTCGCGGTCGAAGCGGTGACCTTCCTGACCGAGGTCCCGGGCTCGCGCATCAAGCGATGTGGCGACGACCAGTGCGGATGGCTGTTCCTCGACACCAGCCACCGGCAGAACCGCCGCTGGTGCAGTACGGCCGACTGCGGCAACAGGGCCCGGGTCCGTCGGTACTACGAGCGCACCAGGGACGGCTCAGATCGTCAAGCCGGCGGGAGCTGACGCGGTCCGGAGGGCGAATCCAGTTCGGCCGGCCCCTCGCGCTGCGTCAATTCCGGGTCGGTGCCGCGCTCCGATGCGCCCAGCGACGGGCCGTGCCGCCCTCGGCTGCCCTGCCGGCTGGTCACCGGCGCGCGGTCAACACGTGACGAGTCGATGAATCCCGCGGTGCCGGAAGGGGATTCGTTCGCATCGGCGGGCCGGCTGCCGCCGCCGCCGGGGTCGGAGCTTTCGGAGTCGACCGTCACTCTGTGGGTGCGCCTGAACGCGAACGTGATCTCCTCGACCTCCTCGAACACCTGCCGCGCGGTGCGCAACGGTGCGGTCGTGGTGTCGATCACCCGGGCGACGAAAGGCGGCACCAGCGGGCGGATCCAGCGCGCCGCGGCCTTGGTGGCGTCCGGAATCGACGGAATCGACGGGGTGCCACGCTCTTGGTGCGGCTCCAACTCTCGTCCGACGGGCGCCGGCAGGTTCTCCACGCCGGCACTCTCAGCCGGGACGGGCGGGGCGAGGGCCGCGCGGGTGGCGGCCTCGGCTTCGGCGGCGATTGGCAGGTAGATGTCTTCGTCGGCCGGCTCGAAGGTGCGTTGTGACGGCGCCAGCACCGGGGAATCGAAGGCGTCCACGATGCGTCGGCGCTGCTGCTCGCGGTCGATCTCGGTCTGGGCCTCGATGGCAAGCCGGGCCTGGGTGAGCTGGTGCTCGGCCCACATGATTTCGGCCTCCCGGCGAACCTCGGCCCGCTTGATCGCGATCGCCGTGTCCGCCTCGAGTTCCGCGCGTTCCCGCTCCGCCCGCGCCGCCGCATGGCGATCGTGGCTGGTCTCGCCGCGCCACCGCCCCAGGATCAGCGGTAGCAGGTAGACCAGGACGCAGAACGCGATGGTCAGCAGCCGCAACGTCAGCGCCCCGAGGTCGGCGGAGGTCAGGTCGTTCATCGCGACCCAGCGCGCGCCCAGGCCACGATCGGCGCCCGCGATGACGCCGTGGCGTGCCTCGCCCACCGCGCGCGCCTCGCGGGAGATCTCGGCGTCCAACCCCGGCGCCTGGCGATCCCGGGCCGCCAGCGCGTCGTCCAGTTCACGCTGGGCGTCCGCGAGGATCTCGTTCGCCGTGCGCGTTTCGGGTCCGGCGCCGGGCACACCGGTGATCCGGGTTTGCGGGCAGGTGGGGGTGGGATGGTATTCGCAGCGCGCGATGACCAGGGCCTGGTCCTGCTGCTGGTGAGCGCGGTCGACGGCCGTGTCGAGCGCGGTGCGTGCGTCCCGGCTTTGTTGCAGGGACGCCGTCGCCTGCGCGACCGCCGGCGTGGAGCCAGCGTTGTGCAGGGCGCGCTCGTCGAGACGGTGATCGATCGAGCCGGAGAGCAGGACGACTGCGGCCAATTCACCCACCGTGACCCCGAGGGCGGCCGCGACCAGCGCGCGTGCGGCGAGGCCGGCCCGACCG
Source organism: Mycobacterium sp. E3251 (assembly GCF_001666835.1). Classification (GTDB taxonomy): domain Bacteria; phylum Actinomycetota; class Actinomycetes; order Mycobacteriales; family Mycobacteriaceae; genus Mycobacterium. The sequence goes on along the minus strand of NZ_LZJF01000067.1, from coordinate 17,568 downwards.
CGGCCCGTCCCGGTCGTGATGGCGCGGGTGACCGCGCCGACCAGCAGACCGAAGAGCAACGTCAGCGGCGCGACCGAATAGAGCGGCCAGCGAGCCGACTCGCTCACCGCCAGGGCCGCGACGAGCCACGCCAGCAGCCCTCCGAACAACACCACCGCGCCCGTGATGGCGTGCGTGGACCGCTCGTCGCGCTCACTCAGCTCCAGCCGATGGCCGCCGCCAAGCCAGGTGAGTAGGCCCGCGGGCGAGAAGTCCGAGCGCCGCTCGGGAATTTTCTGGGCGCACATCAAAACACCTCCCAAGTGATCAAGCCTCCCAGGCCACCACCCGCCGGATCGAATCGAAGCGCCCGGCCTGTGGCGTGCTTCACAGCACCCGCCCGGGATCACCGGTGATCCCGGGAGGGTGCGACGAACGCGGATTTCTGCGACGCGAGCAGATCAGCGTCGGTTCCGGCGGCCGACATGAGACGGTATAAGCCTATGGAGACTCACGATTATGTCACCTACGAAGAGTTCGGACGCAGATTCTTCGAGGTCGCTGTCACCCCGGAGCGTGTCGCCGCCGCGTTTGCCGACATCGCCGGCAACGAGTTCGCCATGGAGCCCATCGCGCAGGGGCCCGGCGGGATCGCCAAGGTCAGCGCCAACGTCAAGATCCACGAACCCAAGGTCACCCGCCGCCTGGGCGACAGCATCACGTTCGTCATCCACATCCCCTTGTCGATCGATCTGCTGCTCGACCTTCGGCTCGACAAGCAGCGGTTCGTCGTGTCCGGGGACATCGCGTTACGGGCCACGGCGCGCGCCGCCGAACCGCTACTGCTGATCGTCGATGTCGCGAAACCGCGGCCCTCCGATATCACCGTCAACGTGTCGTCGAAGTCCTTCCGCGGCGAGGTGCTGCGGATCCTCGCCGGCGTCGATGGCGAGATCCGCCGGTTCGTCGCGCAGTACGTCGCCGAGGAAATCGACGCGCCCCAGTCGCAGGCCGCGCAAATCATCGACGTGGCGAAGCAACTACAGGAAGCCTGGCCCTAAAGGCGCCGCTAACGCGTAAGCCCGGCCCCGCCGGGGTACTCAGTGCGCGTTGCGCGTTGGACGTCTGTGCTGCCGAGCCGACGCTAGCCGCAATCATGGGGAGGAGCGACAGGGCGTGGCACGAGTAGATGTTTCGGTGTCCTCGGAGGTCGACCCGGAGGCCGCCTGGAAGCTGGCGTCCGACCTGAGCCGATTCGACGAGTGGATGACCATATTCGCCGGATGGCGCGGACCCGTCCCCGACAAGATCGAGGAGGGCACGTGCGTGTCGTCGTGCGTGAAGGTCAAGGGCTTCCGCAATGTCATCCATTGGACGGTCACCCGGTATGACGAGCCGAAATCGATTGAACTGCAGGGCCGCGGCCGCGGCGGGATCCGCCTCGGGGTGGCGATGACCGTCACGGACCGCGAGCCGGGAACCGATTTCCACCTCACCGCCGACCTCCGGGGCGGGTTGCTCAGCGGCCCGATCGGCGGGTTGGTCGCCCGGGTGTTGCGCTCCGATGTGGAGAAGTCGGTGAAAAACCTCGCCTCGTTGCAGTAGGCGTTGGAACCGGCGGCGCTACCGCGCCGCGTGGCCGATAGGCCAGTCTCGTTCCGCCTGCCGAATCCGCCTGCGGTCCATGCCAAGCCACGCCAGCCCGGCGCCGAACGCGAGCATGGCGACGATCGCGGCGGCGACACCCGCGCCGGCGTCCCCGAGGGCGAAGGTGGCAACGCACATCACGAGCGCCAACACGGCGGCCCCGACGATCACCAGCCCGGGCGTGCGCGCCAAGTCATGCGGCGGCTCGGCGTTACCCGTGCGGAGTTCCCGATCATGGTCGACAGCGCTGTGGCGCATGGGTGTCTCTCCTCTGGTCACTTCCGTTCGGCTGCTTCCGTGGAGCTACCCGGATTGCCGTCGGGACAAACGACCTGAGGCGTCGGTGCCGAGGGTTCGGCGCTACGCCCTACAGCGTCTGGTGCCGCCCAAAGTATTTGTGGTCCTCGCTGTAACCGCCGTAGCCGCTGCCGATGTCGCGGTAGTCGGCGACGAATTCGATGCCCTTGATCCACTTGACGAGTTTGAAGCCATGCTGCAGTTCGTTGCGCAGCCGCAGCGGCCTGCCATGCATGTAGGGGAGGGGCTGGTCGTTCATCTTGTACGCGAGCATCGTCATGTGGTGGTCCATCTGGCCGATGTGATGGGCGTTGTAATAGATGCCGCCCGTCGCGCCGAGGCCCATCGAATAGAACACCGCCCACTTGGCTTCGGGCAGCGGTTTGACGATGTCCATGATCGTCTTCATCTGCACGCCACCCCATTTGGCGACACCCGACCAGGCTTGGATGCAGAAGTGCTGGCTGATCTGCTCGTGGTACGGCAGCGCCATCAAGTCCTCGAGCGAAAACTCCATCGGATGCTCGACCAGACCGTAGACCTTGAGCCGCCAGTCGCGGAAGTCGTTTGCTTCCAGCTCTTTGTACTCGACGGTCTCCGGCAGCCTGCCGTTGCGCCAGTGGTGCGGCGAGATGTCCTTCTCGGTGAAGGCGCCGGGCTTGGGGTCGAGCTGTTCCAGCATCCGCTGGAACGGGCCGACGAGCGCGTATCCGACCCGCTGAATCACCCGCGGATGGCGAATGGTGAAGGGCGTGGCCCAAACCCACGCGATCGCCGTGAACACCATGGCCGCGGCGAAGATTCCGAAGCCCACCCAGCTGTTGTCGTCGCGGGAAGCGAACATGTGGTTGAGGTTGCGCAGCGCGCTGGTCGTCAACACCATCGTGACGTGCACCAGGATGAAGAACAGGAAGTAGACCAGCACCACGAAATGCAGTGACCGCGCGTGCTGAATGCTCAGCCGCTTGCTGAGCCAGTGCACGCGCTGCGACAGCGCGGGCGACATGCCCAGCCCGGTGATCAACGCCGCGGGCGCGGCAATGAACACGGTGGTGAAGTAGGACAACAACTGCAGGCCGTTGTAGGCGACCCAGCCGTTGTCGGTCGGCCAGTCCAGCGACAGGTACTGGATGGCCACCGATGCGGCGTTGGGGAAGACGTCCCAACTGGTGGGGACGATGTGCCGCCACTGTCCGGTGGCGAAGAGCAAGACGTAGAAGACCGCACCGTTGACGAGCCACAGCACGTCCACGCCCAGGTGCCACCACCGGGCCAGCCCGATGGAGTGCCGGAATCCCGGCAAGCCCAATTGAGGTGGCAGAGCGACGGTGTCGGCGTTGGCGGTCCACAGCTCGTCGTCCGGTACGGGTGGGCCGACGCGCAGCCACTCGTCCTTACCCGGGGTGGCGTTGCGGCTGAAGTAGAGCCGGGGATGGTCGCAGAGGATCTGGATCCCGGTCCTGATGATGAACATCATCATGAACAGGTTGAAGAAATGCGTCCACCCGATCCAGGCCGGCAGGCCGGGGGTGACATTGGCGCTGTCCGTCCCGGGGTGACGCTGAATGAACGACTGGACGGCCGGCATGTTGTGCAGGCCTTTGCCAACCGCCACCCCGGCGATCAGCAGGGCAAAGCCGATGGGGATCAGCCAGAGCAGGTTGAACCACCGGTCGCGGCCGATGCGCAGCTTCGGTGCGGTCGCCCGCCTGGTGAGATCGAAACCGCCGCCGTAGGTCTCGACATCGATGATGTCTTCGGCGGTGTGAATCTCGTTGCGGTAGTCCGGGGACGAGTCCAGCGGCGTGCCCACTGCCAGTGTCGATACGTTGCCGTTCGGCGCTTCCCGTCCTCCGGTGGCTCCGGCGGTATTGACGTTCAGGTTCCGATGTTCGGTGTTCGTCACGCGGCCGAAAATACACGGATCGACTTGTAAAAATTGGACCCGATCAGGAAGACGCGCGCGGCTCGCGGCCTCGTCCGGGCGCGGGGCCGCCGGCTCGCGCCCGGTGCGGGCAAAATCCACCGCACTGCCGGAAGCAATAGCCGCACCTGCTTAAGGATGCGCCCTTTTGCGCCGCAGATTCGGTTCATGGGGGGTCGCTGTGAGTTTGCGCAAAGTCTTCTGGAAGCTCGCTAATTCGCGTCGTGTGGCCGCACCCGGCGGGCCGGACGGGTCTCAAGGGCGTTGATGGTCAACGCGCGGCGGCCGATCAGCCATCCGTCGGTCAGCTCGTATTCGTCGTCGTAGCGCAAATGCCAGACGATGTCGACGAATTCGTCGCCGCGTCGGTCCCAGTGGTGCGCGATGCACGCAATGCGCCCACTGGCCGTGCCAGGCCCGGTGGCCTCGTAGACCTCGCCGACGATGGCGTGCTCGGTGCGGGCGACGGCCGCGACGGTAGCGACCGCGGCGGTGATGGCGCCTCGCCCACGATGCGAGTGGATCGGCTCCAGCGCCGTGGGCGGTTCGGGCACCACCAGCATGGCGGTGTCAGTGAAAAGTGTTGCGACGGAATCGAACCGACGCCCGTCCACGTATGCCGCGTATCTGTGCACCAAGTCGCTGAGTGCTGATCGGTCGTCGGCTGACAGGCTCATCGGGATCACGCGATCAGCGACAGCCGCTGCGCGCACGCCGAGAGCACGTCCCTGGCCTGCTCGATGTCGACCGTCGACGGCATCGACAGCACGAGCCGGTCGGCGCCCTGATCGACCAGACTGCCCGCCCGTTCGGCGTCAATCTTGTTGACCGCGTGGCCCAATGACACTTCCAGGGCCGCCGGATCACGGCCCGCCGCCGCCGCCTCGTCGCGCATGAGCGCGATCAATGACGCCAGCTGCGGACCCGCCACCCCGAGCGGCTGGAAGCCGTCCGCCAAGCGGCCGGCGCGGCGGGCCGCCGCCCGGCTGTGCCCGCCGATATGAACGGGAAGCCGCTCTCCGGCAATGGGTTTGGGATAACACATGACGTTGTCGAAGCTGAAGAACTCACCGTGGTGCGAAGCCCCCTGCGGTTCGTCGGCCCACAGTGCCCGTAAGACGGCCAACTGCTCGTCGGCGCGTCTGCCGCGGTTCTCGAAGTCCGCGCCGCACGCCTCCAGCTCCTCCCTGAGCCATCCAACGCCCACACACAGCCGCAGCCGTCCGCCCGACAACGCGTCCACGCTTGCGGCGCGCTTGGCGAGGACCACCGGATGGTGGTTGGGCAGCACCAGGACGCCGGTGGCCAGCCCGAGGGTGGTGGTGCGGCCGGCCAAGAACGCCAGCAGATCGAGCGGGTCGGGGATGGGGCAGTCGGCCGCCAGCCCCACGCGTCCCGAACTGTCATATGGGTAGACGCTGTCGTAGCGGGTGACCAGCACGGTGTGCTCGACCACAACGATCGATTCGAACCCGCACTGCTCGAGGTGGCCGGCGAAGGCCGCCATCCATTCGGGATCCGCGGTGACGCCGTCGGCCACCGGCGCCACGACTGAAACCTTCATGGCCTCAGAAGCTAACAGGCGCGCTCTCGACCGCCGCCGGCGCGATCGCACCGCGCACGGCCTCGGCCAGGGTTGCCGCGCGGGCATCGGTGAACAGGTCCTCGAGCAGCACCGGGCGCCCGGCGGGGTCGGTCAGCGGAATCCGCCAGTTGGGGTATTCGTCGGTGGTGCCGGGCTGATTCTGGGTCCGGCGGTCACCCACCGCATCGGCCAGCGCCACGCCCACCAGCCGCGACGGCGTCCGGCCCAGGTAGCGATAAAGGGCGATGACGACTTTCTCCGCGTCGTCTTCGCCGTCGTCGAGCAACCCCACCCGGCGCAACTCGGCCAGCCACGCCGCCAGCTCGGCCCGGTCGGTGGCGAGCTCGTCCTCGGCGGGGCGGGTCAGCAACCCGAGAGCTTCGCGCAGCCGCACGTGGTCGCCGGCCAGGTAGCCGGCGGTCGGCGGCAGATCGTGGGTGGTCACCGAGGACAGGCAGTACTCGCGCCAGCGCTCGGCCGGCAGCGGCCCGCCGTTTCCGTCCCGATCCAATTCGAACCACAGGATCGAGGTGCCGAGCAAGCCGCGCAACAGCAGGTAGTCGCGCACCCACGGTTCGACCGTGCCCAAATCCTCGCCCACGACCAGCGCGCCGGCGCGGTATGCCTCCAGGGCGACGATGCCGATCATCGCTTCGTGGTCGTAACGCACGTACGTGCCCTCGGTGGGCGCGGTACCGTCCGGGATCCACCACAGGCGGAACAACCCGATGATGTGGTCGATGCGCACGCCGCCGGCGTGCCGCAGCACCGCCCTTATCAGTGCCCGAAACGGCCGGTACTCCTCGGCATCGAGCCGATCGGGCCGCCAGGGCGGCTGGGACCAGTTCTGGCCGAGTTGATTGAACTCGTCCGGCGGTGCGCCGGCGGTGACACCCAGCGCCAACACGTCCTGCAGGGCCCACGCGTCGGCGCCGTTGGGATGCACGCCGACGGCGAGGTCGTGCATCACGCCCAGCGCCATCCCGGCCCGGATCGCCTGCGACTGCGCCGAGGCGAGTTGCTCGTCGAGTTGCCACTGCAGCCAGCGATGGAAATCGACTGCCTCCGCATGCTTCTCGACGAATCGGTCGACGCCGGGCGCGCGGGGATGCTGTAGCGACTTCGGCCACGAATGCCAATCGTCGCCGTACTTCTCGGCCAGGGCGCACCAGGTGGCGAAGTCGTCCAGCGCGCTGCCCTCGCGGGCGCGGAAGGCTTCGTAGGACAACTCGCGGCCCGCGGACCGCGGCACTCGGTGCAAGAGCTGGAGCGCCGCGCACTTCGCGGCCCAAGCGCTGTCGCGATCGATGGCGTCGAGCCGAGCGGCTCGCTGTTGCACGTCGAATCGCAGCCGCCGCACCCGGCTGCGCTTGGGCAGCTCGGCGAACTCGGGAATCGCCTCGACGTGAAGGTAAATGGGGTTGACGAAGCGCCGCGATGTCGGCAGGTAGGGCGAGGGCTCCATATGGCCCGTCGGTCCGCAAAACTGCGCCGCGTGCAGCGGATTGACCAACAAGTAGTCGGCGCCGTGCCGCGACGCCGACCAGACGGCTAGGTCGGCCAGGTCCGTCAGGTCGCCGACCCCCCACGATTGTCTGGAGCGCACGCTGTAGAGCTGGGCGGCCAGGCCCCAGCCCCGCCGGGCGCCGAGCCGCTCCGGCAGCCCGAGCCAATCCGGCGTCACGATCACGGCGCTGCTGGTCTCAGTGCCACCGGAACGCAGGTGCACCCGGTGATAACCGAGGGGCAGATCGGCCGGCAGCATGAAGCTGGCCTCGCCGACCCAGCGCCCGTCCAAATCGAACGGCGGGGTGAAGTTGTCCACCTGTTGGATCCCGCCGCGTACCGCGCCGTCCTCGAGCTGCAACCAGACCTCCGCGGGATCGCCGTGGGTCACGTGCACCCAGAACCGCGTCGGCTCACCCGTGCGGCCGACGATGGTCGCCGGCAATCGCCGCGCCCAATACGACCGGAGCTTCGCGGTCAGCGCGATGTTGCGCTCCTGCTCCGTGCCGGCCGCCACGCCGAGCGCGGCCAACACCGCCACCAGCGTGGTTGCCGAGACCGGCACCCGCCGCCCGGTCCAGTCGTCGTACTCGGTCGCGATGCCGTACCTCCTGGCAAGTTCGACCAGCGACGGCGCGAGCTCACTCATACCGCTCATCTTGCTGCCAGAATTCAACGGCCGACCAATCGGGGAGAGGCGGCGCGCGCCGTCGCCCGTTTCGTCGCTCTTCCGTTCGCTGAGCGCACCCGCTCGACAGGACGAGCCGGCCTTTCGCCATTACGATGCCCTGAGGAGACGTGAGTGTCCGGGCGGGATCGGCGGGGGAACCTGAAAGTGCCAGTTCAACGGCGCTTGGGGCGTTGCCTGCGTCGGCCCACGCGGCGAGGCGAGGGCGTCCGCATAGATGTACGCAAAGTGATGTAGATGTGAACGCACGTCGTCGCGTGGCGAGGTCGCTACGGGTGACTTACCGTTGTCGATGTAATTCGCGCTGCGGATATGTTCAGGGACAATATCCAGGCGTTCTAGCAGACCGGATGGTGAATAAACGTGGCGGAAGAGAGTCGCGGGCAACGCGGGTCGGGGTATGGCCTCGGGTTGTCGACGCGGACCCAGGTGACCGGCTACCAGTTCCTCGCTCGCCGCACCGCAATGGCGCTCACCCGGTGGCGCGTCCGCATGGAGGTCGAGCCGGGACGGCGCCAGACCCTGGCCGTCGTGGCGTCGGTGTCGGCGGCCCTGGTGATCTGCCTGGGCGCGCTGCTCTACTCGTTCCTCAGCCCGGCGGGCCAGGTCGGTGACTCGCCGATCATCGCCGACCGTGACTCCGGCGCGCTGTACGTCCGCGTCGGCGACAAGCTGTACCCGGCGCTGAACCTGGCGTCGGCGCGGCTGATCACCGGGCGCCCCGACAACCCGCACCTGGTCAAGTCCAACCAGATCGCCACGCTGCCGCGCGGCCCGCTGGTGGGCATCCCGGGCGCGCCGTCGAACTTCCATCCCTCGAGCCCGTCCACGTCGTCGTGGCTGGTGTGCGACACCGTCGGCACCTCGACCGGGGTGAGCGCGCCGTCCGGGGTGACGGTAACCGTCATCGACGGAAACCCCGACCTCAGCAACCACCGGCACGTGCTGACCGGGTCGGACGCCGTGGTGCTGAGCTACGGCGGGGACGCGTGGGTGATCCGCGAGGGACGCCGGTCGCGCATCGACGCGACGAACCGTTCGGTGCTGCTGCCGCTGGGCCTGACGCCCGAGCAGGTGGGCCAGGCGAAGCCCATGAGCCGCGCCCTGTTCGACGCGTTGCCGGTGGGCCCCGAGCTGACCGTGCCGCAGGTGCAGAACGCGGGCTCCGGCGCGTCGTTCCCGAATGCGCCCGGTCCGATCGGCACCGTGATCGTCACGCCGCAAATCAGTGGGCCGCAGCAGTATTCGCTGGTGCTGGCTGACGGTGTGCAGACGCTGCCCCCGTTGGTGGCGCAGATCCTGCAGAACGCCGGGCCCGGCAACACCAAGCCGGTGACCGTCGAACCGTCGGCCCTGGCCAAGATGCCCGTGGTCAACAAGCTCGACCTGTCCTCCTACCCGGACGCCCCGCTCAACGTGGCGGACATCCGCGAGAACCCCTCGACCTGCTGGTGGTGGCAGAAGACGTCCGGGGAGAACCGGGCCCGCATCCAGGTTGTGTCCGGCGCGACCATTCCGGTCGCGGCCAAGGACGAGAACAGGGTGGTGTCGCTGGTCAAGGCGGACACCACCGGCCGCGAGGCCGACCAGGTCTTCTTCGGTCCCGACTACGGGAACTTCGTGGCCGTCACCGGCAACGACCCCGGGGCCAAGACGACGGAGTCGCTGTGGTGGCTGAGTGACGCGGGCGCCCGGTTCGGGGTCGACGACACCCGGGACGTGCGCGAGGCGTTGGGCCTGAAGACGAAACCGAGCCTGGCGCCGTGGGTGGCGCTGCGGTTGCTCCCGCAAGGCCCGACCCTGTCGCGCGCGGACGCGCTCGTGGAGCACGACACCCTACCGATGGATATGTCCCCAGGAGAATTGGCGGTACCTAAGTGAAACGCGGGTTTGCTCGGCCGACACCGGAGAAGCCTCCGGTCATCAAGCCGGAGAACATCGTCCTCCCGACGCCCCTGAGCATTCCGCCGCCGGAGGGCAAGCCCTGGTGGCTGGTGGTGGTCGGCGTCCTGGTCGTCGGCCTGCTGATCGGCATGGTCGGCATGACCTTCGCCAGCGGCTCGCACGTGTTCGGCGGCGCCGGCGCCATCTTCCCGATCTTCATGATCGGTGGCGTCGCGATGATGATGTTCGGCGGCCGGTTCGGCGGTCAGCAGCAGATGAGCCGGCCGAAGCTGGACGCGATGCGCGCGCAGTTCATGCTGATGCTGGACATGCTGCGCGAGACCGCCCACGAGTCGGCCGACAGCATGGACGCCAACTACCGGTGGTTCCACCCGGCGCCCACCACGCTGTCCGCCGCGGTGGGGTCGTCGCGGATGTGGGAACGCAAGCCCGACGGCAAGGACCTCAACTTCGGTGTGGTGCGAGTGGGCGTCGGCATGACGCGCCCCGAGGTGACCTGGGGTGAGCCCCAGAACATGCCGACCGACATCGAGCTGGAGCCGGTGACGGGTAAGGCGCTGCAGGAATTCGGGCGCTACCAAAGCGTCGTCTACAACCTGCCCAAGATGATCTCGCTGCTCGTCGAACCCTGGTACTCGCTCGACGGGGAGCGGGAGCAGGTCCTGGGACTGATGCGGGCGATCATCTGCCAGCTGGCGTTTTCGCACGGCCCGGACCACGTGCAGATGGTCGTCGTCACCTCGGATCTGGACGAGTGGGACTGGGTGAAGTGGCTTCCGCACTTCGGCGACCCGCGACGTCAGGACGCGGCGGGGAACGCGCGGATGGTCTACAGCTCGGTGCGCGAGTTCGCCGCCGAGCAGGCCGAATTGTTCGCCGGCCGTGGCTCTTTCACGCCGCGGCACGCGAGTTCGTCGGCGCAGACTCCGACGCCCCACACGGTGATCGTCGCCGATGTCGTCGACCCCCAGTGGGAGTACGTGATCAGCTCCGAGGGCGTCGACGGGGTGACGTTCTTCGACCTGACCGGCGCCTCGATGTGGACGGCGGTCCCCGAGCGCACCTTGCGGTTCGACGAGAAGGGCGTGATCGAGGCGCTGCCCCGCGACCGCGACACCTGGATGGTGATCGACGAGAAGCCGTGGTTCTTCGCGCTCACGGACCACATCAGCATCGCGGAGGCCGAGGAATTCGCTCAGGCGCTGGCCCGCTGGCGGCTCGCCGAGGCGTACGAAGAGATCGGTCAGCGGGTCGCCCACATCGGCGCCCGAGACATCATGGCCTACTACGGAATCGACGATCCGGGCCGCATCGACTTCGAGTCGTTGTGGGGCAGCCGCAACGACTCGATGGGCCGGTCGCGGTTGCGGGCACCGTTCGGTGTTCGTTCCGACAACGGCGAGCTGCTGTTCTTGGACATGAAGTCGCTCGACGAGGGCGGTGACGGCCCGCACGGCGTCATGTCCGGTACGACCGGTTCGGGTAAATCGACCCTGGTGCGAACCGTGATCGAGTCGCTGATGCTCAGCCACCCGCCGGAAGAGCTGCAGTTCGTGCTGGCCGACCTCAAGGGTGGATCGGCGGTCAAGCCGTTCGCCGGGGTGCCGCACGTGTCGCGGATCATCACCGACCTGGAAGAGGACCAGGCGCTCATGGAGCGCTTCCTCGACGCCCTCTGGGGCGAGATCGCCCGGCGCAAGGCGATCTGCGACAGCGCCGGTGTCGACGACGCCAAGGAGTACAACTCCGTCCGCCTCAGGATGCGGGCGCGCGGCCAGGACATGGCGCCGCTGCCGATGCTGGTGGTGGTCATCGACGAGTTCTACGAATGGTTCCGCATCATGCCGACCGCGGTCGACGTGCTCGACTCGATCGGCCGGCAGGGCCGCGCCTACTGGATCCACCTGATGATGGCGTCGCAGACCATCGAGAGCCGTGCCGAAAAGCTCATGGAGAACATGGGTTACCGGCTGGTGCTGAAGGCGCGCACCGCCGGTGCGGCGCAGGCCGCCGGTGTGCCGAACGCCGTGAACCTGCCGGCGCAGGCGGGTCTGGGCTACTTCCGACGCAGCCTGGAGGACATCGTCCGGTTCCAGGCCGAGTTCCTGTGGCGGGACTACTTCCCCCGCGGGCTCACCGATGACGGCGAGGAAGCACCCGCGTTGGTGCACAGCATCGATTACGTTCGCCCGCAACTGTTTACCAACTCGTTCACCCCGCTCGAGGTGAGCGTTGGCGGACCGGAGCTCACGCCGGCCGCCATCACGAATGGCGAGACGCTGGAGGCCGACGGCCTGCCGCGCGAAGACGACGACGTCGAGGGCATCCGGGTTCCGAAGGTCGGCACGGTCATCATCGATCAGCTGCGCAAGATCGACTTCGAGCCGTACCGGTTGTGGCAACCGCCGCTCAACCAGCCGATCCCGATCGACGAATTGGTCAACCGGTTCCTCGGCCACCCGTGGCAGGAGGATTACGGCACGGCGCGCGACCTGGTCTTCCCGATCGGGATCATCGACCGTCCGTTCAAGCACGACCAGCCGCCGTGGACGGTCGACACCTCGGGTCCGGGCGCCAACGTGCTGATCCTGGGCGCCGGCGGTTCGGGTAAGACCACGGCCCTGCAGACCCTGATCTGCTCGGCCGCGCTGACCCACACCCCCGAGCAGGTCCAGTTCTACTGCCTGGCCTACAGCAGCACCGCGCTGACCACCGTCGCCCGGCTGCCGCACGTGGGTGAGGTGGCCGGTCCGACGGACCCGTACGGTGTGCGCCGCACGGTGGCCGAGCTGCTGGCGCTGGTGCGTCAGCGCAAGAGCACCTTCCTCGAGTACGGGATCGCCTCAATGGAGGTCTTCCGGCGCCGCAAGTTCGGCGGCGAGCCCGGCCCCGTCCCCAACGACGGGTTCGGCGACGTCTACCTGGTGGTCGACAACTACCGGGCGCTGGCCGAAGAGAACGAGGTGCTGATCGAGCAGGTGAACCTGATCATCAACCAGGGCCCGTCGTTCGGTGTGCACGTGATCGTCACCGCCGACCGCGAATCCGAGCTGCGGCCCCCGGTGCGCAGCGGCTTCGGCTCCCGGGTCGAATTGCGGCTGGCGGCCGTGGAAGACGCCAAGCTGGTGCGGTCCCGGTTCGCCAAGGACGTTCCGGTCAAGCCGGGTCGCGGCATGGTCGCGGTCAACTACGTCCGGCTGGACTCCGACCCGCAGGCCGGTCTGCACACCTTGGTGGCCCGGCCCGCGCTCGCCACCACGCCCGACTACGTCTTCGAGTCCGACAGCGTCATCGACGCGGTCAGCCGTCTCACCAGCGGCCAGGCCCCGCCGGTGCGCCGGCTCCCCGCCCGGTTCGACGTGGAGCAGTTGCGGGAACTGGCGGCGCGGGACACCCGGCAGGGTGTCGGCGCGGGCGGAATCGCCTGGGCCATCTCCGAATTGGATTTGTCGCCGGTGTACCTCAACTTCGCCGAGAATGCGCACCTGATGGTGACGGGTCGACGCGAATGTGGGCGTACCACCACGCTGGCCACCATCATGAGCGAAATCGGCCGGCTGTACGCACCGGGAGCCAGCAGCGCACCACCGCCACCGGCCGGCCAGCCGTCGGCACAGGTGTGGCTGGTCGACCCACGCCGTCAGCTGCTGACCACCCTGGGTTCGGACTACGTCGAGAAGTTCGCGTACAACCTCGACGGCGTCCAGGCGATGATGGGCGAGCTGGCCGCCGTCCTGGCCGGACGCGAGCCGCCGCCCGGCCTGTCCGCGGAGGAGTTGTTGTCGCGGTCGTGGTGGAGCGGCCCGGAGATCTTCCTGATCGTCGACGACATCCAGCAGCTGCCAGCCGGATTCGATTCGCCGCTGCACAAGGCCGCGCCGTGGGTGACCCGGGCCGCCGACGTCGGGCTGCACGTCCTGGTGACCCGCACCTTCGGTGGCTGGTCTTCGGCGGGCAGCGATCCGATGTTGCGGGCCCTGGCCCAGGCGAACGCGCCGTTGCTGGTGATGGACGCCGACCCGGACGAGGGATTCATCCGCGGAAAGATGAAGGGTGGCCCGCTGCCCCGTGGTCGAGGCCTACTGATGGCCGAGGACACCGGCGTGTTCGTACAGGTGGCCGCGACGGAGTTGCGCAAGTAAGACGGAACGCCGCTGCGTTGGGGCTGGCTGGATCAGCCCCAGCGCAGCGGTAATTCTTTGAGCGCGAAGCTTTTTGACGGGTAATTGATCGCCGGAACATAGTCCGCGGGAACGTCGAAGTCGGGAATCTGCCTGAGCCATTCCCCGACGATCACCGTCAGTTCGATCCTGGCCAGGTGGGACCCCAGGCAGCGGTGCGGCCCGCCCCCAAACCCCCAGTGCCGGTGCACCTTTCCGTCCATCACCAATTCGTTGACCGACGTCGCATCGCTGTCGTCTCGGTTGACCGCGGCCATGCACAACCGCACCGACGTCCCAGGGGGCAACGTCATCCCGCCGATGTTGACGAATTCGGTGGTGATCCGGGGCGCCACCGGCGCCGAAGGTTCCAGCCGGACGATCTCTTCGATGAAAACCCGGATCTGCCTTGGGTTGTCGCGCAGCAACTCGCGCAGCTGTGGTCGGCGCGCCAGCTCGAACAGGCAGAATCCGATCGCCGCCGTCACCGTGTCCAGGCCGGCCAGCACCAGCAGGTGGCTCATGCCCAGCAGTTCCAGATCGCTGAAATCGCCGTCACTGTTCATGATTTGCGACAGCATGTCGGTTCCCGGGTTCTGCCGGCGTTGCTGGATCGCATCGGCCAGATACGTCAGCAGCAGCTCACTCTTCTGGATGTCATCCTGGGTGATGTAGGGCTTGTCGTTGACGACGGCGTCCTTCCAATCGATCAGCCGATCGCGATCTTCCAGCGGCAGGCCGTAAAGGTCCATGAAGACCTGAAACGGGTACAGGTGTGCGAAGTCGGCCATCACTTCGCACTTGCCCTGCGCGGCAAGCGCAGCGATCATTTCGGCGGCATGGCGCTCCAGCACCGGGCGGGACTTACTCAGACCGAGCGGGCTGAAGAACGGCTGCAGCACCTTCCGATAACGCGTGTGCTGCGGCGGGTCAAACGCCAGCGGCAGCACCGGTAATCGGTGCCCGGGGGGCTGCAGGATCGTCGACGAGAACACCTTGGGATTGCGTAGCGCGGCCAGCACGTCTTCGCGGCGCGTGATGTAGTAGTGGCCGTTCATGAACACCACGGGCCCGGCGTCCCGCAGCGTTTTCCACCCGACGCCCCGGTCCAGGGCCATGGGCAACTTCTCGAAATCGAGCCGTGGCAGGTGGAACGTGGCTTGCTGGCCTTCGCCAGGAGTGCTCATGGGCTCTCCGCATGTCTGTCTGATCTCGGCATCCGAAGCGGCGGGGACGTCGTCGGCACCGATTTTCGCTGAACCCCAATATCGCATGTGTCGCAAAGGGACACGAATCCGACCGCTGGCCGGTTTACGGCGGCCGGTCACGCTCCGCGAGGATCTTCTACACTCGAGCGAGCGGCTGATCTCCGTCTGGATTACTCAGCCGAGCCGGGTAGGGAGGAAACCTGATGAGGGTTCGTCTCGAACAATCCAAATGCGTTGGCCACGCCCAGTGCTACGCCGTTGATCCGAAGCTGTTTCCGATAGACGACTCGGGCTATTCGATCCTCGAAGAGCACGAGGTGCGGCCCGAGGACGAGCAGCTGACTCGCGACGGTGTGGCTTCCTGCCCGGAAATGGCATTGGTTCTCGAAGAGGACTGACATCCGACCCGCGTTGAAAGCAAACCGCGGATGAACAATTAGTTCGTCGAAATGAACGGCAGTCGACTGGGAGTGAACAGTGGCTGGCCTGGAATGAACAGTTGGCGTCGCGTATCGGCGTGCCCACGATAACGAACTAATCTCATGGACGAGCGACAGTTCGGGAAGACCGTGAACTGTCGCTCGGTTGCTGACAGCAGGGGATCAATCGAGGCTAAAGGTGCACGTTGTTCCTGACCCGGGTGTCCGAGAAGCGTGGTACGAGACCACATTTGGACGCCGGACAAGGGATCGGCGGGATGCGCCGGCCAGCCCGCCGACTGGGGTGGCAGACCGTGAGGTCTGAGTCGGTGATTCCGGGCCGTCAGCGACCTACGGGTGGCAATTGCTTACGAAGCCGTGACCACGGCCACCACTGATCCGATGCGACTGCCGCGACCGCCAGCGATCGCGGCCAACTGAGGAGAACAGGTGTTTGACTTCGGGGCGTTACCGCCGGAGGTTAATTCCGGTCGGATGTATGCGGGTCCGGGTTCGGGGCCGTTGATGGCGGCGGCGGCGGCGTGGGATGAGATTGCTGCTGAGGTGGCTGCGGCGGCCAGTGGGTATAGCTCGGTGGTTTCGGAGTTGACGTCGGGGCCGTGGGTGGGTCCGGCGGCGTCGTCGATGGTGTCGGCGGTGGTGCCGTATGTGAATTGGTTGGGTGCGGTGGCGGGGTTGGCCGAGGACACGGCCAGTCAGGGGCGCGCGGCGGCGGCGGCGTTTGAGGCGGCGTTTGCGATGACGGTGCCCCCGCCGGTGATTGCGGCTAATCGGGTGTTGTTGGCGACGTTGATCGCGACGAATTTCTTTGGCCAGAACACCCCGGCGATCATGGCGACGGAGGCCCAGTACATGGAGATGTGGGCCCAAGACGCGGCGGCGATGTATGGCTATGCGGCGGCCTCGGCGACGGCGTCGGCGTTGGCGCCCTTTGAGCCCGCGCCGAATACCACTACCCCTGAGGGGGTGGCCGATCAGGCGTTGGCGCTGACCCAGGCCGCCCAGCAGCCCGCGGGCAACACCGCCCAGACCGTGGCCTCGAGCACCTCGCAGCTGGCGAGCACGCAGCTGGTCACCACCGCGGCGCCCCAGGTGACCGCGACGTCGACCCAGCCGGGTCCGTTGACCTGGCTGACCAACGCGATTCAGGGCCTGCAGACGGGGTTGCCCACGCCGACCAACAACTATCTGGGGCTCAATCCGACCTTGTACACGGTGATCCTCAAGCAGACCTCGGGTCTGGCCTATTTCTCCAACGGTATCCCGGCGTTTTGGTCGCAGCTGGCGCAGCAGTTGGTGTCGGGTCCGGGTGGTAGCACGGCCGGTGCCGGTGGTGCGTGGTATCCCACGCCGCAGTTCGCCCAGTTGGGCCTGGGCAACCTGGGCAGCCTGAGCAGCAGCGTTTCGGCCGGTGCCGGGCAGGCCGCCCAAGTCGGGGGTTTGTCGGTGCCCCAGCAGTGGGCCACGCTGACCTCGGCGGTCAGCCCGGCCAACGCCGAGGCCGAGGCCCTTCCCGTGCAGACCGCCGGGGCCACCGCCAGCCCGCCGGGCAACGCCCTGCTGCGCGGCATGCCCACCGGCGTCATGGGCCGACGCGCCGGCGCCGCCGCGGGCTACTCCCACAAATACGGCTTCCGCTACAGCGTCCTAACCCGCCCACCCTCAGCCGGATAGGGAAAGCCGAGGTGAACGGGAGTTGTACACGAATGAACAGTCGGCACTAGGGAGGCGAGCCAAGGCGTGACCCCATTAATCTCACGAGTAAGCCATGCCTGCGGTAAGCCCACCGGCAAACCGTTCCTCGACGGCCAGCGGGCCTAGAGAATAGGGAGGGAATCCGAATGTCGTTTGTCACGACGCAGCCCGAGGCGTTGGCTGTGGCGGCGAGCAACCTACAAAGCATTGGCTCGACGCTGAGCGCGCAGAACGCGGCGGCGGTGGCCCCAACGACGGGGGTGGTGCCAGCCGCCGCGGACGAGGTGTCGGCACTGACCGCGGCGCAGTTCTCCGCGCACGCCCAGATGTACCAGGCCGTGAGCGCCCAAGCCACGGCGATTCACGAGATGTTCGTCAACACCCTGGGCATGAGCTCGGGATCGTACGCGGTGACTGAGGCGGCCAACGCGGCCGCGACGGGTTAAAGGAGTCAATGGTGTTTGATTTTGGGGCGCTTCCGCCGGAGGTTAATTCGGCGCGGATTTATGCCGGTCCGGGGTCGGGGTCGTTGAT
>NZ_LZJF01000066.1 GCF_001666835.1 Mycobacterium sp. E3251 | reverse complement strand
CGCGCGCACCAGCCCGACGGCCTCGGCCGAATCGATCGCCGCCAACGTCGCCCCGACTTCCGTGTCGCAGGTCGAGATGAGCGCGGGCAGGTCGAACGTCTGGCCCAGCACCGCCGCCTGCTCGATGACCGCCCGCACCCCCGTCCCCAGTCCGGCGAGGCGGCGGGCGATGGCGTCCCCGATCGATCCGGGCACCGTCTGCTGGGTGCTCAATGTGGCCAGCCCGCCGCGGATTTCGAGGTCGTTGACCAGTTCGGTCAGGAAGAACGGATTGCCGCCGGTCCGCTCGCGCAGCAGGGCGGCTGCCGTGCGCACCGACGCCGGCGCAAGCTGCTGGGTTCGCGCGACGAACTCGGCGATCGCCTCGGTGTCCAGGCCCGCCAGGTCGAGGCGCCGCACCCCGTCGAACCGGTGCAGCTCGGCCAGGCGGGTGGCCAGGTCGTCGGACCGGTCGGGCTCGGTCGTGCGGAACGTGACCACCACCAACACACGCACATCGGCGCAGCCGATCAGCACGTGCTCGAGCAGCGCGAGGGTGGGGAGCTGCGCCCAGTGCAGATCGTCGAGGATCAGCGCGACCGGGCGATCGACCGCCAGACGGCGCAGGAAGCCGGTCAGTGCATCGAAGAGGGCCTGCCGCGCCGGCCCGACATCCGGGGCCGGGGCGCCGTCGGGCAAATGCCGAACCACTTCCGGTGCGAGCCGTCGCAACTGAGGGCCCGCGTCGCTCAACGCTTCCGCCATCGAACCCGGCGGACCGGCGACCATCAGCCGGTCGAGCGCTTCGGCGAAGGGCGCGTACGGCAGGTCCTCGTCGGCCGTAGAACTTCCCACCAGCACCGTCACGCCGTGGTCGAACAACGTTCCGGCCACCTCCGCGGCCAGGCGCGTCTTGCCGGCGCCGGGCTCGCCGCCGATGAACACCGCCTGGCGATTACCCCGCTCGACCCGCTCCCAGGCCTGCTCGAACACCGCCAGTTCCGCGTCGCGACCCACGAGCGGGCCGCGGCGGCGAGCGATCAGTTCGGCCGGGAGCGGGGGCGGCACCCACTGCGCCATGCAAACAAGGTAGCCGCGCCGGTATTGGTCGGTCGATAGTCAGATGTGACTATCGTGGAATGCCCCGGAAATGCTCGGTTGTGGTCATGACGCGCGGCTCACCGGCCTCGTAACGTCGCCGCATCAAGACCGGCGAGCAAACAAGGAGGTGTGGGCCATGAGCCTCACAACCGCAACCGACGAATTACGCACCCGGCTCGGCTCACATGTGATCCTGCCCGGCGACCCGCGGTACGACGAGGCGCGGGCGGTCCACAACGGCATGATCGACAAGCGGCCCGCGGTGATCGCCCGCTGCGGTTCGCCCGCGGACATCGCGACCGCCCTGGAATTCGCGCGGGACCGCAACTTCGTTGTCGCCGTGCGCGGGGGCGGTCACAACGGCCCCGGCTTCGGCACCGTCGACGGCGGGCTGGTCATCGACCTGTCGCCGATGAACCGCGTCGACGTCGACGCCGACCGCCGCACCGCCAAGGTCGAGGGCGGGGCGACGTGGGCGCAAGTGGACGGCGCGACGCACGCATACGGGATGGCGGCGCCGTCGGGCATCATCTCCTCCACCGGAGTCGGCGGCCTGACCGTGGGCGGCGGCCACGGCTACCTGTCCCGCAAGTACGGCCTGACCATCGACAATCTGGTCGAGGCCGAGCTGGTGCTGGCCGACGGCCGCGTGGTGCGGGCGTCCGAATCCGAGCATCCCGACCTGTTCTGGGCGCTGTGCGGCGGCGGCGGGAACTTCGGCGTGGTCACGTCATTCACGTTCCGGCTGCATCCCGTGCACACCGTGATCTGCGGTCCCACCGCGTGGCCCGCGTCGGCCACCGCCGATGTCCTCTCGTGGTACCGGGACTTCATGCCGGCGCAGGACGAGGATCTCTACGGATTCTTCGCGGCCATGACCGTCCCGCCGGTGGCGCCGTTCCCCGAGGCGTTCCACCTGCAGAAGGCGTGCGCCGTGGTCTGGTGCTACACCGGCGATCCCGCCGGCGCCGAGGAAGCGTTCGCGCCGGTCCGGCAGATGGAACCGGCCTTCGACGGGCTGGGCGCCGCTTCGTTCCCGGCGCTGCAGTCCACCTTCGACGGCCTGTATCCCAAGGGGCTGCAATGGTATTGGCGCGGAGACTTCTTCCGCACGGTGCCCGACGGCGCCGTCGCGGCCCATGCCCGCTTCGCCGAAGAGCTGCCGACCATGCATTCCACGATGCACCTGTACCCGATCGACGGCGCGGTCCATCGGGTGGGCCAATCCGAGACCGCGTGGGCGTACCGGGACGTCAACTTCTCGCAAGTGATCGCGGGCGCGGATCCGGACCCGGCGAATGCGGAGTTGTTGAAGCGCTGGGCCGTTGACTACTGGGACGCCACCCATCCGTACTCGGCCGGCGGCGCCTACGTGAACTTCATGATGGACGAGGGCCAGGAGCGGGTGCGCGCCACCTACGGCCCGAACTACCAGCGGCTCACGGAGGTCAAGGCGCAATACGATCCCGGCAATGTGTTCCGCATCAACCAGAACATCCGGCCGGCGCGCTGAACTGTTGCGGCTACGGCGTTTTGAGGAAGACGTCGTTGAGTGTGACGGTGCGCAGGTTGCGCTCGCGGATGGTGTCGACGAGCTGCGGGTAGACGTGCGTCACGGGCAGATGATTGAGGTGCCCGATGACGATGGCCTGCGGCGTGAAGTACTGATCGGCCATCTGCACGATGTACTCCTCGGTGATCAACGTCGAATCCGACAGCGAACCCGACCATAACGTCGGCACGGTGTAGCCCAGGTCGGCGGCCACGGCGTCGACGACGGCATTGCGCTTCGCGTACGGCGGCCGCCAGTATGGCTTTGCGCCGATGCCGTACGTTTTCTTCAGGAATTCGTCGTTGCGGCTGAGCTGTTGGGCCACTTGCTCTTTGGGCAGCGTCGTGAGGTCCGGGTGTGACCACGTGTGGTTGCCGAGTTGGATCTGTCCGCTGTCGACCAGGGGCCGCAGCATCTCCTTGTTCTCGGTCCAGGAGTCGTAGGTGCCGTTGACGAAGTAGGTCAGCCGCACGCCGGTGTCTTTGGCGAACTGGGTGTACGCCCGCACCACCTCGCTGTTGACGCCGTCGTCGACGGTCAGCGCGAGCAGGTCGCCCTCGCCGGGGATCTTCATCAGCGCGCCCCCGCCGGGCAGCGGGATGCGGGCGCTCAGCGGCGGCGGCGGCAACAGCGCCGTCGGGGCGGTCGGGCCCGAGGTCGCGGCGCCGGAAGCCGACGGCGCCTGGGCGAACGTTCGCGGCTGCGGGTCGACCACCAGTCGGGCCGCGCCGACGCCGGCGACGACCGACGCGGCGAGCGAACCGAGGAACTGGCGGCGATTCATCGCGGGCAGGCGAAGGCCCGGAGCAAACGTCGGACGGGGTGATCCGGACCGGGCCCGGTGTTGGCTGCGCCGCTGCGCGCTTGGAGCCGACCCCCGGAGGGGCCGCCCGTCGTACACGAAATCGCCAGCCATCAGCAGCGAACCGTACCACTACCAGGAACAATATGTCGGATGCGTTACGGGAGGGTCAGCTGTGAATTTCGCGATCAGTGTGATTCCGTGCCGCCGCGTTGGGGCAGCTGGACCGGCTCGGCGGCGGGTGTCCCCAGCGTCGAGGCCAGCCAGGGCAGCGCCGCCTCAAACGCCCCGGCGGCAAACGGCCAGTCATGCTTGCCCGGCTGACTGACCACGGCGCAGGTGATGCCGTTAGCGCTGGCCGCGGCGCACAACGCGTTGGCGGCGGCGTCCTGGCCCTCCGGATTGGCGGCGGGGTCGGTGCTGGGAGCGCTCCCGGTGGGGTTGGCCTCCTCGGCGACGTTGCGCGGCTCCGACGATCCCGGAACGTCGAACCAGCCCGACAAGCCGGTGTAGCGACCATGCCGCGCGATCACCGTGAGCGGGTCGAATGCCGCCCAGGCGGCGCGGTCGCCGCCGAACAGTTTGGCGATCGTCTGATCCTTGGGGCCGACGTTCGGGCTGCGGTCACCGGCGATGTCCACGAACGCGCTGAACAGCTCGGGATGCATGACGGCCAGGTCGACCGCGCAGGTGCCGCCCATCGACCATCCGGCGACGCCCCAGTTGGCCCGGTCGGCGCTGACGCCGAAGTTCGACACCATGAACGGCACGATGTCCTTGGAGAGGTGATCTGCGGCGTTGCCCCGGCTGCCGTTGACGCACTCGGTGTCGTTGTCGAACGAACCGGTGGGATCAACGAACACCAGCACCGGCGAGAAGCCGCGATGGGCGGCGGCGAAGTTGTCGATGGCGGTGAACGCGCCGCCAGGGCCGAGCCAGTCTGCCGGGGTGTTGAACGCCGAGCTGATCATCATGACCGCCGGCAATCGAGGCGGCGGATTGCTGTTGAACCATGCCGGCGGCAGATAAACCAGTTCCCGGCGGTGGCGAAAGTGCGAGGCGTTGTCGTCGATGTCCACCGGCACCACCACGCCCTTGGTCGGCCTGGTACCGGCGACCTGCATCTCGGTGACCCGCAGCCGGTCGATCTGGTCGGGCAACGGCACCGAGGTGAGCTGGTTCCAGGCGGCAAGCGCCGTCGGGAAGTAGCCCACCCAGCCGTTCAACGCCAGCGCCGCGCACAAGGCGCACAGCGGTATGGAGAGCACCGCTACCCCGCGACGCCACCAGCGGGCGCCCCGCCAGCCCACCAGGAAGACCGCGGCGGCCAGGCCGCTCAGCGCGATCCACAGCCACAGCGTCGTCGGCGCCGGGTCCCCGGCCACGCCGAGCGACGTGATGTACCAATACGCGAGCGCGGTCACCGCGACGGCCGCGATCAGGGCCACGGGCAGCACCCGCTTCAGCCAGCGCGGCGCACGCCACTGGATCGCGATGATCAACACCAGCAGCGTCAGCCCCTGCACGGCAGGCGGAAACCAGCCGTGCAGCAGGGACAGTCGTCCGAAGAATTGGTCCAACGGTCGTTGCCTTTGCTGAGTCGATCGCTGCGTGGGCGGACCCGTGGTCTTTTCGAACGCGGGGGGTCGCAACAACTATCCCACACCGATCCCACCCGCCCGCCTGCCAGCGTGGCGTGTGGGCGCGGTGATCTAGGCGGCCGTGACGCTGCTGAACGAGCGCAGCCGCAGGCTGTTGGCGACCACGAAAACGCTGGAAAAGGCCATCGCGGCGCCCGCCAGCATCGGGTTGAGCATGCCGAGTGCGGCGAGCGGGATCGCGGCGATGTTGTAGCCGAAGGCCCAGAACAGGTTGGCCTTGATGGTGCTCAGCGTGCGCCGGGACAGCCGGATCGCATCGACCGCGGCGCATAGGTCACCGCGCGTGACGGTGAGGTCGGCGGCTTCGATCGCGACGTCGGTGCCGGTGCCCATTGCCACCCCGAGGTCGGCGGTCGCCAAAGCCGCGGCGTCGTTGACGCCGTCGCCGACCATCGCGACGACCTTGCCTTCGCACTGCAGCCGCCGGATGGCGGCGACCTTGTCGGCCGGCAGCGTCTCGGAGACGACCTGCGTGATGCCGACCTGGTCGGCGATCCGATCGGCGACCGTCGCGTTGTCGCCGGTCAGCAGGATGGGCGTCAGGCCCAGCCGCTTGAACTGCCGGACCGCTGCGGCGCTGGTCGGTTTGACGGTGTCGGCGACCACCAGCACCCCACGGGCGCGGCCGTCCCAGCCGACGGCGACCGCGGTTTTGCCCGCACTCTCGGCGCGGGCCTTGCCCGCCGACAGCGCGCCGTCCAGCGGCTGGCCCCAGTCGGCCAGCAGGCTCGCCCGCCCGATGACGACGGTGCGGCCGTCGACGTCTCCTCGCACGCCGCTGCCTTCGAGGCTGGCGAAGCGCTCGGCGGGGTGCAGGGCACCGAGCTCGGCTTTCGCGGCGTGGGCGATGGCTCGAGCGATGGGATGTTCGGACGCATCCTCGAGCGCACCGGCGTAGCGCAGCAGCGTTTGGCGGTCGGTCCCCGGCCCAGTGATCACGTCGACGAGAGTCATCTTGCCGGTGGTAACGGTGCCCGTTTTGTCGAGCACGATCGTGTCGACCCTGCGGGTGGACTCCAGGACTTGGGGCCCCCTGATCAGCACTCCGAGCTGAGCCGCGCGGCCGGTGCCGACCAGTAGTGCGGTCGGGGTCGCCAGGCCCAGCGCGCACGGGCAGGCGATGATCAGCACCGCGACGGCCGCGGTCAGTCCCGCGATGAGTGGGAAGCCCAGCGCGACCCACGCACCGAGCGTCGCCAGGGCGATGCCGATCACCACGGGGACGAACACGCCGGAGATGCGGTCGGCGAGCCGCTGCACCTCGGCCTTGCCCGATTGGGCCTCCTCGACCAGCTTGGCCATGTGCGCGAGCTGCGTGTCGTCGCCTACCCGGGTGGCGCGGACGACGAGGCGCCCGCCGGCGTTGACCGTGGCCCCGGTGACGGGGTCGCCCTCGCCGACCTCGACGGGGACGGATTCGCCGGTGAGCATCGAGGCGTCCACGGCCGACGAACCCGAGACCACGATGCCGTCGGTGGCGATCTTCTCCCCGGGCCGGACCACGAAGTCGTCCCCGACGGCGAGGCGGTCCACGGGGACGCGGGTTTCGGCGCCGTCCCGAAGCACCGCGACCTCCTTGGCGCCGAGCTCCAGCAGGGCGCGCAACGCGGTTCCCGCGGTCCGCTTCGAACGCTTCTCGAAGTACCGCCCGGCCAGCACGAACAGGGTCACCCCCGCGGCGACCTCGAGGTAGATGTTGCCGGCGCCGTCGGAGGGGCGGACGGTCAATTCGAAGCCGTCGCGCATCCCCGGTTCGCCGGCCGTCCCGAAGAACAGCGCATATAACGACCACAGGAACGCCGCCAGCGTGCCGATCGAGACCAGCGTGTCCATGGTGGCGGCCCCGCGTTTGAGGTTGGTCCAGGCGGCGGCATGAAACGGGCGGCCGCCCCACACGACGACCGGTGCGGCCAGGACCAGCGATGCCCACTGCCAATAGCGGAACTGCAACGCGGGCACCATCGCCATGGCGATCACCGGGCCGGCGAGGACGGCCGTGGTGATCAGCCGGGTGCGCAGAGCGCTCAGCTCCGGCCCGTCGGCCTGCGCGGGTGCCTCCCGTCGGGGCGGCAGCGCTGCCGTGTAACCGGCCTGTTCGACGGCCGCGATCAGCAACCGCGGGTCGTATCCCGACGGGATTGTGAGCGCGGCCTTTTCAGTGGCGTAGTTGACGGTGGCGACCACGCCGTCGAGCCGGTTGAGCTTCTTCTCGATCCGGGCGGCGCAGGACGCGCACGTCATCCCCGCGATCTTCAGCTCGATTTGGCTCACCGGCGCCGCGCTCATGCCACCAGCACGGCCTCGTAGCCGGCCTCGTCCACCGCGCCGAGGACCGCGGCCGCGTCGACGGGAACAGAACTGGTGACCACCAGCCTGCCCGTGTCGGCACTGACGTCCACGCGCTCAACACCGGGGAGGCGGCCGACCTCATCCTTGACGGCGGCCTCGCAGTGGCCACAGCTCATCCCGTCGACCCGGTATTCGCTCGTGGTCATGTCATTCCCTTCCTGATACCCCGGCGGGGTATGCCAATTGTCAACGTCCGCGTCCCCGCGAGGTATTCCCACACCGAGCCGTTGGCGCAACCGGGCGCCGGCAGGGAAACCTCGGAGGCAACGGGGCACCACCATTCTGCCTGGTGGAAGCGCCAAGACCGCGGCCGGGATCGGCCACGACCGGCTCAGACGTAGCCCACGCCCATATCGACCGAAAGCTGGGTCGCCGTGACCAACCGGGACTGGTCGGAAACAAGCCAAGCGACGGCGTCGGCGATGTCCTCCGGCCGGGCGATCCCCTCGGGCAACAGCGGCTTGTGCAGGCCCCGCAAGTGCGGGTAGCTGTCGGCGGCGGCTTGCAGCGCTTCGCGCATGCGGCCGGTCCCCATCGGTGTCGAGACCGCTCCAGGGTTGAGGCTGTTGACGCGGATGTTGTGCCGGCCGAGCTCGGCGGCGAATGCGCGAGCCATCCCGACGACCGCGTGCTTACTCGCGGTGTAGTGGATCATGAACGACTGCATGTTGATGCCGGCGGCCGATCCGATGAGGATGATCGACCCACCGCGGCCGCCGTCGATGATGTGCTGAGCGCCGGCCATCACCGTGTTCCAGGTCCCGGTCACGTTGGTGTCGATGGTGTCGCGGAACGCTTCTGCGGTGATCTGATCCCACGGAGCGGGACTGCAGATTCCGGCGTTGGCAACGATGATGTCGAGACGGCCCAGTTCGGCCACCGCCGCATCGACGGCACCCTTGAGTGCCTCGAGGTCACGGATGTCGACGGCCGCGGTGATGACCCGTTTGCCGTTGGCGCTCACCAGCCGTGCCGTCTCGGCCAGATCCTCGGGTGTCGGCGAGTCATACGGAACGCTGGGCGGCAGCGGCCCGGCGATGTCGACCCCGATGATGTCGGCGCCCTCGGCGGCCAGGCGCACGGCGTGTGCCCGGCCCTGCCCCCGCGCCGCGCCGGTGATCAGGGCCACCTTTCCCGAAATGGATTGACTCATTGCTACTTTCGGCTCCTCCCGACGCGGGCTTCTCGCCGCGGGTCACCCGCGGTGGGAATTCTGCTGTTCTGAGTTCGACTCGGCGAGCGTAGCGTCGAGTCGAAGCTGCCGGACAGCCGAAAGGAAAGATCATGACCGTCACCGTTGTCGACGCGGGCCCGCGGCAGGTAAGCCGGTCGGTCGAAGTGGCCGCGCCCGCCGCCGAACTGTATGCGATGGCCGCCGATCCGCGGCGACACAGCGAACTGGATGGGTCGGGCACCGTGCGTGACAATATCAGCGTGCCCGCGGAATTGACTGTGGGGTCGAAGTTTTCGACCAAGATGAAGATGTATGGCCTGCCGTACCGCATCACCAGCACGGTGACGGCCCTGAAACCGAACGAACTGGTCGAATGGCGTCACCCGGTGGGGCACCGCTGGCGGTGGCAATTCGAGGCGCTTTCGCCGACCCGGACCCGGGTCACGGAGACGTTCGATTATCGCGACGCCGGTGCGGTCAAGAACGCGTTGAAGTACTACGAGCGAATCGGGGCCTGTAAAGGCAACGCCGCCGGAATCGAAGCGACGCTGGCCCAGTTGCGCGATCGTTACGCCGGATAAGCCGCGACGCTGAACGGAAGCGGCGCGCAAGTCGTGGCTGCTCTGTGAACGAAATCGAATCGCCCGCGGCCGTCGCCCACGCGGGGACACCGCACTCCCTGGCGCAGCCGCTGACCCGGTCGGGACAACTCATCAGCCGTTACGGACTGGTCGTCGTGCTGGCCTGGATCGGGTTCGGGAAGTACGTGAAGATGGAATCCCGCGTGCTCATCGAACACAGCCCGCTGATGAGTTGGATCTACGACGTGTTCAGCGTCGCCACCGTCGCGCGCGGGCTGGGGACCATGGAAATCGTTGCCGCCCTTCTCATCGCGCTTCGGCCGGTGTGGCCGCGCGCATCGGCGGCCGGCAGCGCGCTGGCGGTGGTGCTGTTCTGTGGAACGCTGAGCTTCCTGTTCACCACACCCGGGGTGGTCGCGACGCATGCCGGTGGTCTCCCCGTGCTGTCGGCGCTACCGGGCCAGTTCCTGCTGAAGGATCTGGTGCTGATCGGTGTCGCCGTGTGGAGCCTGGGTGACGCGCTGTCGGCGGGCAGGTCACACGTTGGGCAGAACCTCGTCGGTCATTAGGTGCAGGCTGGCCCAGCCCGCGTCGATCGGAAGACCGCCGATGAGGGGGTTGACCACGACTTCTCCTCTGCCACCGCGGATCTGATCGATCAACTGTTCCGGGGTGAGGATCTCGAGATGGTTGAGGCGGCGCAGGTCCCGGACGGAGGCCGGCGCGGTTTCGCTGGGCCGCGGCACGTCGGCGCGCTTCCAGGCGCTGTACTCGGCCGCCTCCGCCAGGATGAAGTCCCCGTAACGCGCCCACGCCTCGTCGGGGTCGGCGTGCAGCATGGTGACGGTGCTTCCGTTCTCGGGGTGGTAGACGAAGCCTTCGTTTCCGTGGTTGCGCAACTCCCGCGTATAGACGGCTTCGACCTCGGGCATGGCCATCGGTGGTGAAAACGGAAGTCCGAAGCGGGCCGCGCGCCGGGCCGCCGCGGCGGTCATACCGCCAACGAAAAGGATCGGATGCGGACGGGTACAGGGTTTCGGGGTGACGTTGATGAGCGCGCCCTCGTATTCGAAGGGCTGATCGCTCCACGCCTTGAGTAGGACCGTCAGGCAGTGGTCCATCAGGGTCGCCCGCCTGGACCAGTCCTTGCCGACGGCGAGATACTCCTCGGGCCGGTAACCCATGCCGGCCACGAAACTGAAGCGGCCCTGGGTGAGGTTGTCCAGCACGGCGATGTCCTCGGCCAGCCGAATCGGGTCGTAGAGCGGGACGATCAACGCGTTGACGCTGATGCGCACGCTGTGTGTGCGCCCCGCGACGGCGGCGGCCAGAATCAACGGCGACGGAAGCCAACTCGTGGCGGCTAGATGATGTTCTTCTGCGCTGACGGCGGTGAAGCCGTGGCGGTCGGCGAACTCCGCCATGTCCAGCGCGGCCCGGTAGCGATCCGCCTGACGCGCTGTGGGATCGGCGACATTGGTCATGTTGAGCCGCAGCGCGGTGAGTAACTTCATCGTTGGGCGCCGGCCGGGCGGGCGAAGAGCGTTCCGCTGATCAGTTCCTTGGCGCAATCCAGCGCGGCCGCGTACGCGTCCGGAGCCAGAGTGGCGGCCCGCTCCGTGAGGCCGCGCGCCAGTGCGTGGATCGCATCGGCCGCGGCGTCCGCGTGGGTGTCGAGTGGTAGCGCACCCTGCGCCCGGGCGTCACCGATGATCTCAGTTATCGTGTCCCGCAACGCTTTCAGCCCGGCGTACCGTGGCCGACCGCTGGCCGGATGCTCGTTGCTCTCTGTGCGAATCGCCCGATCGAAGGCGGCCAAATAGGGGTACTCGCGCATCAACCGGCCCGATTCGTCGAGCACCGCCTCGATCTGATCGATGGCGGTCCCGGGGCCCGCGGCGGC
>NZ_LZJF01000065.1 GCF_001666835.1 Mycobacterium sp. E3251 | reverse complement strand
CGGTGCGGGCGAGGGTGGATGCGCCGCTGCTGAGTCTGGCCGCCAAGGCGCACGGAAATCCGTTTTTGGTCACCGAGCTGGTTAGGGGGCTGGGCGAGGAGGGCCGGCTCAATCTCTCCGGCGGCCGTGCGATGGTCACGGGAGACGGGCTCCCACGGCGTCTGGGCGCGACGATGCACCAGCGGCTGGACCTGCTCTCCGGTGAGGCGTCCGAGGTGGTGCGGGTGGCCGCGGTGCTGCCCGACCGGTTTTCGGCTGGCTTGCTGGCCACGATGCTGGATCGCCAGCCGGTCTCCTTGCTGTCGGCGCTCGAGGAGGCGGTGCGCGCGGACCTGCTCGTCGAAGACGGTGAGCAGTTGCGGTTTCGGCATGACTTGCTGCGTGAGGCCACCCGCCAGTGCTTGCCGCAGTCGCTGCGGCGGGCGATGGAGCGCCAATCGGCGTCGGTCATGCTAGGGATGGGTGCGGCCCCGGCCGAGGTGGCCACCCAGCTGGCGCGCAGCGCCGAGCCCGGAGACCTTGAGGCGATCGACGCGCTGCGCCGAGCCGCGCAATCGGTTGGCCGTGGCGATGCGAGCGCGGCCGCAGATTTGAGCAAGCGTGCGTTGGAGCTGTTGCCCGCCGACGACGCTGAGCATGGATCCGTGGTCGCGGAAACGGTGGAGTGGCTCAATAGGGCGAGTCGCCACAGCGAGGCCGAAGAATTGGCCGTTACGGCGCTGTCGGAGGCCGCGTCGCCGGAGGAGGAGGCGGAAATTCGCCTCCGGCTCCCGACGATCAATATGCACAGCGCCCAACGGCGGGTGGAGGAGAATCGCCGGGCGCTGCAGTTGGGCGGCGTCACCGACGTCACCCGGGCGCGGCATCTGGCCTTGTTGGCGTACAACCTGCTGTTCGACCAACGTGGGCAAGACCGCGGTGCAGCCGACGAGGCCGCCGCGGCCGCGGAAGCGACTGGTGATCTTGAGTCGAAGATCGTGGCCGATGTCACCCTCGCTTGTCTCGACTGTGGGGATGGGTATGCAGGTGGTGCCCTGCGCCAACTCGAGAAGACTTGCGCGCTCGCCCGCGGGAGTGATCCGACGGCAGCACATGATTTGCTTGCAGCGCACCACGCGAACCTCCTGGCGGTTGTCGGCCGGTTGGACGAGGCGGCAGTCGAGATCGAAAACGGGATAGAGCAAGCCCGTCGGGAACGCAACGCGATGGCCCTTGATATCTGGACCAATATTGCCGCGTGGGTCCATCTCGCGGCGGGCCGGTTGTCGGCAGCTCGCGCCGAGATTGAATCGCTGCCGCGCCCACAACTGACAAGCGCGACCGATCTGGACATGATCCGCACGGCGCATCTGGCCGAAGTGGCGGTGCATATCGATGACCGAAACTTGCTGCAGCAGACGGCCAATGACGCGCGTGACGCCTACCCCACCGGCTCATGGACGGTACGTCGGGCAGCGGCACAGGTCCTCGCGCTGGCGGCATGGCAGCGCGACGACGTCCATGACGCGATGCGCTGGCTCGGCGACGTCACGCTACTCGGCACACCGGTCACGCCTGAGGTCTTCGATCTGGTGATCTTGGGTGCGCGGGTGGCCTCGGCCGCCGGCGATGCCGGCCTGCGCGCACGGGTCCTGCAGGCCACCGAGGCGCTGGAGCGTGAACGGCCACCTGTGCCGCTGTTCTCGGGCGTCGCCGGATATGCCCGCGGGATCCTAGAATGTGACGCCCCGGCATTGGTGGCTGTCGCGGATTTGCTTCGTTCGTCGTCGCGGCCGTTGCTTTACGCAAGCGCTGCCGAGGACGCCGGCGGTGAGCTGGCTCGCGCACAGCGCAACGCTGAGGCGCTCGACCAGCTGAACGCGGCATTCGACACCTACATCGAGTGCGAAGCGATTGCCGATGCCCGCCGGGTCGGCCGCGCGCTGCGCCGATTAGGCGTGGAACGCCGCATCGTCAGCCAGACTCGGGCAAAAACGGGCTGGCACAGCCTGACCGACTCCGAACTCAAGGTCGTCAATCTGATTGCAGAGGGCGCGACCAACCGCGACGTCGCCACCGAGCTGCACCTCTCCCCCCACACGGTGAAAACCCACGTGCACAACGCATTTACCAAACTGGGCATCACCTCCCGCGCCCAGTTGGCGCAGCTCAGGCGCGG
>NZ_LZJF01000064.1 GCF_001666835.1 Mycobacterium sp. E3251 | reverse complement strand
TCCCGAAGCCGCCCACGATGGTTCCGGTGTCGGCGTTGTAGTCGTTG
This sequence comes from Mycobacterium sp. E3251, assembly GCF_001666835.1. Classification (GTDB taxonomy): domain Bacteria; phylum Actinomycetota; class Actinomycetes; order Mycobacteriales; family Mycobacteriaceae; genus Mycobacterium. The sequence continues at coordinate 130,991 of NZ_LZJF01000064.1, read as the reverse complement.
AAGAAGTTGCCGAGCGCGTTCGGCGAGGTGTGCAGGATGTTTTCCAGATCCATGTGGTGATCGACCAGGTTCTGCGTCACGTCGGCCAGCCGGGCGATCTGCTCGCTGGTCTGGTTGCGCGTCCCGGCGATGAAGCGCTGCACCTCGCCGACCGCCGTCGACAGATCGGTCAGCGCCGCGTCCAGGTCGGATCGGCTGTCGTCGACCACGCTGGTGAGGGTGGCCAGGCGGTCGTTGAACTGGACGATCTGCACGTTGCTGTCGCGCAACGCGCCGACGAAGGTCTGCAGGTTCTTGATGATGTCGACGATGTTGCCGCTGCCGTTGGCGAGGATGCGGCCCACGCCGGACAGTTGGCCGAGGGTTTGCCGCAGCTTGTCGCCGTTGCCGTCGAGCGCGTTGGCGGCGCTGTCGATGAACCGGCCCACCGACGTGCCTGATACACCGCTTTTTGGTCCCAAATCCGTTGCCAGACGCATCAATTGGGTTTTGACCTCGTCCCATTCGACCGGCACCGCGGTTCGTTCCACCGGGATGATCGCGCCATCGCGCATCACCGGTCCGCTGTCGCGATACGCCGGCGAGAGCTGAACGTAGCGGGCGGACACCAGGTTCGAGGCGACGATGACCGCCTTCGCATCCGCCGGAATCGGCACATCGCGGTCGACCTCGAGCGTCATCTTGGCCTGTGTGCCCTGCGGCTGAATGGATTTGATGCTGCCGACCTTGACACCTGAGACCCGCACCTCGTCATGAGGGTAGATCGCGGTGGCGGTGGTGAAGTAGGCGGTGATGGTCTTCGGGCCGAACACCGTATTGCGGACGAGCACGGCAGCGCCTGCAGCGATCAGCCCGACCAGGACAACCGCCGCCACGGCCATCAACCTGTTTCGGGGAATCCGCGAGGTCATTGTGATCCTCCGACCCTGCCGCCCAACGTGCAGCCTGGGCACACCGGAATACCGTTGTACGGCCAGGGAGTCAGCGACCGCGGCAACGGTGACGGGTGGCCGGGGCCCTTCGAAGTATCGAAGGTGCGGAATCCCCAGAGGTAGTCGAAGATCGGTTGGAAGAGTTGTGGGACAAGGAAGTTCGGGACGAAAGCCGAGTAGGCGTACATGCTTGAGATGCCCTCACCGACGGTGACCTCGAATTTCTTGAGCCCTTGCAGCGCTTTTCCGATATTGTCGCGGTTCTTCTCCAGCATCGCGGTCACCGAGTTCAGCTTCTCGAGCGTCGGGGCCAATTTGGCTTCGTTGTCGTGCACCAACCCCGTCAGCTGCTTAGACACCGCCGAGGTGTTCGCCAGCAGGTCGACGATCTCCTGCCGGCGTGCCACCAGCACCTGGAGCAGAGTGTCGGAGTTGAGGATGAGCTTGTTGACCTGCTGGCTACGCTCGGAGAGAATCCCGGTGACGTCGCCGGCGCTCTTGAACAGCTCGCCCAGGTTCTTGTTGCGGCTGTTGAGCGTGCGCGATAACCGGGTGAGTGCATCGAAGGCCGGGCCCATTTGGGGGGCGATCTGGTCGAGCGTCGCCGAAAGCGTGTCCAACGACTGGTTCAGCGCCGCGGTATTGGTTCCGGCAGTATCGGTCGTCAGGTCGCTGACCGCTTCCGTGAGCGAGTACGGCGACGACGTGCGCGAGACGGGAATGAGTGCCATCGGGTGCATCGTGCCGCTGCCGGCGGACTCCAACGCCAGCATCCGCTCGCCGAGCAGCGTGCCGGTACGGATGTGCGCGGACGTCTCCGACCCCAACAGGACGTTGCCCTTCATCGCGAATGTGACCAGCGCATCGCCGTGGCGCAGCCTCACATCCGACACCGTGCCGACCTTCACGCCCGAGACGATCACGGGGTTGCCGGTCGCAAGGCCGCCGGCTTCCGTGAACAGCGCCTGGTACCTGACCATCGTCGCCCACGAGATGAACCGGTCGGGCGACAGGCCCACCAGGATCACCATCACCGCCAAAACGACGCCGATAAGGCCGGCCTTGACGAGCCCAGCTCCGCGATACTTGAGCATCAGGGTTCCGTGCACCTTCCCGCTTCTGACCTGAAAATCGGGGCCTTCACCGTCCTGCCCTGAAGATCCGTACCGCGCAGTTCCAACATGCAGAGGTAGTACGGGATGGTGGCGCCGTTCACGCCGAGTCGGACCAGCTTGCGGTAGTTCTTCGGCGCCTTCTCAATCGCCGCGTCGAGGCGGTCCTTGTCGCCATCGAGAATCGGCGCCAGCCGGCTCAGCTGATCAATGGTGCCCGCGAGCGGGGGGCGCGCGCTGGTCAGCAGATCCGCCAGCGAGGCGGTTCCCCGGTCCAGGGCGTCGATCGCCGAGCCGATGGTGTTGCGGTCGTCCGACAACCCGCTGACGAGCCGCTCGAGACGATCGATCGCACCCGAGAACTTGGTGCCGTCCTTGGAGATCGTGCCGATCACGATGTTGAGGTTGTCGATCAGTTGCTGCACGGTTTGGTCGTTGTCGGCCAACGCGTTTGAGAACGACGTCGTCTTGGAGAAGAGTGATTCGAGCGTTCCGCCCTGCCCCTGGAAGACCTGCAGCAAGCCTGCAGTCAAGGCGTTGACGTCTTGCGCATTCAGCCCCTGGGTCACGGGTTTCAGCCCGCCGAGCAGCAGATCGAGGTCGAGTGCCGGTGCTGTGCGGTCAACCGGAATCTGACCGCCGACGGGCAGCCGCTTGGGTGAGCCCGGACCGTCGACGAGTTCGAGGTAGCGATCCCCCACCAGGTTGAGGTAGCGGACCGCCGCCCTGGTGCCCTCGGTGAGGACGACGTTGCGGTCGGCGTCGAAGTGCACCACGACTTTCTTGTCCGGCTGCAGCGAAACACCGTTGACGGTGCCTACCCGGATGCCGGCGACCCGCACCGACTGCCCGGGCTTAAGTCGCGACACGTCGGAGAACACGGCCGAATACCCGTTCGTGGCACCGGTGCGGTACTGGCCGAAGATGAAGAACAGGAAGGCGGTCAGCATCGCCATCACGACCGCGAAGATCGTGAACTTGATCAGAGTGGCGCGGGTTCTCATCCGGGCATTCCCACCATGGCGGAGTTGCGTGGCGGGCCTGCGATCGGCCCGTACAACAGCTGTTTGAGCAGATCGGAGTTGATCAGCAGCTGCGGGTTCCCGTACCCCACAGGGTTGGCGCCGATATCGGTGATGAATTGCGGCGGAGCCGAGTTGAACGGAATTGCCGGCAGTCCCAGGCACTGCGGTCCACCCGTCGCGGCAACCTTGGGCAGGTTTGTCGGATACCGGTAACGCTCGCCGCCCCACGTGAGGCTCGCCGAGATGTTGATGCTCGGTTCCGACAACGGGGGACTGTGGGCTATCGTTACCAACCCGCCGAGACTGCAGGTGAGCGCCTCATGATACTCGTTGGTCAGGTCGGTGGTCGGCACCAGCAGGTGCATCACGTTCGTCAGCGGTTGGCGGTTCGTCGACAAGACGTCGTTGCCGATGTCGGCCAAGCCGATCGCGCTGATCAGCAACGCATCCAGGTTGCGCTGCTCCTCGACGAGCGTCTTGCTGATTCGCGTCGCGTTGGCCGCGGTTTTCACCAGATTCGGTGCCGCGTCGGCGTAGGCGTTGGACACCACCGGCAAGACCGAGAGGTCGTGCCGGAATGCCGGAAGGCTCGGCTCCAGCCTGGCCAAGAACGAATCCAGATCGCTCAGCGACTGGCCAAGCTGTGGACCCCGCCCACTGAACGCCTGGGCGAGCGCACCCAGCGACTCGTTGAGCTTTGGTGGGTCGATGTGCTCGAGGACCGAAACCAACTGCTGGAACACCGTATTGACTTCGACCATGACGTGCTGGCCCTGCAGCGTCTGGCCCGCGTGTAGCCGCTGAGCCGACGGTTGCGCCGGTTCCACCAACAGGACCGACTTCGCGCCGAATACCGTCGATGACGCGATGTCGACAAGCACGTTGCCGGGAATGAAGCGCAATTGCGAGGGGTCCATCGCCAAGTGGATGGCCGCCTTGCCGTCGGGCAGCGAGTCGATCGAGGCGACCTTGCCAACCTGCACGCCGCGCAGCTTGACCTTGGCGTCCGGGTTCATGACCAGACCGGCGCGTTGCGAGATCACGGTCACCGGCACGGATTCGGTGAAGGAGCCCTGAAACAGGCCCACTGCCACGGCGAAAATCACGCCAATGATGACGACAGTCGCCAACCCCAGCAGGGGCGCCAGATAGCTGCGCCCGGCGGGCCGGGCATGGCCGGCGCGCGGAGGTCGCCCGGCGGCCGCGCGACCGGCTGGCACACTCTGCGTCACTGCCGTTCCACCTCCTTCGCTAACCGGACAGGTTGAAGTTGCCGTTCGTACCGTAGATAGACAGCGAGACCAACAGCGTTACGGACACCACGACGATGAGCGAGGTGCGCACCGCGTTACCGGTCGCGTTGCCGACACCGGCAGGCCCCCCCGAAGCGAAATAGCCGTAGTAGGTGTGGATCAGCAGGATCGTGAGCGCCATCAGGATGGCCTGCAGGAACGACCACAACAGGTCGATCGGGTTCAGGAAGGTGTTGAAGTAGTGCTGGTACAAGCCCTGCGACTGTCCGAGCAGGAAAGTCGTGGTGAACTGGCTGGCCACGAACGACAGGATGACGGCGATCGCGTACAAGGGTGTGATGGCCATCATTCCGGCCAGGATCCTGGTGCTCACCAAGTAGGCAACCGGCCGAATCGCCATGCTCTCCAACGCATCGACTTCTTCGTTGATCCGCATGGCACCCAGCTGGGCGGTCACCCCGGCGCCGAAGGTGGCCGCCAGACCGATCCCGGCGACCACCGGTGCCGCGATGCGCACGTTGATGAACGCGGACAAGAAGCCCGTCAGCGCCTCGATGCCGATGTTGCCCAGCGAGGTGTAGCCCTGAATGGCCAGGGTGCCGCCCGCCGCAAGCGTCAGGAAGCCGACGATCACAACGGTTCCGCCGATCATCGCCAAAGTGCCTGCGCCCATGCTTATCTCGGCGACCAGCCGAACGACTTCGCGCGTGTAGCGGGTAGCGGCGAAGGGCACTCCGGCGAGCGCCTTGCCGTAGAACAGGGTGTGGTCGCCGATCCGCCCCAACGAGGCGACCGGCCTCTCGAATTGGCGGATTAATCGCGGATATGTGGCCCTCAGCGCCATTGGCAGCCCCTACTTCGCCGTCATCTTGATGCCGATCGCGGTCACGACCACGTTGACGACGAACAGTGACATGAAGGCGTAGACCACGGTCTCGTTCACCGCGTTGCCAACGGCCTTGGCGCCCCCGCCGGTGATCGAGAGGCCCCGATAGCAGGCCACCAAGCCGGCGATGAGGCCGAAAAGGGCTGCCTTGACACACGAAATGATGACCTCTGGTACGCCCGTGAGCAGCGTGATACCTGCGGCGAACGCGCCGGGATTGACGTCTTGCACAAAGACCGAAAAGACGTAGCCGCCAAGGACGCCGATGATCACCACGAGGCTGTTGAGCAAGAAGGCGACCAGTCCGGAAGCCAGCATCCGCGGGGTGACCAAACGTTGCACCGGGTTGATGCCCAGCACCTCCATCGCGTCGATCTCTTCACGAATTGTTCGTGCTCCCAAGTCCGCACACATTGCCGTGGCACCCGCGCCCGCCACGATCAAAACCGTGACCAGCGGTCCGAGCTGGGTGACCGCACCGAACGCGGCGCCCGCACCGGATAGGTCCGCCGCGCCCAGTTCGCGCAAGAGGATGTTGAGCGTGAAGCTGACGAGGACGGTAAACGGGATGGCTACCAGCAGGGTGGGAGCCAGCGATACCCGCGCGACGAACCAGGACTGCTCCAAGAACTCACGCCACTGGAAGGGCCGGCGGAACACGAATTTGACCGCATCGGCCGACATTGCGAACAACGCTCCGACGGCCTGCATGGGCCCCGACATGTCCCATTTCAGTTTCAGCTGGGGCAATCCCGCTGACCAGTGGTCGGCTCCCTTAGTTGCCATCGGCCTCAGACTCTTTCCTGAGTTACGAGACCGACAGTCTTGTTGTCGCGTACTGACTGCTGTAGATTTGGCCGAAGCGAGGGCCACCGGGGCGTGCAGGCGACGGCGAAACGCCCTGTGGGCGGCCGGAATCCGGCAGATGCCTCGGGCATGACAGCGCTGTCCATCCTCACGCCAGGACCTCCGTTCTGTTGCGTGAGTAGACGCTTCAAAACGTGGGGCCCCGTGTCTTGAAGCGTCCGGCGATTATGACTCATGCCGAGTCCAGGCGGAACGGAAAATGCATAACCGTTATCCGACAATCCATCAGCACACCGCTTAGCCAGGGCGACTGACGCACAACGGACGCGACGGTCGGCACAAACATCAAGGGCTCCTCCGGCTCTAGGTGACGGCGCCGGCCGTCTTGAGTTCGATGATGCGGTCCCAGTCGAGCCCGAGTTCCACCAAGATGTCGTCGGTCTGCTCGGCGAAGCCGGGCGCCGGGCCGGTCTGTGGGGCCGCGACGTCGAACTGGACCGGATTCGCGACCAACTCGAGTTCGCCTGCCTGCACGATGTACTCGTTGGACCGGATCTGTGCGTCTTTGGCGGCTTGCAGGGTGTCCTGCACGGGCGCCCAGGGACCGGCCAGCGTGGCGAAGCGTTCGCTCCACTCTTCCAGCGTGCGGGTGGCGACGACCTTGGTCAGGATCTCCACCGCCTCCGCTGTGTTGGCGGCGATCTTCTCCACCGTTTCGAAGCGCGGGTCCTCGGCCAGCTCCGGCAGGTCGACGTGCCGGCAGACGTCGGCCCAAAACTTGGTGGGCTGCATCATCACGAAGGAGATATAGCGACCGTCGGACGTGGTGTAGAGCCCGACCAAAGGATTGTTGGGGGCGCCGTGCACGCCGGGCGGCGGCGCTTCAAGCCGCTGGCCCAGATAATTGGTCAGCGCGACCGTGTGTCCCATCGACCAAAGCCCACTGCCGAGGAGCGACACGTCGACGACGGACGGCTCGCCGGTGCGCTCCCGTTTGAGCAGCGCCGCTGCGATGCCACCGGCGAGGTTGGTGCCGGAGATGGTGTCGCCGTACGCCGGGCCGGGCGGCCCGATCATTCCCGGCATGCCGGCGGGCGTGATGGTCGCTGCGGTTCCGGCCCGGCACCAGAACGCGGTCATGTCATAGCCGCCCTTGACCGACTCTTCGCCCCGCGGGCCGAGCGCGCTTCCCCGCGCGTAGATGATCTTCGGGTTCACCGCCCTGATGTCGTCGATGTCGATCCCGAACTTCTGGCGGGCGCCGGGCAGGAAGCTGGTGAGGAACACATCCGATCGGCGGGCCAGCTCGTAGAGCACCTCCTTGCCCCCGGGCACCGACATGTCCAGCCCGATGCTGCGCTTGCCGCGGTTCGCGTGTTCGATGTTCGGGTTAGGGTCACCCTCGACGCGCAGCATGCCGGTCTGTCGCAGCCCTCGCTGCGGATCGCCGGTGACCGCGTGCTCGACTTTGACCACGTCGGCGCCCCACTCGGCGAGCACCGCGCCCGCCGACGGGACGAACCCGTACATGGCGACTTCCAGGACGCGGATGCCCTCGAGCGGCCTCACGCCGTGGCCCCGTTCGCCGCCGGAACCGCATACGTTTTGCGTTCCAAGAATTCCTCCAGCCCGGCCACACCCATCTCGCGGCCCACCCCCGACTGCTTGAAGCCACCGAACGGGCTGTCCGCGCCGAAGTAGTTGCCGCCGTTGATCGAGAAGGAACCGGTCCGGATCCGGCGCGCCACCGCAAGCGCCCGGTCCTGGTCGCCGCTGAAGACCGCGCCGGCCAGGCCGTAGATCGAGTTGTTGGCGATGCGCACCGCGTCGTCGTCATCGTCGAACGCGATGCAGACGAGCACCGGTCCGAAGACCTCCTCCTGAGCGATCTCGCTGCCGGGATCGACGTTGGTCAGCAGCGTCGGCGCATAGAAGTAGCCCGGCTCCAACCGCTGGCCACCGGTGACCAGGGTCGCGCCCGCGGCGACGGCCCGCTGCACCATGCCGTCGACCTTGTCCCGCTGGCGCTCGTTGATCAGTGGGCCCATGTAGGTTTTCGGATCGGCCGGGTCGCCGTGGCGCACCTTGGCGAAGTTCTCTGCGACCAACGCGACGATCTCGTCGTGATGCGACCTGGGTACCAGCAGCCGAGACGTCAGCGCACATCCCTGCCCCGCGTGGGTCACCATGCTGAATGCCGCGAACATGGCCGCGCCGGCGAAGTCGGCATCGTCGAGCACGATGGCGGCCGATTTGCCACCCAGTTCCAGGAAGACGCGCTTGACCGTTTCACTCGCGGCGGCCATGATCTTGCGCCCCACCGCGGTTGATCCGGTGAAGGTGACGACGTCGACGTCGGGGCTGGTGGTCAGCACCTCGCCCGCCTCGGGGCCCGAGGAGCTGAGCACATTGACCACGCCGTCGGGTATGTCGGTGTGGTTGGCGATCAGCTCACCGAGCGCCAGGGTGATCAACGGTGTGTCCGGCGCGCCTTTGAGGACCACGGTGCACCCGGCGGCCAGCGCGGGGGCCAGCTTCGCCAGCGCCAGCTGGTTTGGGTAGTTGTAGGCGATGATCGCGGCGACCACCCCGGCGGCTTCCTTTTCCACCCAGCGGTGGTGGAGCATGCCGCGCGATTCTTTCTCGCCGAGATCTTCGGAGAACTCGTACCTGCGAAGCAGATCCGCGTAGAAGCGCACGATGGCGATCGGCTCGTCGAGCTGGGCGCCCTGGGTCAGCGCCCGGGTGGCGCCCACTTCGGCGATCGTCAGGTCACGCAACTCGTCGGCGTGTTCGATCAGCGCCCGATGCAGTTGGTCGAGGCAGCGGATCCGCAACTCGACGTCGGTGGGCCAACTGGTGGTGTCGAAGGCACGCCGGGCCGCGGCGATCGCCGCTTCGGCCTCCTCGACACCGGCGTCGGGGGCGTGCCCGACGACAGCGCCGGTGGCGGGATTGATCGACGCGAACGATTTGTCGGTGGTGACCAGCCGGCCGCCGATCAACAGTCGGCGGTCGGAGGCTGATCCAGGCGCGGCATCCGCGATGGTGGCTGCAGTCGCAGTGGCGGGCTCTGCCGTGTCCTGGGCAGGCATTCCGTACTCCCTAATGTGGTGACGGTCACGATAATTTGATTCTCTTCCCCGGCGAATCTTACATTCGAGTCTCGATAATTCAAGAAACCCTCAGGAATGAGGGCGGGCCACTGACCAGCAACGCAGAGGCCAACGGATCGCCACGCCGAGTAGTTTGACGCAGGCCGAACAGGGTTTCCGGAGTGTGTTGCGACAGACTCCCGCGTGAGAGTAAGGTTCTCATAATTGTAAGCGAGATTCTTTGTGACTGAGACGGTCACGTTTGGAGCAGAGGCCTGCACGTGAAGACTGCGGTGGTCACCGGTGGCGGATCCGGCATCGGCCTTGCCGTCGCGCACCGGTTGCGCGCCGACGGTCTCGACGTCGCCACGATCGACCTCCGACCGTCGGACGGCGATCAGTGCTTTACCGCGGACGTCACCGACCGATCGCAGGTGGACGCGGCCTTCGCGGCGATCCGCGCGAAGCTCGGGCCGGTCACCGTCCTCGTCAACGCGGCGGGCCTGGACGGATTCAAGCGCTTCAACAACATCACCTTCGAGGACTGGCAGCGGGTGATCGACGTCAACCTCAACGGCGTCTTCCACACCATTCAGGCGGTCTTGCCCGACATGCTCGAGGCGAAGTGGGGACGGATCGTCAATATCTCTTCGTCGAGCACGCATTCCGGCGCGCCCTATATGAGCCATTACGTGGCGGCCAAGTCCGCGGTGAACGGGCTCACCAAATCCCTGGCGCTCGAGTACGGGCCCAGCGGCATCACCGTCAACGCGGTGCCGCCGGGCTTCATCGACACCCCGATGCTGCGCGCCGCGGCGAAGAACGGATTCCTGGGGGACATCGACGAGACCATCGCGCGAACCCCGGTGCGCCGGATGGGGAAGCCGGAAGACATCGCGGCGGCATGCGCTTTCCTGGTGTCCGACGAAGCCGGCTACATCACCGGTCAGCTCTTGGGCGTCAACGGCGGTCGCAACACCTGAGTACCGATTCGTTCAGCGGTGCCCGGCAACCAGATCAGGTGGGAGGAGACAACCCGTGAAGGTTTGGGTGGATTCAGAACGATGCCAGGGTCACACCCTCTGCGCGATGATCGCGCCGGAGTCGTTTCAGCTCAGCGACATCGACGGCAGTTCTTCCGCGATCGACGAAGTGGTCCCCGTAGACCGGCATGACCAGGTGCGTGAAGCCGCCCAGTCCTGCCCGGAGCAGGCGATCATCATCACCGACGACTGAGTCCTCATCCGGACACTGACCGACGAAATACCCAGGGAGACAGAGCTTTGAGTGTCGACGACGTCGTCAGCGACAGCGACCGCAAAAAGAACCGGTACCACTTCGATCGGCATTCCCCGGAGTACCGGTCGAAGTTCAAGTCGATCACCAAGGAGATGCACACCAAGTGCCCGATGGCGTGGAGTGAGACCTACGGCGGGCATTGGGTCGCGGCGGGCAGCCATGAGGTCTTCGAGCTGGCCCGCTGCCCGGCCGTCTCCAACGATCACGACATCAACGGCGAACGCCGTGGCTACAAAGGCATTTCGATCCCCACCGCGAGCCGGGTCAGCGTGGTGCGCGGCGGCATCCTGGAGATGGACGACCCCGAGCACCGCATTTACCGCACCGTGCTCAATCCCTACCTGTCGCCGGCGGCGGTCAAGCGCTGGGAGCCGTTCATCGACGACGTGACGCGCGCCTGCCTCGACGAAAAGATCGAGGGCGGAAGCATCGACTTCGTCGACGATCTGGCCAACATCGTTCCTGCCGTCCTGACTTTGGCGATGATGGGCATCCCGCTGAAGAAATGGAACATGTACAGCGAGCCGGTCCACGCCGCGGTGTACACGCCCGAGCACTCTCCCGACATCGAGCGCGTCACCGAAATGCACAAGCAGATGGGTCTCGACATGGTGAACAACATGCTCGAGATCCGCGAGAATCCGCGGCCGGGAATCGTGAATGCCCTGCTGCAGATGCGCATTGACGGGGAACCGGCGCCCGACCTGGAAATCCTCGGGAACCTCGGCTTGGTCATCGGCGGCGGCTTCGACACCACCACCGCCCTGACCGCCCACTCGTTGGAGTGGCTTTCCGAGCATCCCGAGCAGCGGGAACTGCTCAGCAACGAACGCAAAACGCTGCTCGACCCCGCCACCGAGGAATTCCTGCGCTACTTCACCCCCGCGCCCGGTGACGGCCGGACATTCTCCGACGATGTCGAGCTCGACGGCACGCAGTTCAAGGAGGGCGAGCGGCTGTGGATCTCGTGGGCGATGGCGAACCGCGATCCAGCGGTGTTCCACGACCCGGATGACATCGTGCTCGACCGTAAAGGCAACCGCCACTTCAGCTTCGGCCTGGGCGTCCACCGGTGCGCCGGGTCGAACGTGGCGCGCACGGTGTTCAAATCGATGCTCACCGCCGTGCTCGATCGGATGCCCGATTATCGATGCGACCCGGAAGGCACCGTCCACTACGAGACCATTGGCGTCATCCAGGGCATGCGCAAGTTGCCGGCCACCTTCAGCCCCGGCCGAAGGCTCGGCGCCGGCCTGGACGAGACGCTGGAGAAGCTGCAGCGCATTTGTGACGAGCAAGAACTCGCCAGACCGATCACCGAACGCAAGGAAGCCGCCGTCATCGACTGAGCCGCTCGCGGTCCAGCGTCGCCATGCAGGGGAAAGCCGGCCATTGACCGCTCCAATTTTTCCGAGTACGCCTGTTCAGCGGGGCCGCGCTCTATATTCAGGCCAGGCGCGTGCGCAGAGACGGGAGACGCATCGGTGAAGACTTTGGCAGCGAGCCTCGCGCTCGCGACGGCCGCGCTGACTCTTACGCCCACTGCCCACGCGGACATGCAGATCGGCAACTACCGGCTGGACACCCCGCGGGATCCCGGCCACAGCTGGATTTTTGCGATTCGGCCGTGCAGATACAATCAGGGACCGGAATGCCTGACCGTACAAGCGATTGCGCAACCCAACGGGCAAGCGGCCTTCTGGAAGTCAGATGCTCACCTTTCCAACGGCCGCTACACCATGGCGGTTGATGTGCCCGACGGGGTGCGCTGCGTGGTCCAGTTCTTTCCCTCGCACGACGTTTACTCGTGGGATGCGGTGACGCTGGCGGGTCAGGTCGATTCGACGTACGACACCGGTTGCGGTGGCGGACCGGGGGGCACCAACAGTTGGCCGTTCTCGCTCGTGCGATGGTAGCCGCGTGAGAGTCAGTAAGCACGATGGCTGAGGCGAAGGAACCGCCCCAAGATTCGGCAAAATCGAAGGCCGACGCAATGGCGTTGCTAGAGGAAGCCGAGGCCGAAGCGGCCGAGGCTGAAGCTCTGGCCGCCGCGGCGCGCGCCCGTGCTCGTGCCGCCCGACTCCGCCGCGAAGCGCAGGCCGAAGCTGAGAAAGAGGCCGAGTCAAAGGCCGCCGAGGAAGCCTCGGACGCCCACGAGGACACCACCGACACCGCCGAGGCGGAGACCAAAGACGACACCACCGACACCGTCGCAGCGGAGACCGAGGAGGAAGTCCCCGCCGAGGCCGCCGATACGGCGGAGCCGGAATCCGAGTCGGCCCGCTCCCGGCGTCGCGTGCGACTGCCACCGTGGTCCGTGGCGTGGAAGGCGGCCGTCATCATCCTCATCTGCGCCTTCGTCGCCGCCAGCGGATACATGATGTGGGAACGCCACGAAACCACCGAGCGCAACCAGCGCACCGCCAACTTCATCGCGGGGGCCAGGCAAGGCGTCGTCAACATGTTTTCGATGGACTTCAACAGGGCCAAGGAGGACGTCCAGCGGGTGATCGACAGCTCGACCGGCCAGTTCCGCGACGACTTCCAGCAGCGCGCAAAGGATTTCACGACCGTCGTCGAGCAGTCCAAAGTCGTCACGCAGGGGACCGTGAATGCGGCGGCCGTCCAGTCCATCGACGGGAATTCCGCGTTGGTACTCGTAGCGGCGTCGTCGCGCATCAGCAATGCCGCGGGCGCCAAAGACGAACCCCGCAATTGGCGGCTCAAGGTGACCGTCACCGACGACGGCGGGCAATACAAGATGTCCAAACTGGAGTTCGTCCCGTGAGCGAAGACAACCGCGGCATCGACACCGCCGACGACCGTTCCGAACGGGCCGGGGGCAGCGGGCGTCCATGGCGCAAGGTGAAAGTCGTTCCCGCCGTTCTGATTTTGCTTCTGCTGATCTCCGGCGCCACGGCGACGTGGCTGTACTTCAAGGAGTACCGGCCGGACAAGGAGACCGACCCCAGCGTCGCGAACGCGGTCGTCAGCTCGGCGTCCGACGGAACGGTCGCGTTGCTGTCCTACTCGCCCGACTCGCTCGACAAAGACTTCGCCGCGGCAAAGTCGCACCTGTCCGGGGACTTCCTGTCGTACTACAACCAGTTCACCGAGCAGATCGTCGCTCCGGCGGCCAAACAGAAGTCGCTGAAAACTAACGCTCGGGTAATCGGGGCCGCGGTCTCGGAGTTACATCCGAATTCGGCCGTCGTGCTGGTGTTGGTCGACCAGAGCACCACGAGCAAGGACAATCCCGAACCCGCGATGGCTTCCAGCAGCGTGCTGGTGAGTTTGGCCCGCGTCAACGGCAATTGGCTGATCACCAAGTTCGACCCGGTCTAGCCGGGCCGCCTCGCCGAATGTGAAGCTAGCCGCACACTGGGGTTCGAGTGTGAAGACAGCTTCACACTCGTGGAGGCAAGTCATCCCCGCGGCAGGCCGAGCACCCGCTGGGCGATGATGTTGCGCTGGATTTCCGAGGTGCCCCCGGCGATCGTCCCGGAAAAGCTGCGGGCGTAGCGCTCGAACCAGCTGGCGAAATAGTGGTCGAGGTTCATGTGCGCGTACGGCCCGGTCAGGCCCGGGTGAGCGAGCCCTTCGGAGCCCGCCGACGTCAGCGCAAGCTCCATGCCACGCAACTCGGCCTCGGACCCGAGCAGCTTGAGCACCGAGATCGCCGCCACGTCGTCTTCGCCGCGCGACGCGCGGGCCAGGGCCACCGAACCCAGCAGGCGCAACGCCTGCTTGTCCATGATCGTGCTGGCGTACTGGTCGCGTTCGACCTCGGTGCCGGGATGGAAGTCGTCGATCATGTTGTCGAGTCGATCGGCGAAGCCCAGCCACATCATCGTGCGTTCGTGCCCCAGCGATCCGTTGGCGACCCGCCAGCCCTGGTCGAGCTCACCGACCAAGTTCTCGGCAGGCACGCGGACGTCGGTGAAGAACACCTCGTTGAAATCCAGATCATCGGCACCGCAGATCGACGGGAACGGCCGGCGCACGAGGCCCGGGGTGTCGGTGGGGATGATCAGCGCGCTGATTCCCTTGTGCTTCGGGGCATCTGGATTGGTGCGCACAAATGTCAGCAAGACGTCGGCGTCGTGGGCGCCCGAGGTCCACACCTTCTGGCCGTTGACCACGAAGTGATCGCCGTCCAGCACCGCGCGGGTCCGCAACGACGCCAGGTCGGAACCCGCGCTGGGCTCGCTCATCCCGAGTGACGCGGTGATCTCGGCCCGCAGGATCGGCACCGCCCAGCGCCGCTTCTGTTCGTCGCTGCCGAACGACAACAGCGAAGCGCCAACGATGTTCACGCCCTGCGGGTTGAAGCTGTGGTAGATCCGCCGGCGGCTGAGCTCTTCAAGATAGACGAACTGCTGAATGACCGTCGCGTTGCGGCCACCGAATTCCGGTGGCTGGCTCGGCAGTAGCCAGCCGTTGTCGAACAGCAGCCGCTGCCAGTCGCGTGCCCACTGCGGCATGTGGGAGACCGACCGGGGTCGCTCGAGCGTTTCGCTTGCGGGGGGCAGGTTCTCGTCGAGGAAGGCCGCGAACTCCGCCCGGAACTCCTCGACGTCGGAATCAAAAGTCAGCTGCACGGTATTCCTCCGCGATCCGCGCCCGGTGCTCGGCGGCGCCGCCGAGCATCAGCTCACCGGCCTTGGCTCGCTTCAGCGCGAACTGCAGATCGTTCTCCCACGTGAATCCCATTGCGCCGTGGAGCTGTAACCCGTGCCGGAACACCAGCGACTGGCACTCCCCCGCCGACGCCTTGGCCATCGCCGCCGCGAGCCGGCGGCGGGGATCGTCGGCCGCGATGGTCAGCGCCGCGAAGTACGCGAGGGCACGGGCGCGTTCCACCGCGACGTGCATGTCCGCGGCCTTGTGCTGGACGGCCTGGAACGAGCCGATCGGCACACCGAATTGCTGACGGCTGCGGACGTGTTCGAGCACCAGGTCGAGAATGCGTTGGCAGGCACCGACCATGGTGATCGCCATGCCGGTCAGCGCCATGTGGTGCGCGCGTTCGGAATCGACCGCGAGCCGGGCGCTGTCGGGCACCCGAACTTCGCAGAACGACAGGTCGGCGACGTGCAAGACGGGGTCGAAGACGGCGGCGCGACGCACCGACACCTGGTTCGCCGCGGTGAGGAATACCCCAGCGTCGGTCACCACCGCCAGGCGGTCGACGCGATCGCCGTCGAGGACATGGCGGGCCGTACCGTCCAGCAGCCAACCCTCGGCGTCCCGATGTGCGGCGACCCCGGTGTATACGGCGGTGCCCGATTCGTGGGGATCGAAGTGCTCGGCCGCCAACGGGGCGAACTGGGTCATTGTCGCCAGGAACGGGGTGGGGTCGGTCGCGCGCCCCAACTCCTCGAGGACGATGGCCAGTTCGACGGCGCTAATCGGATCGTTCAGCTCGGTCCAGCCCTGATCGACGTACGACTTCCACAACGGGCTGGGATCGACGCCGTCCTCGGCCACGCCGCGCACCAGCGAGGGCGGGCACTGCTTGGCCACGGCGTCGCGAACGGTCTTCTGCCACAGCCGCTGATCGGCATCGAACTCCAACAGCATGAAGGCCGCCTCCTGTCATCACCGACGCCGCGAGAATATCATTCTCGCACGCGGAAGTAATAATCTCGGAAACCGGTTACGGGGTCCCGCGGGGAACGAGGGGTTGCCGGGCCAGCTGGTCAGGCACGCGTCCAGGCCCTGGGCCGGCTCGGCCAGCAGAAAGTTCTGCATGGCGGAAAAGATCGATCCGCCGAGCAGAAGTTCGGATGCGGTCGGATAGTGCTGCTGGGCGAACAGGACGGAGGTGAACTCGCGTAGACCGCGCGGCGGAGTCGCGATGCGAGACTGCGCTTAGGGCGATTGCAATCGCCAACGCCGCCACCACCACCAAGGAGAAGACCATTGGATCGCGAGACCTATCAGCGGGGCCTACACATCCGCTCCGACGTTCTCGGCGAGGAGTACGTCAACCGGGCCCTCGCCGACGCGGACGACTTCACCCAGCCCCTGCAGGATCTCGTCACCGAATACTGCTGGGGCGCGATCTGGGGTCGCGACGAGCTGCCCCGGAAGACGCGCAGCATGCTCAACCTAGCGATGATCTCGGTACTGAACCGGCCCAACGAATTACGCACGCACGTCAAGGCGGCGCTGACCAACGGCGTCAGCCGCGAGGAGATCCGCGAGGTCTTTCTGCAGGTGGCCATTTACGCGGGCGTGCCGGCCGCGGTCGACAGCTTCCGCATCGCGCGCGAGGCCTTCGCCGAACTGGATGAGGACTAGGTCGGCCAGGGCCCCGACTCGGACTTCACGACGGTGATCAAACCGCTCGAGACGGCAGCCGGTGTTATCGGGGGCCGGTCGCCGGCCCAGCCAGGCTCCGCTGGATAGAGGCGGATGGCACTGATCCAGGACCGGGAGAATGGTATTATCGCAATTTAAGAACGACACTTGCACCAGGACCGCGAAAGCACTCGCTACCAGGAACGTTGACTAAACGAAACGCTTACCGGAAACCCGTTGATTGGCTCCCGAGAAGAATGTTAGGTTATCTATCATATGACCCGACTGGGTTCGCTTTGAGCGCCCGAGTCGAAGGATGGCTTTCGTGATCGAACACGCTGACGGAACCAGCACCCCGCTCATCGATGCGAGCGTGCACATCTTCTTCCCTTCCAACAAGGCGCTCCGCAAGACCCTGCGTGAGCCGTTCAAGAGCCGGGGCTTCCCTGATTACGAGATGGACTGGTACGGCGCCCCGGGCGGAGAGTACGCGCCCGATACCGAGGGCCCGGACCGTCAGTACCCCGGTTCGGATCCGGATTTCGTTGCCAATGAGCTCTTTTCGAAACGCGGGGTCGATGTCGCGGTCCTGCACCCGATGGCCCGCGGCATCATGCCGGACCGCCACCTGGGCAGCGCGCTGCACGCCGCGCACAACGAATTGATGGTGTCGGACTGGCTGGAGTCCAGCAAGTTCGGCGAGCGGTTCCGCGGCACCATCCGGGTGAACCCCGACGACATCGCAGGCGCACTGCGGGAGATCGAGAGGTGGCGTGGCCACCCGCGGGTGGTCCAGATCGGCGTTCCGCTGCAGTCCCGCGAGCTCTACGGCAAGCCACAGTTCTGGCCGCTGTGGGAAGCCGCGGTCGACGCCGGCCTTCCCGTTGCCGCGCACATCGAAGTCGGGTCGGGCATCGCCTTTCCGCCAACGCCCAACGGGAACACCCGCACCTACGAGCAGTACGTCAGCTTCATGGCGCTGAACTACATCTATCACCTGATGAACATGATCGCCGAGGGCGTGTTTGAGCGCTTCGACGGCCTCAAATTCGTCTGGGGCGACGGCGCGGCGGACTTCGTGACGCCGTTCATCTGGCGGATGGACACATTCGGCCGGCCGCACCTCGAGCAGACACCGTGGGCACCGCGGATTCCCAGCGATTACCTGCCCGGTCACGTGTATTTCGTTCAGGGCAGTCTCGACGGTCCCGGTGACACCGAGTTCGCCGGCGAATGGTTCGGCTTCACCGGCAAGGACGACATGGTGATGTTCGGCTCCAGCTACCCGCACTGGCAGTGCGGCGATATCAAAAAGCTTCCCCGCGCCCTCTCCGCCGAACAACGCGAGAAGTTGTGCTGGCGCAACGCGGCGCAGCTCTACAACATAGACATTCCCGCCGGGGTGGGCGCACAGTAGAAGTACGACGTGATACCGAGGAGTTTCAGATGACGTTGACCCATTCGCAGGAGCGGGTTCCCGCTGCCGAGCGCATAGCCGTCCGGTGCGTCGACTCAGATGTCCACCCGGCTCCCAAGCGCGGGGAACTCGTGCCCTACATCCCCGAACCATGGCGCAGCAAATACTTCCTCACTCGCACCGTGGGTGAGCAGATTTACTACGACGCCCCCGACTACGCCCACTCGTACGCGATGCGGGTGGACTCTTTCCCCGCCAACGGCGAATTCCCTTGCAGCGACCCGGATATGGCGTTTCGTCAGCTGATCATGGAGGCCGGCTCCGACATCGCGATTCTCGAACCGGCCGCGTACCCGGCCCGGCTGCCCGCAGCACAGCACGCGATGTCGAGCGCGTTGAACGACTGGCAGGCCAATCACTGGCTGGACAGCCACAACAACTGGCACCAGCGCTGGCGCGGTTCGATTTGTTGCGCCATCGAGGAACCGCAAGAGTCCGTGCGCGAGATCGAGAAGTGGGCCGGGCATCCCTACATGGCCCAGATTCTGATCAAGGCCGAGCCGCGGCCGTCCTGGGGAAACCCGAAATACGACCCGATCTGGGCGGCCGCCACCAAGCACGACATCACCGTGAGCTGTCACCTGTCACGCAGCCAGTTCGACGAGCTACCGATCCCGCCGGTGGGCTTCCCCAGCTACAACCACGACTTCATGGTGACCTACTCGCTGCTGGCCGCCAACCAGGTGATGAGCCTGATCTTCGACGGCGTGTTCGACCGGTTCCCGACGCTGCGGATCGTGTTCGTCGAGCACGCGTTCACTTGGATCCTGCCGCTGATGTGGCGGATGGATGCGATCTACGAAGCACGCAAGTCGTGGGTCGACATCAAACGCAAGCCGTCGGAGTACGTCAAGGACCACATCAAGTTCACCACCCAGCCGCTGGACTATCCCGAGGACAAGACCGAGTTGACCCGCGCGCTGGAATGGATGGAGTGCGAGAAGATCTTGCTCTTCTCCTCGGACTACCCGCACTGGACGTTCGATGACCCGCGCTGGTTGGTGAAGCACCTGCCAAAGCACGCCCGCGACGCGGTGATGTACAAGAACGGCATCGCGACCTACCACCTGCCCGAGACCGTTCCGGTCCTCGAGGGTCAGACCCGGGTGCTCTGAGTTGACCCGCGAAGAACAGGGGGCAGCCAAGCTGCCCGAGCCCCGTCTCGCCCAGGGCCGTGAGCATGTTGTTGCGACCGTGGACGAGATCCCGCCGGGCAAGCACAAGCTGGTGCCCATCGGGCGGCACGGCGTCGGCGTGTACAACGTCAACGGCAGCTTCTACGCGATCGCGAATTACTGCCCGCACCAAGGCGGTCCGCTCTGTTCGGGCCGCGCAAGGGGACGCACGATCGTGGACGAAACCGCGCCGGGCGACTCGGTCATGGTGCGCGACCTGGAGTACATCTATTGCCCTTGGCACCAATGGGGTTTCGAGCTGGCGACCGGCACAACCGCCGTCAAGCCCGAATGGAGTATCCGTACCTATCCGGTGCGTGTCGTCGGTAACGACGTTGTGGTGCAGGCCTAACTACAGGAGAATCGGGTGCCTTCAATCGAGATCAACGGGGGAAATGTCGTCTACGAAATCCTCGGCGAATCGGGCGATCTCATTGCCCTGACGCCAGGCGGCCGATTCAGCAAGGAGATCGAGGGTTTGCGTCCGCTTGCCGACGCGCTCGCCGCCGGCGGCTATCGCGTGCTGCTGTGGGACCGGCCGAACTGCGGTGCTTCCGATGTGCAGTTCTACGGTCAGAGCGAATCGCACATGCGCGCCGAGACGCTGCACAAGCTGGTGACCGGGCTGGGCTTCGAGCGCTGCATTCTGGCCGGCGGCTCCGGTGGCGCAAGGGATTCCATGCTGACCACGATGCTCTACCCCGAGATGGTCACCAAGCTTGTCGTGTGGAACATTGTCGGTGGCATCTACGGCACCTTCGTGCTCGGCTCCTTCTATATCATCCCGAGCATTCTCGCTGTGCGCGGCACCGGAATGGACGGCGTGGTGAAGGTACAGGAGTGGCGCGATCGCATCGAGGAGAACCCGAACAACAAGCAGCGCTTCCTCGACTTCGACAAAGACGAGTTTCTGAACGTGATGCTGCGCTGGCTCAACGCGTTCGTTTCCAAACCGGGACAGACCATCCCGGGCGTTGAGGACGAAATGTTCGACCGAATCAAGGTGCCCACCTTGATCATTCGCGGCGGCGAGAACGACATGGATCACCCGAAGCGGACGTCGCTGGAGGTCAGCTGCTTGATCAAGGGATCGAAGCTCATCGATCCACCGTGGCCGGAGGACGCGTGGGAACGGGCCTCCGAGGACCGCGCGGCGGGGCGGGTGCAGCACTTCAACATGTTCGACACCTGGGTGCAGGCGGCGCCCGCGATCCTCGAGTTCCTGGGTTCGTGATGTCCCTACACGGTACGAATGTGGACCTCGCAGTTGAGCGACGCCTCGAGGGCCGTGTGAACCCGGCTCTCCGGTATGCGTTCGAGGTCCCTCTCACGCAGCGTCACGTACACGATGTCGAAACCGTCGTCCCCGGGCGTCCGCTCGATGTCACCGGTGAGCCCGAAGCCGGACAACACACCGTGGGCGTCGTCGTCAGTCCCCCGGCTGATGAAGGTGACGACTCCTGGAACCGGTTCGGCGGCGAACACGCTGCCGCACAGGCGGATCGCCAAATCTCGCGCCTCGTCTACGGCTTCGGCCGCGATCAGCAATTCGACTTCGCGGCGCGCCGCGGGCATCGCCGCGAGATCGTTCTCGACGACGTCTGCACCCGCATCACGCGCGAGCCCGAGGAGCGCCGCCATGCCGTCGCGTAGCTGCGAGACCGTGCAAACGCTCTCCGGGTCGACATTGACGCGCACCACCGCAGTTCGCATGTGCCCAAGCCTAACTAAGACGATGACGGGCCAGCCGTGAACACCGCCCCATCCACCACGATCACCACCGTGACGTTCCCCGGTGTGGAACCCCGGCTGCTCTTCGAACGAGCCGGCCAAACCCGCGAGGACTTCACGGCGTATCGAAGGGTCGGTGGGTATCGTCCCCTTGCCGACGCCGATGCATTGCTGAGCGAGGTCGAGGCCAGCGGGCTGGTCGGCCGCGGTGGTGCGGCCTTCCCGCTCGCGATCAAATTGCGCACGGTGCGCGACAACGGGCGCATTGCCGGCGGCGCCGTCGTCGTCGCCAATGGCGAAGAGGGCGAACCGGCTTCGATCAAGGACCGCTGGCTGCTGCGCAACCGCCCCCACCTCATCCTGGACGGGCTGAGGCTGGGCGCCGCGATCGTGAGCACCGACCGCGCATACGTCTACGTGTCCGACCAGGAATCGGCCCACAGCGTCGAAACCGCGCTCGGCGAACTAGATTCCGACGCACTCGGCGGCATCACGGTCGGCATGCTGACGGTGCGGCCCGGATACGTGGCCGGGGAGGAAACCGCCGCCGTCCGCGCGATCAACGGCGGCCCGGCCAAGCCGACGGACAAGCCGCCACGCCCATTCGAATCCGGCGTCGATGATCGCCCGACACTGGTGAGCAATGTCGAGACCCTGGCCAACCTGCCTTTCCTGCAATGCCACGGCTCGGCGGCGTTCCGCTCGCAGGGCACGTCGCTGTCCCCGGGCACCTTCCTGGCCACCATTACCGGGGCGGACCGTCCGGCCGTGCTCTACGAACTTCCGCAGGGCTTGCCGTTCACCGAAATGCTTGCCCTGCACGGCGTTTCACCTGACCAGGTCCGCGGGGCGTTGATGGGCGGCTATTTCGCCGGCCTGCTCAACCGTGCCGTGCTCGAAACAACTTTGGACCACGAGACGATGCGGCGGCTCGGCAGCGGGTTGGGGGCCGGCGCCATCGCGGTGCTCACCGACGATTGCCCGGTCGCGGTCGCCGCGTCGGTGCTGGCCTACTTCGACCGCGAAAACGCAGGGCAGTGCGGCTCGTGCTTCAACGGGACGGCGGCGATGGCCGCCGCTGCCGGGGCGCTGCGCGATGGAGCGGCGACGACCGAAGACGTCAACCGGTTGCGTCGCTGGTCGGTGCTGCTGCGCGGGCGCGGCGCGTGCGCAACGCTGGACGCCGCCACCAACATGGCCGCCAGCCTGCTCAGTCAGTTCCCGGACGAAGTCAGCGCACATCTCGAGGGCACGTGCCAAGGCTGCGCCCGCGGGCCTTTCCGCGCAGACCGTCCCTACGAGGCGGAAGCTATGAGGCTCGCATGAAAATCCGCTTGGACCGCACCGTCTGCGACGGCTTCGGCATCTGCGCCAAATACGCGCCCGGATACTTCTCGCTCGATGACTGGGGCTACGCGTCCCTGATCGGTGATGGCACCGTGGCGGAGGCGGACCGTGACGCCGTCATGCGCGCCCTGATGGACTGCCCGGTGCACGCCATCGCCGAGATCGGTGAGCGCACCTCGCCTTCCGCACACCCTCCCCTCGCCGATGCGGACGATCCGGCCGAGCGCCTCAAAACCGAAGAGAACGAGGCGGAGTGGGGCTTCACCCGTTGACCCCGTCGCGCTTTTCACAGAGCCGGACGTCACGAGGGTAAATTCGGTATCGCGTTGCTTGCCTGGTCATGGCGGTTTCAAGGGAATAAGCTGAGACCCGCCAAGGTCAGGACGGCCCCACTGGAGGCCCACCATGAGATGGTTTGTCCTTCGTCTGACCGCCGTCGTCGCGGTCGGCTTCATGGCGATGGCGGTCGCGGCGATAGCGACTCCGGGAATCAGCTCGGCGCAGTGCGATCACAACATGTCGTTCAATCCGGCGACCTTCGAGTGCAAACCGCCACCGGCGGCGCCGGCGTGGTACGTGTCCCCGCCGGCATACGCGCCGTCATTCGCCGGGCAGGATGTGCCGCCGCCTCCCCCGCAGCCATGGTGGACGTCGGAGGCCCCGATGTGGAGTGTCGGCTTTCACCAGTGGGGCATTTACGTGGGCGGCGTCTGGGTGCCGCTCTGACGGGTCAGGCAGGCGCGCTCGACGGTCACCATCTCGATCGACCTTGCCCGCGGGTGATAACGTAATTCTCCGATTCGTATAACGGGCCTACCAGACTGCATCCGGGGACCGTTCGACTCGCGGAGGTGACGTGTCTGCACCGGGACGCCCGCTGCCCCTGATCACTCAAGACAACGAGTTCTTCTGGACCTCGGGCGCCGACGGGAACCTGCGCCTGCAGAACTGCAATGGTTGCCAGTCGCTGATCCATCCGCCCGCACCGGTGTGCCGGTATTGCCGATCCCGCGACATGGGCGTGCGGGTGGTCTCCGGCAAGGGGACGCTGGCCGGCTTCACCATCAATGAGAGGTTCAGTCTGCCCGGCCTGCCGGCGCCCTACGTGGTCGCCCAGGTCGCAATTGCCGAGGACCCCCGCGTGCGACTGACCACCAACATCGTGGAGTGCGAACCCGATCAGCTCGAGCTCGGCCAACAGGTGGAGGTCGTCTTCGAGCAGGCCGAGGATGTGTGGTTTCCGCTGTTTCGACCGGCCGCGAACTCTCAACGCGCCTCCTTGCCGGACGACGAAATCGCGCCCGAACGGTTCGGCGAACACGTCCGGCCGATGCTGACCGCCGAGAAGTTCGAAGACAAGGTCGCGCTCACCGGGATCGGCATGTCGCCGATCGGACGCCGATTGATGCAGCTGCCGATGGCGCTGACGGTGCAAGCCTGCGAAGCGGCGATGGCCGACGCCGGCCTGACGTACGCGGACATCGACGGACTGTCCACCTACCCCGGCGCGATCAATGTCGGCGGATTCGGGGAGGGCGGCGTCACCGCTCTCGAAGCGGCACTCGGCATTCGGCCGACATGGCACAACGGCGCCATGGAGACGTTCGGCCCAGGGGGATCGTTGATCGCGGCGATGCTTGCGGTCGCCGGCGGTCTGGCGCGTCACGTGCTGTGCTTCCGCACACTTTGGGAGGCCACCAACGGCGAACTGATGAAGCAGGGCAAGATCCGCCCGTCGGGTGGCCGGATGTCGGGCTGGCAGATGCCGTTCGGCGCCATGTCGGCGGCCCACACGCTGGCCATGAACGCGCAGCGGCACTTTCACCGTTACGGCACCACCAAGGAGACCCTTGGCTGGATCGCGTTGAACCAGCGGGCCAACGCCGAGCTGAACCCGACCGCCATCTACCGGTCGCCGATGACGATGGACGACTATCTGAACGCCCGACCGATCACCACGCCCTTCGGTCTCTACGACTGCGACGTACCGTGTGACGGCGCGATAGCGGTGATCGTCTCCGCCATCGACGCCGCCCGCGACCTCGCCAAGCGACCGGTGCTGGTGGAGGCGGTGGGTACGCAGATCGTCGAGCGAATCGACTGGGACCAAAGCACTTTGACCCATGAGCCGCAGGTGCTGGGACAGGCCGCGCACGTATGGACCCGCACCGCACTGCGGCCGGCCGACGTCGACGTCGCCGAGCTCTACGACGGCTTCACCATGAACTGCCTGTCTTGGATCGAGGCGTTGGGGTTCTGCGGGATCGGCGAGGCCAAAGACTTCCTCGACGGCGGCAAGAACATCGCCCGCGACGGCCAGCTGCCGCTCAACACGCACGGCGGCCAGCTTTCTCACGGCCGCACCCATGGCATGGGCCTGGTCCACGAGGCCGTCAGCCAACTGCGAGGGGAGGCCGGCGACCGCCAGGTCGCCGGCGCCCGGGTTGGCGTGGTCAGCAGCGGTGGCCTCACACCCAGCGGCGTGCTGCTGTTGCGGGCGGACTCATGAACCTGCCCGCGCCCAAGCCGAGGCTGGTGATCGTCGACGGGGTGCCGATGTCGGCGCTGACCGCCGAATCCCCCGATCCCAAGGCCGTCATCGTGGCCATCCACGGCGGGGGCACCACCGCGATCTATTTCGATTGCCCGGGCCATCCGTCGTACTCGCTGTTACGGACCGGTGCGGCAGCGGGATTCACCGTGGTGGCCCTGGACCGGCCGGGCTACGGTAGCTCGGCACCGTATCCCGAGGCGATGGAACAGGGAGAGCAGCGCGTCAACCTCGCTTACGGTGCGGTCGATCGGATTCTCGGCGAACGACCCCGTGGCGCAGGCTTGTTCGTGCTGGGGCATTCGGGCGGGTGTGAGTTGACGATGCGGATGGCGGCCGACGAGCGCGGCGCCGATCTGCTCGGCATCGAATTGGCGGGCACGGGCCGGCGCTATCACCCGGCGGCCCGGGAAATACTCAAAACGGCGACCCGCGAACGCCGTCCCGCGGGCATGCGCGACCTGCTGTGGAGCCCCGAAGAGCTGTACCCGCCCGAGGTCCTCGGCGGCGCGACGGTTTCCCCGTCGGCGCCCGCCTATGAGGATCAAATGGTGTCGGACTGGGCGCGACAAACCTTCCCCGCCCTCGCGCCGGCCGTGCGCGTCCCGGTGCATTTCAGCATCGCCGAACACGAAAAGGTTTGGCAGGCTGATGATTCAGCGGTCACGGAGATTACCGGCCTGTTTTCCGCCGCGCCGCGATTCGCCGTGCATCGACAATCCGGCGCCGGGCACAACATCAGTCTCGGCCACACTGCGCCCGACTACCACGCGACGGTCGTGGAGTTCGTCCATGAGTGCGTGGCCGGGCGTTCAACGGAGACGGAATCCGATTTGGAGGCCGGTTGATGAGAGTCGGATTCATCGGGCTGGGCAGTCAGGGCGGCCCCATGGCGCGACGGATCGTCGAGGGCGGCTACGACACCACGCTGTGGGCGCGCCGACCCGCAACCCTCGAGCCGTTCGCCGACACCCCGGCCAAGGTCGCCGGGTCACCGGTCGAGCTCGCCGCGGCCAGTGACCTGGTCTGCCTTTGCGTCGTGGGCGACGCCGACATCGACGAGATCACCCGCGGCGAGGGCGGGCTGTTGGCGGCGATGGAGCCGGGTGGCGTGATCGCCGTGCACAGTACCGTGCATCCCAACACTTGCCGCGAGCTCGCGAATGCCGCTGCTGCCAAGGGTATTTCGGTGATCGATGCGCCGGTGAGCGGTGGCGGCCCGGCGGCCGCCGAAGGACGGCTGCTGGTGATGGCCGGCGGTGACGCCGACGTGGTCGAGCGTTGCCGTCCCGTCTTCGCGACGTACGCCGACCCCATCGTCCACCTCGGTGAGCTGGGTTCGGGTCAGACCACCAAGCTGCTCAACAATCTGCTTTTCACCGCCCACCTGGCCACCGCGGCCACCGCGCTGTCACTGGCCCGTGCCCTCGGGGTCGACCCGGACCGCCTCACCGAGGTCGTGTCCCGCAGCAGCGGAAACAGCTTTGCGCTCAACGCCCTTGGCGGCATCGGCGGCCTGGACCGGCTCGCCGGCGTCGCGGGCACGCTGCTGCAAAAGGATGTCCGCCTGGTGGTCGACTTGGCCGGCCGGGCCGGGGCAGACGGCGGTGCCGTGCTCGATGCGGCCGACGCCGCCTTGATCCTCATGGGCCATCCGCGGTGAGAGTCGGTTTCATCGGCGCGGGGCGGATGGGCCGCCCTATGGTGACCCGCCTGATAGCCGCGGGGCACGACGTCTGGGCCGTGGGCCGGACCGCGGACAAGCGGAGCGATCTCGAGCAGCTCGGCGCCCGCGCGGTCCACGACGCGGCCGGGGCAGGGGCGCGCGCCGATGTCGTGGTGCTCAGCGTGTTCAGTGACGAACAGGTGCGGGAGGTATGCCTGGACGGCGGGTTGCTCTCCGCCATGCAGCCGGGTGCGGCGCTGGTGGTGCACACCACCGCCAGTCCGAAGACAATCGATGCAGCGGTCAGCGGGGGTCCGCACGACATCGCCGCCGGCCGGCTCACCCTCTTCGTCGGTGGCACCGACGAAGCGGTGAGGCGGGTACGGCCACTGCTGAGCTGCTACGGCGACCCCGTCTTGCACGTCGGGCCCACCGGAACCGGGCAAAAGGTGAAGCTGGTCAACAACGCCTTGTTCGCGGGGCATATCGGGCTGCTCGCGGAATCGATCGGGCTGGGCGAGCGGCTTGGCGTGCCGGAGTCGACGCTGCTGGCCGCGCTCGCGCACGGCAGCGCGGGCAGCCGCGTCCTGAGCCTGGTGGCGGCGAGCGGTTCCGTCGCGTCGTTCATGGAGATTGCCGGCGAATTCGTCGACAAAGACGTTTCCCTGGTCCGTGGCATCAGCGAAGAGCTCGGCGCCGATCTGGGTGCCCTGGACGGCGTCATCAAAGCCCCCGAATCTGAGACTGCACCCGCCAGGAGGGTTTGAGATGCCCGCGTTTCGGTCTTCCCGGTTCGTCACGAAGGTATTACCGTTACCGTTACAGTGAACGACTCCGCTGTAACGGGTTCAGCCCGCCCTCGCCGCTGAGGAGGATTCAGTGACAAAACCGAAGGTCGTCTTCGATCCGTACTCCGAGGACTACTTCAAAAACCCGTTCGACACTTATCGACGGATGCGCGAGGAAGCGCCGCTGTACTACGACGAAAAAGAGGACTTCTACGCGCTGACCCGGCACGAGGACGTCGCGGCCGCGTTCAAGGACTTCGAGACCTATTCCTCGGCGCGCGGTTGCGACCTGGCGATGGTGCGCAAGGGCGTACCCGCCGAGAACAAATCGATCATCTTCATGGACCCGCCCGAGCACCGGCACATGCGCAGCCTGCTCAACAAGGCGTTCACCCCGCGGGCGATCCAGTCGCAGCGCGAGACGATCATCGAAGTGATCGACAAGTATCTGGGCGCCGCCGACCCCGACAACTTCGACGTCGTGCAGGACTTCTCCGGGCCGTTCCCGGTGGAAGTCATCACCCGAATGGCCGGGGTGCCGGAGGAATACCGCCAGCAGGTGCGCCACTGGATCGACACCAGCCTGTCCCACGAACCGGGCCAGATCGAGGTCAGCGAAGCGGGCATGCAGGCCAACATCGATGCGGCGATGTACTACTTCAGCCTGGTTCAGGAGCGGCGCCAGGAACCACAGGACGACATGATCAGCCGGCTGATCGCGGCCGAGATCCCGGGCCCCGACGGCCAGCTGCGCAAGCTCGACGACATCGAGATCTGCGGGTTCGCAACCCTTCTGGGCGGCGCGGGCGCCGAGACCGTCACCAAACTGATGGGCAACGCGGCGGTGATCTTCGCCCGTCATCCCGACCAATGGCAAAAGCTGCAGGACGACCGCGACAAGATCCCGGGGGCGGTGGAAGAACTACTGCGCTATGAGGGTCCGGTGCAATACAACGTCCGCTACACCCTTAAAGAGGCGCACGTCAGCGGTGGCGTGATTCCCGCGGGCAAGCCGGTGTTCCTCTGCGGCGCAGCGGCGAACCGCGATCCGGAGGCCTTCACCGACGCCGACACGTTCGACATCGAGCGTGACCAGACCGAGGCGCAGCATCTCGGTCTCGGGTACGGAATCCACAGCTGCCTCGGCGCCGCGCTGGCCCGCCTGGAAAGCAGGATCGCGCTGGAGCGGCTCCTCGACTTCATGCCCCGCTATGAGGTGGACTGGGCGGGGTGCAAACGGGTGAACATGCAAAACGTCGCGGGCTGGAAGAACGTGCCCGTCAAGGTGCTTCGGTAAGGGGGTTGTTGCCGTGACGAAGAAGATCGAAGTCGATTGGGGGCTCTGCGAGAGCAACGGTGTCTGCATGGGCATCAATCCGGAGATCTTTCTCCTCGGCGACGACGACATGTTGACCGTCTTACAGGAGGAGGTCACCCCGGAGAACGAACACGACGTGCGCGAGGCCGTGCGTCAGTGCCCCCGGCAGGCCATCTCGATCGTGGGCGAGTAGCGATCAGAAACCGGCGATGATGACGGCGTTGCAGTCGGCCGCGGCCTGCCGCAGTTTCGCCGCCTTCTGATAAGCCTCGGACTCGTACCACGCGCGGGCCGCATCGACCGATTCGAATTCCAGCACGACGGTCTGGTCGCCGTGCCAGTCGCCTTCGATCACTTTGGGGGCGGTGTCCACCGCGAGAATGGTGGCACCCGCCATCGCCGAACCTGCCGCCTGGGCATAGGCCTTCATGCCCTCGGGATCCTTGATGGCCTCCGTGAGGATGACGTACCCTTTCGCCACTGAATCTCCTTAGATCTTGCTGATGGCCTGTTCGGGACAGCACTCGATGGCCTCTTGCGTGGCGGCCTCGAATTCCGTTGGGACGTCGGACGGTATCGCCTCCGCGTATCCGTCGTCAGTGAGGCTGAATACCTGCGGGCACAGCGTCGTGCAGACGCCGTGGCCGCGACAGCGCTGGTCGTCGACTGTGACTTTCATGCCGGCGTGAACTCCAGGTGCAGCTCTGTCAGGCCGCGCAGGATGTACGTCGGAACGTATTGGTAGCGGCGGGCATTCGCCGGGCCGTGCACGTCCTCGTTGATCCTGATGTCCGACGTCCGGTCGAGCAGGCGCTCGATCGCCACCCGGGTCTCGGCGCGCGCCAGCGGCGCGCCGGGGCAGCTGTGGATACCGCGCCCGAACGAGATGTGCTGGCGGGCGTTCTTGCGGGCCGGGTCGAAAGTGGCGGGGTCGTCGAACCGGCGGGGGTCACGGTTGGCGGCCGCTTGGACAACCATGACGGTGGTTCCCGCGGGCAGGTCGACGCCACCGACGTTGGCGGGCACCCGATTCAATCGGAAGTCGCCCTTGACCGGGCTCTCGTGGCGCAACGACTCTTCGATGAAGTTGGGGATCAGGCTGCGGTCCTTGCGCAACTGCGCCTGGATGTCGGGCCGCTCCCCCAGCGTCTGCAACGCCGCACCCAGCAGCCGCACGGTGGTCTCCTGGCCCGCCGAAAAGACATTGCTGGCCACCCGCGCCACGTCTTCCACGTCAGGGGTCGAGCCGTCCGGGTAGGTGGCAGTGGCCAGGCCGGTCAGCACATCGTCGCGGGGCTCGCGCCGGCGGTCGATGACGTAATCGGAGAACAGACCGTAGAGGAATTCCAGCGGGCTGTGCGCCAGCGAGCCCTTGGTGCCCCCGACGCCGCCACCCGAGTGGTCGCGGATGCCCTTGACGAACTTGTCGCGATCCTCCTCGGGCACGCCGAGCAGATCGGCGATGACCAGCAAGGTGAACGGGCCGGCGAAGCCCTTGATCCAGTCGCCGCGGCCGGGCGCCAGGAACGTGTCGAGCACCTGGTCGGCGAGCACCCACATGGCGTCCTCGTTCTCCTTGAGGCGCTTCGGGGTGATCAACCGCATGAGCAGCGAGCGGTGGTTGGTGTGGGTCGGAGGGTCGAGGGTCGGCAGCTGATCGCTGAACGGCAATTCGTCGCGGTGTTTCTCGATCAGGTCGGTGATGTCGTCGCCTTCCAGCGGTACCGGAAAACCAGGAAACGGACCGGTGACGGAGATGCATGAGGACCACGTCTCGGCGTCGTTGAGCACCGCGCACGCCTCGTCCCAACCGGTGATCATGGTGACGTTGTGATGGGTCTCCCGCGTGACGGGGCACTGCCGGCGCAGCGCCTCGTAATAGGGGTACGGGTCTTCGATGAGCTCGCTGCCGCGAAAGAAGTCCAACTCGGAGAATTCGTTCGCCATCTCCCGCTCCTTGAATCTCGGCTAGTGAGAATGTGCCTCTCGCAGATGAGCATTACATTTCCACACGGCGTGGTTGGCCGTCAACGAGGGGTCGGCCGTCGCCGACGGTGTGAGGGCGCGGCGTTAGCTGGCGGGGACCAGATCGGCGGCGACGGATGGCCAGGCCAGCAGCCCGCTGCGGAAGGTCTCCACCTGGCCGATCGAGCCGTGCGGCACCGCGGCCGCGGCCAGGGCCTGGGCTTTGAAGGTGTGGGCGGCCATGCTCAGCCGGTGCTGCACCAGGCCGACGCTGTCGTCGAGCTCCGCCGGCCAGCTCTCGCCCCACAGGGTGACCTCGGTGACGCCGTGATCAAGGGCCTGCAACACCCCTTGCCGCACCCGAGGGTCGCAGCCGAACAAGTCCGCCGCCGCCGCCAGGGCCTGCGGACGAGGACGAGATTGCACCGACGCCAACGCGCCTTCGAGGTCGACCACCCGGGCGCCAAGGATCTGCAGGGGCCGGTCGTCGGCGTTATCGGCCAAGTCCGCCAGGAGCACGGTGACGTCCCACCCGGCCATCGCCCGATCGAAAAGCCAGCCGCCGGCGAACCGCACCACGTCGACGACGGTGGCGGCGACCACGTCGAGCCGGTATCTCATGTCTTCGCGCCGCTCTTCTAAGGGGCGAAGTCCCGCGCCAGGGTCTCGGCGTACTGCTTGAACACCTCGGTTAGCGGTATCGATGGATCGAGCAACCATGTGGTTTCCATTCCGTGGACGAAGGCGAGTATTTCCACTGCCTTGACGGCAGGGTCTATGTCCGTGCGGTACCGGCCATCCGCCTGCCCGCGGCGGATCAGGTCGGCGACGATGTCGGTCGCGGCGCGATGCCTGGCCAGCATCCGGTCGTGCAGCGGAGCGTCGGGAAGGATGTTTTCGACCAGCAGCACGGTGAACGTTCCGACGAGTTCGGGGGCCCGGTTGAACCGGTCGGCGACCTGGGCGATCTGGGCGAAGAGGTCCCCGGTCCGGTCGGCATGGAGGTCGTCGTCGAGATCACGCGCGTCGAGGACGGCGTGCAGCAGTTGCTCTTTGGACTCGAAGTGATGCAGCAACCCTGCGGGGGTGACCCCGGCCTCGCCGGCGATCTGGGCGAGGGTGGTGCTGCGCCAGCCATTGTGGGTGAGCAGCCGTTGCGCGACGTCGAGTATCCGCTGCTTGCGGTCCTCGCCTTTGGCGAGCAACGTGTCGTATCGCCGTGCGTCGGGCACCGGACTCCTTTGGCCGATCGGCGGGCATGAACCAACCTAGTGAACACACAGTAGGTTAGTTTGGCCGCTGTGACAAGCGTCACGCGGGGGTGCCTGTTTCGCCCGCGGCCGTGCCGCGGACTACCGCACGAGCTCGACCAGGGTGGCGTTGGCGGTGCCGCCGCCCTCGCACATGGTCTGCAGCCCGTACCGAATCCCGTTGTCGCGCATGTGGTGGGCCATTCGCGTCATCAACACCGCACCGGAAGCGCCCAGCGGGTGGCCCAGGGCGATGGCACCGCCGAGCGGGTTGACCCGCTCGGGGTCCGCCCCCGTTTCGGTGAGCCATGCCAGCGGCACCGGCGCGAAGGCCTCGTTCACCTCGAACGCGCCCACCTCCGGGAGGGGTATGCCGGCCTTCTTCAGCACCTTCTCGGTCGCCGGGATGGGCCCGGTGAGCATCAGGACAGGGTCCGCCCCGGTCACCGCCCCGGCCAGGTAGCGAACCAGCGGGGTCAGCCCCAACTCGACCGCCATCTCCGCCGTCGTCACCAGCAGCGCGGCCGCGCCGTCGGAAATCTGCGAGGAATTGCCGGCGTGGATCACCCCGTCTTCGGTGAAGGCCGGTTTGAGTCCGCTGAGTTTCTCGACCGTGGTCCCCCGCCGGATCCCTTCGTCGGCGGCGACCGTTTCGTCCTCGGTGAACACCGGCACGATCTGGTCGGTGAACGCGCCGGCGTCCTGGGCCGCGGCGGCCCGTTCGTGGGACTGGGCGGAGTATTCGTCGAGCCGGGTGCGGGAGAATCCCCACTTCTTGGCGATCATCTCCGCCGACAGGCCCTGGTTGAAGGAAAAGCCGTCGTAGCGGGCGAGGACCTTTGGGCCGTACGGCATGCCGGTCGCCCTGGCCGAACCGAGCGGAACGCGGCTCATGACCTCGACACCGCCGGCTACGACGACATCCTGCTGGCCGGACATCACGGCCTGCACGGCGAAATCGAGCGCCTGCTGACTGGAACCGCACGCCCGGTTGACGGTCGTCCCGGGGATGGTCTCGGGCCATCCGGCGGCCAGCACGGCGTAGCGGCCGATGTTGCTGGACTGATCCCCCACCTGGGACACACATCCCCAGACCACGTCATCGACGATCTCCGGGTCGACACCCGTGCGTTCCAGCAGCTCGTTGAGGACGACGGCGGACAGGTCGGCGGCGTGCATCCCGGACAGGCCGCCGTTGCGCTTTCCCACCGCTGTACGTACGGCTTCGACGATGACTGTTTCCCGCATATCCCTACTCCGCTTCCTTCTCCGATTTCGACAGCGTCCACCGGCCAGTAAACGACGGCTCCCGCCGCTCCGCGAAAGCGGCATACGCGGCGGCCGCGTCCGCCGTCGCGAAATTGCCCACCTGGGCGCGGGCCTCGTTGGCCAGCGCATCGCGCAAGGTGCTGTCGGCGAGCACGGGTTCGCCGAGCGCGGTCAATAGCTCCTCGGCAACTTCAGGACGTTGGCTCCCAGGAAGTTGAGAATCATCTCCTGGCTCACGGGCGCGATCTTCATCAGCCGGGCCTCCCGGAAGTAGCGCGTGATGTGGTACTCCTCGGCGTATCCCATGCCGCCGTGCGTTTGCAACGCCCGGTCCGCGGCGGTGAAGCCGGCATCGGCACACAGATATTTTGCCGTATTCGCCTCGCGCCCACAGGGTTTGCCGTTGTCGTATAACCAGGTTGCCTTGCGCAACATCAGCTCGGCGGCGTCAAGGCGTGCCAGCGAGTCGGCAAGCGGGAACTGCAGTCCCTGGTTCATGCCGATGGGCCGGCCGAACACCTCACGTTCGTTGCCGTATTTCACCGCCTTTTCCAGCGCCACCCGGCCGATGCCGAGCGCCTCGGCGGCGATCAGCATCCGCTCCGGATTCAGACCGTCCAGGATGTACTGAAAGCCCTTGCCTTCCTCGCCGATTCGGTCCTCGACCGGTACCTCGAGATTGTCGATGAACAACTCGTTGGAGCTGACGGCGTTACGGCCCATCTTGCGGATGGGGCGGACGTCGACGCGGCTGCGGTCGAGATCGGTGATGAACAACGTCATCCCGTCAGTCTTCTTAGTCACTTCTTCATATGACTGGGTGCGCGTCAGCAGCAGGATCTTGTCGGACTCCATGGCTTTGGAGATCCACACCTTCCGACCGTTGACGATGTAGCGATCACCGTCGCGCTTGGCGAAGGTGGTGATGCGCGAGGTGTCCAGGCCGGCACCGGGTTCGGTCACGCCGAAGCAGACGTGCACTTCGCCGGTCGCGACCTTGGGCAGTGTGCGCGCCTTGAGTTCGTCGGAGCCGTGCACCACCACCGGTTGCATGCCGAAGATGGACAAGTGGATCGAACTGGCGGCGTTCATGGCGCCGCCGGATTTGGCGACCTCCTCGAGCAGGATGGTGGCTTCGGTGATTCCGAGGCCATGGCCGCCGTACTCCGGGGGAATCGTCATACCCAGCCAGCCACCCTGTGCGATGGCGTCGTAGAACTCGGTCGGAAACTCGTGCGCCTGGTCCTTCTCCATCCAGTACTGGTCGTCGAACTTGCGCGCCAACTCGGCGACCGACCGGCGGATCAGCTCCTGGTCGTCGGTCAGCTCAAAGTTCATTCCGGCGCCGGGCACTGCTGGGTCTCCTCATTCGTTGCGGACGGCGAGATTGCCGTAGTGGTCGTGGGTTGTCGAAAATCGCGACCCCCACCGCAATCTCGACGCAGCGCACCCAGCCCGAGCCGGTGGCCTCAGTCCGTGTTGCCGGTGAGAGCCTTCGCGTTGGCCGCGAAGTCCGCGAAGGACGAGCCGCCCCGGCTGTCCTTGTCGTGGCCCTTCGCCTTGATCGACACGTCGTGGCCCTCGGCGGCCTTGCGCAGCGCGCCGACCGTGGCCTGTTCGCGCGAGATGTGGGTGAACGGGTCGAACGAGTACCAGCGCATGGCGTTCTCGTGCGTCATCTTGTTGATCTCGTCGTCGGGAACATTGTTGAGGGACAACACATCCCAGAGCTCTTCGGGCGCCCCCGGCCACATCGAGTCGCTGTGTGGGTAGTCGGCCTCCCAGCAGATGTTGTCGATGCCGATCATGTTGCGCAGCGCCACGCCGACCTTGTCGCTGATGAAGCAGGTCAGGAAGTGGTCGCGGAAGACCTCGCTCGGCAGCTTGCCCTGGAAGTTCTGGTGCGTCCACGCGGAGTGCATCTCATAGGTCCGGTCCGCGCGCTCCAGGAAGTAGGGAATCCAGCCTGTTCCACCCTCGGAGAGCGCGATTTTCAGGTCCGGGTACTCCTTGATCGGCCGCGACCACAGCAAGTCGGCGGCGGCCTGCACGATGTTCATCGGCTGCAGCGTGATCATCACGTCCATCGGCGCATCCGGGGCGGTGATGGCCAGCCGGCCCGAGGAGCCGATGTGCACGTTCATCACGGTGTCGGTTTCCACCAACGCTTTCCACAGCGGGTTCCAGTACTCGTCGTGGAAGCTGGGATAGCCCATCGCGGCGGGGTTTTCGGTAAAGGTCAGCGCGTGCACGCCCTTCTTCGACACTCGACGCACCTCGGCGGCACACGCCTCGGCATCCCATATCACCGGGATCGCCATCGGAATGAAGCGCGCGGGGTAGGCGCCGCACCACTCGTCGATGTGCCAGTCGTTGTAGGCCTGCACCAGCGCAATCGAGAAGTCGTTGTCGTCGGTGGCGAACAGCCGCCCGGCGAAGCCCGGGAAAGACGGGAAGCAGATCGAGGCCAGGATGCCGCCGGCGTTCATGTCCTTGACGCGCTCGTCGACGTTGTAACAACCCGGCCGGATCTCGTCGAGCCCCGTCGGCTCGATGCCGTACTCCTCCTTGGGCCGGCCGGCGACCGCGTTGAGCGCGACGTTGGGGATCACGGTGTCGCGGAACTTCCACATGTCCGAGCCGTCGGCGTTGTGCACCAGCCGCGGCGCGTCGTCCTGGTACTTCTTCGGCAGGTGGTTCTTGAACATGTCCGGTGGCTCGACGGTGTGGTCGTCAACGCTGATCAGGATCATGTCTTCTTTGTTCATGGCCGTTGCCCTTCCATCGAATCCGTCTGTTCGATTCCGCTCCCACGCAGCCTCGGCGAA
Source organism: Mycobacterium sp. E3251 (assembly GCF_001666835.1). Classification (GTDB taxonomy): domain Bacteria; phylum Actinomycetota; class Actinomycetes; order Mycobacteriales; family Mycobacteriaceae; genus Mycobacterium. The sequence goes on along the minus strand of NZ_LZJF01000064.1, from coordinate 94,911 downwards.
TAGCTGTCCCGTGCCAAGATCACTAAATTGAAAACTATCTTCTCGCCAAGCGAGAATCAACATCCAGCGGAGGCCACGGCCGGTGGTGGCCGCCTGACCAGGGGCGGAGCGCGGCCGCTAAATTGCCGGGTTCCCGGCGACCATGCGCTGAGGTAAATGCCTGCGCCGCCCCGCAGCCCGTCCGCCGCCCCATGTCCGCTCGAAGTCGGGCATCCCGGCGGACCGGATCGGCGATCGTGCCCTGCCCATGCCCCGCCGCCGGCATTGACCGGCCGCTCGATCCGTGCAAGTCTATTGGTTGGAAATGAGAATATGATTCTCCTAGGCTGAGAGGTGGTCGGGAGGACGGCGAGAGGAGAGCACGGATGCGGTTGCCGCCGCTGCCGGCTGATCAGTGGGACGAGGCGACCCACAAGGCACTCTCGGCAATGCGTGACCCCGCCGCCAACAACGCGCTCAGCACCCTCGCCCACCACCCGGCCCTGGCCAAGGCGTTTCTGCGGTTCAACGTCCACCTATTGACCTCGTCGACGCTGCCGGCGCGCGTCCGCGAGTTGGCCATCCTGCGCGTCGCACATCGTCGCGAATGCGCCTACGAGTGGTCTCACCACGTCAGGATGGCCAAGGCCGAGGGAATCACCGACGACCAGATCGCCGCTGTGCTGGGCGGTGCCGGCGAGGACGTCGGCCACCTAGACACGTTCGACCAAACGGTGCTCACCGCCGTCGACGAACTCGAAGACAAATCCGAGTTGTCCGACGAGACGTGGGCCGCGCTCGGCGAGCACCTCAACGACCAGCAGCGCATGGATTTCGTCTTCACGGTCGGCTGCTACGCCCTGCTGGCCATGGCCTTCAAGACTTTTGGCGTACAGCCCGAACACGCCGATCAGCACTGACAGAGGAGTAAGAAAGTTGCCGCATTTCCCGAAGCCAGCCGCCGGCAGCTGGACAGAAAACTATCCCGAACTGGGGACCGCGCCGGTCGATTACACGGACTCGATCGATCCGGCGTTCTTCGAAGCCGAGCGCGAGGCGGTCTTCAGGAGGACCTGGCTCAACGTCGGCCGGGTCAACCGCCTGCCGCGCACCGGCAGCTACTTCACCAGGGAACTGCCGTCGGCGGGCAAGGGCACCTCGGTGATCATCACCAAGACCAAGGACGGATCGGTCAAGGCCTATCACAACGTCTGCCGCCACCGCGGAAACAAGTTGGTGTGGAACGATTTTCCCAACGAGGAGACCTCCGGCACCTGCCGGCAGTTCACCTGCAAGTATCACGCCTGGCGCTACAGCCTCGACGGTGACCTGACCTTTGTCCAACAGGAAGAAGAGTTCTTCGACCTCGACAAAAGCAGATTCGGGCTGGCGCCGGTCCGCTGCGAGGTGTGGGAAGGCTTCATCTTCATCAACTTCGACGACAACGCGGCGCCCCTGATCGACTATCTCGGGCCGCTGGCCAAGAGCATCGAGGGCTACCCCTTCGGCGAGATGACAGAGACGTACTCGTACCGGGCCGAGGTCGGGAGCAACTGGAAACTCTTCATCGACGCGTTCGTCGAGTTCTACCACGCGCCGATCCTGCACCAGGGGCAGTACACCAAGGAAGAAGCCGCCAAGATCCAGAAGTACGGCTACGAGGCGCTGCACTACGAGCTGTCCGGACCGCACAACCTGCAGTCGACCTGGGGCGGTCAGGCGCCGCCCCCGGACATGTCCATGGTCAAGCCGATGGACCAGGTGTTGCGCAGCGGTCTGTTCGGTCCCTGGGACAAGCCCGAGATCATCGAGAAGCTGGAGCTGCCGCCGGGTGTCAACGTGAAGCGGGTGCCGCAGTGGGGCATCGACTCGTGGCTCTTTTACCCCAACTTCATGCTGCTGATCTGGGAGCCGGGCTGGTTCCTGACCTACCACTACTGGCCGACCGCCGTGGACAAGCACATCTTCGAGTGCACCCTGTATTTCGTCCCGCCGCGCAATGCGCGGGAACGCCTGGCCCAGGAGTTGGCCGCCGTAACCTTCAAGGAGTACGCGCTACAAGACGCCAACACGCTGGAGGCGACCCAGACCATGATCGGCACCCGGGCCGTCAAAGAATTCCTGCTGTGCGATCAGGAAGTCTTGATCCGCCATCTGCACAAGACGACCGGCGACTACGTGAAGGAGTATCAGAACAATGGCCACGTCGTTGCTGCCCGCTGAATTCGCCGACCTGGAACCTTTTTTGGGCTGGGACCTGGCGACCGAACCCGAGCGCTACGCCAAGCGGCTCAACTCGACGATGGCCGAGATGCAGGCGTTCTACGACGCCGCGTTCCCGCGCCTCAACGACGTGATCGCCTACTGTGACAAATACCCGCTGGACGATCTCCCCGAGGACGCAAAGGCTCTCATGCACATGATGCAGTCGCTCGTCATGGTGTCGTTCCCCATCGAGGCGTGGAAACAACCGAGGGTGCCTGACAGCGGCGCGGCCTGGGTCGAGTGCATCAGGGAACCGGTGATTTAACCGGTGTTGACGCTCAAGGCCGCCGGGCTGCTCGACATCGACGCCGGCGAGATCGTCTCCCCCGGCGTCATCCGGATCGACGGCGACCGGATCGCGGGTGTCGGCGGCTCGGGCCCGGAGGGCCCGGAAGACTCGGTCATCGACCTCGGCGAGGCGATCCTGCTGCCCGGGCTGATGGACATGGAGGTCAACCTGCTGATGGGCGGCCGCGGGGAGAAACCCGGCCTGTCCCAGGTTCAGGACGATCCGCCGACGCGGGTGCTGCGCGCGGTTGGCAATGCGCGGCGCACGTTGCGCGCCGGATTCACCACCGTGCGCAACCTCGGCCTGTTCGTCAAGACAGGCGGCTACCTATTGGACGTCGCGCTGGGCAAGGCCATTGACGCCGGCTGGATCGACGGTCCGCGGGTGGTGCCGGCGGGCCATGCCATCACGCCGACCGGCGGCCACTTGGACCCGACCATGTTCGCGGCGTTCGCGCCGCACGCCCTGGAACTGACCGTCGAAGAAGGGATCGCCAACGGCATCGACGAGATCCGCAAGGCGGTGCGCTACCAGATCAAACACGGCGCCGAGCTGATCAAGGTCTGCTGTTCGGGCGGAGTGATGTCGCTGACCGGTCCGCCCGGCGCGCAACACTATTCGGATGAGGAGTTGTGCGCGATCGTCGACGAGGCCCACCGGCGTGGGCTGCGCGTCGCGGCACACACGCACGGCGCCGAAGCGGTCAAGCACGCCGTTGCGGCCGGCATCGACTGCATCGAGCATGGCTTTCTGATCGACGACGAGGCGATCGCGTCGCTGGTCGAGCATGGCACGTTCCTGGTGAGCACCCGGCGCCTGGCCGACGGCGATGCGATGGACGTCTCGCACGCTCCCCCAGAGCTGCAGGCCAAGGCGGCCGAGATGTTCCCGAAGGCGAAGACCTCCATCCTGGCCGCCTACCAGGCCGGCGTGAAGATCGCGGTCGGCACCGACGCGCCCGCGATCCCGCACGGCCGCAACGCCGACGAGTTGGTCACGCTCGTCAATTGGGGGCTGCCGCCGTTGGCGGTTTTGCGGGCGGCGACGGTGACCGCGGCCGAGCTGATCAACTCGACGGACCGGGGGCGGCTCGCGGCCGGGCAGCTCGCGGACATCATCGCGGTGCCGGGAAACCCCTTGGAAGACATCACCGTTACCCAGCAGGTGAGCTTCGTCATGAAAGGCGGCAAGGTCTATGTCGACAAATCAGCCAACCCGAACTGACGACCTGGTCGAGATCCAGCAGCTGCTCGCCCGCTACGCAGTGACCATCACCCAGGAAGACATCGACGGGCTGATCGGCGTCTTCACCCCGGACGGCACCTACAGCGCGTTCGGCTCCACCTATAAGTTGGACCGGTTTCCCGAGCTGGTGGCCGCCGCGCCAAAGGGGTTGTTCCTCACCGGAACTGCCTTGATCGAGAACCTTGACGGCGATGCCGCGAGCGGCACCCAGCCGCTGTGCTTCATCGACCATGCCACCCACGACATGCGGATCGGCTACTACCGGGACACCTACTCCCGCACCGCCGACGGGTGGCGGCTGAAAACCCGTGCCATGACGTTCATCCGCCGCAGCGGCGTGCACGACTCCGGGCGCCCGCACGCGGTCGGCCGTCCCACGCCGTGAATGTCGAGGAGTTCCGCGCGGGACTGCGCGGGTGGCTCGACGACAACGATCTGACGCCCGGGACCGATCACTCGCTGCAGGGCCAGATGCGGCAGTTCGCCCGGGTCAGCCGAGCGCTCTACGACGCCGATTGGATGCGCTATGGCTGGCCCACCGAGGTCGGCGGGTTGGGTGGTCCCGCGGTGCTGCGCGCGATCGTCGGCGAGGAAGTGGTCGGTCGCCGCCTCGCGGAACCCGGACCCTATTCGATGCTCGAGGTGCTCGCGCCGACGATGATCGATTACGCCCCGGCCGGGCTGGCCGCGGAGATGGTGCCGCGGCTGCTGAGCGGCGAAGAGCAGTGGTGCCAAGGCTTTTCCGAGCCGGGGTCGGGCAGCGACCTGGCCTCGTTGACCACCCGGGCGACGCAGCAAGGCGATGACTGGATCGTCAACGGGCAGAAGGTCTGGACCAGCTTCGCGCAGTTCTCGACGCGCTGCGTCCTGCTCACCCGCACCGCGCCCGGACACGACGGGATCACCGCGTTCTTCGTCGACCTCGACACCCCGGGCATCACCATCCGGCCGCTGCGGACGATGCATGGCGTCGACGAATTCTGCGAGGTCTATTACGACGACGTGGTGATCCCGGGGAGCCGGATGCTTGGGCGGCCGGGCGACGGCTGGCGACTCGCCATGGACCTGCTGCCCTATGAGCGGTCCACCTGCTTCTGGCAGCGCATCGCGTACCTGTACTCCCGCTTCGACGAACTCATCGCCCAGGTGTCGGACGGCGCTGAGCCGAACGAATCCTCGCTCGGTGCGGCGTATCTGGCGCTGCACACACTGCGCTGCCGATCCCGGGACACCCAGCACAGGCTCCGCGACGGAGCCCGCCTGGGACCCGACACGTCCATCGACAAGGTGCTGCTCGCCGGCGCAGAGCAGCGACTCTACGACACCGTCCGTGACCTGCTGCCCGGGGCGCTCGAGCTGGACGACACGCCGTGGCGCGCGGAATACCTGTACTCGCGCGCGGCGACCATTTACGGCGGCACCGCCGAAATCCAGCGCAACATCATCGCCCGCCGGCTACTGGGCCTCGGGAAGGAGTGAAGCGTGGAGCCGACGGATCCTGAGTCGCTGCGACTGCTCGAAGGTTCGCTGCGGACCGCGATGACGGCCGCATCGGGGGTCAAGCTCGATGCGGCACTGGCCGACCTGGGCTGGCGCGACATGCTGGACGAAATGCCAGACATTGCGACACCTTTGGTGTTCCGCCTGCTCGGCGAGACGGGTACGCACGCGCCGGTGCTCAACGACGTGGTGTTACGCGAGAGCGGCGCACCGCCGGGCGACACGGTGCCGCTACCGTTTGCCGGTAGCTCCTGGGTGAGATGGGAACGGGGCGACGCGGGCGCGAACTCGGCGATTGACGAGTCGCTGCCGATACACCGTGTGCCACAAGGGGATCCTTTGCCGCCGGCCGCGCTACACGCGGGACGGCGGGCACTGGGTTGGTGGTTGGTCGGCGCCAGCCGGGCCATGCTCGCGCTGGCGCGCCAGCATGCCCTCGACCGCGTCCAGTTCGGGCGGCACATAAGCTCGTTCCAGGCGATCCGACACCGGCTGGCCGAAACGCTCGTTGCGATCGAGGGCGCCGAGGCGACGCTGCACGTCGCGGCGCAAGCACACGATCACGACGGCCTGGCCGCCCTGCTGGCGAAGGCCGCCGCCGGCCAGGCCGCGCTCACCGCGGCCCGCCACTGCCAGCAGGTGCTCGGCGGGATCGGCTTCACAGCCGAGCATCCGCTGCATCACCACCTCAAACGGTCGCTGATCCTGGATGGGCTGCTGGGCAACGCGCGGGAACTTACCCGGGAAGCCGGAAAAGCTCTGGTGGATAAGCGGTTTGCGCCGCGGATTGCCGAGCTCTAGCCCGCCCGCGCCGCGTTCGCATGAGCCGCCGGAAGACCGGCTAATTGCGCGTAGACTCCGTCTGGCCACCAAGACGATGGGATGCGATGAGTCAACCCGAGCAACCACGGAACGAGATGGGCGTGGCTTCGCTGCTCGTGGGCCTGGTCGCGCTCCTGACATGCTGGATGCTGATCGGGGTGCCTTTCGGCGTCGCGGCGGTGATCACGGGTGACATCGCGCGCAGACGCGTGCAGCGAGGCGAAGCGAACAATCTCCGAATCGCCCTGGCCGGCATGGCGTTAGGGGGCTTGTCGATCGCGGCCGGGCTCGTCGTGATCGGGTACTACGCCTGGCTGGACGCACGCTAGTTGCGGGGCAGCCCCAGCACGCGCTCGGCAATGATGTTCCGCTGAATTTCCGACGTACCGCCCGCAATCGTCGCGGCGAAACTGCGCGCGTAGCGGTCGAACCAGCTGCGGTAATGGCTGTCGAGGTTCAGCGGGGCGAACGGGGCGGTCACCGCGCGGTACACCAGCCCGTCCGTTCGCGCGGCGTCCAGCGCGTCCTCGGACGCCCGTTGCAGGGCTTCGGATCCCAACAGCTTGAGCACCGATTGGGCCGGTACGTCCTCTTCACCGCGAGCTGCCCGCGACAACGCCGCGGATCCCAGGAGCCGCAGCGCGTGGGCGTCCATCACCAGGGTGGCGTAGCGATCTCGCTCCAGCGCGCTCGAGGGGCGGAAATCGATGCTCAATTCGTGCAATAGGTCGACGTATCCCATCCAGAGCATGACGCGTTCGTGCCCCAGCGAGCCGGTGGCCACCCGCCAGCCCCCGTTGAGCTCGCCCACCAGATTCTCGGCAGGCACCCGCGCGTCGGTGAAAAACACCTCGTTGAAGTCGACCTCGTCGCTGTCACACATCGAGGCGAACGGGCGGCGCACCACACCCGGTGTATCGGTCGGGATCAGTAACACGCTAATGCCCTTGTGTTTCGGCGCCTTTGGATCGGTGCGCACGAAGGTAAGCAGCACGTCGGCATCGTGGGCGCCTGAAGTCCACACCTTTTGCCCATTGACGACGAAGTGATCGCCGTCGAGCACCGCACGCGTTTTCAGGGACGCGAGGTCGGAGCCCGCCCCGGGTTCACTCATCCCCAGTGCCGCGGTGATCTCGGCTCGCAAAATCGGTACCGCCCATTTCCGCTTGTGTTCGGGTGTGCCGAAGGTCAGCAGCGAGGCCGCGATGATGCCGACGCCTTGCGGATTGAAACTTTGATAGATGCGCCGCCGCCCCAATTCCTCCAAGTAGACGTATTGCTGCAACAGCGTGGCGTTGCGTCCGCCGAACTCGGGCGGATTGCCGGGCAGCAGCCAGCCGTTGTCGAACAGCAGCCGTTGCCAGCGTCGCGCCCAGTCCGGCACGTGCGAGCTGGAGCGGGGCCGCTCGAATGCCTCGGCCTCGGTGGGGAGGTGCGCGTCGAGGAAGGCGATGAATTCGGAACGAAACGCCTCGACGTCGGCGTCAAAGGTGAGCTGCACGCGACTCCCCGGAACGGTCGTGAGCACTGCCGGGTGTCGGTAGATGACGATTTCCGCCGACCGCGCGGGTCGCTCTTATACTTACGCTTCCATACACACGTCTAAGAGAATACTATTCTCGTGACGAGAAAGTTACAATCTCCGACACATGATCCGTGAGGGGGTCGAGCGCAGCGATGTCACGGCGTTCTCCGGTACAGTCCAATCATGTTCTCCCCTCGCGGCAATCGGCTGAGCCGGCCGTGACCAGCCCAAGCGAAGAGCCCGCCTGGAAGCAGCGCGCCGTCGAGAGGTCGATCAAGACGGCGAAATTGCGAGCGGCGCAACGTGTTCAGCGCTTCCTCGACGCGGCGCAGGCCATCATCATCGAGAAGGGCTCCACGGACTTTACCGTGCAGGAGGTCGTCGACCGCTCCCGCCAGTCGCTACGCAGCTTCTACCTGCAGTTCGACGGCAAGCACGAGTTGTTGTTGGCGTTGTTCGAAGACGCCTTGAGCCGGTCCGCCGACCAGATTCGCGCCGCAACCGAAAGCCAGACCGATCCGCTGGAGCGGCTGAAGGTCGCCGTGCAACTCCTGTACGAGGCCTCCCGCCCGGATCCGACTGCCAAGCGGCCGCTGTTCACCGACTTCGCGCCGCGGTTGCTGGTCACGCATCCCGCCGAGGTCAAGGTTGCGCACGCCCCCCTTTTGGCTTTGCTCACCGAATTGATGGAAGCGGCCTATGACGCCGGTGAATTGCGCACGGGCGTCAATGCGAAGCGGATGGCCGCGATGACCATGCAGACCGTGATGTTCATCGCACAATCCAGCGGCGGCTCGGATGACGCGACCGTCCATCCCATTACCAGCGAAGAGGTATGGGATTTCTGCTCACGCGGCTTCGTCGGCTAGCGCGAACCCCGCGGCCGGCGCCATCCCTGACCTGATCAAATACCGCACGTCATTTGCTGATGAGAATCAGATTCTCTAATATTTAGAATGACAAATAGCGAAAATGGATTCGCCGTTGACACTCAAGAGTGGGTGGTGTCAGAGTGCAGAGGCGGCGACGTGCGCAGGCCGGTGACGCGGTAACGGACGTTTCGCGCTGAGGCAGGCGATCACTAGTCAGGAGTTGAGGTAGCCATGACCGGACGTGTTGAGGGCAAAGTCGCTTTCGTCACCGGGGCGGCGCGCGGTCAGGGCCGCAGCCATGCGGTGCGGTTGGCCCAAGAGGGTGCCGACATCATCGCCATCGACATCTGCAAGCCCATCCGCGAGGGCGTGACCGACACCGCGATCCCGGCCTCCACGCCCGAGGATCTCGCGGAGACGGCCGACCTGGTCAAGGGGCACAACCGCAGGATCGTCACCGCCGAGGTCGACGTGCGCGACTACGAGGCGCTGAAAGCCGCCCTGGACGGCGGCGTCGAGCAACTCGGCCGGCTCGACATCATCGTGGCGAATGCCGGGATCGGCAACGGCGGCGACACTCTGGACAAAACCAGCGAACAAGACTGGACCGAGATGATCGACATCAACCTGGCGGGCGTATGGAAAACCGTGAAAGCCGGTGTGCCGCACCTCCTGTCGGGCGGCCGCGGCGGTTCCATCATCCTGACCAGCTCGGTCGGCGGCCTGAAGGCCTACCCTCACACCGGTCACTATGTCGCCGCCAAACACGGTGTCGTCGGGTTGATGCGCGCCTTCGGGGTTGAGTTGGGGCAGCACATGATTCGGGTCAACTCGGTTCACCCGACCCATGTCAAGACGCCGATGCTGCACAACGAGGGCACTTTCAAGATGTTCCGACCGGACCTGGAAAACCCCGGTCCCGACGACATGGCGCCGATCTGCCAGCTGTTCCACACCATGCCGATTCCGTGGGTGGAGCCGATCGACGTCAGCAATGCGGTGCTGTTCTTCGCCTCCGACGAATCCCGCTACATCACCGGCGTGACCCTGCCCATCGATGCGGGTAGCTGCCTTAAGTAGCATCCGGTCTGTGAACGGAATTGCCGGATTTGAAGGTCGTGGAGCGGTCGTCACGGGCGGTGCGAGTGGCATCGGCTTGGCCACGGCCACCGAATTCGCCCGCCGGGGCGCCCGCGTGGTGCTCTCCGACGTCGATCAGCCGGGCCTGGAGCAGGCGGTAAACCATCTGCGCGCAGGGGGATTCGACGCGCATGGCGTGGTGTGCGACGTACGGCATCTCCACGAAATGGTTCACCTCGCGAAGGAGTCTTTCCGCCTGCTTGGCCGCGTCGACGTCGTCTTCAGCAACGCCGGCATAGTGGTCGCCGGCCCGATCGCACAGATGACGCACGAGGACTGGCGCTGGGTCATCGATATCGACCTGTGGGGCAACATCCACGCCGTCGAGGCGTTCCTGCCGAGGCTGCTCGAACAGGGCACGGGCGGACACTTCGCGTTCACGGCGTCCTTCGCCGGCCTCGTTCCCAACGCCGGCCTCGGTACCTACGGTGTCGCCAAATACGGTGTGGTCGGCCTGGCCGAGACGCTCGCCCGCGAGGTGAAAGACAACGGCATCGGCGTTTCGGTGCTGTGCCCGATGGTGGTTGAGACCAAGCTGGTCTCCAACTCGGAACGGATCCGCGGTGCGGACTACGGGCTGTCGTCTTCGCCGAAGGCGGCGGACGGAACGCTACCGACGCAGGACGAGGGCGTACGCGTGGCAGATGTCGCCCGGTTGACGGCGGACGCGATCCTGGCCAATCGCCTGTACGTGCTGCCGCACGAGGCCGCCCGCGCGTCGATCCGTCGCAGGTTCGAACGCATCGACCGCACCTTCTCAGACCAGGCCGCCGAGGGGTGGAGCCACTAGGCGGACGGGCCGAGGCGGTACTCGCCTGTTTTCGGGTCGTGATACCAACCGCTCGCCGCGTGGGTGCCCCCGTCGACGTGCAAAGTCTGCCCGGTCAGGTACGCCGACATGTTGGATGCGAGAAAGACCGCGACGCCGGCGATTTCGTCGACGTGACCCGGGCGCCCCAGCGGAACCACGTCTCCGACTCGGGTCAGCGCCGTCTCGCCGCCGAGCTGTGCCAGCCCCTCGGTGAGCGTGATATCGGGTGCGATCGCGTTGACCCGGATACCGTGCGGCGCGAGTTCCAGCGCGGCGGTCTGGGTGTAGTTGATGACGCCCGCCTTGGCCGCCGCGTACGCGGCGTAGCCCGGCGCGGCGCGCACCCCCTCGATCGATGTCACCGAGATGACGCTGCCCCCGATGCCGGCTGCGACCAGCTGCCTCGCGATGCGCTGGGTGCACAGCAGCACGTGACGCAGGTTGGCCCGGTAAAGGGCATCCCAACCGTTCTCACTGGTTTCCAACAGGGGCGACGAAAACACCCCTCCGGCGTTGTTGACCAGGATCGTCGGCGTGCCGAGTTCGGCATTCGTGCGCTGCAGCGCGTCGTCCACCTGGCCGCTGTCCCGGACATCGGTCACGATGCCCAGTGCGCCAATGGATTCCGCAGCCTGAGAACAGGTTTGCGGGTCACGCTCCCAGATCGCCACTGTCGCACCGAACGCGGTGAGACCGGCCGCGACACCACGACCGATGCCCGCTCCCCCGCCGGTGACCACCGCCACCCGGCCGGTGAGCATGATGTCCGAGGGATCGATTGCCATCGTCGGTCACATCGCCGGTGTGCAGCCGATAACGCCGTCGGCTTCCAGGGCGGCGATTTCCGAGCCGCTCAACCCCAGCTCGGCCAGCAATTCATGGTTGTGCTGCCCCAGCAGCGGCGCGTGCTGGGTGTGGAAATTCGACGGCCCTGCGGACAGCCTCATCGGCACGGTGCTGAGCCTAGCCGGGCCGTTCACCGGGTGGTCGACTTCCTCGAAGAAGCCGCGAAACGTCAGCTGCTCCAGTTCCGTTTGGCGGTGCGGTTGCATGACCTTGGCGACCGGGACCCCGGCGCCCCAAAGAGTGGCGACGATCTCGTCGCGACCGCGTCCCGCACACCACGCGGCCAACCGTTCGTCGATAGCGTCCTCATGCTCTTTCCGGCCCCGCGCGGTGGCCAGCTTGGGATCCCTTGCCCACGAGGGCGACCCGATCGCGGCGCACAAGCCCTTCCACTGCTGGTCGGTGCTCACCGCGATCGCGACCCAGCTGTCGAGCCGGCCGAACTCGTCGATGTCGTTGCTGCGGTAGAGGTTTTGCGGTACCGCCGTCGGTCCCCGGTTGCCCGCGCGTTCCAGCAACGCCCCGTACGCAGAGTATTCGATGACCTGCTCGGCGGCGATACTGAGCGCGGCATCCACCATTGCCGCCTCGACGAACACACCTTTGCCGCTGCGGCGCCGGTGTTCCAGCGCCAGCAACACCGCATTCACCGCATGCACGCCCGCGTTCGGGTCACCGATCGAGTACGGGTCATACGGTGTGCGGTCGGCGTATCCGGTCAGCCACGTCAATCCGGATGCGGCCTCGATGACATACGCGAATGCCGGGTTGTCGCGCCATGGGCCCTCAAGCCCGAAGCCTGGCATCCGCACCATGACGACGTCGGGCTTGATCGACTGGACCGCGGTGAAATCCAGGCCCATCTGGTCGAGCACCCGTGGCGTGAAATTTTCCACGACCACGTCGCAGGTCGCGATGAGCCGGCGCAGGAGATCCCGGCCGCGCGGGCTTTGCAGGTCCAGCGTGAGGCCCTTCTTGTTGGTGTTCAGCGCCGCGAATATCGGCGACTTCTCCCACCACTGGTTCTCGGTGACGGGCACGCCCGCGATCAGCCGGGTCCCGTCCGGACGGCGTGTTGATTCCACATGGATGACTTCCGCCCCCAGCATCGCCAGAAGGTGGGTGCAACAGGGGCCGGCCCAGAACGTCGTCATGTCCAGCACACGAATCCCACTCAGGGGCAGTTGGCTCCCATCCCCAGAGGGCAGGGGGCGGGGTGTCAGGTCAGCGGTCCGGTACTGCGCCGTGTGTTCGCTGAGCCGCGGCGCCGGTTGCGGCCGGCGAAGCAGCGCGGGCGTCATCCGGTAGGGATGGCTCGGCTGCTGGAACCGGCCGCCCGGGTTCTCAACGAACGATCCGCGCTCGCGGAACTGGTCGAGGGATGCGATGTTGGCACCGTTGGCAACCGGGGCGTTGGGGATCCGGAAGGCGGTTGCGAGTTCCCGTATCTCGTCGACGGTGTTGCTCTCGAACCAGGCATAGATTTCGTCGGCGTTGAGGGTGGCCTGCTCGGTGATCGTCAGCGCTGAGTCCTCGTCGATCCATTCGGGGTGACCGACCATCGCGCACAAGTCGAACCACTGCTGCGCGGTTCCGCAGCCTACGTCCACCAGTCCGTCCTTGGCGCACGCCACACCCGGTACGGTGACGCGGCGCGCGTCCCGCCACGGCCGCCCGAGCATCTCGAAATAGGTGACGGGATAGTAAGTGAGGGAAAGGATCTGCGTTTCCAGCATCGACAGGTCGATAATTTCACCCGGGCCATCACCGCTGCTGCCATGGCGTGATGCCAGCATGGCCGCGCTCGCGAAGGCCCCGGCCAGGTACTCGCCGACTTGCCCTCCCACAAACACCGGTGCGCGGTCCGACTCGCCACGACCGAGGCCGACGATCCCGCCAGACCAAGCCTGCAACGTGAATTCGGTGGCGGCCCTATCGCGCCAGGGCCCCTCCAGTCCGAACGGCGTGATCGACATGACGGTGAGGTGCAGATGACGGCGGTGCATGGCCGCGGGTGCGAACTCGGGGCGCTGCGCGACTTCTGAGCCGGCGGACCACACCACCGCATCCGCGGCCGCCAGCAACCGGTCGACCAGCTCGACGTCGACGTCGAGCCGTGAATCCGCAACGATGCTGCGCTTCGACCCGGCCAGAAAGCTGAACAACGCCCCGTCGCCGCCGGGCGGTATGACGGCACCAGAGGCGGACCAGGAACGCAGTGGATCACCTCCGGGCGGCTCGACTTTGACGACGTCCGCTCCACCGTCTGCCAGCAACTTGGTGCAGTAGGCGCCCGCGATTCCGGTGGATAGCTCGACCACGGTATAGCCGGCCAGCGGTGGTTCGATGGTGGACTCCGCCACTACCGCTTCCGCTTTCGATTCGGCTCCTTGGCGCGCCCGCTCTTGCGTCCTTTCTTGCTGAGGCGCCATTCCTGGGGGAACTTGTCGTCGTTGTCTTTCACCGCCGCGCCCAAACCCCGATCGATGGCCTCGCCGAGCATGAAGTCGTCACCGTCGGGTCGGACCGCACCCCCCATCGACTCGAAGAATCCGCTGAGCATGCTGCCCATGTACTCGCCCTGAAACTGCTTCATGATCTCGAAGAACACCTTCTGCATGAACACCATGTCGGTGGGGCGATTGCGCGCGCACGCCAGCGCATACCTGTGCACCTCGCCTTCCAGCTCTTCCCTGGGAACCACGCTGTTGAGGAAGTTGCAGTCGTACATCTCCGCGGCGGTGAAAGCCCTTCCGGTGAAAACCATTTCCTGGAATTTCCGGATTCCCATCGTCTGCGCCCACCACCACATTCGCGGTCCCCAGCCGTAATACCGGAAGGACGGATGCCCGAAGAGCGCGTCGTCGCTGGAGATCACCAGGTCCGCGTCGGCCGCTTGATAGAAATGCCACCCGTAGCAGTAGCCCTTGGCCTCCAGGATGCTGATCTTCTTGAAGTCCTGCAGGCCCCTTATCCCCGAGTTCGGGTTCGCGTACCACTGGCCCAGGGTGGCGCCCCGCCGAAACGAACCCTCAGGCGGAAAGCTGATTTCGTCGTCGCCGATCCGATACTCGGCCAGCCGGTCCTTCTGATCCGCGGAATTCTGTGCCGCCATTTCCTCGACCAGATCCGCGCCCGAGCCGAGATCGTCACCGGCCCCGCGGACAACCAGCACCTTGACCTCGTCGTCGACGGAGGCGCGGTGTAACAGGTCGGCGTAGCGCAGCCTGGCGGCGATCGTGGGCGCATTGAGTTGGCCCGGTCGGTCGAACGTGATGGTGGCGATGCGGGTCTCAGCGTCCTTGTGGTACCTGACGATCTCCTCCGCCGAAGGTTTAGGCTTGCCGGCCATGGCTATTCGCGCCAAGCAGGACTGGTGGTCAGTACCTCGGAGCCCTCGGCGGTGATCAATACGGCTTCGCGCCCGAAGATCGCACCGATTCCCTGTTCCCAGACGTAGCCCGTCACGGCCAGCACCATGCCCGGCTCCAGCCGTTCCCCTGCCGCGGTCGCCGGCAGGTGCGTGGAGATCACCGGTGGGTCAAAGCCCATGCCCAGCCCGCGGGCCACCGGCATCGGAGGTGGCGCCTCTCCGGCAGCCTGGTAGGCGCCCAGCAATTCGCTCGCGGGGGCGCCCGGGCGGCATGCGGCCAGCAACCTGCCCCAGAGACCGTCCCAGCGTCGATACAAGGTGGCCGCGCCGCCGACGGCGCCCACCGGCCACGTGCGCCCCACCTCGCCGATGTATCCGCCGGCCAGCACACCGGCCGAAAAGGCCACCAGATCGCCGTCATTGACCCGGCCGGCACCGTTTGCCCGCCGCCACGGATGATCGGGCGACGTCACCCACGCGACATCCTGGTTCGACGGCGTGCTCACCCCGCCAGCCGCGACCGCTTCCAGCAGGACACCGGCTAGCGCCTGCTCCGTCACCCCGGGCCGTAGTTCGGAAACGGCGGCGGCCAAACCCGATTCGGCGACCGAGATCGCCTCCCGCAACGCAACCACCTCTTCGGTTGTCTTGATGCGCCGGGCGGCCCGCATCGCGAGTTCGCCGTCCACGAGCTCCGCGTTGGGAAACGCCGTGGGCAGCAGTTGCGCGAAAGTCGGTGATATCGCGTCGGTTCCGACCCGCCGGGCGGTGGCTGCGCCGTCGATGCGCTGCAGCGCCGACATGGTGTTCATCGGGTTCCACGAGATGCCGTACAGGTTCTCGTGCGGAATGTCGTCGGGGATGCCCTCGTCCCAGGTGCTGAGGAGATGGATCGACCCCGTCGCACGCACCAGCACACACGCCGGGCCGAAAGGCCGGGTCCCGGCGACCCACAACTGTGGCGCGCCGGTGACGTAGCGGACGTTGGCTTGGCGGCCGAGGACCAGGACGTCGACGTCGTGCGCCGCCATCTGATCCAGCACACGCTGGCGGCGGCCCGAGCGCAGCGCGCGATCGTCGGCTAGGACTTCAGTTGCCATACGGGTCATAGGGGTAGTCGGTCAATCGGATCCAGCCCTCCTCGGTGATTACCAGGACCTCTTCGCTGCGATAGCCACCGGTGCCGTCTTCCCACACCACGGGCTCCAGGACCAGCACCATGCCCGGCTGCAGGACGAAATTCTCGTCGAATTCCTGCCCGAGATCCGTTCCGATCATCGGCATTTCGGCCGCGTTCACGCCGATGCCGTGGCCCAGGTAGAAGTGCGGGAGCCACGGCTTGCTACCGCCGTTGGCGCCGATGGCGGCCCGGCCCAGATCCGCCGCCGTGGCTCCGGCCTTGGCGACACCCAGGACGGCGGACATGATCTCGAACCATTTGTCGAACTGTGCCTGCTGGCGCGGCGACGGGTCCCGGCCGACGATCCACGTGCGCCCGAAGTCCGAGCAGTAACCGCGGTAGGTGATGCTGACGTCGGTCCACAGCACGTCGCCTTCGGCCAGTTCGCGCTCGGTGCTCAGCAGGGGCAGCGCCAGGTCGCCGTGTGTGGTCCATACGCCTTCGGCCTTGCTCGGCGGCATCACCTGCCAGATCGGTTCCAGCATGCTGGCCGTCGCACCCAATTCGAAGGCGCGCCGCAAAAAGCTTGCGGACAAGTCGATCTGGCGGATACCCGGGGCCAGCCGCTTCTGGACCTCGACCATCGCCTCGTCGGTGATCCGGATGGCGGTGCGCATGCAGGACAATTCGTCGGGCGTCTTCACCGCTTTGGCGGCGCTGACGATGGCCGCCGCATCGACGGGCGCGCCGCCGCGGAACAACGCCTTCGCTGCGCGCGACATGGCGCCGGTGCACTCATCGACCGCGATCACCGCCTGCGCCGGAATCAGGTCAGCCAGCACGCGCGCGAAATCCTGCACGCCCTCGTCGAATTCGAGATACAACGGGCCGTGCACATGGTCGGCGGGCAGGTCTGACTCCGATGCGACGCCCTCACGGAAGGGCAGGAACAGGTGCGGCCATTCATCGCCGGCGAGCACAACGGCTACCGGCCGTTCCACATAGGACAAGCCCGCATCACCGAGCGGCCAGCTCGTTCCGGTGGCATAGACAACCGCGCTGTTGCCCAGCAGGATCAGTGCGTCGACGCCGCGTTCGGCCATCGCCGAGCGCAGCCGCGCCCCGGTCTCGCGGCGCATGCGGTCCAGGTCGGGCGTCTCGGGGATCAGTAGGCTACCGGTGCGCGCACCCGCTTGCGCGAACGTCGTCATCGGCCCCGCCCCTACAAGCCCAGGAACTTGGTGACGTTGCCGCTCACGATTTTCGCCGCGTCCGCGGGCCCGACAGCATCGACCACGGCGGCCAGTGACTTCTCCGAATAGCCGTAGGTGCTTTCGTTGTGCGGGTAGTCGCTGGACCACATCACCTTGTCCACACCGATCTTGTCGATCAGCTGCAGTCCGAGCGGGTCGACCATGAACGACGCGCTCATGTGGTTGTCCCAGTAGTACCGCACGTCGTGCTGCAACGGGCGATTGAACATGTGCTGGTATGAGGCCACCAGATGCTCGGCGTCCTGCAGGGCCCACGGAACCCAGGCGATGCCGCCCTCGAACCAACCGATCCGCAGGCCCGGGTGGTCATCGAGGATACCGCCAAAGATGTACTTGGAGAACGTCTCCCGGAAACCATCGATGTTGATCATCATGCCGACGACGACGCTGTTGAACTCGGTCGGGCTCTTCGGCGGCGTTTCCCCGATGTGGTGCGTGATCGGAAGACCGGCGGCCTCGATCTCGTCCCAGACCGGCCTCATCGAAGTGCTGGAGTAGTCGATCGGGTTACCGTCATCGCCCTTGCCGGGATTCAGCGGCATCAGGAAGGTCTTGAGCCCCAGCGACTTCAGTTCTTCCAGGGTCTTGCGGGTGCCCTGGGGGTCCCACCAGTTGATCAGCCCGGCGCCGTAGAAGTGGCCGTTGGAGCGTTCCTGCAATTCGGCGATGTACTCGTTGTAGATGCGGAACGCGAGCTCACGCAGATTCTTGTCCGGGTAGTGGAAGAGCGCCAAGATCGCGTTGGGGAAGGCCAACTCCTTGTCGACTCCGTCGTCATGCAGCTCCTGGATGCGGGCCTCGATGTTGGTGCTCGCCGCCCCGGGCAGGTCGTCATACTGCATCAGCACCGCGCTGAAGTCACCGGGCAGGAACGACTGTCCCTTGCGGCCGACCTGGTAGGCGCCATCCTCGTACCAGATTCGCGGCGCCTTGTCCTTGAGGTCGTCCGGAAAGCGTTGGTAGAAAATGTCGTCCGCCAACGAGATGTGATTGTCCGCGGAGAACACCACGGTTCCCGCCGGCAGGCCGACATCCGCGCCCGAGGCGTGACCGCGCCGGTCCTTCGGGGCGCCGAAACCTTCGGGTGGGTAAAGCGAAACGGTGCTTGTGTGAGTCGTCATCATTGACCCTCCATTCGGATCGGCATTGTCACAGTAGCGACCTGCGGGCTACCAGGTCACCGGAAGTTCGTAGACGCCGTAGGCGAGCCGGTCGTCCTTGAGGGGCACGTCCTCGACCGGGACAGCGAGTTGCAGCGTGGGTACGCGGCGGAACAGGGTGCGATAGACGATCTGCAGCTCGGCGCGGGCGAGCTGTTGCCCCACGCACTGATGCCGGCCATAACCGAAGGCGACGTTGCGGTCGGCCCCCGAGCGGTGCAGGTAGAGCCGGTCGGGTTCGGCGAAGGCGTGCGGATCCCAGTTGGCCGGGGCCAAGTCGATGATGATGCCTTCGCCGGCGCGGATCGTCTCCCCGGCGATATGGATGTCCTCGAGTGCGACGCGGCGCTGGCCGTTCTGAATGATGCTCAGGTAGCGCAACAATTCCTCGACCGCGCTGGCGACGACCTTGGGATCCTCGGCATCGCGGATGACTGCCAACTGGTCCGGGTTCACCAGGAGTGCGAGGACCCCGAGTCCGATCATGTTCGAGGTGGTCTCGTGCCCGGCAATCAGCAGACCGATACCCAGCTGGGCGGCCTCTTTCACGCTGAGCTCGCCGGCCTTCACCCGCTCGGCAAGATCGGAAACCGCGTCCTCTGCGGGGTTCTCCATCTTGGCCTCGACCAGCTGGGCGAGATACTTGTGCAGGCTCATGGCGCCCTTGACGGTGTCTTCGCCCGTCGCATAACGCGCGAGCCCGACGTTGGCGTGGTGCTGGAACATGTCGGCGTCCTCGTACGGAACGCCGAGCAGCTGGCTGATCACCAGGGACGGGACGGGTAGCGCCAACGCGGTGACCAGGTCGGCCGGGCGGGGGCCGGCCAGCATCGCGTCGATGTGCTCGTCGGTGATCCGCTGGATGGTCGGACGCAATCCTTCAACGCGCTTGAACGTGAAGGGTTTCGACAACATGCGCCTAAATCGGGTGTGCTCTTCCCCGTCGGCGGTGAAGACCGATCGCGGACGCTTGTGCACGGTGGACAACATGCCCGCATTCCAGTGCGGGAACCCGGGCAGCCGGTCGTCGACGCTGACCCGCGAATCCGAGAACAGTTCCCGCACTTGCTCATAGCCGGTGACGAGCCACGGTGTGCTGCCGTCCCAGATCCGGACTCGGGACAGCGGTCGCGCTTCGGCCAGCGCCATGACGCCCGGCGGCGGGGCGAAGGGGCAGCCCGCCTGCCTCGGCATCGGATAATCGGGGATTTCGGGGGCCGCCTCGGCCGCAGAAGTGTTCGTCAGCGTCTCTGACATGTCATTCCTCGATGTGAATGGCCAGCGCGGGGCATGCCGCGGCCGCTCGCCGGGCGCCCTCGGCCTGTTCGGACGATGGATTGGGGTTGAGCAGGACGACCACGCCGTCGTCGTCGCGCTGGTCGAACACCTCCGGTGCGTTCAGCACGCAGTTTCCCGACGAAGCGCAGACGTCTTGGTCGACAGTCACTTTCATCTGCAGACCCTTCATTCGTACGGAGTCACGGGCGCCAGCCACAGGCCCACGATCGCGTCGATGAGACCGGATGCGGCGGCCCGCCAGGATCGCTGGGGCGGCGAGGCGCCCGCGGCAAGCGCCCGTTCCCGATCGGCGCAAGTGTGCATCAAAAGGTTGCGGGCCATGATGTTTCGTTCGAAGTGCACTTCGGCCGGCAGGTCGGGCAGACAGCCGTTGATGCCCTCGAGGACCTGAACCAGGGACGGCGAGCTGAGCGCACCCTTGACGATGATGTTGTAGTACGCGGGATCGGTCATGGCCTGCGCCGCGAAACGGGCGTACCAGGTGGGGTTGCCGAGCTCTTCGAGATGATCGGTGAGCGGGCGCACCAGGCACGCCACCCAGTCCCTCATCTCGGTCGAACCACCCGATTCGACCAGCTCGCTCACCATCCGCTCGCGCAGCTGTTCGACCGGACCGCGGTGCTTCTGTTCGATCGCGCGGACCAGGTCGGCCTTGGTGCCGAAGTGGTAGCCCACCGCGGCGTTATTGCCCTGACCGGCGGCCTCGCTCACCTGCCGATTCGACACCGCGAACATGCCGTGCTCGGCGTACAACCGCTCGGCCGCGACCAGGATCGCTTCCTGGGTTGAGCTGGCCCGCTCCGTGCGAACGGTCCGGCCGATGGTGGTCACCCGGTTAGTCAACCGCGCACCGTTGATTAAGTCAAGCGATTGATTTAATTCTGGGCCCTGCCGACCGGTGTGCCGTCGCGTCGGTGCCAGATAGCGGGGAACGGGTGACAAAGGTCCCTCGCCGCCAGCAGTCCCGCTGGGCGACGATGGCTTCTTGCGCGGCGGCAACGTGGCGGTGTCAGAACGGTGAATCATTGCGGGGGTAGTCATGTTGTCAGCCAGCCGGGTCTCGGCAATCGAGGAGTCGGCGTGGTTTCAGTCCAAGTGGGCTCCCTACCTGTTGACCGATGCGGATCTGCGCATCCGGGCGGTGAACCCGGCCTGCGAGCGCGTGTCGGGACACCCGCGGGAGGGCCTGCTCGGCAAGCAGCTGTTCGACGTCTTCCCCGACAACCCGAGCGATCCGGAGGCCGACGGCGTGGCCAACGCTTCAGCGTCGCTGGAGTTGGTCCTTCGTCGCGGGATCCGGCATTGGCTCGGGGTGCAGCGCTATGACATTCCCGACTGGCGGAATCCGGGCGAGTTCGTCTACAAGGTTTGGACGCCGGTGAATTCTCCGATCAAGGAGGGCAAGAAGACCGTGGCCGTGCTGCAGCACGCCCAGGACGTGACCCGAGTCGTCCCGCCGGCACCCGCCGACCGCGCGTATCCGAAACTGTTCGAGTTACGGAGCGCGGCCGAGGTGCTGGGGCGCCAGTTCCCCGACCTACCCACCGAGGCCGTGCTCAGTGTGCTGGCGCACTCCCACAGCGTGATCATGGAAAGCGCTGGTGTACAAGACCTCAAGCGCGCGGAGGCACTGGCCAGGCTACGGCTGGAAACCCACGCCGGACATCCCGCGGAAGGGCCCTGAGGCAGCCCTCCCCTTAGCCGTCACTCACCCTTGCGCGAATCGCTGCGGGGGCGAATCACCTTCCCGGCGGACGTCCCCCCGTCTACCGGCAGCACGGCCCCGGTGACATACCGGGACCGATCGGTGGCGAAATACAACGCCGCCTCGGCGACGTCCTCGGGCGTGCCCTCCCGCTTCAGTGGCCGGTCGTCACGCATTCCCTGGCGAATCCGCGCTTCGAACCGCGCGAGTTCATCGGGATCCACGTCCACGGCCGACGAAGCCAGGATCGGCGTGGGGATGCCGCCCGGCGCGATCGCGTTCACCCGAACGTCGTGGCGCGCCAACTCAATTGCCGCCGACTTGGTGAACTGGATGACCGCGGCTTTGGATGCTCGGTAGACCATCACCCCGCCGCCCGCCTGGATGCCGCCGATTGACGTCAGGTTGATGATCGATCCGCCACCGGATTCGGCCATGTGGCGGGCGGCATCTCGGGTACCGGCCATCACTCCCAGGACGTTGACCCCCATCACCCGGTGGAAGTCGGCCAGGTCGTCGTCGAGCAGTCGGCGCAGCGGGCTCGAGATGCCGGCGTTGTTCACCATGACGTGGAGGCCGCCGAATTTCTCGACGGTGGTGGCGATCAGCGCCCCGACCTGTTCGGGATCGGAGACGTCCGTCCGCCGAAACGCGGCGCCGGCGCCTAGCGTGGCGGCCAGTTCCTCTCCCCGGTCGGTCTCGATGTCAGCGATGACGACCCGCGACCCCTCGGCCACAAACCGTTCCACTATCCCGCGACCGATGCCGGAAGCGCCGCCGGTGACGATGGCGACCTTGCCGTCCAATTCGTTGACCACCCGCTGAGTTAATAGGCGCCGAGCGCGTTAAGTCAAGCAATTGATTTAACGAAAGCGCGGACCCCACGGCGCGTCATCCAAGCGGTGGGCGGGGTCGGTAAGGTCAGGGAGCAATCCCTTACCTGCGGCGGTGTGCGTGTCCAACACATTCCCGGCACAACGTTTGCGGGGCCGGCGCAGCGAATGCGCGGCCCTCGATCGTGTGACGTCCGCTGCGCGCTCCGGCCAAAGTCAGGTGCTGGTGCTGCGCGGCGAAGCCGGCATCGGCAAGACGGCGTTACTCGACTTCGTCTCCGAGCGCTCCTCAGGCTTCCGCACGACCCGGGTGGCGGGCGTGGAATCCGAAATGGAGCTCGCATTCGCCGCCTTGCAACAAGTCTGCGCGCCACTGCTCGACTGCATCGACCGCTTGCCGTCCCCTCAGCGGGAAGCATTGAACATCGCCTTCGGCCGCAGCGCCGGACCGGCGCCCGATCGTTTCCTGGTCGGTCTGGCGGTGCTGAGCCTGATCGGCGCGGCGACGGAGAGCCAGCCCCTGCTCGTTCTGATTGACGACGCGCAATGGATTGACCACATCTCGGCACAAACGCTGGCGTTTGTCGCTCGCCGCCTGGTCGCCGAGCCGGCCGCGATCATCTTCGCGGTGCGCGACGACGTGCGCGACGACCTGGCGGGGCTGCCGGAGCTTACGATCGGCGGCCTCAATTCCGGTGATGCCCGAGCACTGCTGGATTCGGTCATCGTCGGGCGTTTGGATGATCAGGTACGCGACCGCATCGTCGCCGAGACGCGCGGCAACCCCCTCGCGTTGCTGGAACTACCGAAGGGGTTGACCGCGGCGGAGCTGGCCGGCGGGTTCAACCGGCCAGATAGCTGGCCCCTAGCCGGACAGATAGAACAGACATTTCTGCGGCGGATTCGGTCGTTGCCCGAACACGCCCAGCAGTTGTTACTCACTGCCGCCGCCGAGCCGGTCGGCGATACGGCACTGTTGCTGCGCGCTGCCGAGCAGCTGGGCCTCGCCCCGGATGCGGCCGCGGGCGCCGAGGCGGCGGGATTGATTGACGTCGGGACCAGGGTGCGATTCCACCATCCGTTGGTGCGTTCGGCCGCATACCGCTCCGCTGACGTGATGGAGCGGCGACGCGCTCATCAAGCGCTGGCCGAGGCAACCGACCGAGACATCGACCCGGACCGGCACGCGTGGCACTTGGCGGTCGCCGCGCCGGGTCCCGATGAGGCCGTCGCCGTCCAACTCGAGCGTTCGGCGGATAGGGCGCAAAGCAGAGGGGGCGTTGCCGCCGCGGCCGCGTTCCTGGAGCGGGCCGCCCAATTGACACCCGACCCGATTCGCCGCGGAGCCAGGGCGCTCGCGGCCGCCCAGGCGAAACGCGACGTAGCCGCGTTCGACGCCGCGGAGGAACTGCTCACCATTGCTGAATCGGCGCCGCTGGCGGCACTGGAAGGGGCGCAAGTGACACGACTTCGCGCACAGATCGCCTTCGCCAGGAGCCGCAGCGGTGACGCCGGCGCGCCGACCGTATCCGACTCTGCCGTCGGGCTTCTGGATGCCGCGAAGAGGCTGGAGTCGCTCGATGACGCGCAGGCGCGCGAAACGTACTTGGAAGCCCTGGGGGCGGCGATGTTCGGCGGACGGCTGTGCCCGCACGGCGGCATTGGGATGACGGCGGCGGTGGCTCGCGCGGCGCCGCCGCGGCCGGAGCCCGCTCGGCCCGTAGATCTCCTGCTCGACGGCATTGCCATCAGGGCCACCGACGGCCACTCCGCCGGCGTTCCAGCGCTCCGCGAGGCAATTGACCGGATTTGCGCGGAAGCGCAAGGCGGAGGTTCTGACGTGATGCGGTGGTTCTGGCAGGCCTTTCCCATCGTCCAGGAATCCGCGGCCCACGAGCTTTGGGACGACGACGCGTGGCACCAGCTGGCGACCCAGGCTGTCCGACTGGCCCGGGACGCGGGTGCGCTGGCCGTGCTGCCGCTTGCCCTGGCCTACCGCGCCGGCGTACACGTGCAGGCGGGTGAGTTCACTACGGCCGCAGCGCTTATCGAAGAGGCCGAAGGTATTGCCACGGCAACAGGCTATGCCCCAATGAAGTATCACTCCCTGACATTGCCGGCCTGGCGTGGTGCCGAGGCCGACGCGTTGAAGCTCATGGAGGCTGCGCTTGCAGACGGGACGACCCGGGGCGAGGGGCGGTTGATCGGGTTGACCGGATATGCGACGGCTGTGCTGTACAACGGCCTCGGTCGCTACGGGGACGCATTTACGGCCGTGCGCCAGGCGTGCGAGCACGAGGATCTGGGCCTATTCGGCTGGTGCCTGGTCGAACTGATCGAGGCGGGCGTCCGCTGCGGTGAGCGCAACGCGGCGCAAGACGCCCTGCGAGAGCTCCACGACCGCACGCACAGCAGCGAAAGTGATTGGGCGGCAGGGATGTTGGCTCGGTCGCGAGCATTGCTGGACGATGACCGGGCGTCCGAAGCGGACTACCGCGAGGCGATCGAGAGGCTTGAGCGCACCAGGATTACCGTGCATCTCGCCCGAGCTCGCTTGGTCTACGGGGAGTGGCTGCGCCGTTGCAATCGTCGTGTCGACGCGCGCGCCGAGTTGCACGCCGCACACGAGATGTTCGCACGAATGGGAGCCGACGGGTTCGCCGAGCGCGCCCGCCGGGAGCTTATGGCGACGGGCGAGAAGGTGAGCAAACGGTCGGCCGCATCAGGAGGCGAGTTGACGGCTCAGGAAGCGCAGATCGCCCGGCTGGCCGGCGAGGGCATGACAAATCCCGAGATCGCCGCCCAACTCTTCATCAGCACTCACACCGTTGAGTGGCACCTGCGGAAGGTGTTCGCCAAGCTCGGGATCAGCTCGCGTCGGCAGCTCCGGGGAGCGACCACGCACTGACTACGGACTTCCAAGGGTTCGAGTGGCCCGCGTCGACGCAATGCTGAATTCGTCAGTTCATCGCACAAATCGGGAGGGCGCGGATTATGAAGGTCTTGGTTATCGGCGGCAGCGGGCTCATCGGTTCGCAGGTCGTCGCCAATCTGACGGAGCTCGGACATGAGGCGGTCTCGGCCTCGCCGCGCTCGGGTGTCGACAGTGTGACCGGCGAAGGCCTCGCCGAGGCAGTCGCGGGTGTTGACGCGGTAGTCGACGTGTCCAACTCGCCCTCCTTCGACGACGACCCCGTGATGCGCTTCTTCACCACATCGACGAAAAACCTTCTTGCCGCGGAGCGCGAGGCCGGCGTGCAGCACCACGTCGCACTCTCGATCGTGGGCGCCGACCGCGCGCCGGACAGTGGCTACATGCGAGCCAAGGTCGCGCAGGAGAAGTTGATCGAGGAATCGGGACAGCCGTATTCGATTGTGCGCGCGACTCAGTTCTTCGAATTTGTCGAGGCCATCGCCGATTCGGCAACCGAAGGTCACACGGTCCGCCTGCCGGTCGCAGCGTTCCAGCCCATTGCCGCCAAGGACGTCGCCGCGGCCGTTACCCGGGCGACAGTCGGCGATCCGACCAACGGCATCACCAATATCGCCGGCCCCGAGAAGCGCGGCATGGACGAATTCATCAGGGCCGCCCTGGCCGCATCCAACGACCAGCGTCAGGTCGTGGGAGACCCCACGGCCAGCTACTTCGGCACCGGGCTCGACGAACACACCATCGTTCCGCTCGACAGCGAGGATCCGACGATCTACCCGACCCGTTTCAGCGACTGGATGGCCGCTCGGGCGCCCAGCGGTGCGCATTAGCCCACCGCGTGTTGGCCGACCGGGGCACCGGCGCGACGACGGCGATACATGCCGCGGGCACCCGGTTGCTTCGCGCGAATGGTGCTGCGCCCGTGCGGCGCGCACCCCGATCGGGACCAAGCAGGTTGATCTATCACCCAGATCGGTGCACGGCTCATCCCCAATCCGCAGGCCGACTGTCCCAACGGTTGTAGGAGATCTCAATGATGGAACTGTTGGACCACAGCGCCGTGATCACCGGGGGCACATCCGGCATCGGCTTTGAAGCCGCAAGGTTGCTTGCCAGTGAGGGCGCGAGGGTCATCATCTCCGGCCGAAACGACGCCAGGGGTGTGCAAGCGGTCGCAACGATTGGTGAGAATGCACGCTTTGTCCAGGCCGACATGGCCGATGCCGAGTCCGTAGATTCGCTTGTGCAGCAGTGCGGTGAGGTCGACATCATCGTCAACAACGCCGGCAGCTTCCCGTCGGCCTTGACCGTCGAGCAGGGCATGACGTCCTTCGAGACGATGTTCGACACCAACGTTCGCGGCGCTTACTTCCTGGTCGCTGGCCTGGTTCCGGGGATGTTGCAGCGCGGGCGCGGCAGCATCGTCAATGTCACCACCATGGCGGCGTTCAAGGGGATCCCTGGAGCCTCGGGTTACAGCGCCTCGAAGGCCGCGTTGGAATCACTCACCCGCACCTGGGCCGCTGAGTTCGGGGGGTCCGGCGTGCGGGTCAACAGCGTGGCGCCCGGCCCCACCCGCACGCCCGGCGTCGCTGCGGAATGGGGCGACCTCAATGAACAGCTGGGGCGAGCGTTGCCGCTCGGACGCACCGCGTTCGCGTCCGAGATCGCCGAGGCGGTGCTTTTTTTGAGCTCTCCGCGGTCGAGCTTTGTCACCGGTTCCACGTTGCACGTCGACGGCGGTGGTGCCGCCGTCTGAGCGGGGGCGCCATTCCTACACGGGTTCGGGGTTGGCGATTGCGCTCCGCCAACACCGCGGCACGGTATAAGACAATGGGGTGAGTCGAGGACAAAACGAGGAGCGATCAATGCCCGCGTTACCCACGCCCGGCGCCCCCGTCGACAAATCGCGCCTCACCAGACGCGGATTCATGGCCGCCGGCATCGCGGGCGGATTTGCGTTGGCGGCGTGCAGTCAGTCCAAGCCCGCGCTATCGGGCAACGCCCAGATGTCGGCTGCCATCGCCGCGGCCGAGGCAGCCCGCCCGCATAGTGGCCGCACCGTCACCGCCAGCCTGACCGCCCAGCAGGTCCAGGTCGACCTGGGTGGACCGGTCGTGCGTACCCTGGCCTACGGCAACACCATCCCGGGCTCACCGATCCGCGCCAGGATCGGCGACGAGCTAGTGGTGACTGTGAGTAACCGGCTCGACCGTCCGACGTCGGTGCACTGGCACGGCATCGCGCTGCGCAACGACATGGACGGCGCCGCCCCCGCCACCCCGAACATCCCTGCCGGCCAAGACTTCACCTACCGGTTCTCGGTCCCGAATTCGGGCACCTACTGGGCCCATCCGCACACCGGCCTGGACGCCGACATGGGCCTGTACCTGCCGGTCATCGTCGATGATCCAACCGAGGGCAACTATGACGCGGAATGGATTGTGGTGCTTGATGATTGGACCGATGGCGTCGGAAAGTCGCCGCAGCAGCTCTACACCGAGCTGACCAGCCCGAACAAGCCCGCCCCGTCAAGCGCCCCCGAGACCACAACAACCCCGCCGACAACCACGACAACCACGACAACCAGTGAAACCTCGACGACCTCGTCGACCAGTGAAACGTCGACGACGTCGACCAGCCCCAGCACGTCGAGCAGTCCGCCCGCCCCGACACCCGGGAGCGTTGGCAAAAGTGATCTGCTCGGCGGAGACGCCGGGGACATCGCTTACCCCTACTATCTGGTCAACGGCCGAATTCCCGCCGCTCCCATAACCTTCAGCGCGAAGCCCGGGCAGCGTATCCGGATCCGTTTCATCAATACCGGTTCCGACACCACGTTCCGGGTGGCGCTGGGCGGCCATTCGATGACGGTCACCCATACGGACGGCTACCCGGTGGTACCGGCCCAGGTCGACGCCCTGCTCATCGGCATGGCGGAGCGCTACGACGTCATCGTGACGGCGGCCGACGGCGTTTTCCCGCTGGTCGCGCTCGCGGAAGGAAAGAATGCCGTGGCGCGGGCGCTGTTGTCGACCGGGGCGGGCAGCGCGCCCGATCCGGGGTTTCAGCCGCCCGAACTCAACCGACGGGTGGGCACGGTGGAAATGTTCACGGCGACAACGCCCGTCAACCTGGGCCGGCCCCAGTCCGGCCTCAACCTACCGGTCGTATTGGGCGGCAACATGACCCAATACAGCTGGACGATCAATGGAAAGCCCTACAGCGCGACGGAGCCGTTGCACATCCGGGAGGGGGAACGGCCCACCATCACGTTCGACAACGCCACGATGATGTATCACCCGATGCACCTGCACGGCCACACCTTCCAACTGATCAAGCCCGACGGCAGCCCCGGCGCGCGCAAGGACACCCTGATGGTGCTGCCCAAGCAGAAGTTGCTCGCCGTGCTGGTGGCCGACAATCCCGGTGTGTGGCAGTTGCACTGCCACAACACCTATCACCAGGAGGCCGGCATGGAGACTCGCCTCGAATACGTCTTCTAACCTCAGGCGGCGAGGAAGTCGAGCAGCAGCCGGTTCACCGCGGTCGACTGCTCGATCTGCGGGCAGTGGCCGGCCTTGTCGACCACGACCGAACGGGCGCCGTCGATCTCCTTGGCGATCTGCGCGGCCCAGCCGGCCGGAAGGAGCTTGTCGTCTCCGCCCTCGACGATCAGCGTCGGCGCGGTGATGCGCTCGTAGGGCCGGGCGTTCGAGGGCGTGGCGGACGGCGCCGCCCCCGGGCGACGGAACCGGGCCGCGGCGACGGCCTCCCACGCTCCGGGCGCGGTGCTGGACTCATAGCGGCGCCGCACGTAGTCGTCGTCGGCGGGATAACTCGGGTCGTGGAACAGAGCCTCGACGATCCGCCGCATGGCCGGCAACGTTGCGTCGTATTGCTGTAGCGCCTCGAAGTGCTGATTCTGTTGAATTTCGCCGCCCCCGCAGATGATCGTCAGGGTGCGGAGGGGCAGCAGCGGTGTGTCCGAGGTGGCGTCGGTCAGCAGGTTGATGGCGCCCATCGAGTTGCCCACGAAGTGCGCCGAGTCGATGCCGAGCAGCTCGCAGAACCGCGCCACGTGCCGGATCCGCATCCCGCGTCCGTCAACGAAGTCGATGACCTTCGCCGACTGTCCGAAGCCCAGCTGGTCAGGCGCCAGCACTCGGTATCGCGTGGCCAGGGCGGCGATGTTGCGTTCCCAGCCGAGTTCGGCGCTGGCACCGAACTCACCGCCATGCAGCAACACCACCGGTTCGCCCTCGCCCGCCTCCAGATAGCTGGTGACCAGCCCGTCGACCGTCGTGGTCCTGCGCTGGATCCGCATCACTTGATCGCTATTGGATTCAGTGGCGAACCCACGGCCCCAACGAATCTCAGGGGCGGTGCGACGAGCTGGAATTCGTACACCCCGTCCTCGGCGCAGTCGGCAGCCAGCGCGCCAAGGTCCCAGTACTCGCCGAGCATCATTCCCATGTCGCGCAGAGTCAGCAGGTGGAAGGGCAGAAACACTCCGTCGACACCGGACACCGGGTCTTCGACCTGCAGGTTGTCGGAGGCCACGGCCGCGACCTCGTGATCGTGCAGCCACGAGGCACACTGCCAGTCCAATCCCGAGTACGGCTCGGTCTTGTTGCCGGTCATGAGAAACCTTGTCCACCAACCGGTTCGGATGAGCACAATGTCGCCGCGTTCGATCGTTACGCGTTGCGCGCGCACGACGTCGTCCAATTCCTCGGGGCTGATCGGGTTTCCGTGTTCCAGGAATACCTCGGCGCCCCGGTGGCGGACCAGGTCCAGCAGCACGCCGCGCGAGGTGATGCCTTTGCCGTCGACCTTCTCGATTCCCAGATGAAAGGCCCCCAGGCTGGTGACCGAGCTCGCCGAGAAACCGTTGTAGAGCTTGTCCTCGTAGTACACGTGCGACAGCGCGTCCCACTGGGTGGCGGCCTGTAACGGCATGATGATCATGTCGTCGTTGAAGCGGAACAGGTTGTCAACGAAGTACGGACCCATCTGCGCCGCCGTCGGATTGCGTCCCCAGCCCGGTCCGTACTGCGGGAGCGAGTTGGCGTCCCCGCCGTCCACCGTCATCACGTGTATCGGATTGTGCCGGAACCCGAAGGCACCCTGCGGGCCTGAGGAGCCGAAATCCACTCCCAGCGGAAACACCTTGCCGCGTCGGACCAGGCCGGCGGCCTGGGCAACCTTTTCCGCGGTGATGAAGTTCAACGTACCCAGCTCGTCGTCAGCGCCCCACCGCCCCCAGTTGGAGACTTCGCGGGCGGCGCGGCGGAAGTCGGTCACGCTGGCCACGGCGCTCCCTCCTCGAGTTCCCGGGCGATGGCGGCGCCGACGTTCCCGCCGTCAACCCACAACACCTGGCCCGAAATATAACTGGCGGCATTGCTATTCAGGAAGACCAGGGCCGAGGCTTGCTCGGCGGGGCCGGACACCCGCCCCAGGGGTTTGGGTATGTCGTCGAGGAAGGCCTGCCCGTACGCGGTCCGAAGCTGGTCGAGGATCGGGGTTTCGGTGACCCCGGGACCGGTGCAGTTGATCCGGATTCCCCGTCCGCCAAGGGCGGTGGCGCTCCGCATCGTGTAAAGGATGATCGCTTCCTTGGACAGCTGATATCCACCGCCCGCGAGCGCGTCGGGGTGGGCGTGGCACCAGTCGATACCTTCCCGCATGGTCGCGGTGTTCAGTAGCGGCGCCACCGACCGGAGATGGTCGCGGTATGCCGCCGCCGCGAGTGAAGAGACGCTCACGATGGACGACCCCGCCGGCATCTTCGGAATCAGCGCCTCGGTGATGTGCCGCAGCCCAAGGAAATTGATGGTGACGACCAGTGGCGGGTTGCCGATACCCGACGAGACACCGGCGACGTTGAAGAGCGCATCGACGTGCCCGTCGACGGCGGCGACCGCAGCGTCGATGGATCCTTGATCGGCGAGGTCGACCTGGTGGAAGTCGTTGATTCCGAACGCGGGCGGACGTTTGTCCAGCCCGACGACTTCGGCCCCCAACTCCGTGAGCTGGCGCACCACGTGTTCGCCGATGCCCGAGGCGCAGCCGGTCACCACCGCCCTACGGCCGTCATAACGCCACAGCTCGTCGATTCGTCCCAAGACTCAACCGGCTTTCGGTGTCACTTGCCTTGCTGTTCTTTCAACCGCTGGGCCGCCTGGACGCGGCCCTCGTTGATCTCCGCCATGGCTTCGGGGATCTCGCTGGCGGTGAACTTACCGCCCCGACCGGTCGGCAGGCCACCGAACGAATAGTGCTCGTCGAATTGCGGTGCGGTCGATGCCGGCCGCCGCGCCTCCACCTTCTCGATGACGGGCTCCAACCGCTTGGCCTTTTCGGCCACCGCTTTAGCGTCGCGCTCGATGAACTCGGGCAGCACTTCGGAGCCCATCAGCTCGATGGATTCCATAGTGCCCTCGTGGCTGCGCGGGTTGAGCAGCAGAATGATCTCGTCCACGCCGCTTTCTTCGTAACCGCGCAGGAACTCCCGCACCGTGGCCGGTGAACCGATCGCGCCCCGCCCGGGCCCGTACGCCAGCGTCGGGTCCTTCTCGACTTCCTCGAGGTACCGCTGCCAGACCCCGGTCCGGCCGGGGGTGTGCACCCCGGTCATGTAGTAGTGCATGATCCCGAACGAGAAGAAGCCACCGCCCTGCCCCAGCCGTTGCAGCGCCTGCTCGTCGGACTTGGCGACCATCATCGACAGGTCGCCGCCGATGGCCAGGATGTTCGGATTGATCCGCGGGGTAACGGGCACACCGTTCTCTTCGAATTCCTTGTAGTACCCGTTCACCCGCTCGGTCAGCGGTCCGGGTCCGGTGTAGGCGAAACTCAGTGCGCCAATGGATTTTTGGGCGGCCATCTGCACGCTCGCCGGTCGCGTGCAGGCGACCCATACCGGTGGATGCGGCTTTTGGAGCGGCTTGGGGACGACGTTGCGTGCCGGCATCTGGACGTGCTCGCCGTTGAAGCCGGCGAACGGCTCCTCGATCATGCAGCGGATCGAGACCTCAAGGGCCTCCTCCCACTGGGCTCGTTTGTCAGCCGGATCGATGTTGAATCCGCCGAGTTCACCGACGGAGGACGACTCCCCGGTGCCGAACTCCACCCGGCCGTTGGAGAGCAGGTCGAGCGTGGCGATGCGTTCGGCGACCCGGGCGGGGTGATTGACCACGGGTGGCAGGTGCATGATGCCAAAGCCGAGCCGGATGTTCTTGGTGCGCTGACTGGCCGCGGCAAGGAAGATTTCCGGTGCCGTCGAGTGGCAGTACTCCTCGAGGAAGTGGTGCTCGGTCAGCCACACGGTGGAGAAGCCCGCCTTGTCGGCGGCCTCGACCTCGTCGAGGCACTCTTGCATCATGACGTGCTCGTCGTCGGGCGCCCACGGCCGCGGTAGGGCGAACTCGTAGAACAGCGATATCTTCATTGCTACCTCCTATGAGAATTAAGGGTTCGGTTGGCGGCCTGTGCGGCAAGGTGATTCGCCGCGACGAAGCCGAAGGTCATCGCGGGGCCGATCGTCGCCCCAGCACCGGCATAGCTGCGTCCCATCACCGGTGCGGACGTATTGCCCACCGCATACAGCCCCGGGACCACGGTGTCGTCGTCCCGCAGCACCCGGGCGAATTCGTCGGTACGCAGGCCGCCGGACGTCCCGAGGTCGCCCAGGACGATCCGGAACGCGTAGTACGGTGGATCGCCCAGCGGGTACAGGTTCGGGTTGGGCAGTGTCGGATCGCCGTAGTAGTTGTCGTAGACGCTGTCGCCGCGGTTGAAATCGTCGTCGTGGCCCTTGCGGGCGAGTTCGTTGAAACGCCGTGCGGTTTCGGACAAGTTGTGCGCCGGCACGCCGATCCTGCCCGCCATCTCCTCCCACGTCATCGCCGCCTTGACCACTCCCGATTCCAGCCACGCCGAGGGGACCTTGCGGCCGGTGGGCACCGGCGCTCCGGGGATCTTGGGTATCGGCAGATGGCCGCCGATGACATAGCGGTTCCACGACCTGTGGTCGGTGAGCAGCCAACAGGGGATGTGCGTGACTCCGGATTTGTGGCCGTCGATCATGGCGTGACCGAAGTCCATGTAGGGCGCCGCCTCGTTGATGAAGCGCTTGCCGTTGCCGTTGACGATGAACTGTGCGGGCATCATGCGTTCGTTCAGCATGAATTGCATGCGGCCGTCCGGCCATTGGATGGCGGGGAACCACCACGCCTCGTCGAGCAACTCGGTTGCCGCACCGACCTTCTGCGCTGCCCTGATGCCGTCGCCCATGGCGGCGGGGTTGCCGAAACTCCAGTCCTGGTCTACCACGGGCAGCAGTTCCTTGCGCCAGGCCAGGTCATGGTCGAAGCCGCCGGACGCCAGGATGACCCCGAGACGTGCCCCGATCCGTTGCGTTTCACCACCCCGTTCCAAAGACACGCCGGTCACCGTTCCGTCGGCGTCGGTGAGCAACTCGGTCATCGGCGAGTCCAGCCACAGCGGGATGCCGCGTTCCCGCATGGCCAGCCGCAGCCGCGCGGCCAGCGACTGCCCGATCGCAGCCATCCGTTCGCCGAACACCCGCGCCCGGACCATCCGCGAAATCAGCTTGAGGAGAACGCCTTTGCCGGCCCACGATTGCCGGATGCGGTAGAAGGTCCGTAGTTCCTTGGGCCCGAGCCAGATTCCCCTCGGGGCCAACGCCAAAGGTTGGAGAAGCTTGTGCTCGTCGGGGCCCAGCCTCCGCAGGTCGATGGGCGGCACGTTGATCGTGCTGCCCAGTTCGGATCCACCGGGCAGTTCCGGGTAGTAGTCGGCGTAACCGGGTTTCCAGACGAATTCAAACCAACCGGAAAGCCGTTCGAGAAATTCGAGCATCTTCGGCGCGGACTCGACGTACTGCCGTATTCGCGCCTCGCTGACCAATCCGTCGGTGATCCGTTGCAGGTACTCGACGACGCTCTCGGGTGAGGGCATGTAGCCCTCCCTGCGCTGTGCGGGCGCCCCCGGCACCCAGATGCCGCCCCCGGACAGCGCGGTGGAGCCGCCGAAGAACGACGACTTCTCCACGACCAGCGCGTCCAGCCCGGCGGATTGGGCGGTCAGGGCGGCGGTCATGCCTCCGCCGCCCGACCCGACGACGAGTACGTCGACGACGTGGTCGAAGCCGTCCTGCCCGCCCGTCATTTCGGCACCGCCGTCCTGATGGCGAACCCTGCGATGAGTTCAGGGGCCGGTTTGTAGTAGCGCCCAACGGTTTCGTACGGCCCGGCGCTCGCCAGCGCGGAGAATGCGGCGATCCAGGTTCTGATTTCCTGGGCGGAGCTACCGCCCTCGTGCGCGACGAACGAGTTCGACCACCGGTCGAGTTCGGGGAGCCAGCCGCCGTCGATGATCTCGAGAAATCGCTGGTCCCACACCGGGTTCAGTGCCTGCAGCTCGCCGTCGCCGGCGGCGAAGCTCTTGGCCGCATCGATCACGGCCGCCTGCCGGGCCTC
Organism: Mycobacterium sp. E3251; assembly: GCF_001666835.1. Taxonomy (GTDB): domain Bacteria; phylum Actinomycetota; class Actinomycetes; order Mycobacteriales; family Mycobacteriaceae; genus Mycobacterium. The sequence goes on along the minus strand of NZ_LZJF01000064.1, from coordinate 60,412 downwards.
CCGCTGCTCGGGCGTCATCGGCCGGCCGTGCACGATACGTTCCAGGACCGGCGGCGGTGCGGTCGCCAGTGTCGGCACCGGCGGGCTGTGCGAAAGGCCACCGGATCCCAGCACCAGAACCCGCTTGTTCAGCGTGGCCAGATAGGTGCCGACGGCGGCACCGAGCGCCCGGCAACGATGCAATGGCCCCAGCGGGACGCCGATCGCGTTGATGAAGATCGGTATCACCGGTAGTGCGGTGGCTGCGCCGAGCAGCTTTTCGAGCGGCTGAACGGTCCCGTGATCCACGTCCATGCAGGCCGAAACCGCGACGTCGACCCCCGCGTCGAGCACGGCTTTCGCGCACTCGGTGGCCAGCTTCTCCGGAACATCGAGCGGGCCCGCATGGGTGCCGTAATCACCAACTCCGTTGGCGCTCGTGCCGATACAGAAGGGCGGCATCACCTTGTAGAAGAAGCCGTTGTAGTGGTCCGGGGAGAAGACGACGACGAGTTCGGGGTCGAAATCGGCGACGAATTGCCGGGCGCCGGCGATTGCACCTTCGATGTCGTCAAGCAGGTCCTGCGACGGCCCCGGAAGATTCAGGAGCGGGCTGTGCGACATACAGCACAGAGCCAGTGCCACTTTGCGGATCACCCCCTCGCGGCGTGAGGGCGAGTGCATCAATGAGCGCGGCACTCAGGTCGGGGGCGCGCTGAGCGATGCACGCACCGGCGATGCACCGATCGGGACGCAGGAACAACACCGATTCCTGGTGGGCGTCGAACCAGGATTTGACCGCGCCGTCGCGGTCGCCCACGACGACGACGTCGGGGTCGTCGTGGCCGGTCCAGTGCAGCTGGGTCAACGGCCGCAACGCAACGAATCGGGCGCCCAGGGCCTTCCAGCTCGCGAAGGCGACGTCACCCAGAATCTTGCGAGGGTTGTTGTTCCAGCAGAGCACCGCGAACCAGTCACCGAGCACGTCGTCCAGCAGCACGTTCTGCCGATCCCGGGTGTCGACCCGGGGCTGGATGAACAGCGTGCCCACCGCCGAATCCGCCCGGCCGGTGCCGGAGTCGTGGACAACGGCACCCTGTTCGTAGCGTGGCATCGGCTTGAACCGCATCTCCAGGACATACCGCTTGAGCGACGGCACAATTGACGCCGACCGAACGAGGAGGTCTCGCGCGCCGGCCACCCGCCGGTTCGTGGGCGAGATGACTCGGCCCACCATGGTGGAAAGGTCGATCATGGCCCGCGCGTGCTTGCGGCGCTCCATGTCGTAGGTGTCCAGCAAGCTTTCGCCGGCACGCCCGCTCACGACCGCGGCGAGCTTCCAACCCAGATTGGCGGCGTCGCGGATGCCGCTGTTGTAGCCCTGGCCCTGCCAGACGGGCATTAGATGCGCGGCATCCCCGGCGAGCAACAGCCGGCCTTTGCGGAACGCGCCGGCGATCCGCGAGTGATGGGTGTAGACCCGGCGACGGATCACGTCGACGCGCTCCGGGTGTGGCACCATCCGCGCCAGCATCCGCGTCAGGAACGCCGGATCCTCAGCCTGCTCGTCGGTCTCGTCGGCGTGAATCATGAACTCGAACCTGCGAATTCCGTGCGCAATCGAGATCGAGGCGTACGGGCGTTCGGGGTCGGCGCCGACTTCGCTGTTTGGGTGACCGAGCGGGTCGTTGGCGATGTCGACCACCAGCCAGCGTGTCGACGAAGTAGTCCCGTCGAAAGATACGCCCATCATGCGGCGGGTCATGCTGCGACCGCCGTCGCAACCCACCACGTAACGTGCTCGTAGGCTTGATGTTTCATGGTCACGCGCGCCCCCGAGTTCGACGGTCACCCCGTCGGCGTCGCCCTGACACGCCACCATCGGACGCCCCCACCGCACCTCGACGTGCTCGAATCGTTCCAGCCCGGCCAGCAATTCGGCGTCGACGAGCGGTTGCACGAAACCGTTGCGTTTCGGCCAGCCGAACCGCGCGTCGGGCGGCGCCATTTCGGCAAGCACCCGCCGCTTGGCATCGACGAATCGCAGGATCTGGTTGGGCACCGTGTGCGGCACGATGCGATCGGCCAGCCCGATCGACTGGAAGGTCCGCAGCGCCTCGTCGTCGAGCCCCACCCCACGCGGATAGTCGATCAGCGTGTCGCGCTCGTCGACCACCACCGTGCGGATGCCCTGCAGCCCAAGGATGTTGGCCAACGTCAGGCCGACCGGCCCCGCGCCGACCACGACGACATCGGTCTCGATCCCCGCCGGCTCGCGCCCCGCCTCGACCATCACCGCCCCAGCAGGAAGTCCAGGTGCAAACGGTTGAAGGTCTTGGCGTCTTCGTACTGCGGCCAGTGACCACAGCCGGGCATCACCTCGAACCGCGCATCGGGGATCATCGAGGCGATGCGGCGGCCCTCGGTCACGTCCGCGGTGGGGTCGTCGCTGGTCCACAGCACCAGCGTCGGCGCCGTGATGTCAGCGTATTCGTCGGGGCCGATGATGTTGCGCGCCCGGATCTCCGGATCCTGCAACGCCATGATGTCGCGCATGGCGTCCACGAATCCCGGCTGGCGATAGACGCGTTGGCGGCTGGCGACCAAGTCGTCGTAGTCCTTGGACTTGTCGGCCATCAACCACTTGATCCGGGCTTGCACCGTTTCCCAGGTCGGGTCCTCGGCGGCCGCCATGGATAGCGTGACGATCCGCTTCATCACCACCGGGTCGGCCTGGGAGCCGCCGGCGGTGTTGAGGACGAGCCGGTCGACCACGTCGGGATGGTCGATGGCGGCGCGGGTGGCCACCCAACCGCCCAGCGATTCGCCGCTGATGCTGGCGCGATTGACGCCGATGGTGCGCAGGACGGCCATCAGGTGCTCGACATAGTGGTGGACTTCCAGCGGGTGGCCCGGCTTGCTGGTGTAGCCGTGGCCCAGCATGTCGATCGACCAGGTCCAGAAGTGCTCGGCGTGCGCCCCGAGGTTGCGGACATACGCCTCGGCGTGGCCACCGGATCCGTGCAACAGCACCAGCACCGGCTTGCCCGGGTCGCCGGCCCGCAGGTAACGGGTCCGCACACCCCCGGCGTCGAGGTAGCCCTGCTCAAATGCGACGCCCTGGAGATCGCTCCAGATGCTCTCGAACTCCGCCACGGTTCCTCTCTGGCCTTCAGTTCGTGGAAATCGTATTCTCGTTCTTGACCAACTTGGTGTGCTAATATCGCACACTGACGTGCGTTATTAATAGAGCTTCGCTCTCGCGAAGGAGGTCTGTCAAGGCTGTGGCAGGTTCGGTGACAGGTTCACAGACGCTGGCCCGGGGGCTGACCGCGCTGCAGATGGTGGCGGACTCCCCCAGTGGGCTCACCGTGCAACAGCTCGCCGAACAGGTCGGGGTGCATCGCACCATCGCCTATCGGCTGCTTTCCACGCTGGCCGAATTCCGTTTGGTGGCAAAGGGAGAGGACGGGCGCTACCGGCCGGCTTCCGGGCTCGCCGTTCTCGGCGCATCGTTCGACCGCAATGTGCGCCAGGTCAGCCTGCCGATCCTGCGCGCGCTGGCCGACGAGCTCGGCACCACGGTGTCGTTGCTCATCGCCGAGGGCGACCAGCAGGTTGCGATCGCGGTCATCGTGCCGAGCCATGTCGCCTACCAACTGTCCTTCCACGAAGGAAGTCGGTACCCGCTCGAACGGGGTGCGGCCGGAATCGCCTTGCTCGCGAGCATGCCGCCGCGCCCCGGGGAACGAGACCTGGTCACCCGCGCTCGCGAGAGCGGCTGGGTGAGCACGTACGGGGAGATCGAGCCGAACACCTATGGCCTGGCCGTGGCGGTGCGCCGCCACCCGCCCTCCCCACCCACGTGCATCAACCTCATCTCCCACCGGGAAGACGTCGTGATGCGTGGAAAAGATGCGGTCGTCAAAGCCGCGAAGCAGTTGTCCGAGCTGCTGGGCTGAAGGGATAACGATCAATGTCGTGGGACACGCAAGTCGACGTCGTCGTGCTCGGCAGTGGCGGCGCCGGGCTCACCGCCGCCCTCGCCGCCGCCGCATCCGGGGCCTCGGTGGAGGTCTTCGAGAAGGCGCCGACCGTCGGGGGGACCACCGCGGTGTCGGGTGGCGTCGTGTGGATCCCGGCCCATAACCGTTCGCCCGACGGCGAATTGACGCCCGCCGACGCGTTGCGATACCTGCGCGCGCAGTCCCTGGGCTCGATGGACGACGAACTGGTCGAGACATTCGTGCACACCGGCCCGGCGATGCTCGACTTCGTCGAGGCACACAGCGGTCTGCGCTTCGAGATCGCCACCGGCTTCCCCGACTATCGGCCCGAATTGCCGGGAGGCCAACCGGCCGGCGGCCGTTCGCTGACTGCCGCTCCCTTCGATCTGGCGCAGTTGGGCGAGTGGGCCACTCGGATCACGTCGTTTCCCGCCGACTGGTCCAACGTCGGGTTCGATGCCGAGACCAGGGCGCGTCTGCACGCGGCGATCGACGAACGAACCAGTCACCTGTGCGTCGCAGGCACGGCGCTGATCGCGGGGCTCCTCAAGGGACTGCTGGATGCCGGCGTCACCCCGCACACCCATGCGCGGGCAGAGCGACTCATCGCCGAGGACGGAGAAATCACCGGTGCGCGGATCGGACTCCAAGGACGCACGTTCGACGTTCGCGCCCGGCACGGCGTCATCCTGGGCACCGGCGGCTTCGAGTGGGATCCCGCTCTCGCGCAGGCCTTTCTGCGTGGCCCGATGCACGGCGCGGTCTCGCCGCCCAACAACACCGGGGACGGCTTGCGCATGGCGATGGCACAGGGCGCGGACCTGGCGAACATGGGCGAGGCCTGGTGGGTGCCGATCGTCCAAATCCCCGGCGACACCATCGAAGGCAAGCCACGCAGCCGCAGCGTACGGCTGGAACGGACGCGGCCCAGGAGCATCATCGTCAACTCGGCGGGCCGCCGCTTTGTCAACGAGGCCTGCGACTACAACTCCATGGCCGGCGCATTCCACTACCTCGATCCCCGCGGCGGGTACGTCAACGACCGCGCGTGGATGGTGTTCGATTCAATTCACCTGCAGCGCTACGGATTCCTGGGCATCGAACCGGGACAGCCCGTTCCGGACTGGTTCTGCGAGTCGGCGAACCTCGCCGAGCTGGCCGCCAAGACCGGCATCGACGCCGACGGCTTGACGCGCACCGTCGAGGCCTGGAACCGCCACGTGGCCGCCGGCGCCGATCCCGACTTCGAGCGCGGCTCCAGCGCCTACGACGGTTACTGGGGCGACGACAGCGCGACCACCCTGGCCGGCAAAACCCTCGGCCCGATCGACACCGCGCCCTTCTACGCGGTGCCGGTGTGCATCGGCGCGATGGGCACCAAGGGCGGTCCGCGCACCGATCGCGACGGGCGCGTGCTGCATGTGAGCGGTGAGCCGATCCCGGGTCTTTACGCCGCGGGCAACGCGATGGGCGGCGTGACCGGACGTGCTTACGGCGGCGCCGGCGGGACATTGGGTCCCGCAATGGTTTTCGGCTATCGCGCGGGTTACGCGGCCGCCACGGGAAAGTCCGTCGACCTGAACTAGCGTTGCGCTATTTCGTGATCGGCAGCTCGACGCAGATGTGAGTCCCGACCGGGACATCGAGGGACACGAACTCACCCCCGGCGGCGTCCACGCGCGCCCGGTGCGACGCCAACCCGATGTGTCCCTCGCCGAGGCGGCGGGCCACGGTCCCGACGTCGAACCCCACCCCATCATCGACCACGTGCAGGACGCATCGGTCGTCGGTGATCCCGAGCATGACCGAAGCACTGCGAGCCCGGGAATGCTGCACGACGTTGGACAGCAATTCGCGCACCACACCGAACACGATCGGGTCGATCGCATTGCGAATCGGGTAATCGATGTCGGTGGAGATCTCGATGCCCGAACGCTGGGCGCTAATTACGGCCAGCTGCTGGACGGCGGCCGCCAGGCCGACCTGCTCGAGGACGGCGGGATGCAGTTCGAAAGTCGCCTCCCGCAGGCGTTCCGACGCCATCTGAAGACCGGTGAGCGCCCGCCCGACACGCTCATCGCCGGGCAATTCCGCGCCCAACTCGACGAGTTCTTGGCGCACCGCCAAAATGTCCTGCAGCGGCCCGTCGTGAAGGGATTCCGAGATCCGCCGCTGCTCGACATCGGACGCGGTCATCGTTTGAGCGAGCAACTCCTCACGCAATGTGCTCAGGCCCGCGACCGATCGCACGTGTCGCTCCTCCATCCGGACGACGACGAATGCCGTGACGCACAGAAAGCCGTAGAGCCCGAGCAGAAATACCGTGCTCGGCCAGTGCCCCGGACTCATCAGCACTCGGTCATGAATGCCGGCGATGGCGAAGCCGACGAGCGTGAAGGTGAGCACCACCGCCGCACGGCGCGACGACACATCCACGCCCACCAACACCGGCAGCAGCACCATGATCAACAGCGGAAGGATCCCCAGGGCGGACAGCAATTGAAAGCCGGTCAACGCGACCACATCGAGGATGGTGAAAGTAAACGGCTCCAGCCGACCGACCCCGGCCGAGCCGCCCAACCCGACCCATCGGCGCACGGGGGTGAACGCCAGCACGAACGCACAGAGCGCAACGAATGCGTAGGCGGCGACGAGAGCGCTTTGCTGCGGCCATTCCGACCGCGGGGTGTCGACGACCATGGCGGCAACCATCAGGCCCACCACACAGATCCGGAGCACCGAAACGATTCGGTACGAGCGCAACTGGTGGACCCTGCGCACCCGATCCAGTTCTGTGTCGCTGCTATCCGCCATCCGATCACCGTAATAATCCACGTCGGAACCGCCGAAGCAAACCGGGATATTCGCCATCAGATTGTCCGGAATTTGAGAACGGCGCACTTGAGCGGACCGCTACACTCGTCGCCATGGCCGGGCCGGCAACGCCAGAAAAGGTGCGGGTGGTTGTCGGTGACGACCATCCGCTGTTTCGCGAGGGCGTAGTGCGCGCGCTTTCGTCGAGCGGTTCGGTGCACGTCGTCGGCGAGGCAGAGGACGGCGCGGCGGCGCTGGAACTGATCAAGGAGCACCAGCCCGACATCGCCCTGCTCGACTACCGCATGCCCGGCATGGACGGTGGGCAGGTGGCGGCGGCGGTGCGGAGCCAGGAATTGCCGACCCGCGTGCTGCTGATCTCGGCGCACGACGAGCCCGCCATCGTGTACCAGGCGCTGCAGCAGGGCGCAGCCGGGTTCGTGCTCAAGGACTCGACCCGAAGCGAAATCGTCAAGGCCGTGCTCGACTGCGCGCAGGGTCGCGACGTGGTGGCGCCGGCTCTGGTGGGGGGCCTGACCGCGGAGATCCGGCACCGGGCGGAGCCGGCGGGTCCCGTGCTCAGCGCCCGAGAACTCGAGGTGCTCAACAGGATTGCGCGTGGTCAGAGCATCCCGGTGATCGCGGGTGAGCTGTACGTGGCTCCGTCGACGGTCAAAACCCACGTGCAACGCCTGTACGAGAAGCTCGGCGTCAGCGATCGCGCAGCCGCCGTTGCCGAGGCGATGCGGCAAGGCCTGCTCAGCTAGCGGCCGACCGGTGGTCGGGTCCGCCGACCGATGCCGGCCCATCCGCCCGCCGCAGCGCGTTGGCGAACGCCGCGGCCTCGGCCACCAGCCGGCGAGCCCGGTGTTCCACCTCGTCGAGGTGTCCGGCGCTCACCCCGGCACGGGTCAGCTGCCGCTTGGTGCAAACCAACGGATCGACCGCGGCGGGGTGGTTGGTCCGGAAGGTCACCGCTTCCACCATCGCAGGACCGCCGCCGGCGCTCGCTCGTTCCACCGCTTCGGTGACCGAGTCATGCACGGCCCCAACGCTGTTGCCGTCCACCGACAGCACGGGCAAGCCATGGTGTTCGCGCGGACCCCGTCGCACGCCGGACGCGTCGCGGATGTTTTCGACGACGAAGACCACTGGGAGTCGCCACGACAGCGCGATCCGCGCGGCCGATTTGAACTCGGCGGAGCTCACGGCGTCGTCCCCGATGACGCACAGGGTCACCCTGCCGTCGCCGGCATGCCGCTGCGCATAGGCATCGCCCAACGCGAACAAGATCGACTGCCGTACCGGGTCCGTGGTGGCGAACAACTGCTTCCATTCCGTCGCGAAGGGGCTTTCCTTCGCGCCGCCGGCCGCAGCCCGGCTCGGGGCGATCATCTCGGCGATGGCGGGACCCAGCGGAAGCGCGAGGCTGACCCGTCGGGCGTGCTCGAAGTGGTGGATCGCGGTGCTCATGACGTCGCCGGGTCGAAGCGCCGCGACGGCACCGACCGCCACGGCCTCTTGGCCGAAGGCGGCGGCCGTCGTCCCGTTGAGCAGACCGTCGATGCGCCGCTCTTCCAGCGCCATGTCCAGCAGCCGCATAACCCACATCCGGCGGTACAGCTCCAGCTGTTCACCGACGTTTACGGCCGACAGTTCGGGGGTGCGAGCCATGTGCGGGTCTCCTAACTGGTCCTGGTTGGCGGCGTCGCGGTGACCGCCGTGTTGTACACAAGATCAACGTAGGGAGATCGACGCGGCCGGACCTCCGCCGATCGGCCCGCAAAGGGGATGAATCCCGGTTCCCCCAATCGGGGGACAAGAAGGATTGTCAGTCCTGCGAACCGTCGGTCGGTGACAGCAACTGCTCGGCCGCCGAGTAGGGGTCCTGGTCGCCGTCGACGACCATTTCGGCCAGTCGGTCGAGATCCGGCCGGCTCCGCAACCGGGTTTGCGCCAGCGACAGGATCTGCGCGCGGGCGCGGGCCAGTCGGCGGGCACGACTGTCGGCGCGGTGGTGGGCCTCGATGGCCGCCATCAACTCCGCGATGCCCTCGCCGCGAGCGGCGATGAGGCTGACGATCGGGGCATCAGTCTCCTCCCGCAGATCCCGCACGGTCCGCTCGGCACCTTCGCGGTCGGCCTTGTTGACCACCACGATGTCGGCAACTTCGAGCACCCCCGCCTTGGCGGCCTGAATCGCGTCGCCCGCACCGGGATTGAGGATGACGACGGTGGGGTCGGCGACCGCGGCTATCTCGATCTCGGATTGCCCCACCCCCACGGTCTCCAGCAGGACCACGTGGTAACCGATCGCCCCCAGCAGCCGGATGGCCGCGGGGATCGCGGCCGCCAGCCCGCCGACGTGACCGCGGGTGGCCACCGACCTGATCAACACGTCGGAGTCGTTGATATGCGCGGCCATTCGGATTCGGTCGCCCAACAGCGCACCACCGCTGAACGGCGAAGACGGGTCCACCGCCAGCACCGCCACCCGGTCCCCCCGCTCGCGGTAGGCACCGACCAGGGCGGCGATCGTCGTGGACTTGCCCGCGCCCGGCGGCCCGGTGATGCCGATAACGCTCACCGATGAGGGCTCGATGGCGGCCAGCACCTCGTCGCGGCGCTCGCCCTCCACCAGTGAAAGTAGCCGACCCACCGCGCGCGGAGATCCGTTGCGCGCGCCGGCGATCAAGTCGGCGATCTCCATTTAGGGAGCTGGGACCTCGATGACGGTGGCGGACCCCATACCGCCGCCGGCACACATGGCCGCGACCGCGATTCCGCCGCCACGGCTGCGTAATTCGTGGACCAGCGTGACGAGCATCCTGGCACCCGTCGCCGCGACCGGGTGGCCCAGCGAGCATCCGCTGCCGCTGACATTGACCTTGTCCGGGTCGAGATCGAGCAGCTTGACGGTGGCCACGCACATTGCGGCGAAGGCCTCGTTGATCTCGAACAGGTCCACATCCGACAGCGAAAGGCCGGCGCGGGCAAGAGCTTTCGGGATAGCCTCCACCGGCGCCAAACCTGTGATCGCCGGGTCCACCCCGACCGACGCCCACGACCGCACCATGGCGAGCGCCGGTAACCCGAGCTCGTCGCTCGCGATCGTCAACACCGCCGCGCCGTCGTTGGTGCCGCAGGCATTCCCGGCGGTGATGGAAAAGCCCTCGATTTCGGGATGCAGCGGCTTGAGCGCGGCCAGCTTTTCCATGGTGGTGTCGCGGCGCGGGTGTTCGTCGACGGCGAACAGGCCGTGCGGCGTTTCGATCGGGACGATCTCTTCTTTGAAGCGCCCCTCGTCGATCGCGGCGATGGCATTGCGGTGCGACCGCAGCGCCCACGCATCCATCTCTTCGCGGCTCACGCCGGCTTTGACCGCGGCGTTCCAGCCGACCGTGATCGACATGTCGAGGTTCGGCGCCTCGGGACTGTCCGGATGGGTCGGGGGAAACCAGTCGGCCCATTCACCGTCCACCTGCATCCGGGCTCGTGGGGACGTGGAGGCGGAGTTCACACCGCCGGCGATGACGAGCCGATCCATCCCGGCACGCACGCTTGCCGCCGCGCTCTGCACCGCCGCCTGCCCGGCCGCGCAGTGGCGATTGTTCGCCAGACCCGGCACCTGGGTCAGGCCGGCCGTGATGGCCGCATGCCGTGCGATCACGCCGCCGCCGTAGAGCCCCTCCCCCAGGATCACGTCGTCAACCTGCGCCGGGTCCAGGTCCTGCACCGCTTCGGAGACCACGTGGTGCGCGAGGTCAAAGGCGCTGGTGTCGCGCAACGTGCCCTTGCGGGCGGTGCCAATGGGAGTGCGACGGGCGGACACAATGACGGCTTCGGGCACGGTCTTCTCCACTTCGGCGAGAGCGTGGCGAGTGCTCGAGAGCCCCCGCAGCTTATGAGAACACTATTCTCTCATTGCGAGAGTCAGCGTTGCAAGCAGCCGTGAACTCGCGAGCAGGCACAAAATCGCATATACCGGCATCGCAGGATGCGAATTTGTGTCTCTCGCGAGCGGAATCCAGGAGGCATCGTCGGCAATGGAGGGAACGATCGCGGTCCCGGGCGGCGTCGTATGGTTCAAGCGCGTCGGCGCCGGAACGGGCCTTCCCCTGCTGGTGGTGCACGGCGGCCCCGGCCTGCCCCACACCTATCTGCGTTCGCTGGAGCGGTTGGCCGATGAGCGCGAAGTCATCTACTGGGATCAGCTTGGGTGCGGCAAGTCCGAGTGTCCGTCGAACCCCGAACTGTGGACCATGCAACGGTCGGTGGCCGAAATGGATGCCGTCGTAGCGGGCCTCCGCCTCAACCGTTTCCACATCTTCGGCAACTCGTGGGGCGGGATGATGGCGCAGCAGTACGCGCTCGACGTGCCGTCGGGGGCGGCCACTCTCACCATTTCGAACAGCATCGCGTCCATACCGCAGTTCTCGGAGATGGTGGCGCGGCTGAAATCGGAGCTCGATCCCGCAACGCAATCCGCCATCGAACGTCATGAAGCCGCCGGGACCACCTACACGGCCGAATACCAGAATGCCATCCGCACCTGGAACGAAACCTACCTGTGCCGCGTACGCCCATGGCCCCCAGAGCTTTTGGAAGCCTTCGCGAACATGGGTGCCGATATCTTCGAGACGATGTTCGGCCCGAGCGACTTTCACATCGTCGGGACGATCAGGGACTGGGACGTGTTCGACCGGTTGGCCGCGATCACATTGCCCACGCTCATCCTCGCGGGCAGGTTCGACGAATGCGTGCCCGAACACATGTGGGACATGCACCGGCGCATCGCCGGCTCACGGTTCGTGTTCTTTGAGGAGAGCGCTCACATGCCCTTCATCGAGGAGCCGGCCAAGTTCGACTCCGTCATGCGTGACTTTCTGCGCCAACATGACTCGCCGCGAGCGTGACCGGCGATCAGTTCTTGCCCGCCGCCAGCTTGGTGACGATCGACCGGAAGTCTTCGGTGAGAAACGACTGGCTCTCGGCGGAGAGCGCATAGTCGAGGCTGGCCAACACCGCCCGCTCCAGATGGATATTGAGCACCCGCTTGGTGCTTTCGACCGCCTGCTGGGGCAGCTCCAAAATCTTTCTGGCGCAGGCGATCGCGTCCGCAACGGGGTCGGCCGCCACGTGGTTGGCCAGCCCGAGCTCCACTGCGCGCTGCGCGCTGATGCGGGTGCCCGTCAACGCGAACTCCTTGGCCAGCAGCAGGCTGATGTGCAACGGCCAGGTCAGCGGGCCGCCGTCAGCGGCCACCAGCCCCACCTGAACGTGTGGATCCGCGAGGTAGGCCTCTTCGGCGATGTAGACGATGTCGCTCAGCGCCACCAGGCTGCAGCCCAGCCCGACGGCCGGGCCGTTGACCGCGGCCACCACGGGAATTCTGCACCGTGCCATGCCCAGCACAATCTCGCGCCCGTCCCGAATTGTCTTGGCGCGCAGCTCGGCATCGGTCGACAGCTCCTTGAGATACGAGAAATCACCGCCGGCCGAAAAAGCCCTGCCGGCCCCGGTGATCACCGCCGCGCGAGCCGCGGGGTCGTCGGTCAATCGCTGCCACAGTCTGGCAAGCCCGACGTGCAGATCGTCGTTGACCGAATTGAGCGACTCCGGCCGGTTCAAGGTGATGATCCGCAGCGGCCCGTCGGCTTGGACGTCGATTTCGGCAGGCATGTCGTACATGTCAGGCTCCTTCTCTGGTCGTGACCCGCTTCACCCGGGCTTCGCCCGCGCTCGCGATCACTCCTTCTCTGGTCGTGACCCGCTTCACCCGGGCTTCGCCCGCGCTCGCGATCACTCCGACAATCCCAAGATGCGTGAAGCAATGATGTTCTTTTGTATCTGCGATGTCCCGCCCATCACGCTCTGCGCGCGGCTGTACAGATAGGCGCTGAGCAGGTCCGCATCGCGGGTGCCGGTGACCGCCAGCGCGGCATGGCCGACGGATTGCTCGACCCAGGTCATCAGCAGCTTGTCGAGCGACCCTTCGGGCCCGTGCGAGAGCCCGTCGAGCTGCTCCGACAACCGCCGACGGACATGATGGGTCAGCATCTCCGACTGCACCGCAGCCCAGGCGAGCTCCTCGGGAACCGGGCCATCGGTGCGGGCGTACAGGCTTCGCACCAGCTTGCCGTACCGGGCGGCGTAACCGAGCGTGGACGGCTCGCGCTCGTGCCCGACCACGGTCATGGCGACCGCCCACCCGTCACCGGGCGCGCCGACCATCCTGTCGGCCGGCACCTGGGCGCCGTCGAAGAACACCTGACCGAATTCGTTGGTCACCCCGTTGATCATGCGCAGTGGGCGCTGTTGCACGCCAGGTTGTTTCATCTCCAGTACGAACGCCGACAGGCCGCGGTGGCGTTTGGCCTCTGGGTCGGTGCGGGCCAGCAGAAGGCACCAGTCCGCGACGTCGGAGTAGCTGGTCCAGATCTTGTGCCCGTTCACCACATAGGTGTCTCCTTCGAGCCGAGCGGTGGTGGTGAGCGAGGCCAGGTCGGAGCCGGCGCCCGGTTCACTGAAACCCTGACACCAGCGCTCGGTGCCGTTGATGATGCCGGGCAGGAACCGTTGTCGCACTTCGTCGTTGGCATGACGGCCGATCCCGTAGATCAGGTAGCCGACGCTTGGCCGTGGCGGGGCGCCGGCCCGAGCGAGTTCCTCGTCAACGATGACGTCATATACGGGCGGCAACTCCTGTCCGCCGTATTCGCGGGGGAACGCCAACCCGAAGAAGCCCTCCCGGTACAGGGCCTGGTGCCATTCCGCCTGACGGGCCCAATACTCGTCGCCGGATCCGGAGAACTCCTTGGCGTGCACGGAAAGCCAGGACCTGAGCTGCTCCCGGAAGGCGGCTTCGTCTGGCGAGTCACGAAAGTCCAAGATCGATCTCCTTCAAGGCGACGGGCCACAGCTCGGTCGACGTCAGGGCACGGCGCAGGTAGACGTGCACCAGGCAGTCCCAGGTGTTGCCGATGCCACCGTGCACCTGAATCGCCGTCTCGCAAACGGTTCTCGCGGCGCGCGCACAGTAGACCTTGGCGACCTGCGCCGCGCGGACGGCTTCGGCGGGCGGCAGCTCGTCGACCGCCCACGCGGCGTGCCGCGACACGCTGATCGAACCTTCAATCAGCGCAAGGCTTTCGGCGAGCAGGTGGGCGACCGCCTGATAGGAGCCGATCTGCTTGCCGTATTGCTCCCGGATTTTGGCGTAGTCGCACGCGACCGCATGGGCGCCCCGCGCGACGCCCACCAGGTCCGCCGTCGTGGTAACCAGCGCGAGCGCCCGCCATTGCTCCGCCACGTCGGCGGAGACGTCGCCCAGTATCGCCGCCGTTTCCGCGATTGTGGCATCGGCCCGCGTCAAATCCGCGCCGCCGGTCAAGTCCCGCACATCGGCGGCGAGGACCCGCCCGCCCGAAAGGCTCAGGGCCCGCCGGGCGCCGCGCGCGTCGACGGCGCGATCTGCGACCGCGATCGTCGCGCCGGCTCTGTCGGCATCGACGCGGCGGGCGAGATCATCGGCGAGCACCGGGCCGAGAAAAGGTGTGTCGACCAGCCGGCGTCCGAATTCCTCAGCGACGATGGCGACTTCAACGCCCGAGGCGCCGTCCGACCGCAGCGACCGCCAGCCGGTCCCGACGAGTTGCTTGTCCAGGCGCGCAATGCGGCTTTGGTCGTCGAGGTCCTGGACCGCCGAGGGCCCAAGGTCGTCGGCCAGCTTAGCGGCGGCGTCGCGCAATTGCTGTTGTTCAGCCGTCAGACGTACATCCATAGCGCTCCTTTAGGACTCGGCGCAATACCTTGCCCGACGGCAGGCGCGGAATATCAGGCACGAACACCACCCGGCTCAGGTGTTTGTAGGAAGCCAGCCGTTGGTCGACCCGGGCGGTGAGCTCGGCGGCGTCGACGGGTGCGCATGTCGCGACCGCGGCGACGACCGCTTCCCCGTTTATTCCGTCGGGTACGCCGAACACCGCGCAGTCTTTGACGGCAGGATGGCCGTGCAGCACCGTCTCGATTTCGGCGGGCGCAACCTGAAAGCCGCGCACCTTGATCATTTCTTTGAGGCGGTCGGTGATTCGCAGCCAGCCTGCGGTGTCGATCCACCCGACGTCGCCGGTCCGGTACCAGCCATCGCGAATAACCTCGGCGGTCGCTTCGGCCGGTAGGTAGCCGGACATCAGCGACGAAGACCGGGCCTGAATCTCGCCGATCTCACCGGCGGAGACCGGTTCGCCCGTCTCGGGCGAGACCACCCGCAGGTCGACGCCCGGCACTGGCCGCCCGACAGCGTCCAACCGGGCGCCCTCGATCGGATTGCACGCGATGACAGGCAATTCCGTGGTCCCATACGCCGGCACCCAGCCGACGCCGGTGCGGCGGGTCACGGCCTCCGCGACGTCGGCACTGACCGGGGTCGCCCCCCACATGATGTAGCGCAGTGAGGACAGGTCGTAGGACTCGAGCCTGGGATGTGAGGCGATGGCCAGCGCGATGGGCGCGACCGCCATTTCGATTGTGATGCGGTCGCTTTCGATGTGATGCAGCATCCGGTCGATGTCGAACCGGGGATGTAGCCGCACGCGGGCGCCGGTGCGCAGCGCCGTGAGAACGTTCAGCAGTCCCAGGATGTGCGACAGCGGCGTGGCGATTTGGATCCGGTCGCGTGGCGTCAGCCGCAACGCTTCGCGCCAGTGCCGCACGGCCTCTCCCAGCGCCGCGTGGGTGTGCCGGACCGCCTTGGGCAGGCCGGTGGTGCCGGAGCTGAAGACCAGCACGGCGTCCGACGGTGGCGGTGGCTGCCCGGCCAATGGCTCCCCCGCTGCGACCGGCTCGTCGAGGTGCAGCATCGGCATCATGCCGGCCAACACCGGATGATCCCCGACGGCATGGGCTGGTTCCGTCAGCCCCAGTGCGTGATCGACCTCGTCACGCTTCCATGCCGGGCTGATGAGTACCGCCGTCGCCCCCAGCCGCCAAATCCCAAGCACAGCGGCGACGAATTCCGGCCGGTTGGACGCCATCAGCGCGACCCGCTGACCGGCTGTGACACCACTCTTGGCCAGGTTCGCGGCCCAGCCGTCGGCCAGCGCGTCGAGCTGGGGCAGGCTCAGTCGCCGGTCTTCGAACACGACCGCGGCCGGCTCGGGCACGTCCCGTCCTTCCCTGACAGGCCGGGCTGACCTGACATCCGCGCACACTTGAGAAGATCCTATCGCTCTGTGAGAATAGTATTCTCTATAGTGAAGAATGCAAGTACGGGAGGGGCGGTGACGATGACAGTCACCCGAAGCATCGAGGAGACCCCACGGGTGACAGATCCGTCAAACGGCTCCGGGGCGGGAACGGTGACCATCCACATGGACCGCAAGAAGGTCTCGGTGCCGCTGGTCCCCGGCGAGACGCTCCTGCAGAGCGCGCGGCGGGCCGGACTGGAGCCGCCGTTCAGTTGCGAGGCGGGCAACTGCGGCACGTGCATGGCCAAGCTCGAAGAGGGCCACGCGACCATGCGGGTCAACGACGCTCTCGACGATGACGAGGTCGCCGAGGGCTACATTCTGACGTGCCAGGGCGTGCCTGACACGGATTCGGTCACGGTGCGCTACGAGTAGCGCCCGAAGAAAGGTGGCGACATGGCCAAGGGAATCATGTACGTCGAGAGCCGGCCCAGTTCGCCTGAGCGCGAACAGGAATACAACACCTGGTACGACGAAGTACACATACCCGAACTGCTCGCGCTCGACGGAATCGTCGCGGCTCGCCGGCTGCGCCCGATCGACGGGCAGGGCCCCTATGTCGCCATCTACGAACTCGAAGGCGATGATTTGCAAACGATCTTGGACAACATGGTTGCCAACGCCGGGCAGCTGAACATGTCCGACGCCCTGCAGCTGGATCCCGCGCCCATCCCGAAACTGTTCGAGACGACGAGCGAGCGGAGCCGCTAAGCGTCATGAACGTCGATGACCTGATCCTGGTGAGCATCGACGACCATGTGGTCGAGCCGCCGGACATGTTCCTGCGCCACGTACCCGCCAAGTACAAGGCAGAGGCACCGATCGTCGTGGTCGACGACAAGGGCATCGACCAGTGGATGTACCAGGGCAGGCCGCAGGGTGTGAGCGGGCTCAACGCGGTGGTGTCGTGGCCGCCCGACGAATGGGGTCGCGACCCGGCCGGTTTCGCCGAAATGCGCCCGGGCGTCTACGACGTCCATGAACGCGTCCGGGATATGAACCGCAACGGCATCCTGGCCTCGATGTGCTTCCCCACCTTCACCGGCTTCTCCGCGCGTCACCTCAACATGCACCGCGAGGAGGCGACCCTGGTGATGGTCTCGGCATACAACGACTGGCACATCGACGAGTGGGCCGGCTCTTACCCGGATCGATTCATTCCGATCGCCATCCTACCGACGTGGAACCCGGAGGCGATGTGCGCCGAAATCCGCCGGGTGGCAGCCAAGGGCTGCCGGGCGGTGACCATGCCGGAACTGCCGCACCTGGAAGGACTTCCGAGCTATCACGACGACGAGTACTGGGGACCGGTGTTCCGCACGCTGTCCGAGCAGAACGTGGTGATGTGCCTGCACATCGGCACCGGATTCGGGGCGATCAGCATGGCCCCCGACGCGCCGATCGACAACCTGATCATCCTGGCCACCCAGGTCTCGGCGATGTGCGCGCAGGACCTGCTCTGGGGACCCGCCATGCGCAAGTACCCCGACCTGAAATTCGCGTTCTCCGAAGGCGGCATCGGCTGGATCCCCTTCTATTTGGACCGCAGCGACCGCCACTACACCAATCAGAAATGGCTGCGCCGCGACTTCGGGGACAAGCTGCCCAGCGAGGTCTTCCGCGAACACTCGCTGGCCTGTTATGTCACCGACAAGACTTCGTTGAAGCTGCGTCACGAGATCGGCATCGACATCATCGCCTGGGAATGTGACTACCCGCACTCGGACTGCTTCTGGCCGGACGCGCCGGAGCAGGTGCTGGCGGAGCTGAATGCCGCCGGTGCCGACGACAATGACATCAACAAGATCACCTGGGGCAACGCCTGCCGGTTCTTCACTTGGAATCCGTTCGCGCGAACGCCCCGCGAGCGGGCAACCGTGAAAGCGTTGCGCGCCAATGCGGTTGACGTGGACGTGTCGATCCGGTCGCGCGCCGAGTGGGCCCGGCGCTATCAGGAGAAGCAACTCGCCAAGCTGCCGTAGGGCGGCCCAGGCATGTCAACACGAGCGTGAAACCAACTTCACGGCCGAGTGCGAACGTGAAAGCAGTTTCACGTTCGGCGCGCGAGCGTATCTGTGGAGCACTGCAGTGATTTCGAGTTCGTCGCCGACTCGCTGCAGGTCCATCACTGCGAAACCTAACGCGGTGCTGGGCCTGGCAGCGGCGCGCTCCCAGGCGGAGGAGCGAGGCCCCAGGTCTGGAAGGCCATGGCCAACATGGTGTATGTGCCGACGACGAAGATCAATTCCATCGCGGCGTGGGTATCGAGTGCGGCGACCAGCCGCTCCCAGATCCCGCCGTCAACACGACCGTCGCTGAGCAGTTCGTCCGTCGCCTCCAGCACAAGCAAGTCGGCGCCGGAGAACCCCTCATTGCCTTCGGCGAGCCTCGCGATGTCCTCCTCCGGTACGCCGCTGTCGATCGCCAGTCTGGTGTGCTCGCCCCAGAAGAAGGCCGAGCGGCGGGTGTTGGCGACACGCAGGATCGCCAACTCACGCAGGCGCGGCGACAGCTCGCCCCGCCGCAGCAGGAAGCCGTTGAAGGTCAGAAAGGCTCGAGCCATCTCGGGGTGGCGAGCAAGCAGACCGATGATGTCGAATTTCAGCGGGTCCATGGCGTGTCCCGAACCGGCACGCGGCACCCTGTCCCCCGGAATACCCAGCAGCACACCGAAGGCCGCATACTCGGCGTCGCCCCACTGGTCGGCGGCCAGGGGAGTCAGCGTTTGCCGCAGGTCGCTGTCCTCGTCGGTCATGTTCTCCGTCCTCCGTTGACGCCGATGACTTGCCCGGTGATGTACGACGATTCGTCCTGACACAGGAACACCGCCGCGTTGGCGATATCCTCCGGCCGGCCGGCCCTGCGCACTGGCGTGATGCTCGCGAAGTGCTCCAGGCTAGCGGTAAACCTGCCCTCGGCGATCGCCTTCTCGAGCATCGGTGTCACCACCATGCCGGGCGGAATCGTGTTGACGGTTATGCCCTTCGGGCCTAGTTCCAAGGCCAAACTCTTCGTCAGCCCGATCACACCGGCCTTGGAGCTGACGTAGGCGGCCATCCGTGCCTGACCGCCCTGGGCGCTGGACGACGAGATGTTGACGATCCGGCCCCAGCGAGCGTCGAGCATGTCGGGCAGCACCACCTGCGTGCAGATGAACGGGCCACGCAGGTTCACCGCCATGACGCGGTCCCACTGCTCGTCCCTGATCTCGGCGAACTTGCCGAATTGCTCAATGCCGGCGTTGTTCACCAGGATCAGAACCGGCCCAAGCTCGGTGCGTACCTCGGACACCGCGGACTCGACCTGCGCGCGGTCGGATACATCGACGACGTAGCCCCTGACATCGGCGCCGTTTCGATTCAGCCGAGCCGCTTGCGTCTGTACCGACTCGGCGGCGACGTCGAACATCGCAACCTTGGTGCCGCGCGCGGCGAGCGCCTCCGTGATGGCCAAACCCAGTCCCATGCCCCCGCCGGTCACGATTGCGGTTGTTCCCTGAAACGGCATCGCACTACTCGAATCGGATGTGTAGCCGGGTGAGCCCCCGCAAGATGAACGTGGGCAGATACCGGTACCGGCGGTCGCCGGGAGGGCCGTGCTTGTCCTCGTCGATGCGAATGTTGTTGGTGCGGCCTAGCATCCGCTCGATGCTGACCCGCGCCTCGGTGCGTGCCAGCGGTGCTCCGGGGCAGGCATGCGGACCGCGACCGAACGCGACATGGCTGCGCGCGTTGGGACGGTGGATGTCGAACACGTCTGGCTCGGGGAATTTGCGCGGGTCACGATTGAGCGCCGCATTGACGAGCATCACGGTGGTGCCTGCCGGAAGGTCGATCCCGCCGACAGCCACCGGGCACTTCGACAACCGGAAGTCACCGCGCACCGGGCTCTCGTAGCGCAAGGCCTCCTCGATGAAGTCGGGGATGAGTTCGCGGTTGGCACGCAACTTGCTTTGCAGCTCCGGGCTTTCGGCGAGCATCATCACTGCGGCGCTGAGCAGGCGCACCGTCGTCTCCTGCCCGGCCGCAAACAGATTGGCCGCTACGCGCACCGCGTCGATCACCTCCGGCGTGCTGCCGTCCGGGAAGGTGGCGGACGCGACTCCGGTCAGCACGTCGCCGCGCGGAGTTCGCCGCCTGTCCTCGATGTACGCGGTGAATTTGCCATAGAGGTATTCCAGCGGCGAATGACGCATGGTGTCACCCTCGCTGCTGCCGATCGTGCCCGCCTCGCTGAGCAGCGCGGCACGGAACTCCTCGTGATCCGACTCGGGAACACCCAGCAGGTCCGCGATTACCAGCATCGCGAATGGGGAGGCGAAATCCCCAATGAATTCGCACCGTTCGCCGCTCAGAGCGACGTCCAGCTGACGGTCGGCGAGGCGCCACATGAACTCTTCGTTTTCCTTGAGCCGCTTGGGAGTGATCATCCGGGACAGCAACGCCCGGTGCGCCGTGTGCACCGGTGGATCGAAGGTCGGCAACTGATCGTTGAACGGTAATTCGCCCCGCTGCGCCGCGATCAGCTCGCTGATGTCCTCGTCGCCCCGGTCGTCCAGCGCGACGGGGAACCCCGGGAACGGGCCTGTCACCGAGATGCATGACGAGAACTTTTTGGTGTCGTTGTAGATCGCGACGCCCTCGTCGTAACCGGTGACCATCACCACGTCGTGGTGTTGCTCGCGCCGCAGCGGACATTCCTCGCGCATCGCGGCGAGATAGCCATATGGATCGGCGAGCAACTCGTTGTCGGTGAAGAAGTCTCTCTTGTCGATGTCATCAGCCTTCACTGCGGCAGTTCCACTCCCTCAGAGCTTTTGAACATCTCCGGTTGCGGCGGCGTCATCTGCAAGTAGAGGTCGATGTGACGAATCCTGTCATCGTCGGTGAAGTCGTATACCGATAGCGAATTGACCACGCTGCTGAAATCGCCTACTTCGCTGCGCTCCTCGAGCTCGAGGAACACCCGACCGCCGGACTCGGTGATGTGTTTGAACGAGCACTCCCACTTCGACGACGTCGCCCAGTTGGTGAGGAATTCGACATAGTCCGGCCATTTCATCACCTCTTTGAAGGCGCCGACTCGTTCGAACTCGTCGACTGCGACCAGTTCCGCCAGCGGCCCCCAACTGTCCGCCGAGAAGCCCGGCTTCTTCGCTTCGTCGACCAGACGTCTCGTGACGGTGCAGTACTGCAGAACCGCGCGGGATCGGCCGGTGTGCGCGCCGATGACGTCCTCGACCTTGAGCAAAACCTTCACACCGACACCCCGGCTTTCGCCAGGCATCGTTCGAGCGCCTCGACGTACTCCCCAGTGCCGTGGAACGGACCGTGCACTCCGATGGCGACGTCCAGGAACGCGTTGTACTCGTCATTGACGTGGGTCTCCCAGCGCGTCAACTCCCCCACATCGTTGGTTTCGATGAAACTGTATGAGTAGAAGCCCATCCGGACGCCGTCCTTGGTGTGGCCTTCCCAGCGCGTCTTCATGACGACACCGTTTTCGGCCGGCCAGTATTTGAAGTCGGCGGGTTTCCAGTCCGGGAAGGTCAGCGAGTAGGCCTTGGCCTCCATCGTCGAAGCGCGTGCGGTGTCCTCGGGGAACTCACTGAATTTGAACACCTGATCGCCGGTGAAATACGGCGATACGTAGATGCCGTCGTCGGCGAATTTCCAAGCGTCGGCGAACGCTTCGCCGTCCTGGACTCCCTGGCGCAGGTAGGCGTCGCGGTAGGCCTCGGCCATCCGGCGGTGGTGGGCGATGCGTTCGTCGATATTCATTGGACTTCCTCCCGGTTCACCGCGCCATTGGCCATGTAGCGGTCCACCACGGAGTGATAATGGCCGATGACGACTTCCTCTTTGACCAGCGACATGTGGTCGAGCCTGCTGTTGCGCAGTCCGAGTTGCTGCCGTGGCATCTGCTCGTAATCCTGTTGCAGCGCTTCGAAATACTTGTAGCTGCCCGGCTCCTCGACCTCGGTCAGCGGGACCCTGAAGGCGTCGCGGTGTTCCGCTGGCAGGTACATGTAGCTGCTGACGTGCCAGATGCAGCGGTTCGGGTCGCCGTCCGGATGGGGCACGGCCATGATGACATGACATTCGCCGGCGCGGATCGTCATGAAGTAGTTGGGAAACAGCACCCAGCCCTGGTTGTCGCTCATCTGGTCGTCGGTGAGGCCACTGACGTCGAGACCCATGCCGGCCAGAGTGTCGCGGGTGGCCCGCTGAAGCAGCTTGCGCGCGGTGACGCCCTCGGGGAACTCGACCGAGCCGTCCGGCGCCCGGTATTCGGCGACGAGTTCTTGGAAGCGGGGCATGACAGCGACGGTCGAGGGGAAGGTATCCGGCAGGTTCATAATGCCCTCGACCTGCTTTTCTGCACTGGCACCCTTCACTTCGAACGGGGCCACCGCGACGCTGTGGTTTTCGAAGAACCGGTATCGGGCGGTCGTTGGATCGATCACGAGCACGCTGAGCAATTGCGGGTGGATGCCGTTGATGTGGTAGCCCTCTTCGAAGGCGTCCATGACAACTTTCCAGTTGCATTCCAAGCTCTCGCGGACGTTCATCACGGTGACCATGTCGGCGAGGTGGTACGGGGCGAGCAGTTCGATGACGTCGGGGCCGAGGAAGTCGCTGAGCGGCTGAGCATTTGGATCCGGGTTGACGAAGATGAATCCGCCGAAGGTGTCGACCGGCACTTCCAAGAGGGAGTTTTCGTTCTTGTCGATCGGGCCGGCGAGGTTCTCTCGCAGCATCCCGCGCAGCTTGCCGTCCAGGTCGTATGACCAAAGGTGGTACTGGCACAGAAAGCCGCGCTTGGCATTTCCGGCGGCGGCGTTGCACAGGATGTTTCCGCGATGGCGACAGGCGTTGACGAATCCGCGCAGTTTCTCGTCCTTGCCACGGACGATCACGAACGATTGGTTCAGAATCCGGTACTGCTTCCAGTCACCCGCATTCGGAAGCTCGTCGACTCGTCCGGCGATCTGCCACACCCGCATCCAGATGCGCTCGTGCTCATGCTGGGCGTAGTCGCGGGACGTGTAGCGATCGGTCGAGATGGACATGTTGAAGGCGTCGAAGTCGCGCTGGTCGAGCCCTAAACCTGCGTCGCGCTCCACCCACTCTCCCGGTCGGGTCACTTGACTCATGCCGATCTCCTCATCGTGGTGACGGTCGGACTCGAGCGGATTGCGGCATCCGCTTCGTGTGACGGGTGTCACCATATACGTGTATGTATTAGATATACAACCATGTATTAAAGTGGGGCGTATCACACCCGTGGATCCGGGCGATATGGGCATGGCCGAGAGAGAAAGGCGTCTCCAACAGTGCGGTTGGTGTCAATTGCGCTGGGCGACAGTCTTTTTCGTCGGACCACAACTGATAAACAGCCACGGGCGTGCTGCGATGTGGGAGGATGGGCCGGTGGCGGAACGGTGGACCAGGGAGCGACGCCTCGAGCACACCCGCGGCCTGTTGTTGGATGCCGCGGAGGAGATCTTCGCACGCAAGGGTCTGAGCGGGGCCGCGCTCGAGGACATCGCCGACGCGGCCGGGTATACCCGCGGTGCGATTTACTCCCACTTCGGCGCAAAGGAAGAGTTGTTTCTTGCGGTCACCGACCGTCAACGACAACGGTTCCTCGACGGTTTCACCGAAATCATCCAGTCCTTCAGCCGGCTCGGTGACATCGATATCGACGAACTCGCCGAGCGGTGGAGCCAGGCCAGCAATGATCCGAACCGTGCCGCGCTCAATTACGAACTCACGTTGTTCTTGCTGCGCAGCCCGGAGGCTCGCGACAGGCTCGCCGCACAGCGACTGGAGACCGTCCGCTCGCTGGCCGATTTCATCGCCAAGAACGTGGCCAGACTCGGGGCGTCCCTCACGATGCCGGCCGATGCTCTGGCCCGAGTCATCCTTGCCGTCAACGACGGTGTCACCCTTGGCAGTCAACTCGACGGGGTAAATCTTTATCGCCCGTACCTGCAGCTGGTGGTGTCGGCGGTTGTTCCCGCCGGTGACATGTCGTAACTAGAGCTCGGCCAGCGCCGGACCCAGTTCAGCGAGTCGGTCGATCCCGGCAGCGAATTCGCCGCCCATGGTGGGCAGCAGCGTGACGTGGTCCGCCCCGGCGGCCAAGTGATCGCGCACCTTGTCCACGATATGCACCGAATCGCCATGAGCGACAAGCGCGTTGATCAGCCGGTCACTCACCACCTCGATGTCTTCGTCCGGGTAACCCAACTCCAGGAGCCCGGACGTGTAGGACGGCACGGCGAGCCGCGGAGAGACGGCTTTCCGCGCGGCCTGCATGTCGCGGGCCACCGAAAGTCCGACGACCAGTAGCCTGTCCGGTCCGAGTGACCGCCGGGCCCGGGCGGTGAACTCCGTGGGCAGGCCGGCCGGAAGCGCCCCGTCGGCGAGTTCAGCTGCCAGCGCAAGCATTTTCGGGCCGTTGGCGGCGACGATGCGGGCATAGCCCGCGTCCGGCGCCGGTGGCCAGGTGGGGCTGCCCATCCGCTCCAGGTAGTCACGCATCGTCGCCAGCGGGCTGCCGAACTCCTTGCCGACGCTGGCCGCCTGCTGGGGATAGCCCACGCCGAGTCCGAGCACGATGCGGCCCGGGTGCGCCTGTGCCAGTTGGGCGGCCGCGGCATGCATGGTCTGGGGCGCCCGAGCCCAGATGTTGGCGATACAAGTGCCGAACACCATCCGCTCACTGTCGGCCAGCAGCGTGGCGAGTTGTACCAGGGCGTCCTTCCCGATGACCTCGTTGGTCCATACGGTGCAGTATCCGGCCCGTTCTAGCCGGCCCACCGCCTCACGTTGCAGATGGATGGACGGTGGGCTGGTGAACGAGACAGGCAGGCACACGCCCACCGGTCCCAGCACCTTTCGTGCCGCGTCGACCACATATTCAGCCACGGCGTCGCTCACTCACCGAAGTAATGGCCGGCATCGAGATCCTCGAGCAGTCCGGCGTGCTCGGGCTGCCAGTCGAGCACCTTCCGCGTCAGGGCACTTGACGTCGGGTTGTCTAAAGCCGCGAACACCGCGAGGAAGCCGAAGTGGCCGGCGTCTTCGGCGGGAATACTCACCGCAGGCACATCGAGATGGCGGCCGATCACGGCGGCGATGTCGCGGAATGGCACGCCTTCGTCGGCCACCCCGTGCAAACGCGTTCCCGCGGGCGCCTTTTCGAGCGCCAACCGGTAAAGGTGCGCGGCATCGAGCGTATGGACCGCGGGCCAGCGGTTCGCCCCGTCACCGATGTAGGCGGACATGCCCGTGCCGCGGGCGGTGTTGATCAGGTGCGAGGCGAAGCCGTGACGGTCCAGCTCGCTGTGCACCAACGGGGAGAGCCGGACGACAGAGGATCGCACCCCGCTTTCGGCCAGCGCGATCACCGCGTTCTCCGAGTCGATTCGCGGCCCGCCGGGCAGCGTGTCCTCTTCGGTGCCAAAACCGTCGTGCGCCGACAGTGAGAGCAGCAGGGTCCCCGACGTACTGACGAAGGGCCGGTCGGATCCGGTGAGCGCCTCTCCGATGGCCTGCACCGCGCGCAGGTCGGTCTCCGCGGCGCCAAGAAAGTCGTCGAAATCGTGTTTGAACGCGAGGTGGATGACGCCGTCGGATGCTGCGGCCGCGGAACGCAAACCGTAGAGGTCGTCGAGGTCGCCCCGGTGCACTCTCGCGCCTTTCGCAGCGATTGACGCAGCCGCTTCGTCCGAGCGGGCCAGTCCGGTGACGTCGTGCCCGGCCTTCAGCAGTTCGTCGAGGACGGCCGAGCCGATGTGTCCGCTCGCACCGGTCACAAAGACATGCATGATGATCCCTTCACTTGCTGAGATTTCGCGATTCCAAGTCAACGGCCGCCGCGCACCCACTGTCCAAGACCTGTTTCACATCACGCGATGCCAGATCGGCATCACCGCATTTCAGCGGCGGATTTGGGGAGGCAGGGCGGTCGACGGTGTAGTTACACTGAGCACATGACCGAATCGGCATCGCCGGTATTCGATCTCGATCTGCGCCTGGTCGGATACTTCGTCGTGGTCGCCGAACACCGACACTTCGGCCGAGCCGCCAGCGCGCTGCGGGTCGCGCAACCATCGTTGAGCCGGCAGATCCGCCGCCTCGAGCAGCAACTCGGGGTTCGTCTGTTGGACCGCACGCCCCAAGGCACCCGCCTCACGGAGGCGGGTGAGGTGTTCCTGCCGCGGGCCAAGGCCCTGCTGCGTTCGGCCACCCAAGCCGCTGCGCAGGCCCGGGCCGCCGCCCAGCCCACCCGCATCGCGGTCGGATACACGACCGGCATGATCGTCACCCCGGCGGTCCGCGAGATGCGTCGCGAACACCCCGACGCGGAAGTGCAAGTCTCGCACCTGAATTGGGGCGAGGCTCTGGAGGCATTGCTCGGGCATCGCGTGGACGCGGTGGTCACCCGGCTACCGTTTCCGACCGATGGGCTGCACGTGACGATCCTCTACGACGAGCCCCGCGTGCTGGCGTTGTCCGTCGACCACCGCCTTGCGGGCCGGGATTTCGTGACGCTCGAGGACATCGCCGACGAGCCCATGCCGCGCGTGCGGAACTCCGACCCGGCCTGGAGCGCTTATTGGCGGATCGATCCCCGGCCCGATGGTCGCCGCGCACCCGACGGACCGTTCATCGACGCGCTCGAGGACAAGTTCGAAGTCATCGCATCCGGGCAAGCGGTGGCCATCACGGCCGGTTTCCACGGCACCGCCCTGCGGCCCGACATCACGACGGTGCCGCTGAAAGGCATCGAGCCGTGCCACGTCGTTTTGGCGACCCGAGCCGGGGACCGCAGCCGGTTGGTGGCGGCCTTCCGCAAGCTCGCCGAGGCGCATCTCAGGGGCCCGGTCCGGCCCTGACTGAGCCGCCAACGTGCGGCTAGCTTCACACTCGACCTCGAGCGTGCGGACAGCTTCACGCTCGGCGGATTCAGCCGTCGGGAAGCTCCGGCGGTGGCCGATATTCGGGCTGGTAATCCGAAACGTGGATCGGACTCCCGACCAGGCGGAAATCGCCTGCGGTCACCACGATTTCGGGCGTCGCTTCGAGCGCCTCGGGCAGCGTCCTGACCGCGGCCGCCGGTACCCCCAACGGACGCAGCCTACGTTCCCAATCGGCGGCGGTGTCCGTCGCCAGCATCGCGGTGACCACCGCGAGCACCTCGTCGCGGCGGGACACCCGTTCGGCCATCGTCTCGAAGCCGCCGATACCCGCCTCGGTCGCGAACGACTTCCAGAAGCCGTCGTGCGTGATGAACAGCGCCAGATAGCCGTCGGCGGTCGGAAATAGTTGCGCCGGAACGTAATACGAATGAGCGCCGTACGGCCGTCGCTGTGGTTCGACACCCTCGTTGAGGTACGCGGAGGCGTGGTAGTTGAGCTGCGACAGCATGACGTCGCGCAGCGAGACGTCGACCTGCCCACCGGTACCGGAGACGATCTTGGCCAACAGCCCCAGGGCCGCACACATTCCGGTGGAGTTGTCTGCCGACGAGTAACCGGGCAGCGTCGGCGGGCCATCCGGGTCGCCGGTCAGTGCGGCGATCCCGAAACCCGCCTGCACCACGTAGTCGAAGGCCGGATCGTCGCCGCCATGTAGGCCGAACCCGGTGATCGCCACACAGACGATCCGCTCGTTGTGGCCGCGCAGCTGCTCATAGGTCAGGCCCAGCCGGCGGATCGCCGACGGCTTCAAGTTCACCAGCAGCGCATGGGATTTCGCTACCAGTTCACCAAGCCGTTGCTGTCCCGCGTCGGTATTCAGGTCCAGACAGATGCTGGCCTTGTTGCGGTTGAGGCTGGCGAAGTAGGTGGGCCCCACCCCGCGCGAGATCTCGCCGCCGCGCGGCTCGATCTTGGTGACATCGGCGCCCAGGTCGGCGAGCAACATGGTTGCGTACGGGCCGGCCAGCATGGTGCCCACCTCGAGGATGCGTATCCCCTCGAGCGGCCCAACGGAGGTCACCGCAGTTCCGTTGCGAGCGAGGCGATCATCTCGCGCGTACGGCGCTTGGAGGCGATGAGCTCCTCGCGGTTGGCGCCGATCGGCAGCAGCCGCACCGACAGGTCGGTCACACCCGCGTCGGCGAAGCGGCGCATCCGGGCCAGGATGGCGCCCTCGTCGCCGGCCGCGCACAGATCGCCGACATCGCGGGCGTCGCCACGTTCGAGCAGGCGCTGATAGTTGGGCGACACCTCGGCCTCGCCCAAGATGCGGTTGGCCCGCTCCTTGGCCTCGTCGACTTGTCCAGGCGCACAAAGGCATACCGGGATGCCCGCGACGATCCGCGGCGCGGGGCGTCCGGCATCCGCGGCGGCCTTGGTGATCTTGGGTGCGATGTGGTCACCGATGGCCCGCTCGTCGGCCATCCACAACACGGTGCCGTCGGCGAGTTCACCGGCGATCTGCAGCATCACCGGCCCCAACGCGGCAATCAGAACCGGCATCGGGGTATCGGCCCCGATCGCCAGTGGATTGTGCACCGTGAACGAATCATTCTCGACGTCGACCGGTCCCGGCCCGGCGATCGCGGCGTTGAGCACCTGCAGGTAGTCGCGGGTGTAGGCGGCCGGCTTCTCATACGGCAGTCCGAGCATGTCCCGGATGATCCAGTGGTGCGACGGTCCGACGCCCAGCGCCAACCGTCCACCGGCCACGGCGTGCGTCGAGAGCGCTTGGCGGGCAAGCGCGATCGGATGCTGGGCCTGCAACGGCACCACCGCGGTGCCCAGCTCGATGCGCGAGCTGTGCGCGGCCATCAGCGACACCATGGTCAGGCAGTCGAAGTCGTCGGGCACCTGCGGCATCCACGCGGTGTCCAGTCCGGCGGATTCGGCCCATTCGATGTCCGAGGCCAGCTTGTCCACCTTGCGGGCCATGCCGCCGCGCTCGGCGCCGATCATCACTCCGACGCGCACTGGTCCTCCACAACGGGTTCGGGGGTGCCGGTCAATGCGCGGATCTCGCGCACCAGGACGTCTAGCGATGTCCCGGTGGGGAACACCGCGGCCGCCCCGGTGGACAGCAGCTTGGGCACGTCGGCGTGCGGGATCGTTCCCCCGACCACGACCGCGATGTCCGCGGCGTCGGCGGCACGCAGTGCCTCGATGGTGCGCGCGGTGAGCGCCAGGTGAGCACCGGACAGGATGCTCAGGCCCACAACTGCCACATCCTCCTGGACGGCGATCGAGGCGATGTCTTCGATGCGTTGCCGGATCCCGGTGTAAATCACCTCGAAACCGGCATCCCTCAGCGTGCGCGCGACGATCTTGGCGCCGCGGTCATGTCCGTCCAGCCCGGGCTTGGCGACCAGGATCCGGGCGGCCACTAGAACACCACCGGTTGCTGGAATTCGCCCCACACCGCCTTGAGCGCGGAGACCATTTCACCGACCGTGCAGTATGCGTTGGCGCAGTCGACCAGCCTGTGCATCAGATTGTCGTCTCCTTCGGCGGCGCGTGAAAGTGCCGCGAGACTGGATTTGACAGCGGCCGAATCCCTTTCGGCCTTCACCTTGGAGAGTCGCTTGAGCTGAAGATCGCGGCCCTCCGCGTCCAGTTCGTACGTCACGACATCCGGTTCCGGCTCCTCGGTCACGAACCGGTTGACCCCGACGACGGGCCGGGCACCGGACTCGATGTCCTGATGGACCCGATAGGCCTCGTCGGCGATCAGGCCCTGCAGGTAGCCGTCCTCGATGGCATGAACCATTCCGCCGTGCCGCTCCAGGTCATCCATGATCTCGATGATGCGGGCCTCGGTGGCATCGGTCAGCGCCTCGACGAAGTAGGAGCCGCCGAGCGGGTCCGCGACGCTGGCCACGCCGGTCTCGTGCGCCAGGATCTGCTGGGTGCGCAGCGCCAGTGTCGTGGTTTCCTCGGTGGGCAGGGCGAACGGCTCGTCCCAGGCCGCGGTGAACATCGACTGGACCCCGCCCAGCACCGCGGCCATCGCCTCGTAGGCCACCCGAACGATGTTGTTGTGGGCCTGCGGCGCGTACAGCGATGCGCCCCCACAGACGCAGCCGAAGCGGAACATGGCCGCCTTGTCCGTCGTCGCCCCGTAGCGCTCCTTCACTATGGTGGCCCAACGGCGCCGCCCCGCACGATATTTGGCGATCTCCTCGAAGAAATCGCCGTGGGTGTAGAAGAAGAAGGAAATCTGCGGCGCGAACTGGTCGATCGTCATGCGGCCGCGCTCGACCACGGTGTCGCAGTAGGTCACCCCGTCGGCCAGGGTGAACGCCATCTCTTGCACCGCGTTGGCCCCCGCGTCGCGGAAGTGCGCCCCCGCCACCGAGATCGCGTTAAACCTCGGCACCTCGGCGGCGCAGAACTCGATGGTGTCGGCGATCAGGCGCAGGGACGGCTCCGGCGGCCAGATCCAGGTCCCGCGCGAGGCGTACTCCTTGAGGATGTCGTTCTGGATGGTCCCGGTGAGCTTGGCCCGCGGTATTCCTTTTTTCTCGGCGGCGGCGACGTAGAACGCCAGCAGTATCGCCGCCGTTCCGTTGATGGTCATGCTGGTGCTGAGCTTGTCCAGCGGGATGTTGTCGAACAGGATCTCGAAGTCGGCCAGGGTGTCGACCGCGACGCCGACTCGGCCCACCTCCTCGCCGAACTCCGGATCGTCGGAGTCATACCCGCACTGGGTGGGCAAGTCGAGCGCCACCGAGAGCCCGGTCCCGCCCTGCTCCAGCAGGTAGCGGTAACGGCGATTGGATTCCTCGGCGGTGCCGAACCCCGAGTATTGGCGGAAGGTCCAAAGCTTGCCCCGGTAGCCGGACGCGAAGTTACCCCGGGTGAAGGGAAACTCCCCGGGCGCCGGAGGCGACGCCGTTACGTCCCCCGGGCCGTACACCGGCGCAAGCGGAATGCCGGATGGTGTCTGAGCAGCGTTATCCATCGATGAATAACGTACTTGCAAAAAAAGAGAATGCCAATACCACATGGCTGACCTGGCGAAACATGCGCACTCGGTCCTCGATCGGCTACACCCTGCAGAGGATTTCGCCGTGCGGGATGGCGATCCAGCCGTCCGGCGCCGCGGCCCATTCCCGCCACGCCGCGGAGATCTCTTCGAGTTGCGCGGTCGTCGCCAGGCCCAGATCGAGCAGGTCTCGCGCGACCCGCGAGTGCAGTATCCGGTCGGCCCACATGCCGCCCCACCATTCGCGCGTCGCCGGCGTCGCGTAGCACCACAGGCTGCCCGTCGGCGTCACGTCGGCGAAACCCGCCTGCTGGGCCCAGGACAGCAACCGCCGCCCCGCATCGGGTTCGCCGCCGTTCGCCCGAGCGGCCCGCTCGTAGAGCTCGCGCCACAGCTCCAGCGCAGGCAACTGCGGAAACCAGACGAAGCCCGCGTAGTCGGCATCCCGGGCCGCCACGACGCCCCCGGGTGCGCACACCCGTTTCATCTCCCGCAGTGCCCCCGCCGGGTCAGCGACGTGTTGCAGCACCTGGTGCGCGTGCACGATGTCGAATGCGCCGTCCGGAAAGTTCAGCCGGTGCACGTCGGCGGTCGCGAACGACACGTTCACCAGGCCACGCTGCTCGGCCTCCGCTCGGGCGACGCGGAGCACGTCGGCCGACTGGTCGACGGCCGTCACCAGTCCCGGTGCGACACGCGCGGCCAGGTCAGCGGTGATCGTCCCGGGCCCGCATCCGATATCCAGTACCGACGAGCCGGACTTCAGGTGGGGCAGCAGGTAGGCCGCCGAATCTTCCGCGGTCCGCCGCTGGTGACTGCGGAGCACCGATTCGTGGTGCCCGTGCGTGTAGGTGGTCCCGCGTTCGTCCGTCATGCCTGAAGCGTATCCGTGAATCCATAATTTGAAATGGATATCTCAATATATGAGATCAGTCCACCGGCACGCTGAGGATCGGACGGTCGACCGCGGCACCGGGGCCATCGAAGTGCCACCACTCCCCGGAGTAGGGGGCGAGCCCGCCGTACTTCATGGCGTCCCGCAGCGCGGCCCGGTTCGCCTGGGCGTCGGCGCTGACCCCTTGGGTTGCGAAAGCGTTTGCGCGCGAGGAGAAATCGTCGAAGTCGGTGCCCATGTCGGCCAAGCAGAGCCCCCCGGCGTGCAGCCCGGACGCGCACGGCTGCTGCGTCGTCGTCAACGTCAAGTCCACTGAGCGCCCCGACTCGTGACTGTGCGCATACTGCCCGGGCCGGGCGACCCACGCCGGGTTGGGCACGACGTTGAACATCTTGACCTGGACGTCGTGGGGCCGGTAGCAGTCCCAGAACACGAGCAGGTGCCCCTGCGGGCGCAGTGCCGTCGCGGCCGTCGCCAGTCCGGACGCCATCGACTGGTGCACCAGGCATCGGGCGTCGGAGGGGTACAGCTGCGTGTGGGTGAAGTTGTTAGTGGTCGCGTAGCGCAGGTCGATGATGGCGTCGGGGACCGCGGTGCGGACGTCGACGAACCCGGCGGCGCGAGCCGCATCACTTACCGCCGGGACATCTGGACTCGCCTGGGCGGTCCCGATCCCGGAGACCGCGACCGCTAACGCAAGGGCGGGGCGCAAGTGACGCATCCGATCATTGTCGCGGCTGGCCGCGCCGGGTCGCGTTAACTGCTAGGAGATGTCGCCCTCGACATAGCGTTGCAGGTTCGGCGCCATCGCCGCCACCACCTCATCCTCGGGCATCGACGCGATCGGCTCCATCTTCCAGACGTAGCGCAACAGTGCGAAGCCGATCAGCTGGGTGGCGATCAAACCACTGCGCCGCAGTCGTTCGTCCTCGTCGGCGCCCAGGGTGGAACCGCCGATCAGTCCGCGTTCGACGATCAGCCGCAGTTTGTCTCGGGTCTTGTCCTCGTGGGCGGCGGTCAACACCACCGCCCGCAGGATCGGCCCGACCTCCTCGTCGGTCCACGTGTCCAACACGGTGCGGATCAGTTGCCGACCCAGGTCGGCCTTGGGCGTCGCCCACGTCGCTGCCACCGCATCCAGCCATTTCTGCGGCGGCGTGGTGGCCGCATCGAGCAGGCCCTCCTTGGAGCCGAAATAGTGATAGATCAGCGCCGGGTCGACGTCCGCGCTACGGGCGACGGCACGAATGGCCGTGCCGGCCCAGCCATGTTCGGCGAATTCGTCGCGGGCCGCGGCCAGAATGCGCGCCGCCAGCACGCCGCGCTCGTCGCGCGGGCCGGGGGTGATCGATCGCTGCGCCACCGTCCCACCATACCCGAAGTTTCACCTTGCGTTGAGACTAGTTTCAACGTAGCGTGAAACTATGATCACCCTCAATGGCCCGCAGACCACCGGCCGGGAATACCGGAACCTCAGCGAGCCGAAGTACGCGTCGCGCACCGACATCAACACCGCGATCAGAATGCGGGACGGCGCAACGCTTCTGGCCGACGTTCACCGGCCCGACGCCGACGGCCGCTTCCCGGCGCTGTTGGCCGCCTCGCCGTATCCGCGCCAGATGCAGGACCTCGGCGCCCCGGCGGGTTTCATCGAGGCCGGCAAAACGGACTTCTGGGTGCCGCGCGGCTACATCCACGTCATCGCCAACCTACGCGGCACCTGCGGCTCCGAGGGCACGTTCAATTTCTTCGATGCGCAGGAACGCCGGGACGTGCACGACCTGGTGGAGTGGACCGCCGCTCAGCCGTGGTGCGACGGAAACGTTGGCATGATCGGCATCAGTTATTTCGCGATGACCCAACTGGAGGCCGCCGTCGAGCGACCGCCGCATCTCAAAGCGATCTTTCCCCTCGCCGTGACGAGCGACCTGTACGAGGGCGCCAACCACCACGGGCTGTTGAGTTCATCGTTCATTACCCCGTTTCTGGCCATGATGGGCCTGACCTCCGACCGCAGCGACAAGCTGTGGCGCAGCAAGCCAGTCGGGTTGGCACGGCGCGTCCTCAAAACTCCGGGCGTCCACAAGAAATTCGAGACCATGAACGGCGAGGCAGCGGTAACCATGCTGCGCCAATTGCTCAGGCTGCCACACAATCCGCACCCATGGGACGAACTATGGCAGGAGGCGGTGGTCAAGCACCCGACGCGGGACGAGTGGTGGGAGGAACGAAACCTGTTGCCACTGCTCAGGAAAATCGATATCCCGGTCTACTTGGGGTGTGATTGGCAGAACGTGCCGCTACACCTGCCATCGACCTTCGCCGCTTGGAACGCGTTGTCGGACACCACGTGTGTGCGGATGGGGATGCTCGGCGAGTACGGGCTGACCTGGCCGTGGGAAAGCATGCACACCGAGGCGTTGGCCTGGTATGACCACTGGTTGAAGGGGCGCGACACCGGGATCACCGACGGGCCGCCGGTCCGCTACTTCCTGCCGGGCGCCGACGAGTGGCGTACCGCCGACTCCTGGCCGCCGAAGGCATTGCATCGGGAGTTGGCCCTGCGCGCCGACGGTGGTTTGGACGCCGACGAGGGCGAGCCGGGCGTTCGCGAATTCATGGTGCTGGGGTCGGGCCTTGGCCGCGTCAAGCCCAGCGAGATCGATCCGCCGTCGCTGCTGGTGTGGACCAGCACGCCGCTGAGCATGGACGTCGACGTGGTCGGCGATATCGAGCTGCGGCTGGTGGCCTCGGCGACGGCGATGGACACCGCGTGGATTGCGACCCTGCAGGACGTGGCACCCGACGGGGAAACGAGCGACGTGACCGCGGGCTGGTTGCGCGCCAGCCTGCGCGAGGTCGACGACGCGGCCAGCCGGCCCGGCGCGCCGGTGCTACCCTGCCGCAACCCGCAAGCGGTGCCCCCGGGAGAGGACGTCGAGTATCGAATCCCGTTGGTTCCCAACGCCCGCCGGTTCAAGGCGGGCCACCGCATTCGGCTGACGCTGACCAGCGACGACCAAGACCCCTCGACGCCGGCAATCATGAACTTCCGGCATGCCAGTGTCGGCACGTCCAGCCTGAACACCGTGCGCTCGTCGTCGCGGCTGTTGCTTCCCGTGCTCGGGTAGCTTCAGGTCTAGATCTTCACCGGGACATAACTGGTGAGTCCGCCATCTACGACGAACTGCGCCCCGGTGGCGTATGCCGACTCGTGGCTGACCAAGAGCACAGGCAGGCGACCGTAACGGCTACTTCGAGCGGAATGGCGCGACGAGGCTTTGTCACGAGTGGTTTTGCCAAGACCGACGAGATTTCTCATCGAATTACAGGCAGCGCCAACCGTTTAGCCAAATATGGCGCGGTTCGGCTGTGTTTCGCACGTGCAACCGCTTCGGGCGTACCCGCCGCGACAACTCGACCGCCGTCGCTGCCGGCTCCGGGCCCTAGGTCGATTACCCAGTCGGCACCCGCGACCATCCGCATGTCGTGTTCGGCCACCACCACGGTATTGCCCGCGTCGACCAGGCGGTGCAGTTGACGATCGAGCAGATCCACATCTGCGGGGTGCAGCCCGGTGGTCGGCTCGTCGAGGACGTAGAGGGAATGCCCTCGGCGCGGCCGCTGGAGTTCGGAGGCAAGCTTGATGCGCTGCGCCTCACCACCTGACAGCTCAGTCGCGGGCTGTCCCAGCCGGAGATAGCCAAGTCCGACCTCTCGCAACGTGGACAGGCTCCGCGCCGCCTTCGTCACGTCAGCAAGAAAGTCCGAGGCCTCATCAACGGTCATCGCAAGCACGTCGGCGATCGTGCGGCCGCGGTACCGTACCTCGAGTGTCTCGTCGGAGTAACGCGCTCCCTGACACGCCGGGCATGTGGCGTATGTGCCCGGCAGAAACAACAATTCGACCGAGACGAACCCCTCGCCCTGACAGGTTGGGCAGCAACCTTCGGACACGTTGAACGAAAACCGGCCCGCTGTCCAACCGCGGCGACGGGCCTTCGGAGTCGCGGCGAATTCTTGGCGCACGGCGT
This sequence comes from Mycobacterium sp. E3251, assembly GCF_001666835.1. GTDB lineage: Bacteria > Actinomycetota > Actinomycetes > Mycobacteriales > Mycobacteriaceae > Mycobacterium. Next base: position 24,457 of record NZ_LZJF01000064.1, on the reverse strand, counting down.
CGAACAAGCCGGTATAGGTCGCCAATGTCGAGCGCGGCGTGCGCCCGATTGGGCGCTGGTCGACGGATACCAACCGATTGATCTTCTCGACGCCTTCGACCGTCACGCCGACGCTCGCGTCGCGATCGAGATCGACTACCTCGGAGTCGGTTTCGTCATCATCGGCATGGGCCGGCTCGGCTGCGCGTCCCGTGCCGAGGTGGCTGTTCACAACGTCGCCGAGGACCTTGACGACGAGCGTCGACTTGCCTGAGCCGGACACCCCGGTGACCGCGGTGTACACACCCAGTGGCAGGTCCACATCGAGGTCGCGCAAATTGTGGAAGCAGATCCCGCGCAGCCGCAACTGCCCGGACTGGGTCCGGGGTTGACGAGGCGGTGGGCTGGCCCCGTCGAGAAGGTACCGGCGAGTGACCGATTTCTCGATGTCGGCGAGGCCCGGCACCGGGCCGCTGTAGAGCACACTGCCGCCAAGCTCCCCGGCCCCGGGTCCGACGTCGACGATCCAATCGGCACGGCGTACCACGTCCATGTCGTGCTCGACTACGAATAAGGAATTGCCCGCGCGCCGTAGGCGATCGAGTACGTCGAGTAGCGGTTCGGCGTCGGCCGGGTGCAGTCCCGCCGAAGGCTCGTCGAGCACATAAAGCACGCCGAACAAGCCGGCGCGCAGCTGGGTGGCCAGCCGCAACCGCTGCAATTCGCCCGGTGACACTGTCGGGGTGCGGCGACTAAGCGTGAGATAGCCAAGGCCGAGATCGAGGAGTACCTGCAGGCGGGCGACGAGGTCGGCGGCGATCATCGTCGCCACTTCCGTCAGTTCACCGGATTCCGTTGACTCGTACGCGGCGGCGGCATCCTTCCGAGAAGCCGTCGGGCGCAGGGCGTCAGCAAGCTCGGCCAACGGCATCCCCGCGTAGTCGGCGATGGTGCGCCCGGCGAATGTCACCCTCAGCGCCTCCGGCCGCAGCCCAGATCCGTCGCACAGTGGGCATTCGACGCTGTCGACGAATTGCAGCACGCGGCGACGCATCATCGCGCTATGGGAGTTGGCCAACGTGTGGCGGACGTGGCGTTCGGCGCTGGAGAACGTCCCGTTGTAGTAGTAGTCGGCCTGCACGGGATGCTGGCGCGGGTCGATTTCGACGGTGGGCTGCTCATCGGTGAACAGGATCCAATTGCGCTGACGCTTGGGAAGTTTTCGCCACGGTTTGTCGATGTCGTACCCCAGCGTGACCAGAATGTCGCGTAGGTTTTGGCCCTGCCACGCGCCCGGCCAGGCGGCGACGGCGCCTTCGCGGATGGTCAGCGAAGGGTCCGGTACCAGTGTCTCTTCGGTCACCCGATGGATTCGTCCCAACCCGTGGCATTCGGGGCACGCCCCCACCGCGGTGTTCGGGGAGAACGCATCGGAGTCCAGCCGTTCCGTCGTCCCCGGCGGGTACGTTCCGGCGCGGGAGAACAACATCCTCAGCAGGTTCGACAGGGTGGTGACGGTGCCGACCGTCGATCGCGACGTCGCCGAACCGCGGCGCTGCTGCAATGCGACGGCGGGCGGTAGGCCGGTGATGTCATCTACCTTCGGCGCGCCGGCTGGCAGCAGCAGGCGACGGGCGTAAGGGGCGACCGATTCGAAATAGCGGCGCTGGGCCTCGGCATAGATGGTCCCGAAGGCCAACGACGATTTTCCGGATCCGGAGATCCCGGTGAACGCGACCAGCGCGTCGCGGGGCGCTACGACGTCGACACCACGCAGATTGTGGACTCGCGTCCCGTAGACGCGCACACATGAGTCGATTTCTTCCGTGCGCAGGTCGGGCTTCGCTGTCATCGTGTTCACAGGAATACCCGTGCTGCCGCCGCGCAAGCATGATGTTTGCTGCTCGCCCTCGCAGCGCCCCTATATTGCTACGGCGGCCGCGTAGACCGAGACTGTGGCGCTTGCCTAGTTCTTCAAGGAGACCCGTCTCCGCAGAGGGGACGCCAGTGCCGCCGCGGCCACGCTGGTCAGCGCCGCCACCGAAGGCTTGGGTGACCAGCGCAGAGCAGACATCGCCCACCGGATCGGCTTGTCGAGCTGCGGATCCGAGCCGTTGTGGTTCGTGACCCGTGTGAGTAACCCGAGAACTCGGGGTCAATCCGAAAATCCGCCACCCGTCGTGACCGTGCGGATGTCAGACGCTTGTGGGGGTCCCACCGCAATCCGTTGAACCTCTTGAACCAGAACGTGATTCGAAAGCCCGGCGAAGGCGATCGCGGGGTCGCGGGGCCACGAGAGACCGTTCTGATAGCTCCTCTCGAGGTTGAGGGAGCGGCCGACAATTATCTGTCACGCCAATCTGACTGATCCGCGAGCGCTGGAAGCCAGTTGGCTGGCGTGCGTGAGAGCGGTTAGTGCATCGATGTCGCGGGTCAGCTGGCGGTAGAGGACGGCCGGTCCAAGCCATCTGCCCACAAGACTGCGGAGTGCCAGTGGGTTGAGTGGCCGCTCGGGAGGATCGAGCAGAATCGACTGGAGTGTGCGTACAGCGAGTTCGATGAGGTCGTCCATCGCAGCGTGGTCGAAGCCATGGGCGGCCCAGTCGACGTCATATCGTCGGAACATTTCTCGTCCGAGACCAAATGCCGCACCGGCGGTGAAGGAGGCCGACGTGCCACCCGGTAGCCGTGAATGTAGGACGCGCGCCATCAGCGGGTCGTCGGCGAACTCCTCGGCCGCGAATGCTACGCCCTCGACGACGGCAGCCGCCGGATTTGTCCACCCACGCAGGTGATCGGCTAAACGATCGAGAAAGCCGTTAGCCGAACGCATTTGGCTGCCGACCACAAGCGCTTCAGCCCCGGGAAAGTAACGGTAGATGGTCTGGCGGCTTACTCCCAGAACGCGGGCCACGTCGCTGACGCGGATGGCCGATCCGCCTTCGGCGACCAAGGAGTCAACCGCGTCCAGAATCCTGTTGACGGCTTCCTCATCGGAGGCCGGCGTGTGGCCCGACCATCCATGGCTACGCAAGGTTAAGGCCCATCATCGTGCTCCAGTTCGGTTTGACGTGACAACCTATCGCTAAAAGTATTGCGAGCTGGGGCCAGGGTCAACGATATCTTGTCGCTTCGCACGTGCCAGTCCATGCGAAATCTCAGCAATACGCGCTCACCTGCCGTGCTGAAGTTCTTGTTCACCACACCGCGGGGATCCGCGACAGTCGACGACTGACGCGACATTCTGCTCTGATTTGTCTTGTCAGTTGGCGCTAGGTCTGCTGTGATACAGCCAAGGAATCGGCAGGTTTCACTGCACCAGGAGGACGGACCATGACCGTGACTGAGGTCAACGACATTCGGTACGACCCCTACGATGTGGGACTTCTGGCTGATCCCTACCCGACGTTCCGGCGGCTGCGCGAGGAGTCGCCGCTGTACTACAACGAGCAATACGATTTCTATGCGCTCAGTCGTTTCCAGGACGTGAGTCGTGCGCTTGTCGACACCGCCACGTTCAGTTCAGCCCGCGGAATGATCCTCGAAGTGATCAAAGCGAACATCGAAATACCGCCCGGGATCATCGTTTTCGAAGACCCACCGGTTCATGACATCCATCGCAAATTGCTCGCGCGGATGTTCACCCCCCGCAAGATCGCCGAACTCGAGGACAAGATTCGCGCATTTTGCGCACAATGTCTCGACCCTCTCGTCGGGACTGGACGTTTCGATTTCATCGCCGATCTCGGCGCTCAGATGCCGATGAAAGTCATCGGAATGCTGGTCGGCATTCCCGAAGACGCCCAAGAACATGTCCGGGAACGCTCGAATGCCTCGTTGCTCACCGAGGCCGGCCAACCCATGACACTGGCCTCGGAAGGCGTCCACTACGACGAGGTGTTCGCCGCCTATCTCGACTGGCGCGCCGAACACCCCTCCGACGACATCACGACCGAACTCCTCAACGTCGAATTCGACGACGAGACAGGAGTCCGCCGAACCCTGACTCGCGACGAAATCCTGCTTTACATCAGCCTCGTCGCCTCCGCAGGCAACGAGACCACCACCCGACTCCTCGGCTGGGCCGGAAAAGTCCTCGCCGACCACCCCGACCAGCGGCGCGAAATCGCAGCCGACCATCGGTTGATTCCGCAGACGATCGAGGAGCTGCTGCGCTACGAACCCCCCGTACCGCACCTCGCCCGCTACGTCACCCGTGATACCGAGTGGTACGGCCACACAGTGCCCGAAGGCAGCGTCATGATGCCGCTGATCGCATCAGCGTGCCGCGACCATCGCCAATTCCCGCCTGACGGAGACCGGTTCGACATTCATCGCCAGCCGCATCAGCACCTGGCATTCAGCGTGGGAGCTCACTTCTGCCTAGGAGCGGCACTCGCCAGGCTGGAGGCACGAATCGCGCTCGAGGAAATTTTCAAGCGCTTCCCCGAATGGGACATCGACACCCAGAACGCACACTTGTCATCAGCGTCGGCTGTCCGAGGCTGGGAATCGATGCCCGCGTTCATCTAGCTCAGACGCATCGGCAAGGATTCCAGGCCCGCGGAGGCTCAGAGGACCACTCCGTGTCATCAAGACTGGTGGCCAGGGGCGGGATCGAACCGCCGACCTTCCGCTTTTCAGGCGGACGCTCGTACCGACTGAGCTACCTGGCCGGAAGGCATGTAGTGCCTCGCCGAGTTGGCGACCCTGACGGGACTCGAACCCGCGACCTCCGCCGTGACAGGGCGGCGCGCTAACCAACTGCGCCACAGGGCCTTGCTGCTGCTCCGCGTCGCCGCGTCGCGTACCCCCAACGGGATTCGAACCCGTGCTACCGCCGTGAAAGGGCGGCGTCCTAGGCCACTAGACGATGGGGGCCAGAACCGAATCACTCCGGGGTACTCGCAACGTGGTTTCGTTAGGAGCCACGTCAGCTTAGGTCACTGTGTGCCCAATCCTCAAACGAGCCGGGTTTGTGGCCCAAGTATCCTGAATCTCCGCGGCCCCTATAGCTCAGTTGGTAGAGCTACGGACTTTTAATCCGCAGGTCCTAGGTTCGAGTCCTAGTGGGGGCACCGAAGCGTTTTTGGCCTCGGTCGATCGGCACTCAGCGCCCGAGCACCGCGCTGCTGTAGGTGACATCGGCGAAGGCTTGGGCGACCTCGTCGTCGGCGTAGACGAAGCCGTTGGCCGCGTGCAGTTCCGCGACCGTGCGCGACGACGTCCGCCAACCACGCTCGTCGAGGTGGTCGACGATGTGGCTGCGCTCCCCGTGATAGACGAGGTCGTTGAAGTCGACCTCGAACCCGAGCTCGCTCATCCGGTCGTGGTGGGCGCGCCAGCGGGGGTCGGCGAAAACGGCGGTGTCCGGCACGAAGTCGAAGGCCAGCCGGCTGCCGGGAGCGCTCAACGCGGTGATGTTGTCGAACAGCGCGTCCTGGGCCGCCTCGGGCAAATACACCAGTAGACCCTCGGCGCTCCACGCCGACGGAGCCTGCGGATCGAATCCGGCGGCGCGCAGCGCCGTGGCCCAGTCGTCACGCAGGTCGATGGCGACGGTGCGCCGCTCGGCAGTCGGCTCGGCGCCCAGATCGTCCAGGGTCAGCGTCTTGAATTCGATGACCTGCGGCATGTCGACCTCATAGACGACGGTGCCCGCCGGCCACGGCAGGCGGTAGGCGCGCGCGTCAAGCCCCGACGCCAGGATCACCGCCTGGCTGATCCCGCTCCGCGTTGCGTCCAAGAAGAAGTCGTCATAAAACCTTGTGCGGCAAGCCATCCCCCGCGCCATCCGGTGCGGATCGAACTCGGAAGCCCCACCGGCCGGGATCTCGCCGTTCACCAGCCGGACGTAGACGTCGATCCCGACGGCGCGCACCAGCGGCGCCGCATAGGGGTCGTCGATCAGCTTCGCGTCGGAGGACAAGGCGCGCTGGGCGGCGACCATCGTCGCCGTCGCACCCACGCTCGTCGCCAGGTCCCAACGGTCTCGATCGGTGCGCGCCATGGTGCTCCCTCATCCCGACCAATTAAATAGATGATCTAGTCAGTATCACAGGACTCAGTCCCGAAGCCCGCGGGACTACCCTCCGGCCCATGACCGACTTCGCCCAGCGGACGATCGACCTGGCCCGGCGCAACGTCGCGGAGGGCGGTCGGCCGTTCGCGACGGTGATCGTCAAAGACGGGGAGGTCCTCGCCGAGAGCGCCAACAAAGTGGCCCAGACGCACGACCCGACGGCCCACGCGGAAATCCTGGCCATCCGGGAGGCGTGCATGAAGCTGGGCACCGAGCACCTGGTCGACTGCACGATCTACGTGATGGCCCATCCGTGTCCGATGTGCCTCGGCTCGCTGTACTACTGCTCGCCCAAGGAAGTCGTCTTCCTGATCACCCGCGAGGCCTACGAGCGGTACTACCTCGATGACCGCAAGTACTTCGAGGTCTCCACCTTCTACGACGAATTCGCCAAGAGCTGGGACCGGCGACGTCTGCCAATGCGCTACCAGCCCCAAGAAGGCGCGCTGGAGGTGTACCGGCTCTGGAACGAGGGCAACGGCGGTCAGCGCCGGTCCACGGTCGTCCCGTCATCCTAGGAAGCCCGAGCAAGCAGCCGTTGGCAGCGCCGCGCAGCTTGAATACTATTTGCGTATGCATGCAGGTAGTAGCGAAGGCCGGTTGCCGGACGATCAGGCGAGTCTGGTGGTTGAGGTCTTCCGGATGCTGGCCGACGCCACCCGCGTGCAGGTGCTGTGGTCGCTGACCGACCGCGAGATGTCGGTCAACGAACTCGCCGAACACGTCCGCAAGCCGGCGCCGTCGGTCTCCCAGCACCTGGCGAAGCTGCGGATGGCGCGCTTGGTCCGCACCCGCCGGGAGGGAACCACCATCTTCTACAGCCTCGAGAACGACCACGTCCGTCAGCTCGTCATGGACGCGGTCTTCAACGCCGAGCACGCGGGTCCGGGCGTGCCCGGCCATCACCGCAGGGATGGCGGCCTGAAGGCAGTCGCCGAATCAGCGCCCACACAGAGCCGGCGGGGCAGCGGCACCAAGTGAATGAGAAGTTGGCACACCGCATTTGACCCAGGGAGACGCATCATGACCGAGCAGCACACACATGACGCGCCGCACGCGCACGAACACGAGCACGGCGACGTCACACACGCGCACGCACACATCGCGCATGAACACGACCACGTCCAGCATGAACACGCCCACGGCCACGCCGACGGCACCGAGCACAGCCATCCGCACGTGCACCAGGCGGGCCTGGAGGACGTGCACGGTCACGCCCACTAGAGGGCGCTAAACCTGGGGGCAGTAGTGGCTTGGGTCGCCGCGCCGGTCCAGCGGCGGCAGGTTGCGTGCCGGCGTCTGGGGCAGCGGCGCGTCGGGCGGGATGCGCCCGGAGGCGCGGTCTAGGCCGGCACGGGCCCGCGGGTGCTTGCGGTACCTGGGCGGTACAAACGCGAAGATCAGCCGCACCAGCTTGCCGAAGCGCCGGTGCAACCACTCGTCGCGGTCGGTCCACTGAAAGCCCAACCGTTCGCGAACGGCTGGGTGGTAAAAGCCGACTGTGAGCCAAACGAAGAACGGCCGCGACAGCTTGGTCAGGCCACCCCACAGCCAATCCGGCAGCCACGGAGCGATCGGCAGCTTGTCATATATGGTCAGGTCGAGCACTGCCCGCGTCGCGTAATTGTCCTCTAACACGTTGCGGCACATGTGGTCCCAGTAGGCCTGAAACTCTTCCCAGGTCTTTGGCACCGGACGCATGCTCATGCCGTACATCCGGTACCACTGAATGTGTTCGTCGAAGAGTTGCCGCTTTTCGGCTTCGGTCAGACCGCCGCCGAACCGTTCGGCCACCAGGATTGTTCCCATGAAGAAAGTGGAGTGTGCCCAATAGAAGACGTCGGGGTTCAGTGCGTGATACCGACGCCCTTGGTCATCCACACCCTTGATGTCGGTGTGGTAGTCGCGAACCTCGGCACCCGTCGTCGGAGCGCGGTCGCCGTCGAAGACCACCCCGCCGATCGGGTACAGCGACCGCATCACCCGCGGCAACGGTTCCCGGAAGAACGTCGAGTGTTGCTCGACGGCGGCGCCCAACTGGGGATGCATGTTCTGCATGGATCCCGCGAACGGCCCCTGCAGCATGCCGCGCCAGTCGCCGAAGTACCGCCAGGTCAGCGATTCGGGGCCGAGCGGGAGTGGTGGCGCGTCGTAACCGAGGGGCGACGCCGGGCAGCCGCCGGCCACACCGGGCACCTCGTCCTCGGGGGTAGCCGAAGCGACGTCGCTGGTCAGCGGACAGGGTCCGGACGTATGTTGAGGCACTATTGGGTTCCTGTAGGTATCTGCAAATCTGACTACACGCGTTGTCAATTTCAAGCTTAGGAGCGATGTGCAGTCCGGTCAACGACGGGGCCGTTGGACCGGCGTCCCCTTGGGGGATCGCCTTGCCCTTCGCCGCGACGACCTCATCGCCGCCGGTGTCCAATTGCTCGGCAGCGACAGTCGACCGGCGTTGACCGTGCGTGCCGTGTGCCGCAAAGCCGCGCTGACCGAACGCTATTTCTACGAAAGCTTTTCGGACCGCGACGAATTCGTGCGCGCGGTCTACGACGACGTATGTACGCGCGCAATGAATACCCTCACCTCCGCGAACACCCCACGCGAGGCCGTCGAAAAGTTCGTCGAGCTCATGGTCGACGACCCGGTCCGTGGGCGCGTGTTGTTGCTGGCCCCGGCGGTCGAGCCGGTATTGACGCGCTCGGGTGCGGAGTGGATGCCCAGCTTCATCGAACTGCTCCAGCGCAAGTTGTCGCGGATCGGCGATCCCGTGCTGCAGAAGATGATCGCCACCAGCCTGGTCGGCGGCCTGTCCAGCCTGTTCACCGCATACCTGAACGGCCAGCTCGGCGCGACGCGCAAACAATTCATCGACTACTGCGTCGACATCCTGTACATCACGGCGGCCCCGTACGTGCCCGCCCCAGACCTGGGTTAAGCGCGACTGTCTGTTTACCAACCGTGGCGCGCCGGCAACTCGTAAAACGTGAACTTGTGGACCGCGCGGCGCGCAGAATATGGCATCTAACCGTTACCGCGGCGCGCGGCCAGGCAGCTTGATGCTACTGATGTACACAGATATATTGACTGCTACCCGTCGACACAGATAACTGGAGGCCCCATGTCAGCGGAGCTGACAAACCTACAGCTGCTGCACGAGCTCGAACCGGTGGTCGAGAAGTGCCTCAACCGGCACGAGAGCATGCACAAGAACTGGAACCCGCACGACTACATCCCGTGGTCGGACGGCAAGAACTTCTACGCGCTGGGCGGGCAGGACTGGCACCCCGAGGAGAGCAAGCTCTCCGATCTCGCCCAGGTGGCGATGGTGCAGAACCTGATGACGGAAGACAACCTGCCGTCATATCACCGCGAGATCGCGATGAACTTCGGCCTGGACGGCCCGTGGGGCCAGTGGGTTAACCGGTGGACCGCCGAGGAGAACCGGCACGGTATCGCGCTGCGTGACTACCTGGTGGTGACCCGCGCGGTCGACCCGGTCGAACTGGAGAAACTGCGCATCGAGGTGGTGAACCGCGGCTTCAGCCCCGGCCAGAACCAGCAGGTTCGGGCCGACCTGTTCGCCGAGAGCCTGTTCGACTCCGTCATCTACGTGACCTTCCAAGAGCTGGCGACCCGCATTTCGCACCGCAACACCGGCAAGGCCTGCAACGAGACCATCGCCGACCAGTTGCTGGCGAAGATCTCCGCCGACGAGAACCTGCACATGATCTTTTACCGGGACGTCAGCGAGGCCGGGTTTGAGATCGCGCCCAACCAGGCAATGAAAGAGCTGCACAAGGTGCTGCGCAACTTCCAGATGCCGGGCTACCAGGTTCCCGAGTTCCGGCGCAAAGCCGTCTTCATCGCCGTCGGGGGGGTCTACGACCCCCGCATCCACCTCGACGACGTCGTCATGCCCGTCCTGAAGAAATGGCGCATCTTCGAGCGCGAGGACTTCACCGGTGAGGCGGCGGCGATGCGCGACGACCTCGCCCTGCTGATCAAGGAACTCGAGCAGGCCTGCGACAAGTTCGAGATCTCGAAGCAGCGCCAGCTCGAGCGGGAAGCCCGAACCGGCAAGAAGACCACCGCGTTCGAGTTGCATCAAACCGCCGGCAAGCTGGCTATGAGCCGCCGGTAACTCAGCGTTGCGCATCGGTCCCATCACGCTCGCCAGCCCAGTGGTGCTGGCCCCAATGGCGGGCGTGACCAACGTTGCCTTTCGAACCCTGTGTCGTGAACTAGAGCAGTCGAAGGTCGGCACGGTCAGCGGGCTCTATGTCTGCGAGATGGTGACGGCGCGTGCGCTCGTCGAACGCCACCCGGTCACCATGCACATGACCACCTTCGCGCCGGACGAGTCGCCGCGCTCGTTGCAGCTGTACACGGTCGATCCGGCGACCACGTATGCCGCGGCCAAGATGATCGCCGACGAGGGCCTGGCCGATCACATCGACATGAATTTCGGCTGTCCGGTGCCCAAGGTCACCAAACGCGGCGGCGGGGCCGCACTGCCGTACAAGCGTCGGCTGTTCGGGCAGATCGTCGCCGCGGCGGTGCGCGCAACCGAAGGCACCGACATCCCGGTGACCGTCAAATTCCGCGTCGGCATCGACGACGAGCACCACACCCACCTCGATGCCGGCCGCATCGCCGAATCGGAGGGCGCCGCCGCGGTCGCGCTGCACGCCCGCACGGCGGCGCAACGCTACTCGGGCACCGCAGATTGGGAGCAGATCGCCCTGCTCAAACAACACGTGACCACGATCCCGGTGTTGGGTAACGGCGACATCTACGACGCGAGTGACGCGCTGGCGATGATGGCCAGCACCGGATGCGACGGCGTCGTCATCGGCCGCGGCTGCCTCGGCCGGCCCTGGCTTTTCGCCGAACTCTCGGCCGCGTTCACCGGCAGCCCGGCTCCCGTCCCGCCCACGCTGGGCGAGGTAGCCGACATCGTTCGCCGGCATGGGCGGTTGCTGGCCGCGCACTTCGGCGAGGACAAGGGCATGCGCGACATTCGCAAGCACATCGGCTGGTACCTGCACGGCTTCCCGGCCGGCTCGGAGCTGCGGCGCGCGCTGGCGATGGTCAAGACGCTCGACGAACTCGATTCGCTGCTAAGCCAATTGGACGGGCGTGTGCCCTTCCCGGACGCGGCGAGCGGCCCCCGGGGCCGGCAGGGCTCGCCCGCCAGGGTGGCACTGCCCGAGGGCTGGCTGGCCGACCCGGATGACTGCACCGTGCCGGCCGGCGCCGACGTGATGCACTCCGGAGGCTGATCGACCGCGCGAAATCGCGTCCGGACAGATAACTCAGTACGATGTGGACCTTGCTGCATTGCGCGTTGCTGCGGCGGATCGGTAACGCGCCGCTGCCCGGGCGCGACAAAGGAGTGCGACCCACGGGTGGCATGGGCCGCAGCGCTGATATGCCAAGCGTTGGGCCGACATTGCGCACGGATACGCTGACAGCCGCATCAGAGCTTCGGAGGCCGGTAAGACATGCGTGACGCCGAGGACGACGCCACTCGCGGCGCCCGGCGCGCTGCGCTTGGCGCGGCCCCCTGGGAGCGGTTCTCGGAGCCCCCGGCTGACTACAGTCGCCATCTCTGGCAGACCGAGACCGCGGTCGAGCCGGTCCCGTCCCGAGCCGCCGACGACGAAGAATCCGGATCCCACACCGCGGGCGGAGTCAGCGTCGCCGACCTGATCGCGAAACTCGGCGCCCCGTCGACCGGCCGGTCCACCCACCGTCGCGCCGAGCCGGACGTCGAACCGGTCATTGAACCGACGCCAGCCGAATCGGACGTGCCGCTGGAGCTGCAGAAAACCCAGGTGATCGGTGACCTGGCCTATTCGCTCGACGCGGTCTCGGAGCTCCCCGACCTCGACGCCGCCGAGCATCCGAGCGGCCAGGAATCCTCATCCGACGAGCCTCGCGACGCTCAGCGGCGGACATCCCGCCGCCGCAGGCCGATGCTGCTGGCCGCGCGCTCGGTGGCGGCGCTGCTCGCGGCGCTTACCCTGGCCATGACCGGCGGGGCGTGGCAATGGAGCACATCGAAGAACGCCCGGCTCAACACCATCAACGCTCTCGACCAGGACTCCAGCGACATCCGCGACCGCAACGGCCAATACGGGGACGAAGACTTCTTGATCGTCGGCCTTGACTCGCGCGCCGGTGACAACGCGAACATGGGCGCCGGCAGCACCGACGACGCGGATGGCGCCCGTTCGGACACCGTGATGCTGGTCAACATTCCGGCCAACCGCAAACGCGTGGTGGCGGTGTCATTCCCGCGCGACCTGGCGATCACCCCGATGCAGTGCGAGGCGTGGAACCCGGACACGGGTAAATACGGGCCCCTCTACGACGCGAAGACCAAATCCTGGGGCCCGAAGATGGTCTACACCGAGACCAAACTGAACTCGGCATTCGCCTTCGGCGGCCCGAAGTGTCTGGTCAAGGAGATCCAGAAGCTATCCGGTTTGAACATCAACCGCTTCATCGCCGTCGACTTCGCGGGGTTCGCCAAGATGGTCGACGCCCTGGGCGGTGTGGAGGTGTGCTCGAAAACCGCGCTGCATGACTACGAGCTCGGCACGGTGCTCGATCACGGTGGCCGCCAAGTCTTGGACGGCTCGACCGCCCTGAATTACGTGCGAGCCCGCCAGGTCACCACCGAAACCAACGGGGACTACGGGCGGATCAAACGCCAGCAGCTGTTCCTGTCCTCGCTGCTGCGCTCGCTGATCTCCGAGGACACGTTGCTCGACCTCAACAAGCTCAACAATGTCGTCAACATGTTCATCAGCGACACCGTCGTCGACAACGTGCAGTCGAAGGACTTGATCCAACTCGGTCAGTCGTTGCAGGGCATGGCGGCGGGGCACGTCACGTTCGTCACCGTGCCGACCGGCGTCACCGACCAGAACGGCGACGAGCCGCCGCGCATGGCCGACATGCGGGCACTGTTCGACGCCATCATCAACGACGATCCGCTGCCCGAGGAAAACGACCAGAACGCAAAGAGTCTCGGAACTTCCGATGACAAGTCCGGGCAGATGAAGGCGCCCGCCACCAAGAAGGCGCCGGCCCCCACCCCGGCGCCCGAGGCCCGGCACGAGCAGGTCACCACCACCACGCCGAGCGATGTCACGGTGCGCGTCTCCAACGCGACGACGCAGAGCGGCCTGGCGGCCACCGCGACCAGCCAGCTCAAGCGGGACGGCTTCAACGTGATGACCCCGGACGACTACCCGAGCTCGGTGAACACGACGACGGTGTTGTTCTCGCCCGGCAACGAGCAGGCGGCCGCGACCGTGGCGTCTTCCTTCGCCAATGCGAAGGTGCAGCGAGTGTCCGGCTACGGGCAGGTCGTTCAGGTGGTGCTCGGACCCGACTTCAAGTCGGTCGCCACTCCCCAGCCGAGCGGCTCGTCGATCAGCTTGCAGATCGAACGCGGCTCGGGCAGCGCCCCGGCCAAGCTGCCCGAGGACCTGACCGTCACCAACGCCGCCGACACCACCTGCGAGTAAGCACGTTTGGCGGCGCTCCACCGCCCGTTTTCTCCGCCGAGAACGTAGGCTTGGCGATATGCGGACCGCCTACCATGAGCAGCTCTCGGAGTTATCCGAGCGGCTCGGCGAGATGTGCGGGCTGGCGGGCATCGCCATGGAGCGGGCCACCCAAGCCCTGCTGCAGGCCGACCTGGTGCTGGCCGAACAGGTGATCTCTGATCACGAGAAGATCGCCACACTCAGCGCCCGCGCCGAGGAGAGCGCCTTCGTGCTGCTGGCCTTACAGGCGCCGGTCGCCGGTGATCTGCGGTCCATCGTGAGCGCCATTCAAATGGTGGCCGACATCGACCGGATGGGCGCGCTGGCCCTGCACGTCGCGAAGATCGCCCGACGCCGGCATCCCCAACACGCGCTGCCCGAAGAGGTCAATGGCTACTTCGCCGAAATGGGCAGGGTCGCAGTCGAATTGGGGAACAGCGCGCAAGAAGTGGTGATGTCTCGCGATCCGGAGAAGGCCGCCCGGATCCGCGAAGAGGACGACGCGATGGACGATCTGCACCGCCATCTGTTCTCGGTGCTGATGGACCGCGAATGGAAGTACGGTGTGGCTGCCGCCGTCGACGTGACACTCCTGGGCCGGTTCTACGAGCGCTTCGCCGACCACGCGGTCGAAGTGGCCAGGCGCGTCATCTTCCAGGCGACCGGCAAGTTGCCCGAAGAGGAAACGAAACCGGCCTCGCAATAACGGATCAGCTCTAGCCGAAGCGGCCGGAGATGTAGTCCTCCGTCGCCTTCTGGCTCGGGTTGGAGAAGATCTTCTCGGTGTCATCGACCTCGATCAACCGCCCCGGCTTTCCGACGGCTTCCAGGTTGAAGAACGCGGTGTAGTCGCTGACCCGCGCCGCCTGCTGCATGTTGTGCGTGACGATGACGATCGTGTAGTCCTGCTTCAGCTCGCTGATCAACTCCTCGATGGCCATCGTCGAGATCGGGTCCAGCGCGGAGCACGGCTCGTCCATGAGCAGCACGTCGGGCTGCACGGCGATCGCCCGCGCGATGCACAAGCGCTGCTGCTGACCACCCGACAATCCGCCGCCAGGCCTGTCCAACCGGTCCTTGACCTCATCCCACAGGTTCGCGCCACGCAGCGAGTATTCGGCGGTCTCGTCGAGCACCTTGCGATTGCGCACGCCCTGCAGCTTCAAACCCGCCACCACGTTGTCGCGAATCGACATGGCGGGGAACGGGTTCGGTCGCTGGAACACCATTCCGATCGCCCGCCGCACACCGACGGGATCAACCCCGGCGCCGTAGATGTCCTCGTCGTCGAGGAGCACGCTGCCCTCAACCCGGCCGCCGGGGACCACCTCATGCATCCGGTTGAGCGTGCGCAGCACCGTCGTCTTGCCACACCCTGACGGACCGATGAACGCGGTCACACTGCGGGGCAGGATCGACAGAGTCACATCCCCTACCGCGTGGAACGAACCGTAGTAGATGTTGACGGCTTTGAGGTCCAACCGCTTTGCCACTTAGTGCTCCTGCCTATGACTTTCTGGCGCCAAGAAACTTCGCTATCACTCGGGCCCCGATGTTGATGGTGGCGATCACCAGGATGAGGGTTAGGGCGGCACCCCACAACCGATCCGTGGGGACCGGATTCACGCCGGCACCGGCGCTGGTCTGGTTGTACATCATGCCGGGTAGCGTCCCCATGAATCCACTGAAGATGTCGAAGCTCATAGATTGCGAGTAACCGACGAGAATCAGCAACGGGGCCGTCTCGCCCATAACCCTGGCCACCGCCAGCATGATGCCCGTGATGATGCCGGAGACCCCGGTGGGAAGCACCACCCTGACGATCGTCTTCCACTTCGGGATGCCCAGCGCATAACTGGCCTCGCGAAGGTCCACCGGGACGATCCGCAGCATCTCCTCGGTGGCTCGCACGATCACCGGCAGCATCAACAGAACCAGCGCGAGCGACACCGCGAACTCGGAGCGAGGAAGGCCCAACGTCGCCACGAACAGCGCGTAAATGAACAACGCCGCCACGATCGAGGGCACTCCGCTCAGGACGTCCACCATGAACGTGGCCAGCCTGCCCAGCGGCGTGCCGCCCCCATATTCGGCCAGATAGATGGCGAGCATGAGGCCGATCGGGATGGAGATCAGCGCGCATACCACTCCCTGCAAGACGGTGCCGACGATCGCGTGATAGGCGCCGCCGCCGGCCACGAAGGCCGTCATGCCCGCTTGCGAGTGGGTCCACCAAACGGTCGACGCGATCGCCTTGAAGCCCTTGGCGATCACCGAGTAGAGCACCAACAGCAGGGGCGTCACCGCAGTCACCATCGACAGCGAAACCAGCACCACGGCAACATGATCCGTGACCCGGCGGCGCCGGCTCGGCCGGGAGAACGTGCGCGGCTTCAGCGGGCGGTCCAACATCGAGGTCATCGCCCGGCGCCCCATCTGGTTTTGGAGGCGGCGCCGCGCGCCAACGCGTCGACCAGGAAGGTGAGCACGAAGAGCGCCAGCCCCGCGGCGATGTATGCGCCGGCCTTGTATTGGTCATTGAACTGCGCCACGGTGCCCGCGATCTTGGTCGCGACGGTGGAGCCGCCGTCGAACAGCGACCAGCCGAACGCCGCCTGCGTCCCGCGCAAGATGATCAGCAGGGCGACCGTCTCGCCCATCGCGCGGCCCAGTCCCAGCACCGCTGCGCTGATGTATCCCGACCGCCCGAACGGCAGCACGATCGTCTGCACAACCTCCCAACGGGTGGCGCCCAGGGCCAGCGCGGCCTCGACCTGCTCCTGTGGTGCCTGGACGAACACCTCGCGGGTGACGGCGGTGATGATCGGCAGGATCATGACCGCCAGGACGATGCCGCCGGTGAAGATGGTGCCGCCGCCGGCCACCGACGCGTTGCCGTCGGCGAACAGGAAGCACCAGCCCAGGGAGTGGTTCAGCCAGGTGGCCAGCGGTCGCAGCTGCGGCGCCAGCACATGCAGGCCCCACACGCCGTAAATGATGGAGGGGACCCCCGCCAGGAGATCTACGGCGTAGGCCAGCGAGGCGGCGGCGCGCCTCGGCGAGTACTGCGTGATGAAGATGGCGACCCCCAGCGCGACGGGCATGGCCAGGATCAACGCGAACGCCGACACGAACACGGTGACCTTCAGCAGATCGGAGATGCCGAAGTGCATGGCCGACGTGTCGGTGGTGATCCAGTTGCCGCCGTAGCTGAAAAAGTTCTCCCGGTTGCGCCTCAAGGCCGGGATGGCCCGCAGTAACAGGAATCCACCGATTGCCCCGATGACGACGACGATCAGCAAGCCTGAGCCCTTGGCCAGCCAACGAAACGCACGATCCCCGACGTGTGGGCGCGCAGCTCCCCACGGGTTGATCGGTATCACCGGCGCCTCCGGGAAGGGCGCGGCGACGGTCGCGCCCGAGCCGGCGTCGATCGGGTTTGGCGTGGTCACTGTGATCCCAGCACAGTTCTCTCGCTCCTTAAGCGCGGGGCCACTTGGTCACTGCAGAGCGTTGATCGCAGCAACCAGTCGCTCTTTGACCTTATCGGGCAGCGGGATATAGCCGGCCGAGGCAAGCTCGGTCTGCCCGCTGCCGGCGGCAACCGTGAGAAAAGACTTGATCGCACCGGAGGTGTCCGGGTCGGAGCCCTTGGAGCACACGATCTCGTAGGTCGCCAGGACGAGCGGGTAGACATTGGGTTCCTGGGAGCGGTACATCGAGTTGAGGTCCAGCACCATGTCGTTGCCGTCGGCCACAAAGTTGGCCGCCTTCACCGCATTGCCGGCCGTCTCGTTGGTGAGCGGAACGGCGACGCCCTTGTTGGTGGCGATCTGGGCGTACGGCATGCCGCCCTGGTCGGCGAAGCCCTTCTCGACGTATCCGATCGCGCCCGGCGTCGCCCGCACGGCTTGGACGACGCCGGCGGACTTCATGGCGCCCTCACCCACCCCGCCCTGAAATTCGGTGCCCACGCCTTTGGTCCAGCTCTGCGGCGCGGCGGCCGTCAGATACTTCTGCACGTTGTCGGTCGTTCCGGACGAATCCGTCCGGTAGATCGGTGCGATCTTGGTATCGGGCAGCACGAGGCCCGGGTTGAGGGCTGCCAGGATGGGGTCATTCCAGGCGGTGATCCTTCCGCTGAAGATCTTGGCCAACGCGTCACTGCTCACCACCAACGCCGGCACCCCGGCCAGGTTGTAGACCAACGCGATCGGCCCGAACACCAGCGGCAAGTCCCACGCCGGGTTTCCCTCGCACCGTGCGGCGGCCGGGCCGATCTGGTCGGCGGCCAGCGGCGAGTCGGCGCCAGCGAAGTCGACATGGCCGGCGATGAACTGCTCGCGGCCGGCGCCCGAGCCGGTTGGGTTGTACGACACGCTCTTGCCCGGGCAGTACTGGCCCCAGACCTGGTTGAACAACGCCATCGCGTTTTGTTGGGCCGTCGAGCCTTCCGCCGTCAGCTTGTTCTTGCCGCTGCATCCCGCCGTGCCCGTGGGCCCGGAGACCGTTGCCGCCGAAGCGTTGCGGCGGTTCTGGTCGCTGCCACAGCCGGTCAGTCCGCCGATACCAACTGCCAGCGCCACAGCCAGCGCCGCCAGCGCTCTACCACCACCCCTGTCGAGCCTCACCGATCCAGCTTCCTGCCCCCTACGGGCCCGCGTGTGCCCCGCCGGCCATCTCCCAACAGGTTGCCAGGTCGTCGCGAAAATATGCCCGGCCGGATCCGGGGCACATTCCGCGCCTGCGCGTCGGTCAATCGGAAGCGACGGCGTAGGCGGTGTCCACGCTGTAGGTGGTGAAGCCCAAGCGCTGGTAGGTGCGCACCGCGGCGACGTTGTCCGATTCCACGTAGAGCAGCACAGTCGGCTCGGCCGCCCCCGCCAGCCGCCGCGCCAAGGACTCGATCCCGATGGCTGTCAGCATCTGCCCCAGCCCGCGCCCCTGCGCCGACGGGTCTACGCCCACGACGTAGACCTCCCCCAAGCCGGGTCGGTCGGGATGCACCTTGGTCCAGTGGAAGCCCAGCAGCTTGCCCGGCTGATCGGTTTCGGACACGCCGAAAGCGAGGAACAACCCTTCCGGGTCGAACCACGGTTCGTTGCGCCGCTCGGCCAGCTGCACTTCGGTCCAGCCGCCCTGTTCGGGATGCTCGGCGAAGGCGGCGTTGTTGACGCGCAGCAGCTCCGCGTCGTCGGCGGCCCCCGCGTAGGTGCGGACCTGTACGCCGGGCACGGGCCGCACCAAGTCGTGGGTGTCGCGCAGCGTGCGGCGCATCTGCAGCAATTCGCGTACCGGTACCAGACCCAGTGCATCGGCGGTGGCCCGGGCCGGCTCGAGTGTGCCGTGCGCCCAGAACCGGTTCCGTCCGCCGGTCTCGGCCAGGGCCGCGCGCGCCAGCGCCGTCCCGAAGCCGTGCCGGCGGACCCGCGGATGCACGACCAGTTCCGCCATTGCGGCCTCTGCGTCGCGCGAGAGATTGAGGTAACCCACGGTCTCGTCGCTGTCGGTGATGAGCAGATGCCCGGTGCGATCGTGCGGGAGCTCGCGCAGCACCTGTTCACCGACGGGCGCCACCCCATCGAAATCCGTTGTCGCCGTTATTAGTCCGCGCACTTGCCGCTGTTCGTCCGCGGTCAGCGTCGAGCGCCACTCGGGCGGGGTCACTGACTGCGCAACGGGTCGCCCAGGGGTTCTTGCATTTCCTCTGAGTCGGACTCGACGTCCTCGGCGGCTTCGTCGTCGGCGGTGCCGGTGATCGGGGCGCGGCCGCGGGCCGGCCGGACGGCTTTGTAGCCGACGTTGCGGACGGTGCCGATCAACGCCTCGTATTCGGGGCCGAGCTTGGCGCGCAGCCGACGCACGTGCACATCCACGGTGCGGGTGCCGCCGAAGAAGTCGTATCCCCAGACTTCGTGCAGGAGTTGCGCGCGGGTGAAGACGCGCCCGGCGTGCTGGGCGAGGTACTTGAGCAACTCGAACTCTTTGTAGGTCAGGTCGAGTGGGCGCCCGCGCAGTCTCGCGGTGTAGGTGCCCTCGTCGATCACCAGCTCACCCAGGCTCACTTTGCCGGCGCTTTCCTGGTCGGCCAGCCCGCCGCGGCGCCCGACCACCAGTCGCAGCCTGGCGTCGATCTCGGCGGGTCCGGTGCTCGGCAGCAGGATCTCGTCCAGCCCCCAATCGGCGCTGACCGCCACCAGACCGCCTTCGCTCACGACAGCCAAGACCGGAACCGACCGGCCCGCGGTGCTCAACAGCCGGCACAGGCCACGGGCCGACGACAAGTCGGTGCGCGCATCCACCAGCACGGCGTCCGCAGTCCCCGCCTCAAGCAACGAGGACGGTTCCGCCGGTGCCGTCCGGACGGTGTGAGGGAGCAGCGATAACGACGGGAGGACCGGGTCGGGATGCAGCTCCGAGGTCAGCAGTAATAGCTCCAACTAGCCCCTCCAGCTCGGGGGAACGGCATCTTCCACAACTCGCAACGCAACGACGCGTTAGTTGCCAGGCCACCTAACGATAACTTGCCACCTGCCATTTTTGCGTGGTGACGATGCAGTGTGAGCCCCGCCACCCACGCGGTCCGCGACACGGCGCGCGGAGGCTTACGCGACAATATGCGGGTGCGCAGGGTCCTGATCGGGGTGGCGGCCGCGGCGATCGCCGTGGCCGCGGTTGTGCTGGGTGCGGTCGCCGTCGACTACGGAAGCAGCATCTACGCCGAATACCGGCTGTCCTGCAGCGTGCGCAAAGCGGCCAATCTGAGGTCCGACCCGTTCGTCGCCATCGTGGCGTTTCCCTTCATCCCGCAGGCGATGCGGCACCACTACAACCAGGTGGAGATCAAAGCCAACGCCGTAGACCATGCAACGGTCGGCAAGGCCACCCTCGAAGCCACGATGTATGCGGTCGATCTGACCGACGCGTCTTGGCTGATCCGGCCCGTAGCCAAGCTGCCGGTGGGCAAACTGGAGAGCCGCATCATCATCGGGTCGAACTACCTGGGCCGTTATATGGGCATCAACGACCTGATGGTTGAGGCGCCGGCGAAGGAGACCAACACCGCCACCGGCGGCGTCACCGCGTCCGGCATCTCCGACAGCCATGGCCTGGTGTTCAGCGGCACACCGCACTCGGCCGACTTCGAGCACCGGGTCAGCGTCTCGGTGGACCTTTCCATCGCCCCGGACGACCAGTCGACGCTCGTGATCACGCCGACCGGGGTCCTGACCGGGGCCGACACCGCGGATCAAGCCGTTCCGGACGACAAGCGGGATGCGGTGCTGCGGGCATTCACCACGAGGGTGCCCAACCAGCGGCTCCCGTTCGGGGTGGCACCGAAGACCGAGGGCGCGCGCGGGTCAGACGTGATCATCGAGGGCATCAGTTATGGAGTGACCGTCGATCTGGACGGCTTCAGGCAGTCGTGACCCGCCACCGCCGAAGGCTTGCGGTCTGCGCGGCGGCCGCCGCTGGATTTGATCGCTGAACGCCATTCGGTAAGCTTGCCGACGTGCTAGCCCGCATTGAGCCCGTGCTCACCCAACGCCGCGCAGTCGATCTGTGCCGCACCGCGGGCTGTTGCTGTCGCTGTAGCTGCTGAGTCGCCGCGCGCTTTCGCGTCGCACTCGGAGCAGCCCGGGAATTCCCCGTGGCCCGTCTCCCGTCGTTCGTTCCCTCAGCAACAGGCGAATTCAGGAGTAGTACCGTGCCGATCAGCAACACCACAACCCAACCGGACACCGTCGACGTGCGCGGCCCGCGCTTTGCCGCCTGGGTTACCACCGCAGTCCTGGTGATCACGCTCGCCGTGTCCGCCGCCAGCCCCCTGGCGGCGGCGGTCATTCTGGGGATACAGGCCATTGTCTTCGCCGTCGGCGCCGTCGGCGGCCCGCGCAAGCATCCGTATGGGCGGATATTCGCCCTTGCCGTGGCGCCCCGGCTCGGCCCCGTCACCGAGCGCGAACCGGTCGCACCGCTGAAGTTCGCCCAACTCGTCGGCCTGATCTTCGCGCTCGTGGGCGTCGTCGCGTTCGCCGCGGGCGCCTTCTTGGCCGGCGTCATCGCCACCGCCGGGGCGCTCGTCGCCGCCTTCCTGAACGCCGCGTTCGGCATCTGCCTGGGTTGCCAGCTCTACCCATTGGTCGCGCGTTTCCGAGGAGCCGCGCGCACCACATGACCTGTTCATAGAAAGCGATCGAAAGGATCCCCCGCATGGCACGCTCCGACGTCCTGGTCTCCGTGGACTGGGCCGAGAGCAATCTCGACGCAGCCGGCGTCGTCTTCGTCGAAGTCGATGAGGACACCAGCGCCTACGACACCGGCCACATCCCCGGCGCGATCAGGCTGGACTGGCGTTCGGATCTGCAGGACCCGGTGAAGCGGGACTTCGTCGATGCGCAGCAATTCTCGAAACTGCTCAGCGAGCGCGGCATCTCCAACGACGACACCGTGATCCTTTACGGCGGCAACAACAATTGGTTCGCCGCCTACGCCTACTGGTACTTCAAGCTGTACGGCCACGACAAGGTCAAGCTGCTCGACGGCGGCCGCAAGAAGTGGGAACTCGACGGCCGCGCCCTGTCCAGCGACACCGTCACCCGGCCGGCCACCTCTTACACTGCCGCCGCACCGGACAACAGCATCCGGGCGTTCCGCGACGAGGTCATCGCGGCCATCAACGCCAAGAACCTGGTCGACGTGCGTTCACCCGACGAGTTCTCCGGCAAGATCCTGGCGCCGGCGCACCTGCCGCAGGAGCAGAGCCAGCGGCCCGGCCACATTCCGGGGGCGATCAACGTGCCGTGGAGCAAGGCCGCCAACGAGGACGGCACCTTCAAGTCCGACGAGGAGCTGGCCAAGCTCTACGCCGACGCCGGACTGGACGGCACCAAGGAAACGATCGCGTATTGCCGCATCGGAGAGCGCTCGTCGCACACCTGGTTCGTGCTCCGGGAATTACTCGGCCACAAAAACGTCAAGAACTACGACGGAAGTTGGACGGAATACGGCTCCCTGGTGGGTGCCCCGATCGAGTTGGGAAGCTGATATGTGCTCTGCGCCGAAACAAGGAGTGACGCTGCCCGCCAGCGTTGACTTGGAGAAGGAAACGGTGATCACCGGCCGCGTCGTGGACGGCGACGGACAGGCGGTCGGCGGCGCGTTCGTCCGCCTGCTCGACTCGTCAGACGAGTTCACCGCCGAGGTCGTCGCGTCGGCAACGGGCGACTTCCGGTTCTTTGCGGCACCGGGGTCCTGGACGCTGCGCGCGTTGTCGGCCGCAGGCAACGGGAACGCCGTGGTGACCCCGTCGGGCGCCGGCATCCACGAGGTGGACGTCAAGATCGCCTGAGACCCCGGCTGGCCTGACCGGGATCTCCCGCGGCGAATAGACTTGTCCCCGTGGTGCTCTTCTTCGAGATCATGCTGGTGGTGGCCGTCGTGGTGATCTCATGGTTCGCGCTGTACACGCTGTACCGGCTCATCACCGACGAATCGTGACTTCTGACGAACCTCTGGGTTCTCCGGGCTCCGGTGATCGCGCGGTGGCCGCCGCCGCCGAGCGCGCCAAGCTGACCGCCGGCCGCAACATTCCGGCCTTCGACGACCTGCCGTTTCCCGCCGACACCGCCAACCTGCGGGAAGGCGCCAACCTGAACGACGCGCTGCTGGCGCTACTGCCCCTCGTGGGTGTGTGGCGCGGAGAAGGCGAGGGCCGCGGGCACGACGGGGATTACCGGTTCGGCCAGCAGATCGTGGTATCGCACGACGGCGGTGATTACCTGAACTGGGAATCCCGCTCGTGGCGGCTCGACGAGACGGGCGATTTCCAGGGACACGGGTTGCGCGAGACGGGCTTCTGGCGCTTCGTCAGCGATCCCGACGACCCCACCGAGTCGCAGGCCATCGAGTTGCTGTTGGCCCACTCGGCCGGCTACGTGGAACTGTTCTACGGACGGCCCCGTACCCAGTCGTCGTGGGAGTTGGTGACCGACGCGCTGGCCCGCTCCCGCTCGGGCGTGCTGGTCGGCGGCGCCAAACGGCTCTACGGGATCGTCGAGGGCGACCTGGCCTACGTCGAGGAACGGGTGGACGCCGACGGCGGCCTCGTTCCCCACCTTTCGGCGCGGCTCTCGCGGTACGCCGGATAGCCGCCGACCTGTTGCCCGCCTGGGCAACTCGGTGGTGTGCACCGGCCCCGGAATCATTGCTTTCGGCCGACCTTTTGCGTGTACTGTTCGACGTCCGAACAGCCGATACCGCGCGAAGGGAGATCGGCGGATGCGTCCCACGAGGACACCCTCGCCCACCTTGCGCTGGGGCCTAACCGCGGTCGGCGTGCTGCTCATCGTGTATCTGGGCGTCCTGGACCTGTGGCCCTGGATCATCGACGCGATGCCGCCTGCCCTCGGCTGGTTCGGCCGGCCGGGATCGATGCCCACGCTCGCGATCGTCGTGGCGGTGCTGATCGCGGCCTGCGTGCTGACCTTCCGCTCGGACAACAGCCACCGGGTGGTGGGTGTTTCGTTCACCGTGATCGCCGTCCTCATCGGCATGAGCGCGATCCTGGGCCTGACCTCCTATTGGGGATGCCACGACGCCAACCATCCCGGTGAAGATCGCCGACAGTGCCGCGATGCGGGCCAGTTCCAGGCCGACCGGCGTTGGGCTCGGGCAGGTGCGTCCGCTCACCGAGAAGTCGCCGGTGCCACCCTTGACCAGACTGGCCGTCGCCATCAGTGGCGTGAAGAAAGCGGGATGGTTGGCGTCGTGGCATCCCCAATAGGAGGTCAGGCCCAGGATCGCGCTCATGCCGATGAGGACGGCGATC
>NZ_LZJF01000063.1 GCF_001666835.1 Mycobacterium sp. E3251 | reverse complement strand
GTATGCCTGAAGCCGTGTCCGACGGTCTTTTTGACCTGCCCGGCGCGCCGCCGACAAGCGATCACGCACTGGGCGTGGAACACCTTCACCAGGAACGCCGTCGCGTTGATCGTTCCCGCGCTGGTGTACGGGCTATTGCTCGGAGTGGCCACCGCGCTGATCACACTGAGCCAGAACATCGGCGCGACCGGCACGAGCTCCGACGACTACGACTTCACCTTCACGACCAACCTGACCGGACCCGGATACGGGATGCTGGCCCTCGGCTACCTGATCGCCTACGCGGTAAGCGCATTCGCGCAGTCGGCGTTCCTGTCCGGCTGCCTCGACCTCGCCGACGGGCGCGCGGTCACGGTCGGCTCGTTCTTCAAGCCACGCAACCTCGGCATGGTGTTTCTCGCCGTGCTGATCGTCGAGGTGCTCACCTCGATCGCGTCGGCGTTGTGCTTCATCCCGGGGCTCGTCCTTGGCATCTTCACCCAGTTCACCGTCCCGTTCGTGATCGATCGCTCGGAGTCGGCCATCAAGGGCTTCACCTCCAGCTTCTCGCTCGTCGGGTCGAATTTCGTCAACGCGCTGCTGGTGTGGCTGGTCGCGTTCGCGTCCTTCCTCGTCGGGTTCCTGTTGTGCGGTGTGGGCCTGTTGGTGGCGGCCCCGGTCGCCTCCCTGGTGATCATCTACGCCTACCGCAAGCTGACCGGCGGCCAGGTCGTCCCCGTGCCGCAGCCCGGTTACCAGCCGGGTCCACCGCCGGGACCGCAGCCGGCGTAAGCGCCGGTCCGCGTTCGAAGTTACGGCGCTGTTAGCCGCGGCTGCGGTGCGCTGCGGCCTTGTGCCGCCTGTGATGAGATCACCTTGTTATGAGCATCAAAGTCGCGCTGGAGCACCGCACCAGCTACACCTTTGACCGGCCGGTCCGGGTGTATCCGCACGTGGTGCGGCTGCGGCCCGCGCCCCATTGCCGCACGCCCGTCGAGGCCTACTCGCTGCGCATCGAGCCGGACGAGCACTTCATCAACTGGCAGCAGGATGCGGTGGGCAATTTCCTTGCGCGCCTTGTGTTTCCGAACCCGACTCGGCGGCTGACCATCACCGTCGGGCTGATCGCCGACCTCAAGGTGATCAACCCGTTCGACTTCTTCATCGAGGACTGGGCCGAGATGTGGCCGGCGCAGGGGTTGACGTACCCCAAGGAGCTCGCCGACGATCTGGAGCCATACCTGCGGCCGGTCGACGAAAACGGTGACGGGTCGGGTCCCGGCGAGCTGACGCGGGCCTGGGTGCGCAACTTCTCGGTGCCCGCCGGCACGCGCACCATCGACCTGCTGGTCGCGCTCAACCGCGCCGTCAACGCCGATGTCGCCTACAGCGTGCGCATGGAACCCGGCGTGCAGACACCGGATCACACGCTGCGGACCCGCGTCGGCTCGTGCCGCGATTCGGCGTGGCTGCTGGTGTCGATCCTGCGCCAGCTGGGGCTGGCCGCCCGCTTCGTGTCCGGCTACCTGGTGCAGCTGGCCTCCGACGTGGAGGCGCTCGACGGGCCGTCGGGCCCCGCCGCCGACTTCACCGACCTGCACGCCTGGACCGAGGTGTACATCCCCGGTGCGGGCTGGATCGGGCTGGACCCGACGTCGGGATTGTTCGCCGGCGAGGGCCACATCCCGTTGGCGGCCACCCCGCAGCCGGCGTCGGCGGCGCCGATCAGCGGCGGCACCGAACCGTGCGAATCGGTGCTGGAGTTCTCCAACACCGTCACCCGGGTCCACGAGGACCCGCGCGTCACCCTGCCCTACACCGACGACGCGTGGGAGACGATCCGCGAGGTCGGCCGGCGCGTCGACGAGCGGCTGGCCGCCGCCGACGTCCGGCTGACCATCGGCGGTGAGCCGACATTCGTATCGGTGGACGATCAGGTCGCCGAGGAATGGACCACGGCCGCCGACGGCCCGCACAAGCGGCAGCGCGCCTCCGACCTGGCCGCGCGCCTGCGAGAGGCGTGGGCGCCCAACGGGTTGCTGCAGCGCGGGCAGGGGCGGTGGTATCCGGGAGAGCCGTTGCCGCGCTGGCAGATCGCGTTGTATTGGCGCACCGACGGGCGACCGCTGTGGAACGACGGCGCGCTGCTCGCCGACCCGTGGCTGGGCGACCCGGCCCCGGTCGATGCCGACGCGGGCCACCGCCTGCTCGCCGCGATCGCCGACGGCCTGGAGCTGCCGCCCTCGCAAGTTCGGGCCGCCTACGAGGACCCGCTACACCGGCTGGCGACCAAGGTGCGGCAACCCGAGGGCGACCCGGTGGACCCGGCCGACGATCTCGACCCCGACGACGGCGCGGACTCCCCCGCCGGGCGCGCCGCCCTGCTGGCCCGGCTCGACGAATCCATCACCGCCCCAGCGGCTTTCGTGTTGCCGCTGCACCGCCGCGAGGACGGCCAGGGCTGGGCGAGCGCCGACTGGCGCCTGCGCCGCGGTCGAATCGTGTTGCTGCACGGTGATTCTCCCGCGGGTCTGCGGCTGCCGCTCGATTCCATCAGCTGGCGTCCGCCGCGCCCGTCGTTCGAGGCCGATCCCCTGACCGTCGGCGTCGAGCTGTCGATCGAGTCGGGCACCGCGGTGGTGGAGGACCCCGACACCGCGCCGCCCACCGCCATGGTCGCCGAGGTTCGCGACGGGCTGCTCTACCTCTTCATGCCGCCCACCGAGGCGCTGGAGCATTTCGTCGACCTCGTCGCCCGCGTCGAGGCCGCGGCGGCCAAGGTCGACTGCCCGGTCGTGATCGAGGGCTACGATCCCCCGCCGGACCCGCGGCTGCGCTCGACCACCATCACGCCGGACCCGGGGGTCATCGAGGTCAACGTCGCGCCCACCGCGACCTTCGCCGAGCAGAGTCAGCAGCTCGAGACCCTCTATGAGCAAGCGCGATTGGCTCGCCTGTCCACCGAGTCCTTCGACGTGGACGGCACCCACGGCGGCACCGGCGGTGGCAACCACATCACCCTCGGCGGCGTCACGCCCGCCGACTCACCGCTGCTGCGGCGGCCGGACCTGTTGGTCTCGCTGCTGACGTACTGGCAGCGGCACCCGTCGCTGTCGTACTTGTTCGCCGGCCGGTTCGTCGGCACCACCTCACAGGCTCCCCGGGTCGACGAGGGCCGCGCCGAGGCGCTGTACGAACTCGAGATCGCGTTCGCCGAGATCGCGCGGTTGGGCGGCGGTGGTCCTAAGAGTGTGGCGAAGCCGTGGGTGATCGACCGCGCGCTGCGGCACCTGCTGACCGACATCACCGGCAACACCCACCGCGCCGAGTTCTGCATCGACAAGCTCTACAGCCCCGACAGCGCTCGCGGCCGGCTCGGCCTGCTGGAGCTGCGGGGGTTCGAGATGCCGCCGCATCTGCGCATGGCGATGGTGCAGTCGCTGCTGGTGCGCTCGCTGGTCGCGTGGTTCTGGGACGAGCCGCTGCGCGCCCCGCTGATCCGCCACGGCGCCAACCTGCACGGCCGATACCTGTTGCCGCACTTCTTGATTCACGACATCGCCGACGTGGCCGCGGACCTGCGGGCGCACGGCATCGCGTTCGAGACCAGCTGGCTGGACCCGTTCACCGAGTTCCGTTTCCCCCGCATCGGCACGGCGGTTTTCGACGGGGTGGAGATCGAACTGCGCGGCGCGATCGAGCCGTGGAACACCCTCGGCGAGGAGGCCACCGCGTCCGGGACCGCCCGCTACGTCGACTCCTCGGTCGAGCGCATCCAGATCCGCATCATCGGCGCCGACCGGCACCGCTACGTGGTGACGGTCAACGGCTACCCGGTGCCGCTGCTGGCCACCGACAACCCCGACATCCACGTCGGCGGGGTGCGGTTCAAGGCCTGGCAGCCGCCGAGCGCGCTGCACCCCACCATCAGCACCGACGTGCCGCTGCAGTTCGAGCTGGTCGACCTGACGACGGGCACGTCGCGCGGCGGGTGCACCTACCACGTCGCGCATCCCGGTGGGCGGGCCTACGACGAGCCGCCCGTCAACGCCGTCGAGGCCGAGGCGCGCCGCGCCCGCCGCTTCGAGGCGACCGGCTTCACCGCAGGCAAGCTCGATCTGTCCGACATTCGGGAGAAACAGGCCCGGATCTTCACCGATATCGGCGCGCCGGGCATCCTCGACCTGCGCCGCGTGCGTACCGTGCAGCGGTAATGGCGTCTGCGGACATGACATTCGGCATCGGTGCGGGGTCGGCGCCCCCGGCCGACCACTACGACGCCGACCGCCTGCTGGCCGGGTACCGCGCCGCGCGCGCCCAGGAGGCGCTCTTCGATCTACGGCACGGCCCGGCCGCCGGCTATGACGAATTCGTCGACCGGGACGGACGCGTGCGACCGGCATGGACGGAACTCGCCGACACCATCGCGGAACGCGGCCGGGCAGGGCTCGACCGGCTGCGCTCGGTGGTGCGCGGCCTGATCGACAGCGACGGCATCACCTACACCGACGTCGACCGCACCGAACACGGCCTCGAGCCGCGGCCGTGGATTTTGGACACGCTGCCGCTCGTGCTCGCGGCCGCGGAGTGGGACGTGCTGGAGGCCGGGCTGGTGCAGCGGTCCCGGCTGCTCGACGCCGTTCTCGCCGACCTGTACGGATCGCGCAGCCTGCTCACCGAGGGGCTGTTGCCGCCGGAGCTGTTGTTCGCCCATCCCGGTTATGTGCGCGCGGCCAACGGCATCGAAGTGCCCGGGCATCACCAGCTTTTCCTGCACGCCTGCGACGTCAGCCGGCTGCCGGACGGGACCTTCCAGGTCAACGCCGACTGGACACAGGCGCCGTCGGGCGCCGGCTACGCCCTGGCCGACCGGCGCGTCGTCGCACACTCGGTTCCCGATCTCTACGAACGGATCGTGCCGCGACCGACGACGCCGTTCGCCCAGGCGCTACGGTTGGCGCTCATCGATGCCGCGCCCGACGACGCGCAGGACCCGGTGGTGGTGGTGCTCAGCCCGGGCATCTTCTCCGAAACCGCCTTCGACCAGGCGTATCTCGCCACGTTGCTGGGTTTCCCGTTGGTGGAGAGCGCGGACCTGGTGGTGCGCGACGGCAAGCTGTGGATGCGCTCGCTGGGCACCCTGAAACGCGTCGACGTCGTCCTGCGCCGGGTCGACGCCGAATACGCCGACCCCCTCGATCTGCGCGCCGACTCCCGCCTGGGCGTCGCCGGTCTGGTGGAGGCGTCGCACCGCGGGACCGTGACCGTCGTCAACACGCTGGGCAGCGGCATATTGGAAAACCCTGGGCTGCTTCGGTTTTTGCCCGAGCTGTCCGAGCGCCTGCTCTCGGAGGCGCCCCTGCTGCAGTCCGCGCCGGTCTACTGGGGCGGCATCGCGGGTGAATGCTCACACCTGCTGGCGAATCTTTCTTCGCTCCTGGTGAAGTCGACCGTCGGCGGCAAAACCCTTGTCGGCCCGACCCTTTCGTCATATCAGCTTACACGGTTGGCGGCCGCGATCGAGAAGATGCCTTGGCAGTGGATCGGTCAGGAACTGCCGCAATTCTCGTCGGCGCCCACCGACCATGCCGGAGTGTTGTCGTCGGCCGGCGTCGGCATCCGGTTGTTCAACGTGGCCCAGCGCAGCGGGTACGCCCCGATGATCGGCGGCGTCGGCTATGTGCTGGCGCCCGGGCCGGCCGCGTACACGCTGCAAACCGTTGCCGCTAAGGATGTTTGGGTGCGCCCGACGGAGCGTGCGCGGGCCGAGACGGTGACCCTGCCGTCGCCCGCGCCGCCGGCGAAGACGGCCGCGGGCACCTGGGGCGTCAGCTCGCCGCGTGTGCTGTCCGACCTGTTCTGGATCGGCCGCTACGGCGAGCGCGCGGAGAGCATGGCGCGGCTCCTGCTCGTCGCCCGGGACAGGTTCCACGTCTACCGGCATCAGCAGCACACCGAGGAAAGCGAATGCGTGCCGGTGCTGATGGCCGCGCTGGGCAGGATCACGGGGACCGACGACGACGACCGTGTCAGCGACGGGGCGGAGATGATCGCCGTCGCCCCCTCGACCCTGTGGTCCCTGACGGTGGATCCCGAGCGGCCCGGGTCCCTGGTGCAGTCGGTGGAAGGGTTGGCGTTGGCCGCCAGGGCGGTGCGCGACCAAATGTCCAACGACACCTGGATGGTGCTGGCCGGGGTGGAGCGCGCGCTGGCTCAGCGGCGGGAGCCGCCGGAGTCCCTCGCCGAGGCCGACGCGCTACTCGCGACGGCCCAGGTGCAGACGCTGTCCGGGATGCTCACCCTGTCGGGGGTCGCCGGTGAGTCGATGGTGCGCGACGCAGGCTGGACCATGATGGACATCGGCAAGCGCATCGAACGCGGCCTCTGGCTGACCGCGCTGCTGCGGGCCACGTTGACCGCCGTCCGTGCGCCCGCGGCCGAGCAGACGATCATCGAGGCGACGCTGGTGGCGTGCGAGTCCTCGGTCATCTACCGGCGCCGCACCGTGGGCCAGGTCAGCGTCGCCGCCGTGGCCGAGCTGATGCTGTTCGACGCGCAGAACCCGCGGTCGCTGCTGTATCAAGTCGAGCGGCTGCGGGCCAACCTCAAGGATCTGCCCGGGGCGTCGGGGTCGTCGCGCCCGGAACGGCTGGTGGACGAGATCGCCACCCTGCTGCGCCGCTCGCATCCCGCCGAGCTGGAAGTCGTCAGCGCCGACGGGCAGCGTGCCGCGCTGGCCGACCTGCTCGGTTCGGTGCACGCCGGGCTGCGCGAGCTGGCCGAGGTCATCACCACCACGCAGTTGGCGCTGCCCGGCGGCATGCAGCCGCTGTGGGGGCCCGACGTACGCCGGGTGATGCCGGCCTAGCGGTGATCGCGAGCGCGGCGAAGCCGGGCGAAGCGGGTCACCGCCATCAGGTCCAGCGGTGATCGCGAGCGCGGCGAAGCCGGGCGAAGCGGGTCACCGCCATCAGGTCCAGCGGTGATCGCGAGCGCGGCGAAGCCGGGCGAAGCCGGGCGAAGCGGGTCACCGCCATCGCCGCTAGCCCCTGGCGTCAATCGGGTTCGTCGTCGTCTTGGTCGCGGAGGAATCGTTCGGGGTGGTGGTAGGTGTTGGTTCGGGGTTGTCCTCGGTCGAGGTGAGGTGGTGGGAGCCATTCGGTTTCGCCGCGGGCGTTGGTGCGGGTGGTCCAGCCTTGTTCGGCGAGGCGGTTGTCGGGGCCGCAGGCCAGGGTGAGGTCGTCGATGTCGGTGCGGCGGGTGGTGGTCCAGCCGGTGATGTGGTGGACCTGGCTGTGGTAGGCGGGGGCGTCGCAGCCGGGTTTGGTGCAGCCGCGGTCCTTGCCGTAGAGCATGATGCGTTGCGCGGGGGAGGCGATTCGTTTGGTGTGGTGCAGCGCCAGTGATTTGGCGCCATCGAAGATGGCGAGGTAGTGGTGGGCGTGGCCGGCCCAGCGGATCACATCGCTCATGGGTACCAGGGTGCCGCCGGCGGTCAGGGCCTTGCCGGCGGCGGCCTCCAGGTCCTGCAACGTGGTGGTGACCACGATCGAGACCGGCAACCCGTTGTGGGAGCCGAGTTTTCCCGAAGCCAGCAGGCCGCGCAGCGCGGCGAGGAAGGCGTCGTGGTTGCGCTGCGCTGTCGAGCGGGTGTCGCGGCGCACCGTGTCCTCATCGGGGGTGGCATCCACGATCGGGGTGTCGTCCTCGGGGTTGCACGCCCCGGGGGCGGCCAGTTTGGCCAGCATGGCCTCGATCGC
>NZ_LZJF01000062.1 GCF_001666835.1 Mycobacterium sp. E3251 | reverse complement strand
CAGCATGGCCACCGATGATTTGCCGGAACCGGACAGGCCGGTGAACCACACCGTCTTGCCCCGCGGCCGGGCTTCGGCGACGGCCGACGACTTGTGCCGCACGGTGTTGGGGCTCGCCGTTTGCACCGAGACGTCGCGCAGCACCATGCCCGCGGCCACGGTGCCGTTGGTGTGCGGGTCGATCAGGATGAACGAACCGGTGCTGGCGTTGCGGGTGTACTCGTCGAGCAGCAGCGGCACCTGGGTACGCAGCGAAATGCGGCCAAGCTCGTTGAGCTGCAATGCCGTTGCCGCTTTATCGCGATGCAGGGTGTTCACGTCGAGCCGGTAGTCCAGCCCGGTCACCCTCGCGCGCGTGGTACGGGTGGTGTGCTTGATGACGTAGTCGCGGCCGGGCTCCAGCGCAGCGTCGTCGGCCATCCAGCACACGGTGGCATCGAATTCCTGCGTGACGCGGGGATGATTGTTGGTCCGGGCGATGAGATCACCCCGCGAGATGTCGATCTCATCCGCAAGGCTCACCGACACGGCCATCGGTGGAAAGGCTTCCTCCACTGGACCGTTCGGGCCTTCGATCGCGGTGATGCGGGTGGTCTTGCCGACCGGCAGAACGACGACTTCGTCTCCCGGACGCATGACACCGCTGGCGACGGTGCCGGCGTAGCTGCGGTGGTCTTGATGCTCGCGGGTGTGCGGCCGGATGACGTACTGGACGGGGAAACGCACGTCGACCAGGTTGCGGTCACCGGCGATGTAGACCTCCTCCAGGTGCGACAGCAGCGCCGGACCCTCATACCAGGGCGTCTGGTCCGATTTGGTCACCACGTTGTCGCCGTGCAGTGCGGAAAGCGGGATGGTGGCCACGTCGTGCACATCAAGGCGGGCGGCGAAGGCGTGGAATTCGTCCCGGATGGCCTCGAATTTGTCTCTGTCCCAACCGATCAGGTCCATCTTGTTGACGGCGAGAACGATGTGCTGGATGCCGAGCAGCGAGGCCAGGAAGGCGTGCCGGCGGGACTGCTCCAGCAGGCCGTGCCGGGCATCGACGAGCACGATCACGAGTTGGGCGGTCGACGCGCCCGTCACCATGTTGCGGGTGTACTGGATGTGGCCCGGGGTGTCGGCGATGATGAATTTCCGCTTGGGAGTGGCGAAATAGCGGTAGGCGACGTCGATCGTGATGCCCTGCTCGCGTTCGGCGCGCAAGCCATCGGTCACCAGGGCCAGGTCGGTGTAATCGTGGCCACGATCCTTGGACGTCTGTTCCACCGCCGCCCACTGGTCCTCCATGACGGCCTTGGAGTCGTAGAGCAGGCGGCCGATCAGGGTGGACTTGCCGTCGTCGACGGAACCCGCGGTGGCGAGGCGAAGCAGCGTGGTGGGTGTGGCCATCAGAAGTACCCCTGCCGTTTGCGGTCTTCCATCCCGGCCTCCGAGATCCGGTCGTCGGCCCTGGTCGCGCCGCGTTCGGTCAGCCGGGACACCGCCGTCTCGGCAATGACCTCCTCCACCGTCGACGCCTCCGATTCCACGCATCCGGTGCAGGTGACGTCCCCGACGGTGCGGAAACGCACCGTCGCCTCGAACACCGGCTCGTCGTCGCGCGGCTGCATGTGCCGATCGACCGCCAGCAGCATGCCGTCGCGACGGAACACCTTGCGCCGATGGGCGTAATAGATCGAGGGCAGCCCGATGTTCTCCGCGCCGATGTAGGACCAGATGTCGAACTCGGTCCAGTTCGACAGCGGGAAGGCCCGGATGTGCTCGCCCTTATGGTGCCGACCGTTGTAGAGGTTCCACAGCTCCGGCCGCTGCGCCTTCGGGTCCCATTGGCCGAACTCGTCTCGGAAGCTGAACACCCGCTCCTTGGCGCGGGCCTTCTCCTCGTCACGGCGCGCTCCCCCGAACGCCGCGTCGAACTTGTTCTCCCGGATGGCGCGCAGCAGCGTCACGGTCTGGATCGGGTTGCGACCCTGCTTTGGCTCGACCACGCGCCCGGCGTCGATGTCCTCCTGGACCGAGGCGACCACCAGGCGCACGCCGTGCTCGGCGACCAGCTCGTCACGGGTGGCGATCACCTCGTCGAAGTTGTGGCCGGTGTCCACGTGCATCACGGGGAACGGCAACCGCCCGGGCCGAAACGCCCGCAGCGCCAGGTGCAGCATGACGATGGAGTCCTTGCCCCCCGAGAACAGCAGCACGGGCCGCTCGAACTCGGCGGCCACCTCCCGGATGATGTGGATCGCTTCGGCCTCCAAAGAGCGCAGATGGCTCAACTCGTACTGGCCGGCGGTGGGGGCCGCTTTCAGATCGCTGGTCATAGCTTCCTCGGAGTAAACCTGGTTGAATCGGTCATATTTGGCAGCTTTGCCCTCCATAGCATCAGTTCGCGCCGACGGTTGTCAAGTGGGGAGGACGGCCATGGGACGTATCGGGTCAAGACCGGCGGCCACCCTTTCCGGCCGATGCCTGGTGCGACAGCATGAAGGGATGACCTCTGACCCTGCGCCGGCCGGCCCGAGCGGCCGCGACGTCATCGCGGAATTCCTCTTCCAATCGGCGTTCGTCACGAAGCTGGGCATCGTCGCCGACCAACTGGAGGAGCACGAGGTCAGGCTGCGTCTGCCGTGGGACCCGTCGAACGTCACGATCGGTGACATGGTCCATGGCGGCGCTATCGCCACGCTCGCCGATGTCACCGTGATGGCGGCGGCGTGGTGCGGGGCCGAGGCGCCACCGGAACTGCGGGGCGTCACCGTGTCGATGGCGTTGGACTTCATGGCCCCCGCCCGGGCCACCGACGTGATCGGGGTCGGCCGGGTGCTGCGGCGCGGCCGGTCGCTGGTCAACTGCGAGGCGGAGCTCGTCGACGCGCAGGGCCAGCTCGTCGCGAAGGCCCTCGCCACTTACAAGGTCGGCTAGAACATCGCCGAACGTGTTCTCAGGGCGCAAAAATGGGCAATTTCTCGCCCTGAGAACACGCTCGGCGCAGGGGGCGACGCTAGAGCGCCACTTCCTCGAGCTTGCCCGTGGCGACGTCGAAGACGAACCCGCGAAGCGAGACATGCTTCGTGACGAACGGGCTGTTGTCGATGCGGCGCAGCGACTGCCGGACGTCCTCGCCCACGTCGGGGAACGCCTCGGCCGCCCACGGCGGCTTGAGGCCCGTCTCCTCCTGGATCGCGCGCTTGAAGTCGTCGTCGGTGAACGTCAGCATCCCGCAGTCGGTGTGGTGGATCAGGATGACCTCCCGGGTCCCCAGCAGCCGCTGGCTGATCGCAAGCGAGCGGATGACGTCGTCGGTGGCGACCCCGCCGGCGTTGCGGATGACGTGCGCCTCCCCCTCGTTGAGGCCGAGGAGGCGGTAGACGTCGAGCCGGGCGTCCATACACGCGACCACCGCCACGTGTTTGCTCGGCGGCATCGGCAGCGGGCCATGGAAACCGCTCGCGTATTGGGCGTTGTTCGCCAAGTAGTCATCGGTAACCGTCACGCACGCCTCCTCGGGATATCGCGGCCCGAAAGTAGCAACGAACCACTCGTAATTCACTCATGAGAATCAGCCGGATCACAAGGACGGGGCCGGCTCGTTAACCTGTCCCAATGCGAGGCGGGCGGTGCGGTCGGGGATGATCCGCTTCTTGGCGCGCCGATTGCTGAACTACGTCGTGCTGCTGGCGCTGGCGTCGTTTCTGACGTTCTGCCTGACGTCGGTCGCGTTCCGGCCACTCGACAGCCTGTTGCAGCGCAGTCCTCGGCCGCCGCAGTCGGTGATCGACGCCAAAGCTCACGCACTCAACTTGGACAAGCCGATACCGATCCGCTACGCGCAGTGGGCCTCGCACGCGGTTCGCGGCGACTTCGGCAAGACGATCACCGGACAGCCCGTCGGCGCCACCCTCTGGCGCCGCGTCGGGGTCACCCTGCGGCTCCTGGTCGTCGGGTCGCTGGCCGGCACGGTACTGGGCATCGTGGCCGGCGCCTGGGGAGCCATCCGCCAATACCGACTCAGTGACCGCCTCGTCACCATGGTGGCGCTGCTGGTCCTGAGCACCCCGACGTTCGTCATCGCCAGCCTGCTGATCCTGGCTGCACTGCGAGTGAACTGGGCTTTGGGTGTGCAGTTGTTTGATTACACCGGCGAAACCTCGCCCGGGGTGAGCGGCGGGCTCGGACACCAGTTGGTGGACCGGTTGCGGCATTTGATCCTGCCCACCCTGACCCTGACCTTGGCCGCCGCCGCCGGATACAGCCGCTATCAGCGCAACGCGATGCTCGACGTTCTGGGCCAGGATTTCATTCGCACCGCGCGCGCCAAAGGGCTCACTCGCCGGCGCGCGTTGGTCAAACACGGGCTGCGTACGGCGCTGATACCGTTGGCCACCCTGTTCGCCTACGGGGTGGCCGGGCTGGTCACCGGTGCGGTGTTCGTCGAAAAGATCTTCGGCTGGCATGGCATGGGTGAATGGCTGGTGCAGGGCATCGCCACACAGGACACTTACATAATCGCCGCGATCACACTGTTCTCGGGCACGGTGGTGCTGCTGGCCGGGCTACTCTCCGACGTCTTCTACGCCGCTCTCGATCCGAGGGTGCGGGTGTCATGACAACCGAGCCCAAAGTGGAAGGCGCTCAGGGACTCTCGGACCCGAAGGCATCGCGATTCACCTCGCGCCGGACCCTCGTGCTACGCAGGTTCGTTCGCAACCGATTGGCCGTCGTGTCGCTGACGCTGCTGGTGCTGCTCTTCGTCGGCTGCTACACGCTGCCTGCGGTGCTGCCGTATTCCTATGACGACCTCGACTTCGAGGCCCTGCTGCAACCGCCGAACGGCCGGCACTGGTTGGGCACCAACGCACTCGGGCAGGACTTGCTGGCGCAAATCCTCCGCGGCATGCAGAAGTCAATGCTGATCGGTGTCTGCGTGGCGGTCATCTCAACCGGCATCGCCGCCACCGTCGGTTCGATCGCCGGCTATTTCGGCGGCTGGCGCGACCGCGCGCTGATGTGGCTGGTCGACCTGCTGCTGGTGGTGCCCAGCTTCATCCTCATCGCGATTGTCACACCGCGAACCAAGAGCTCGGCCAACATCCTGATGCTCGTCTTGCTGCTGGCCGGATTCGGCTGGATGATCAGCTCACGCATGGTGCGCGGCATGACCATGAGTCTGCGTGAACGCGAATTCATCAGGGCCGCAAGGTACATGGGGGTGTCCAGCCGAGGGATCATCCTCGGCCACGTGGTACCGAACGTGGCCTCCATCTTGATCATCGACGCCGCCCTCAACGTCGCCTCGGCCATCCTGGCCGAGACCGGGCTCAGCTTTCTCGGTTTCGGCATTCAGCCGCCCGACGTGTCACTGGGCACGCTGATCGCCAATGGCACCCAGTCCGCGACCACCTTCCCCTGGGTGTTCCTGTTTCCGGCGGGCGTGTTGGTGTTGATCCTGGTGTGCGCCAACGTGACCGGCGACGGCCTGCGCGACGCGCTGGATCCCGGCAGCGGCATGCTGCGAGGTGGCGCCCGGTGAGCGCGCTGCTCGAGGTGAGCGACTTGGCCGTCACCTTTCCGACGGACGGCCAAACGGTGACCGCGGTGCGCGGCATCAGTTACAGCATCGCCCCGGGTGAGGTTGTGGCGATGGTCGGCGAATCGGGCTCGGGCAAGTCCGTTTCGGCGATGGCGGTGATGGGCCTGCTGCCGGAATACGCGCGGGTGCGAGGCTCGGTGCGGTTGCACGACACCGAGTTGCTGGGCCTCGGGGACGAGGCGATGTCGCGGTTTCGCGGCAAGACGGTCGGCATGGTGTTCCAGGACCCGATGTCCGCGCTGACGCCCGTCTACACCGTCGGCGACCAGATCGCCGAGGCGATAGCGATTCACCAGCCGCACGTGGGCAAGAACGCAGCCCGCCGGCGCGCCGTGGAGCTGCTCGAGTTGGTCGGTATCGCGCAGCCGGAACGCCGCGCCCGGGCGTTTCCGCACGAGCTGTCCGGCGGCGAGCGACAGCGGGTGGTCATCGCGATCGCGATCGCCAACGACCCGGATCTGCTGATCTGTGACGAACCCACCACCGCGCTGGACGTCACCGTGCAGGCGCAGATCCTCGAGGTGCTCAAGACGGCGCGCGACGTCACCGGCGCGGGGGTGCTGATCATCACCCACGACCTGGGCGTGGTCGCCGAGTTCGCCGACCGGGCGCTGGTGATGTACGCCGGCCGGGTCGTCGAATCCGCCGGGGTGCACGACCTTTACCGCGCTCGCCGAATGCCCTACACCGTTGGGCTATTGGGCTCCGTTCCCCGGCTGGACGCCGCCCAGGGCACTCGGCTGGTCCCAATCCCCGGCGCGCCCCCGTCGCTGGTGAGCTTGGAGCCCGGCTGCCCCTTCGCGCCGCGCTGCCCTCTGGTCATCGACGAATGCCGCGCGGACGAACCGGAGTTGCTCCCGGTCGGGGTGGATCACCGCGCGGCCTGCATCCGCACCGACCGGGTGAACGGGCGCAGCGCCGCGGACATCTACGGGGTCAACACGGAAGCCCCCCGAATCGAATCCGGTGACTCGACGGTCGTCGTGCGCGTGCGCGATCTGGTCAAGACGTACCGGCTGACGAAGGGCGTGCTGTTGCGCCGCGCCGTCGGTGAGGTCCGCGCGGTCGACGGTGTCAGTTTCGAGCTGCGCCAGGGCCGCACGCTGGGCATCGTCGGCGAGTCCGGCTCCGGCAAGTCGACCACCCTGCACGAGATCCTGGAGCTCGTTGCGCCGCAATCGGGCTCGATCGAAGTGCTTGGTAGCGATGTCGCCACCCTGAGCGCCTCCCGCCGGCGATCGTTGCGGCGCGACCTTCAGGTGGTGTTCCAGGATCCGGTGGCCGCGCTGGACCCCCGCCTACCGGTGTTCGACCTGATCGCCGAACCGTTGCTGGCCAACGGCTTCGACAACGACCAGACCAACGCGCGCGTCGCAGAGCTGCTCGACATCGTGGGGTTGCGCCGGGCCGACGCCGCCCGCTATCCGGCCGAGTTCTCCGGCGGGCAGAAGCAGCGCATCGGCATCGCCCGGGCGCTGGCATTGCAACCGAAGATCCTGGCGCTCGACGAGCCGGTGTCCGCTCTCGACGTCTCCATCCAGGCCGGCATCATCAACCTGCTGCTCGACCTGCAGGAGCGGTTCGGCCTGTCGTATCTGTTTGTTTCCCATGACCTTTCGGTGGTCAAACACCTTGCTCACCAGGTGGTGGTGATGTATGCCGGTGCGATCGTCGAGCAGGGCGACAGCCAGCAGGTGTTCGGCAATCCGCAGCACGAATACACCCGGCGGCTTCTGGGCGCCGTGCCACAACCGGATCCGGGCAACCGTGTCTAGGCGGGCCGCGACGGCGGTTCTCGTTGTGGCGCTTACGCTCTCCGGCTGCTCACCGGCCATCAACGTCATGCCGGAAACCGGACATAACGCCGCCGAGATCGGCACGACCAGCGATATCAACCCCCAGGACCCCGCCACCTTGCGGGACGGCGGCAGCCTGCGGCTGGCGCTCAGCGACTTTCCGCCCAACTTCAACATCCTGCACATCGACGGCAATTCGGCGGAAGTGGCCGCCATGATGAAGGCCACGTTGCCACGGGCATTCATCATCGGCGCCGACGGCTCGACCACGGTCGACACCGACTACTTCACCAGCGTCGAACTCACCGGCACCGCACCGCAGGTGGTGACTTAC
The DNA here is from genome assembly GCF_001666835.1 of Mycobacterium sp. E3251. Taxonomy (GTDB): domain Bacteria; phylum Actinomycetota; class Actinomycetes; order Mycobacteriales; family Mycobacteriaceae; genus Mycobacterium. Next base: position 951 of record NZ_LZJF01000062.1, on the reverse strand, counting down.
ACGATCAACCCGAAGGCGGTGTGGTCCGACGGCACCCCGATCACGTGGGAAGACATCGCCAGCCAAATCCACGCGCTGAGCGGAGCGGACAAGACGTTCGAGATCGCGGGACCCGGCGGAGCCGACCGGGTCGCGTCGGTCACCCGGGGTGTCGACGACCGGCAGGCCGTCATGACCTTCGCCAAACCGTACGCCGAGTGGCGCGGCATGTTCGCCGGCAACGGCATGTTGCTGCCCAAGAGCGTCACGGCCACGCCGGAGGCGTTCAACAAGGGCCAACTCGATGGGCCCGGCCCGTCTGCCGGCCCCTTCATCGTCACGTCGCTGGACCGCACCACCCAACGGATCGTGTTGTCCCGCAACCCGAAATGGTGGGGCGCCCGTCCCCGCCTGGACAACATCACCTATCTGGTGCTGGATGACGCCGCGCGGCTGCCCGCACTGCAGAACAACACCATCGACGCATCGGGCGTCGGTACGGTCGACCAGCTGACCATCGCGCAGCGCACGAAGGGAATCTCGATCCGGCGAGCCCCGGCCCCCGCGTGGTCGCACTTCACGTTCAACGGGGCCCCCGGATCGATCCTGGCCGACAGGGCGCTGCGCCTCGCCGTAGCCAAGGGCATCGACCGGCGCACCATCGCCAAGGTCGTCCAATACGGCCTCACCAGCGATCCAGTGGCGCTGGGCAACCACATCTATGTCGCGGGGCAGAAGGGCTACCAGGACAACAGCGCCGTCCTCCCGTACGACCCGGACGCGGCCAAGCGGGAGCTCGACGCCTTGGGCTGGAAGCTCAACGGCCAATTCCGCGAGAAGGACGGCCGCCCGCTGGTCATCCGCGACCTGTTCTACGACGCCCAGGGCAGCCGCCAGTTCGCCCAGATCGCGCAGCACAGTCTCGCCCAGATCGGCGTCAAGCTAAACCTCGTCGCCAGGGCCGGCAGCGGG